>NZ_CP101458.1:2232744-2976992 GCF_024362525.1 Natrononativus amylolyticus
TTCGACGAGATCCAGAGCGGACTCGGCCGCACCGGCCAGTGGTGGGCCAACGACTGGGAGGGCGTCACGCCCGACGTGATGACCTCGGCGAAGGCGCTGGGCGGCGTGGGCTTCCCGTTGTCGGCGACGATCTACCACGAGGATCTCGACACCTGGGGATCGGGCGACCACGCCGGCACCTACCGCGGTCACGTCGTCGCGATGCGAGCCGGCACCCGCGCCATCGAGTACATCCAGGACCACGACCTGCTGGCTCACGCCCGCGAACTGGGCGAGTACATCCGAGATCGGCTCGAGGAGATCGCCGACGACAACGAGTTCCTCGGGGACGTCCGCGGTCGGGGGCTGTTCATCGGCGCTGAGTTCGTCGACGGCGGCGAACCCGCCCGCGACCTCGTCGACGAGATCCAGCAGTACTGCTTCGAACACGGCGTCCTCGTCTGGACGGCCGGCCGGCACGGCAACGTCCTCCGGCTACTGCCGCCGCTCGTACTCACCCGCGACCTCGCGGAGACGGCGCTGGACGTGATCGCCGACGGGATCGAACACGCCACCGCCGACGCGCGGTAACCCACCCGTGCGCTCGAGTCGATCCGCGTCCGAAAATACGCCGAGTGCGCCCCTCCCGTAATCGGAGTCGGCGACGCGACATCGCCGCTCCGCGCTCGCGTTTTCGAACCGATGCGGACGGCGGTTTCGTCGGCCGTTCAGCGATGTCTGTGACATTAAGTAGTTCCGCTTCGTAGCCTCGGGAAACCATGTCTCGCGACGTACGATCCCGGCTGGCGGGGTTACGACGTGACTTCCACCGCCACCCCGAACCGGGCTGGTGTGAGTTCCGGACGACCGCCCGGATCGTCGACGAACTCGAGCGGATCGGCGTCGACGAGCTGTACGTCGGCCGCGAGGCCCTCTCCTCGGCCCACCGGATGGCGGTTCCACCGGAGTCGGAGCTCGTACCGTGGCTCGATCGCGCCCGCGAGGCGGGCGTTCGCGCCGACGTACTCGAGCGAACCGCCGACGGCCACACGGGGGCGGTCGCCGTCCTCGAGCGCGGCGAGGGGCCGACGGTCGGCCTCCGTGTCGACATGGACGGCATCTCGCTCCGGGAGTCGACCGAGGCCGGCCACCGACCCGCAGACGAGGGGTTTCGCTCCGAACACGACGGGTACATGCACGCCTGCGGCCACGACGCCCACGCGACGATCGCGCTCGGCGTTCTGGAGGCGGTGAAAGAAGGCGAGTTCGCGGGCACGTTCAAGGCGTTCTTCCAGCCGGCCGAGGAGATGTCCGGGGGCGGGAAGCCGATGGCCGAGAGCGGCCACGTCGACGACGTCGACTACCTGTTCGCCGTACACCTCGGCCTCGAGAACCCGACCGGAACGGTCGTCGCGGGCGTCGAGAAGCCGCTGGCGATGGCCCACCTGACCGCGACGTTCGAGGAGGCGAGCGCCCACGCCGGGAAGGCGCCCGACGGGGGCGCGAACGCGATGCAGGCGATGACGACCGCGGTCCAGAACGCCTACGCGATCCCCCGCCACAGCGAGGGGATGACCCGGGTGAACTTCGGGCGCGTCGAGGGCGGCACCGCGAGCAACGTCATCGCCGAGGAGATCACCCTCGAGGGCGAGGTTCGCGGGGAGACGACGGCGCTCATGGAGTACACTCGGACGGAACTCGAGCGGGTGCTGTACGCCGCCGCGGAGATGCACGACTGCGACGTCACCCCCCGGGTCGTCAGCGAGTCGCCGCGAACGGACAGCGACGCCCGCCTCCGCGATTTCGTCGGGGAGGTCGCGGCGACCGTTCCGGGCGTCGAGCGCGTCGTGCCAACCGCCGACTTCGGGGCGAGCGAGGACGCGACCTACCTGATGGAGCGCGTCCAGCGAAACGGTGGACTCGCGACGTACCTGCTCGTCGGCACCGACCACCCGACGAGCCACCACACGCCGACGTTCGATATCGACGACCGCAGCCTCGAGATCGGCGTCGACGTGCTGACTGACAGCGTCATCGCGCTCTCACAGCGCCGGCCGTAACCGGCGCGGACGAACATACAGTAACTGTAGACGACGCGAGCGAGCGGCGGGAAACGGAAACTGTAGACGAGCGCGGTGGACCTGCAAGGCGGTGAACGCCGTCCCGAACTCCGTATTCGAAACCGGCGGCGCGTACGCGGCGGCGGTGACCCGAAGTGTGGGTCACCGCCTCGAGTGGTCCCTCAATCGATCTCTCGGCGAACCCAAAGGTTAATTCGCTCAATAACCGTCTTTCGTGTATGGAACAGGAGGACACGCCCGAATCACTTCGGATGGCCGCCGACTCGGATCGGCCCCGCGGAATCCTCACGCCCTCCGACCGCGACTTTCTGCTGGGTCGCAAAACCGACTACACGGAGCACTCGAAAAAGCAGAAGCGAAACCGCATTCGCCGGCGAGTGCGGAACGCGATCCTCGACTTCAGCCTCCTCTTCGAGTATCTGGAAGAGCGCGACCGGAAGACGGTGTTCGACCCCGATACGGAGGACCGCGACGCCTACACCCAGGGAATCACGGACATGCTCGCGTTCTTGCACCTCGGCACGATGGGGTATCACACGCCGTTCAAGGACATGCTCTCGGAGGGCGTCGGCAAGGCAGAACAGCGCCTGGCCGGCTCGAACTACCGGATGGTGACCGTCGAGTTCAACGTCGAGCCCGTCGGCCAGATCGACGTCGACGCGGTCATCGAAAAGCTCGAGAACGAGGAGTTCGCCCAGCTCACCGACGAGGAGCTTCGGGCGTACGTTCGGTTGTTGACGATGTCCGAGGCGTTCGCTCCGGAAGCGACCCGCGAGACGATCGAAGAGCGGGTCGACGAGTTCGCAGACCAGGTGACCGAGAGCGCCGACGCCCGCGAGCGAAAGCTCGAGGAACTGACCAACTGACCGATCGCGCCTCCGTCCGGTGCCCGACCGGCCTGGGTAATCCCACGTTTGCTCACCGATTCGGGAGTCAGTTTCGTCGTATTTCAGTAACTGACGGAAGTATTGAGAGATGCGCGTTCTGATGTGTTACCGAGACGAAGCGAGTGAGTAAACGTAATCTGTGTATGGCGAGTACGAAAAGGAAATGTTTATGCGAGAGACTGACAACCGGTTCGGTATGCCATCGCGACGCATGGCGATCGTGGAGCGGAGTAGGTGTCGACCACCGGCGAACCGCTGTCCGCCCACCGGGGGTGACACGCCGTGACAGACGGGGGGGACGGGACGATCGGCAGGTTCCTCGAGGAACTGGACCTGGTCGTCTTCGCTTTCGGTGCGCTGTTGTCGGTTGGGGTGATCGTCGCGTTCTTCGTCGATCGGAGCTTCGTCGAGAGCAGGATCGACCTGATTCACGGCGAGATGCTCAGCTACCTGAGCTGGGCGCTGCTGGTGATCGTGTTCCTCGTCGTCGTCTTCCTGCTGTTTCTGATCGTCGGGCCGTGGGGGAAGATCAGACTCGGCGAGGAGGAGCCCGAGTACAGCTTCTTCTCGTTTTTCGCGATGCTGTACTCCGCGGGGTTCGCCGCCGGCGTCGTCTTCTGGGGGCCGACGGAGGGGCTGTTCTACTACGACGATCCGAACCCCCTGTTCGGCGTCGAAGGCGGGACGAGCGAGGCCGTTCCACTGGCGATCCAGCAGACGCTGTTCCACTGGGCGCTGCCCCAGCTGGCGGTGTTCACCATCATGGGGATCGCCATCGGCTACTTCGCGTACAACTACGAGGGGGTGCCCCTGCGCGTCTCCTCGGCGCTCACGCCGCTCATCGGAAAGGACAACCTCGACGGACCGTTCGCGAAGCTCATCGACATCCTCGCAGTGTTCGCGACGATCGGCGGCGTCGCGACCTCGCTCGGGTTCATCGGCAGCCAGTTCGTCACCGGCCTCGATTACCAGTGGGGTCTCGACTTCGGTGACACCGGAATCCTCCTCGTCGTGACGACGATGACGGTGCTGTTTACGATTTCGATGGTTCTGGGGATCGACCGCGGCATCCGGCGGCTCTCGAACTTCAACATGGGGCTGTTCGCCCTGCTCACGCTCGCGACGTTCATCGTCGGTCCGACGATGTTCCTCGTGCTGGTCGGCGCACAGGCGATGGGTGGGATGATCAGCGACTTCGTCGCGATGAGCCTCTACACCGGTGCTGGCGAGGGCGGCACCGGCTGGGTCGAAGACTGGACGGTCTTCTACTGGGCGTGGGCGCTCTCGTGGTCGCCGTTCGCCGGGCTGTTCATCGCCCGCATCTCCAAGGGCCGCACCGTCCGAGAGGTCGCCTTTACGGGCATCGTGGCGACGTCCGCCGCGACGATTCCGTGGTTCACGTTCGTCGGCGGCACCGCCGTCTGGGCACAGCACACCGGCGCCGCGGACTTCGGTGAGGTGCTGGCGGGCGACGCCGGAGCGGAGGTCTCCGGGTTCATCCTCTTCGAGGCGCTCACGTTTTCGATGGACCTCGGCGTGACCGAGATCACCGTGCCCGTCGGCTCGGCGTTGATCCTCGCATTCATGATCCTCGTGACGACGTTCTTCGTCACGTCGGCGGACTCCTCGACGCTCGCCGTTTCGATGATGACCACCGGCGGGAAGGCCCAGCCCTCGACGATCAACCGGCTCTTCTGGGGGATCGTCCTCGGGCTGACGGCCGCGATCCTGATGATCCTCGGCGGCGACGCCGGCGCCGGCGCCCTCGAGCAGGCGGTCGTCATCACCGGCGCGCCGTTCGCGTTCGTCTGCTTCCTCGCGCTGGTGTCGCTGATCAAAGACTTCAGCGGCAGTCAGGGTCGCCTGTTGCTCCAGGAGCGGACGGTGCTCTTCGGCTCGAGTTCGTCGAAATCCGACGACTCCACCGCGACGGCCGATCCGACAGACGACTAACGACCGCGCATCGCACCGGAATTCATAACAACATTTAATGGACGGCGTATACATAATCTGTGTATGGACAGGGACACCGCCGAACCGGAGGTAGACGTGTTCCCCGGGCCGAACGCCCAGCGATGGGTCGAGTTCCACGGGTCGAACGCGGCCCCGAGCGAGTACTCCCACGAGTTCGTCTGGGACGTCACCCGCGAGGCCGACGGACCGTTCGTCACGGACGTCGACGGCAACGTTCTGCTCGACTTCACCTGCCACATCGGGGCGGCGCCGCTCGGCTACAACAACGAGAAGCTCCTCGAGAAACTCGAGGCGTTCGACCTCGTCGAGCCGATGAAGATCGCCGGCCAGGACATGTACTTCGGGGCCGGCCCCACCCCCGAGGAGTCGGCGGTGCCCGGCTCGAGTCACCTGATGGAGAAACTGGTCGAGGTCTCGAGTCAGTACGGGATGGACACCGTCTTCCTCTCGAACTCCGGCGCCGAGGCCGTCGAGAACGCGATGAAGATCACGAACGACTACCGCGCGCCAGCGAAGTACGGCGTCGCCTTCGCCGGCAGCTTCCACGGGCGCACCGTCGGCACCCTCTCGGTGACGAAGTCGAAGGAGATCTACACCCGCCACTACCCCCAGATCGACGGCATCGAGACGGTGCCCTTTTGTGCCGACCGGGGCTGTGACGCGGGCAGTTGCGACTGCGGCTTCTTCGCCGGCGGCGGTTCGCAGCTGCGGAACTCGCTGTCGCCAGAGGGCGGCCACCTCAACCCCGAGGAGATCGCCTTCCTGATCCTCGAGCCGATCCAGGGCGTCGGCGGCTACCGCTTCCCCAGCGAGGCGTTCATGCAGGAAGTGGCGGACGTCACAAGCGAGTACGACATCCCGCTCGTCGTCGACGAGATCCAGTCGGGCATCGGCCGCACCGGCGAGATCTGGGCCTCGGACCACTACGCGATCGAACCCGACGTCATCTCGGCCGCGAAGGCGCTGCGCGTCGGCGCGACCATCTCCCGGTCGGAGATCTTCCCGAGCGAGAAGAACCGGCTGGGCTCGACGTTCGGCGGCGGCGACCTGCTCGGCTCGATGATGGGCGCGCTCACCCTCGAGGCCATCGAGGAGTACGATTTGCTCGAAAACGCCACCGAGCGCGGCGAGCAGGCGAAGGAACTGCTCCGCGACGACACACCGGATCACGTCGTCGACGTCCGCGGGAAGGGTCTGATGCTCGCCGTCGAGTTCGACACGCCGGAGCGTCGAAACGACGTCGTGAAGGAGTCGCTCGAGCGCGGCCTCCTGACGCTCGGCTGCGGCAAGAAGACGATCCGGCTGCTCCCGCCGCTGGACTCGAGCGAACGCGAGATCGAGCTGGGCATCGGAATCTTCTGCAAGGCCGTCGAGGCGGTCGGCTCGAGCGCGAAAACGGCGTAATCGAGAGTTCTACGCGGTGTCCTCGAGTTGAGCCATGAGCGTTCGTGAGTCGAAGTAGGCCCAGTTCTCCTGGATTTTCCCCTCCGAAATCACCGTTTTCGACATCCCTGCGAACGCCACTTCACGCCCGGTCGGCGGGATACCCTGCCACTCCCCCCTGTGTGTGCCCGTCACCGTCCACTCCCACATGACGATGTCGTCGTCAGCGAGCATATCGTCCACCGTTAATTCGAAGTCGGGGAACGCCGCCTCCTGTTCGCGCTGCATAGCTTCCGCTGCGTCGCGGCCACGGACTTCGTCGATCGGCAGATGAAACGTGAACGTATCGGACAGCACGTCCAGCTTTGAAAGGTCCCCGTTCCGCAAGTCAACGTAGTCACTCATGAGTCGGTCCACATCCGGTGTCGTTGCTTCTGGCATGGCTGGTCACCTTCCTCATCGGTGAGCGTCTGTCGATACTGGCCCCGTTCGTCCGCGCTGGTACGCCGAAGGACGCTCACGGACGATACGCCATGAGGTGTGTTAGCTATTTTCATTCCCGAACGGGAGGGTTCCCTCCGACGGGACGCGAGGTGCGACCCGTTTTACTCGAGATCGCTCTCGGCCACCGACACCCCCTCGAGTTCACTAATCGCCTCGAGTACGCCCGCCAGCTGCTCGGGACCGCTCCCCTCGAGTCCCACCGTCACCGGCACCCGGTTGGGCTCGTCGCCCGCCCCTCGCCGGGCGCGCTCGAGGACGTCCAGTTCCGCGCCCTCGGCCTCGATCACCTCGATCACGTCGCCGATTCGCGTCGGCCACCCCGCAAGCGCCAGCCTGGCCTCGGCGTAGCGCCCGCGTTCGTAGAGGCCGGTCCGCGTTAGCTCCGCGTGTTCCGTGAGGTTCACGTTGCCGCCCGAAACGACGACGGCGACGTGCTCGTCTGCGAGATCCAGATCCTCGGAGAGCGCGGCCGCCAGCGGCGCGGCGCCGGCGCTCTCGGCGACCGTCTTCGCGCGCTCGGCCAGCAGCGCGACGGCGGCAGCGATCTCGCGGTCGCTGACTGCCACCACGTCGTCGACGACTTCGCGGGCGTTCGCGAACGTGGTCTCGAGCAGTCGCGTGTCCGCGATCCCCTCCGCGATCGTGTCGACGTCCTCGAGTTCGCGGATCTCGTCGGCCTCGAGCGACGGCTTGGCGTGGAAGGCGCCCTCGGGCTGGACGCCGATCACGCGGATCGCGGGGTCGTGTGCCTTCAACACGGTGCCGATCCCCGAGACGAGCCCGCCGCCGCCGATAGCGACGAGGACGGTATCGAGGTCGGGATACTGCTCGAGGAGTTCGAGGCCGATCGTCCCCTGGCCGGCGATGATCGCCGCGTCGTCGAAGGGGTGGACGAACGTCTCGCCGGTCTCTCCCGCTCGCTCGAGGGCGTACTCGTAGGATCGCTCGTAGATCTCGCCCTCGATCACGACCGCTGCGCCGTACCCTCGAGTGGCCTCGATCTTCGCCGCGGGCGTCACCTCGGGGACGACGATCGTCGTCTCGATCCCGAGGAGCTCGCCCGCCAGCGCCACTCCCTGGGCGTGGTTACCCGCGCTCGAGGCGATCACCCCCGCCTCGCGCTCGTCGTCGGAGAGCTGTGCCATCCGGTTGTACGCCCCGCGGATCTTGAACGAGCCCGTCCGCTGGGTGTTCTCGAGTTTGAGGCCCACCGAGGCGGCTCCGCTCAGTTCGGCGAAGGTGCTCGAGGTGTCGAGCGGCGTTCGGTGGACGACGTCGGCGATCCGGTCTCGAGCGTCCTCGACGTCCGCGAGCGAGACGCGGTCCTCGGGCGTCTCGTCCCCGCTCATTCGTCGTCCTCTACCTGCGGTACCGGGTGACGGCGCTCGAGTTCCCGGATCGTCTCGACGAGGACGGCCACGCCGTGGTCCAGACTGCGCTCATCGACGTCGAACGTGGGCGTGTGATGGCTCGTCGGGTGGTCGGTGCCCACGATCAGGTACGTCGCGAGCCCGCCTTCCTCCTGCACCCGTTCCATCAGGTACGTCGCGTCCTCGCTCGCCCCGAAGTCCGCCGCCGGGAGCACCCGCTCGATCCCGTCGACCTCGCTCGCCACCTCGCTGACCAGCGCCTGCAGTTCGGGGTCGCTGTCGGCTCGCGGCGACTCGCTGACGACCTCGACGTCGGCCCGACAGCCGTGGATCGACGCCGCGCCCTCCACTGCCCGCTCGAGACGTCTCTTCATGTACTCCATCAGCGCCGTCGTCTCCCCGCGGACCTCCGCCTCCATGCGAGCGCGTTCGGCGATCACGTTGCTCGTCGTTCCCGCCTTCGCCCGGCCGACGTTCACCCGGGTCATCCCCCCGCTGTGGCGGGGAATACCGTATATGCTCTCGATCGCCGCACCCATGGCGTGCATCGCGTTGTCGCCCCGCTCCGGGGACTGTCCGGCGTGGGCGGAGTTTCCCTCGATCGTGACGTCGAGGTGGGCCATCGCCAGCGGCTTCTCGATTCCGGCGACGACCTCGCCGGTGGGGTGGTCGAGGCCGACGTGAACCGCGAGCAGGTAGTCGAGATCCGCGGCGAACTCGCTTCTCGCCATCGGGCAGCCGCCGCCGCCGCTCTCCTCGGCCGGCTGGAAGAAGACGACCAATCGCCCGGAAAAGTCACCGTCGGAACTCCGTTCCGACGAGGATCGCGATCCGTCGGATCGCTCACCGCTCTCGGCGATCGTCTCGAGCGCTGCCAGCCCCCAGGCCATGTGGACGTCGTGGCCGCAGGCGTGCATCGTCCCGTCGATATCGGAGCGAAAGCCCTCCGCGGCGGGGACGTGGTCGTCGTCGGTCGACTCCTCGACGAACAGCCCGTCGATGTCGACGCGCAGCCCGATCGCGGGACCCTCGCCGCGCTCGAGGACGGCGACCGCGCCCGTGTTACCGCCGGCCATCCGCTCGAGGAGGTCCGGATCGGCGCCGCGCTCGCGGGCGCGCTCGAGCCAGGGCTCGAGTTCCCCGTCGGGAACGGCCATCCGGTCGGCGGGGTCGTAGGCGTCGGGTCCGACGGCGAGTTCGTCGACGTCGATGGTCCGAAGCTCCTCGACGACCCGGGCGGTCGTGTAGAATTCGCGCCACGCGGGTTCGGGGTGGCGGTGGAGGCTCCGTCTGAGGGAGACGAGGCGGTCCCGTATCGGCTCGTTCATGCGAGTTGCTGACGCGTCCCAGGGACTTAGTTATACACAATCTGTGTGTATGTCGGGTACACAAAAAGGATAAGAGACGCGGTGACAATCGTACAACGACGAACAGCGTCTCCGCGACGCGGAATCCACAATGAGCACTCAGCCAGACGTCGTCGTCCTCCGCGAGGGGACGGAAGGGTTATCGATGGAATCGTACGCAGACGCGCTCCGCGAGCGGCTGCCGGAGCACACCGTCGCGCTCGCGCGAACGCCCAGAGACGAGCGCGAACTCGTCCCGCAGGCGCGCCTCGTCACCGGCATCACGATCGAGGAGGCGCTCCTCGAGGAGGCGGATCGCCTCGAGCTGTTCGCCTGTACGTTCGCGGGCACCGACCACGTCCCGATGGACGCGCTGGCCGACCGCGGCGTGGCCGTGACGAACGCGGGCGGCATCCACGCCCCCGGCATCGCCGAGCAGTCGATCGCGAACATGCTCGTCTTCGCGCGGAACCTCCACGAGGGGTGGCGCCGCAAGCGAAACGGCGAGTGGCGCCACTTCCAGTCGTTCGAGTTCACCGACAGCACGGTCACGGTCGTCGGGCTCGGCTCGATCGGCCAGGAGATCGTGAACCGACTCGAAGGATTCGACGTCGAGACGATCGGCATCCGCTACACGCCCGAGAAGGGGGGCCCGACGGACGAGGTCCTGAGTTTCGAGGCAGACGACGTCCACGAGGCCTTTTCGCGCAGCGATTACGTCGTCCTCGCCTGCCCGCTGAACGACCTCACCCGCGGGCTCGTCGACGCGGACGCGCTGGCGACGCTACCCCCGAACGCCGTGGTCGTCAACGCCGCCCGCGGCGGGATCGTCGACACCGACGCGCTCGTCTCCGCGCTCCAGTTCAACGGGATCCGGGGGGCCGCCCTCGACGTCACCGATCCCGAGCCCCTCCCAGGGGATCACCCGCTGTGGGACTTAGAGAACTGCCTCATCACGCCCCACACCGGCGGGCACACGCCCAAACACTGGGATCGGCTGGCCGGCATCGTCGCCCGCAACGTCCGCGCCCTCGAGGAGGGAGGCGACCTCGAGAACGCGGTCTACCGGCCGAACTCGAGCTGAACGATGGCGGGCGATCACTCGCGTTCTCCGGCTGCCGGCCCGGACCGCGGTTCGACGACCGACCACAGCGACCAGACCGCGAGCCCCGACGAGACACGGCTGGGACCGCCGGCGGACCCGCGTGCGGGCGACCCCGCGGCGGATCCGCGGGCAGACTACGACTACGTCGGCGGCGACCGCGAGCGGCCGGCCCTCGTTTCGGAACTCGAGTCCCGCGTCGCGGGCGAGGTCCGCTTCGACGAGTACACCCGGAGCCTGTACGCGACCGACGCCAGCGCCTACGAGGTGACGCCGATCGGCGTCGTCTGCCCGCGCTCGACGGCCGACGTCGCGCAGGTCGTTTCCTACTGCGCCGAGGAGGGGATTCCGGTCCTCCCGCGCGGCGGCGGCACCAGCCTCGCGGGCCAGGCGGTCAACGAGGCCGTCGTCCTCGACTTCACGCCCCACATGAACGGCCTGCTGTCGGTCGACCCCGAGAGCCGACGGGCGACGGTCCAGGCGGGAGCGGTGCTCGCCGACCTCAACGACGAGCTCTCGCCCCACGGGCTGAAGTTCGCCCCCGACCCCGCCGCCGGCAACCGCAGCACGGTCGGCGGCGCGATCGGGAACAACTCGACGGGAGCACACTCCCTGCAGTACGGCAAGACGGACGCCTACGTCGAGGAGTGCGAGGTGGTCCTCGCCGACGGCTCCGTCGAGCGCTTCGGCGAGTTGACCGTCGCGGAGTTGCGCGAGCGGGCCGACCCGGAGGGCGAGTTGCTCGAGCGGATCTACGACGCCCTCCGGCGAGTGATCGACGAGGAGGCGGACTCGATCCGCGAGGTGTTCCCGCAGCTGAAGCGCAACGTCTCGGGGTACAACCTCGACCGACTGGTCGCCGAAGCCTACGGCGATCCGGACGCGTTCGACGAGCGCGCCGGTGGCGCCCTCGAGGTCGAGGGCGTCGAACCCGACCCCGGCGCGACGGTCAACCTCGCCCGCGCCTTCGCCGGCAGCGAGGGCACCCTGGGCGTGATCACCGAGGCGACGGTGGGCCTCGAGCCGGTGCCCGAGACGACGGCCGTCGCGCTGCTGACCTACCGCGATCTGCGGGCGGCGATGGCCGACGTCGACACCATCGTTCGCGGCCACGATCCGGCGGCCATCGAAGCCATCGACGACGTGCTGATCGACCTCGCCGAGCGGACCGAGGAGTTCGCCCCGGTCGCCGAACGGCTCCCGGCGGGAACCGAGTCGGCGCTGCTGGTCGAGTTCTACGCCGAGGATGCGGCGGACGGCCGTGAGCGGGTCGCGGCGCTGCTGGCCGATCGGTTGCCCGACGAGGCGGTGCCGGCGCCGGACAGCGCCGTCCCGGTGGGGGACACAGCGGAGCCCGTCCGCGCCTTCGACGCCCTCGAGGCCCACGCTCCCGACGAGCGGGCCGAACTCTGGAAGCTCAGGAAGAGCGCGGCGCCGATCCTCCTCTCGCGGACCTCGGACGCGAAACACATCTCGTTCATCGAGGATACGGCGGTGCCGACGGAACACCTCGCGGACTACGTGACGGACTTCCAGGCGATGCTCGAGGAACACGACACCTTCGCGAGCTTCTACGCCCACGCGGGACCGGGCTGCATGCACATGCGGCCGCTGGTCGACACGAAAAGCGAGGCCGGACTCGCGGAGTTCGAGGCGATCTCGGACGCGGTGACGGACCTCGTCGTCGAGTACGGCGGCTCGGTGTCGGGCGAACACGGCGACGGCCGCGCCCGCACCCAGTGGAACCGCAAGCTCTACGGCGAGGACGTCTGGGCGCTGTTCCGGGAGCTGAAGACCGCCTTCGACCCCGACTGGCTGTTGAACCCCGGCACCGTCTGTGGCGACCACGACATGACCGAGCACCTGCGGTTCGATCCCGACTACGAGTTCGAGGCGGGGCTCGAGCCCGCCCTCGAGTGGGAGAACGAGAACGGCTTCCAGGGGATGGTCGAGCTCTGTCACGGCTGTGCGGGCTGTCGGGGCGCCCAGGAGACCACCGGCGGCGTGATGTGTCCGACGTTCCGCGCCGCCGAGGAGGAGAGCCTGAGCACCCGCGGGCGGGCGAACATGCTCCGCCGGGCGATGAGCGGCGACCTCGAGGCCGACGCGACGGATACGGAGTTCATGGCCGAAGTGATGGACCTCTGTATCGGCTGTAAGGGCTGTGCGCGGGACTGTCCCAGCGAGGTCGACATGGCGAAACTCAAAGCGGAAGTCGAGCACGCCCACCACCAGGAGTACGGCTCGAGCCTCCGCGACCGCGTGTTCGCGAACGTCGACCGGCTGAACGCCGTCGGCTCCGCGCTCGCGCCGGTGTCGAACTGGGCGGCCTCCCTTCCGGGGTCCGGACTCGTCGCCGAGAAGGCGCTCGGCATCGCCCGCGAGCGCGACCTCCCGTCGTTCGCGGGCGAGAGCTTCGAGGACTGGTTCGACCGCCGTGGCTCGAGAATTCCGCTCGACGAGGCTACTCGACGGGTTCTGCTCGTCCCCGACACCTACACCAACTACAACCACCCCAGGGCGGGGAAGGCGACGGTGCAGGTGCTCGAGAACGCGGGCGTCCACGTCCGAATCCCGGAGGGGGTCACCGCGACGGGCCGGCCGGCGCACTCGAAGGGCTTTCTCGACGTCTCCCGCGAGCGCGCCCGGACGAACGTCGACGCCCTCGCGCCGTACGTCGAGAACGGCTGGGAGGTCGTGGTGGTCGAACCCTCCGACGCGGTGATGCTCCAGTCCGATTACCTGGATCTGCTGTCGGGGCCGGACGTCGAAGCCGTCGCGACGAGCACCTACGGGATCATGGAGTACCTCGATCGGTTCGATCTCGTCGATCGCCTCCCGCTGTCGCCGCCCGGCGAGCGCCTGACTTACCACGGCCACTGCCACCAGAAGGCGACGAAGAAAGACGGCCACGCCGCGCGAGTGCTCGAGGCGACGGGTTACGAGGTCGACGCGCTCGACTCGGGCTGTTGCGGGATGGCCGGCAGCTTCGGCTACGAGGCCGAGCACTACTCGCTGAGCCGGGCGATCGGCGACGTCCTCGTCGATCAGGTCGAGGCGAGCGACGGCGAGACGGTCGTCGCGCCGGGGGCGTCGTGTCGCTCACAGCTCGCGTCCTACGAGGGACGCGAGGAGCCGCCGCACCCGATCGAGAAGGTTTCGGGCGCGCTCGGCCGGTGAGCCGGCGAGCGGCCGGGTGATCGGTCACTCCACGAAGCCCTGTCTCGGTCCCGCCCGTGCGGCGAGGAGAAACGACCCTCGAACCCGCGCTACGGCCAGAGCCCGCGCATCGCCTTCGCCTCGGCGATCCGGGAGAGCGCCACCACGTAGGCGGC
Source organism: Natrononativus amylolyticus (assembly GCF_024362525.1). Taxonomy (GTDB): domain Archaea; phylum Halobacteriota; class Halobacteria; order Halobacteriales; family Natrialbaceae; genus Natrononativus; species Natrononativus amylolyticus. The sequence goes on from NZ_CP101458.1 coordinate 2,246,706, forward strand.
GTCGCGCCAGGTCAGCTCCTTCGCCTCGACCTCGCCGCGAACGTCGTCCCAGGCGTCGAGCATGTGTTCCTCGAGTTCCTCCTGAACCCGATCCAAGCTCCACTGGCGGCGGTTGATGTCCTGGAGCCACTCGAAGTAGCTCACCGTCACCCCGCCCGCGTTCGCGAGGATGTCCGGGATCACCGGCACGCCCCGTTCCTCGAGGATGCTGTCGGCGGCGAACGTCGTCGGGCCGTTGGCGCCCTCGACGACGATGTCGGCGGCGACGTCGCCCGCGTTCTCGGCGGAGATGACGTTGCCGACCGCGGCGGGGACGAGCACGTCGACGTCGAGTTCGAGGATCTCCTCGTTGGTAAGCGTCTCCGGGGCGTCCTGCTCTAGGACCGCCTCGGGCTCTTCCTCGTGCGTCGGAATCGACTCGATGTCGAGGCCGTCGGGGTCGTAGATCGCGCCGTTGACGTCGCTAACGGCGACGACGCTCGCCCCCCACTCGTCGAGCAGTCGGGCGGCGTTGGCGCCGACGCTGCCGAAGCCCTGCACCGCGACGGTGGCGCTCTCGAGGCCGATATCGTAGTGGTCGATCGCCTCGCGGGTGACGATCGCGACGCTGCGGCCGGGGGCCTCCTGGCGACCGTAGGAGCCGCCGATGACCGGCGGCTTGCCGGTGACGACGCCGGGGGTCGTCTCGCCCTGTTGCATCGAGTAGGCGTCCATGAACCAGGCCATCGTCTGGGCGTCGGTCCCCATGTCCGGGGCGGGAACGTCCTTCGTCGGGCCGACGACGGCGCGCAGCTCCTCGGCGAACCGGCGGGTGAGCCGCTCGGTCTCGCCCTCGCTCAGCTCCTTCGGGTTGACGGCGATGCCACCCTTCCCCCCGCCGAAGGGGAGGTCCATCACGGCGCACTTCCAGGTCATCCACATCGAGAGCCCGATGCACTCCTCCGTGTTCACTTCGGGGTGATAGCGCAGCCCGCCCTTGTAGGGACCGCGGACGTCGTCGTGCTGGGCGCGGTAGCCCGTGAAGACGTCGACGGAGCCGTCGTCGCGCTCGAGCGGGACCGAGACCTGCTCGACGCGGGTCGGGTGTTTCAGCCGCTCGATCACGCCCTCGTCGACGTCGACGTGGGCGGCGGCGCGCTCGAGCTGGCGCCGGGCGGTCACGAGCGCCGAGTCGATCTCGGGCGAGTCGGGTTCGGCTTCCTGGGTAGATTCCATACTCATCTCAAGCGGTGAACAGTCGTCGCGGGAACGCCGCAAGTGTTTCGACTCCGTCCGCGGTGACGACGAACGTCTCGCTGATCTCCATGCCGATCGCCTCCGTCCAGATGCCGGGGATCATGTGGAACGTCATGTTCTCCTCGAGCACCGTCTCGTCGCCCGGCCGGATGCTCGCGGTGTGCTCGCCCCAGTCCGGCGGGTAGCCCAGTCCCATCGAGTAGCCGATCCGATCCTCCTTCTCGATACCGTACTGCGCGATGGTCTCGCGCCAGGCCTCCTCGACGGCCTCGCAGGTGACGCCCGGTTCGGCCGTCTCGAGGGCCGCTTCGATCCCCTCGACGACGATGTCGGCGGCCTCCGCGAGCTCCGCGGGCGGGTCGCCGACGAACGTCGTCCGGGCCAGCGGGGAGTGGTACCGGTGGCGACAGCCCGAGAGTTCGATGATCACGGGGTCGCCCTCTTCGAACTCGCGGTCGGTCCAGGTGAGGTGTGGCGTGTCGGTGTGATCGCCCGAGGGCATCAGCGGGACGATCGAGGGGTAGTCGCCGCCGAACTCGTCGGTCCCCCGGATGAGGGCGTCGTAGATCTCCGCCGCGACCTCGTACTCGGGGACACCCTCGCCGATCGCGTCGATCCCCGCCTGCATCGCGTTCTCCGAAATCTGGGCGGCCTGGCGCATGTACTCGAGTTCCTGCTCGGACTTCTCGATGCGGACCCAGCCGACGAGCAGCGTCGTGTCCTCGAACTCGGCCTCGGGGAGGTTCTGTTGCAGGCGCGTGTACGACTTCGCGGTGAAGTAGGCGGCGTCCATCTCGAGGCCGATCCGGCCGTCGGCGACGTCGCACTCCTCGAGCACGCCCGCGAGGTAGTCCATCGGGTGCAGGTCGTGCGGCGAGTGGACGTGATCGTCGCTGTAGGAGCGGATGTTCTCCTCGGCGAGCCAGGTCGTCGCCCGCGCGCCGCCGGCGTCCATCTCGCGGCCGACCCAGATCGGTTCCTCGCGCTCTCGCGTGAGCACGAGCGCCTGGTGGACGTAGAACGACCAGCCGTCGTACCCCGCGAGGTAGTTCATGTTCGCCGGATCGGAGACGACGATCGCGTCGAGGTCGGCCTCCGCCATCCGCTCTTTCGTCCGCTCGATGCGCCGTCGGTACTCGCCGTCGCTGAACACGTCGCCTGGCATGCAGTCTATGCGACAATCACCCACGGGCGGCAAAAGTTTTTCGTGTACAATGAATACAGTTAGTGTATACGGTACCCCGTCCTCCGGAACCCAGACCGGGGACCGCTACTGAGAGTCCTCGAACCGAAAGCCGCCGACGCGAACCACCCCCGGTTAAGTTACGGGCTGTCATCCGCTGTGACATGGCAGTACTCGAGACGGTCGTTATCGCGTTCTGGGCGATGTTGCCCGCCTACGTGCCGAACAACGCGGCGGTGCTCGCCGGCGGCGGCCGGCCGATCGACGGGGGGCGAACCTGGAGCGGGTCGCGAATCCTCGGCGACGGCAAGAGCTGGCGGGGGACGTTCGCGGGTATCCTCGCCGGACTGCTCCTCGCCGGCGCGCTGACGCTCGTCGCCGACGACGTGAGCGCCGCGATCGGGTTCGAGGTGCCGGCGTTCACCCCGCTCGCGGCGGTCGGTCTCGCCGCCGGAGCGATGCTCGGCGACATCCTCGCCTCGTTCGTCAAGCGCCGCACGGGCCGCGAGCGCGGCGCGATGTTCCCAGGCGTCGACCAGCTCGACTTCGTCGTCGTCTCGCTCCCGCTCACCGCGTTGCTCGCCACCGAGTGGTTCTTCGAGTGGTTCACCTGGGGCGTCATCCTCGTCGTCGTCGTGCTCACGCCGATCCTGCACGTGACGACGAACGTGATCGCCTACAAACTCGGGCTGAAGAACGAGCCCTGGTAGGCGGCCCTGGCAAACGAGCGGAATCGTTATTAGTCGTACTGACAGTTTTCGTGACATGTACGCGCCCTCCAGGCGATCGCTCCTCGCAACCGGCGGGGCGGTGTTCTCCGCGTCGCTCGCCGGCTGCCTCGAGTCCGAGGTGGCCTCCCTCGAAACTACCGCGCCCGAACCCGGTTCGTGGCCGCTCACCCACTACGACGCGGGAAATTCGAGCTACAACGAACACGCCGACCCGCCGGAGGGGGAACCCGACGTGCGCTGGCGCATCGAGACGGACCAGGCGTTCACCGGCGTTCTCGTCGCGGACGGAACGGTCGTCGGCTACGGCGACGGCGGGCTTCACGCCGTGGATCTCGAGGACGGCGACTCGAGGTGGAACCGAGACGGCGAGATCGGTACCGCAGGGATCGCGGACGGAACGGTCTACGCCGCCGGCGTCGCCGACGACGAAGACGACGAGGAAAGCGAGTTCGCCGCGTTCGAGCTCGCGGACGGCGAGACCGTCTGGACCGCGAGCAGCGATCCGCAGCGCTGGTTCGGCAGCCTCCTGGTCGCAGAGGAGGTCGTGATCACCGCCGGCGCAATGGCCGCCCCCGGCTACGACACGAGGACCGCCGCCCGCGACCGAACGGACGGGGAGATCGTCTGGACGCTCGAGTCGGGCATAGTCGCCGGTCTCTCCGACTCGATGCTGTACACCAGAGCGCCCGGCGAGTTCTCGAGGTTCGATATGGCCGATACCACGTTCCCCTGGTCGGAGACGGATCCCGAACCGGTCTGGCAGGTCGACATGCGCGAATCGCAAGCGACCCATCCGCCGGCGATCACCCACAGGGGGCTGTTCGCCGGTCGGGTGACCTCGGGGCCGCTCTACGGACGCGCCGCCGCCGCCCGGTACGAGCTCTCGAGCGGCCAGATGTGGTGGTCGACCGAACCGCGAGGAACCCGGGCGTCGACGCCGGCGCTCGTGGGCGGGGCGGGGTACGTCGCTCAGACCGATACCGGCTCAGACCGGGGCTACATTACCGAGATCGACGTCGACGACGGCGGCGAACAGTGGCACGTCGAGATCGACGGATGGGTGACCAAAACGCTCGTCGCCGGAGACGTGGTGCTCGCGTTCGGACAGACGGAACGAGACGGCGACGGACTGCTGTTCGCCTTCGATCGCGAGGGATCGGACCTCTGGACCCTCGAGTTCGATTCGCCGCCCGGTTGGCGAGGGGTCGCCGCCGTCGAGGAGACGATCATCGTCGCGACGGAAGGCGGCGAGCTGCTCGCACTCGAGGCCCCGTAGCGAACGCGACGACCGCACGGTCGACCCCGGCGCAGCGTTTCACACCGCTTATCTCGCTCCGGTGCGCCACTCTCGGCAATGGCGAACCAGGAGCTCATCGACGCGCTGCGGGCCGCAGACGCCGTCCAGTTCGGCGAGTTCGACCTCTCCCACGGCGGGACGAGCGAGTACTACGTCGACAAGTACCTCTTCGAGACCGACCCCCGCTGTCTCGAGCTGATCGCCGAGGCGTTCGCCGAGCGCCTCGAGCCGGGGGCGAAGATCGCAGGCGTCGCCCTCGGGGCCGTCCCGCTGGCGGCGGCGACCAGCGTCGCCGCGGGCGTCCCCTACGTGATCGCGCGCAAGCAGCGAAAGGAGTACGGTACCGGGAATCTCGTCGAGGGACGACTCGAGGACGGCGAGGAGGTCGTGGTGCTCGAGGACATCGTCACTACCGGGACGAGCCTCGTGGAAGCGGTCGAGTCGCTGCGCGAGGCGGGCGCGACCGTCGAGCGAACGCTCGTCGTCGTCGACCGCGAGGAAGGCGGCCGCGAGACCGTCGAGGCGGCGGGCCTCGAGATGGAGTCGCTGGTGACTGCCAGCGACCTGCTCGCGGATCGGGACTGACTCGCGTCCCGTCGCGCCCCCGATCCGGTTCACTTTCACTTTCGTTCCGCCTGGCAGACATCTTTGTGGGGACCTTCCCTGGGTCGAGTATGGACGATCGAGTCAGGCGCCACGCCGAGATCCTCGTCGACTACTGCACCGAAATCCGGTCCGGAGACACCGTGCTCGTCCGCGCACCGAGGCCGGCCGAGGACCTCGTCGTCGCCCTCTACGAGCGGATCGGCGAGCGCGGCGCGCACCCGATGACCGAGTGGCTGAACCCGCGTGCCGGCCGCGCCTACGCCCGCGCGATGGACGCCGAAGACTTTGCGACGAAGGATCACGCGCTCGCGGCGATGCGGGAAACGGACGTCGTTATTCTGGTCAAGGCCTCGAGCAACGCCGCCGAAGGGAGCGACGTCGACTCGGCAAAGGGGCGGGCCTCGAGTCGCGCGAAGCAGCCGATTCTTCAGGAGCGCCTCGAGACCCGGTGGGTGATCACCCAGCACCCGACGCCCGCGGACGCCCAGCGAGCGGAGCTGAGTACCGAGGCGTGGGCCGACTACGTGTACGGCGCGATCGATCGCGACTGGGACGGCCAGCGCGAGCGCCAGCAGCGGGTGGCGGACGCGCTCGACGATGCGGACGCGGTGCGACTCGTCTCGGGCGACGACACCGACCTTCGCCTCTCGATAGCCGGGATGACGACGATCAACGACGGCGGGAGGGAGAATATGCCCGGCGGCGAGGTGGCCACGTCGCCGGACCCCGGCTCCGTCGAGGGGGAGATCCGCTTCGACGTGCCGCTCTACCGACACGGGCGGGAGATTCGCGACGTGACCCTCGTCTTCGAGGAGGGCGTCGTCGTCGATCACGCCGCGAGCCACAACGAAGTGGCGCTGACGAGCCTGCTCGAGACCGACGAGGGGGCGCGCCGCGTCGGGGAACTCGGTATCGGAATGAACCGCGGCATCGATCAGATCACGGACAACATCCTGTTCGACGAGAAGATGGGCCAGACCGTCCACCTCGCGCTCGGGTGCGCGATGGAGGAATGCGTCCCCGACGATCGACCGTTCAACGAGAGCGCCGTCCACGCGGACGTTCTCGCGGACGTGAGTCGCGACTCGTACATCGAGGTCGACGGGGAGGTGATCCAGCGAAACGGGGCCTTCTGGTTCGAAGACGAGTTCGACGAGACGCCCGAACCGGGTTTCGGATCGGCCACGGGCGTAACGGATTACTGCCCGTAGGATTCGAACTGCTCGAGAACCGTCTCAAGCTGCGCGTCCGACAGCGTCTTCGGCTCGAGGCTGGCGGCCGTCGACTGCAGATACAATCGAGCCAGGCTCTCGACGTGGACGGTGTTCTCGAGTGCGGTCTCGAGGTTCGCGGCGGTCACCACGAGGCCGTGGTTCTCGATGAAGCAGGCGGTCGACTCCGCCTCGGCCATCGCCGTCACGATGTTCTCGGCGAGTTCGTCGGTCCCGTAGGGGGCGTACTCCGCGACGGGGACGCGCTTGCCGACGGCGACGATCATGTAGTGGATCGGCGGCAGCGAGTGGTGACAGACCGCCATCGCCGTCGACCACGGCGAGTGGGTGTGGACGATCGCACCGACGTCCTCCCGGCGGTAGATCGAGCTGTGCATCGGTACCTCGCTGCTGGGCGCCATCTCGCCGTCGCGGCGCTCGCCGTCGACGCCGACGACCGGCGTCTCTCGAACGTCGAAGCTGTCGTAGGGAACGCCCGTCGGCGTGATCGCGAAGGCGTCCGCGTCGTCGCCCGCCCCGCGGACGCTCAGGTTCCCCGTCCGGCCCGGGGTGAGCGAGGCCAGTTCCGATGCGTGCTCGACGACCTGTCTGCGCTCGTCTTCGAGAATCACAGTACCACCTCGGTTAGCGCTTCGAACGCATCTATCCTGTGGTCCGGGGCGCGCTGGCCCTCGAGCGGGCCGTCGCCCTCCCAGTTCCACAGCACCGTCTCGAGTCCCAGGGCGTTCGCGCCGACGACGTCCGCGTCGACGTTGTCCCCGACCATCACCGCCCGCGAAACCCGGCAGTCGAGGCGAGCGAGTGGGAGGGTGAACATCACTGACGCCGGCTTCTCCTGACCGGTCTCCTCGGAGGTGACGAGCGCGTCGAGGTAGGGCTCGAGACCCACCGCCTCGAGTTTCCGGAGCTGGACGTGGGTCGTGAGGTTCGTCGTGACCCCGACGGCGATCCCGTTCTCGCGAAGGGTCTCGAGGGTCTCCTCGACGCCCGGAAACAACGCCATCGCCTCGACGTAGGCCTCCCAGTAGGCCTCGCCCAGCGCCCGCGCGTCGCCGGGTTTCGGCGTTCCCGTCCGTCTCTCGAGGGCCCGTTTGAAGTAGAGGTAGCGCTCGTGGGAGGCCGCTCGCCCGGCGAGGTCGAGCTTGACGTCCCGGCGACCGGTTCGGTAGAACTCCTCGAACGCCTCGCGCTCGAGGTCGTAACCCCGCTCGCGGGCGACCCGGTGGGCGGCCCTCTTCCCCGCCTCGTTGCAGGGGGAGTAGGGGTACAGCGTGTCGTCGAAGTCGAAGAGGACGGCGTCGACGCTCATAGGACGCCCTCACCGGCGAGAGAAAAACGCGTATCGGTCTCGGTCGTCACTCGATCGGCATCGAGCGGTTCCGCAGTGCCGCGTCGCAGGTCGGGCAGGTGAGCGGGTGATCGTCCGCGACCACGACGAGACCGCAGTCGAGACACTCGTACTCGACCTCGCCCGCCGACTCGTAGCCGACGTCCCAGAGTCGGGAACGGGCGTCGTCGCTCGAGCGGTCGGCGCTGTCGTCTGGCACAGCGGATTGAGAGTCCATACGCTGCAATTTTTGCCGAGCGGGGAAAGTGACTCCCGTTTACAGTTAAATGGGCGAGAGTGCAGGAGGGTTTAATAATAAACTATGCTCCGGATCGACCGTCGAGCGCCGCGTCGAAGAGCTTGCGCTGTGCGGCGCGGATGTGCTCGTAGAAGGCCTGGGGCGAGATCTCGAGCGTATCGGCGACGGCTTCGCCCGTGTTCTCGCGCGGGGACGCGAAGTAGCCGGCGTGGTAGGCGGTCCTGACGACCTCGGCCTGCCTGTCCGTCAGCCGGTCGATGAACGTCGATGGGACGGTCCGATCGGCGGGGGAACGCTCCCGCTGGGCGCGGAGTTCGGCGGTCGGGTACCGCTCGGTGAGGAGGTCGTCGACGGTGCGCGTCGCGACCGGGGGAGAGACGGCGACGACGAGTCGCAACTCGTCGGCGTCGGCGACGAGTTCGCGCAACTCGGCGCCGTGGTCGGCCAGCGCGGTCGCGACGAACGGCGGTCGGAGTCGCAGCTGAACGACGCCGCCGTTCTCGCCGTCGGTGACGGTCCGGGCGCCGAGGACGTCCGCGAAGCCGTCGGCCGCCTCGAGGAGGCGCGCCGGCGGCGCTCCCTCGACGGTGACGAACGCGAGCACCCGGTCCTCGCGGTGGATCACGCCGTCGAGGGTGAGCGTCGTCCCCGTGCGTGCTGCGAGCCGGCCGAACAGGTCGTCGGGCCGGTCGACCCGGTACTCGAGTTCGGTTCCCGGGTCGCCGAGCAGCGCGTCCTTTCGCGCGACGGCGCTGATGGCCGAGCCGACGGTCTGGCCCAGTTCCCCGAGGACGCTGCGGGTGACGTCGTCGAAGGCGTCGGCGCGGGTCGCGTAGACGGTGAGCGTGCCGTGGCTCGCATCGTCGGCCAGCAGCGGGACGCTCACGACCGACTGGAAGCCGGCGGCGAGCGCGGCGGTTCGCCACGGCGCGGCGCGGGGCGCGTCGGCCACGTTGTCGACGGCACAGGGCGCGTTCTCCGTCGCCGCCCGGACGGACGGCTCTCGCGGGTCGCCGCCGCTCTCGAACGCCCGGTCGAGGTAGCCCCGGTCCGCGCCGGCCCACGCCCGCGGGTGGACGACCTCCCCCGAACCCGCGTGTTCGCCGATCCACGCGAGGGCGAAGCGATCGGCGCCGACGAGACGCTGGCAGACGGCGTGTTCGATCTCCTCGCGGGTCTCCGCCCGGACGATCGCCCGGTCGACCTCCCGGATGAGGTCGTTGATCCGGTTGGCCCGCTCGAGCTGGCGGTTCTGCTCGCTGAGTCGACGGTCGCGCTCGCGGAGTTCCTCCTCGCGAGCGAGGCGATCGAACGCGGCCTCGGCGGTCGTCGCGACGAGTTCGGCGACCTCGCGGGTGACGTCGTCGATCGCCTCGTCGCCGACGACGAACACGCCGTGGTCGCCAAGCGACACGCCCAGCGCGCGACCGCCGTCGACCTCGCTTCCGATCCGTGCGTCGGGGACGGGGTCGCCAGTCAGGAACGCCCGGCCCAGATCGGAGTCGCCGGGTTCGACGGGGTGAAGCGGACCGTACCGACGTTCCATCGACGGGCTGCGAGCGTCGGGCCGGAGCAGGTTCGTCGACTGGTCGTACCGGTACAGCGCCACCGCGTCCGTCGAGAGCACGTCCGTCGCGTCGTCGACGACGACCTGGCCGATCTCGCCGGCGGTTTCGGCGTACGAGAGGTCGTGGGCCGTGTCGTGCAGCGCCGACAGCGCTCGCTCCCGTTGCTTTCGCTTCGTGACGTCCCGGCAGCTGTACAGCGTCGTCCCCTCCTGGATCGAGACCTCCTTGACGTTGACCAGCAGCGTGTGCTCGTCGCCGGCCTTGTCGTGGGTGGTACACTCGAGGTTCGTGAGGACGCCCCGCTCGCGGAGTTCGTCCGGGTCGTACAGGTCCGAACCCAGGAGCTCGTCGATCGTCCCCATCGCCTCGATCTCGTCGACCGTGTAGCCGAAGATGAAGTGGACGTTCGGGCAGATGTAGGTGAACCGCCCCTCGTCGTCGGTGACGAGGACGGTGTCGGTCATGTTGTTGAGCGTCACCCGGTGGAGTTCCTCCGAGCGGCGCAGTCGCTCGGCGAGTGCAGCCCGCTCGCTGACGTCGATCGCCGTCGCGAGCAGGCGACCCTCGGTTGCGGGGCGAACGCTCACCTCGACCGTCGCTCGCGTATCGGGATCGACGAACGCCGTCGTCTCGAGGCTGGCTTCCTCGCCCGCCAGCGCCCGGCGCACCCGCGCCCGAAGCTCCTGGGTGTCGCCGGCCGTCCACCACGGGCCGTCCCACCACGGCTCCCCCGCGAACCACTCCACGTCGCCGTCGACGGCCGCGGTTGCCGTCCGGTTCGCCCGGAGAACCGTCCCCTCGCGGTCGAGCACCCACCGGAGGTCGCCGTCGTCGAACGCGGCGTCGAACAGTCGCGCCCGCTCCGTGCGTTCGCGTTCGTCGGCGAGCGGTTCCCGCGCCGCCTCGAGAACGGTCCCGACCGACTCGAGTTCGTCGTTCGGGAGCGGCGTCACGTTCGCCCTCGCCGCCGTCGCACTCGCGAGGTCGCCGGAGAGCGCGTCGACGCAGACGACGACCGGCAGCGACGACTGCCGGTCGCCGAGGGTATCGAGCCACTCGAGAGCCGCGCCGTCCGCGCCGTAGACGACGACTGCGCCGGCGCCGTCTATGTGCTCGAGCGACCCCGTTCCATCGCCGGCGGTCCGAACCGGTGCGGGCTCGAGGGCGGCGACGACGTCGCGGCGCCACTCCGGCGGGCCCACGACGAGGACGGGACCGTCGACCCCAGTTTCCGGTTCCATGCGCCCTCGGTAGCCAGTACTGACACATATCTCCCCCGGTCGGTTCAGCCACGGCGATCCGATCTCGCTCGGGGTCGAACCGCTCGCAGACCATCACAACGCTTTTATCTCGAACCGGACTATCCGTAGCCACGATGGTAGGTGTCCGCTTTACAGGGGCTCTCGCCCGCTATTAACTCTCACCTACCCCGTGTTGTGTCGACCCGAACCGACCAGCCGGCGGTAGCGACGCCAGCCCGAGCGCTCCCGACAGCCCCGGTCGTTGCCGACTTTCCGGGCGCCAGACCAGCAGCTATCAACGCACACCCACAGCCATGTCAGAACCAGAATCACAGCGAGGAATAGCGGTCGTACTACCGGACGGCTCAGAACTCGAGGTCGCTCCCGACGCGACGGTCGCAGACTGCGCCTACGAGATCGGTCCCGGCCTCGGCCGGGACACGGTCGCCGGCAAACTCGACGGCGAACTCGTCGCCAAGGAGCAGCCAGTGTACGACGGCGCCCGCCTCGAAATCGTCACGAACCAGTCCGACGAGTATCTCGAGGTCATGCGCCACTCCGCCGCGCACTGTCTCGCCCAGGCGGTCGAACGCCAGTTCGGCGAGGACGTCAAACTCGCGATCGGCCCGCCGACGGAGGAGGGCTTCTACTACGACTTCGACGACCTCGACGTCGACGAGTCCGACTTCGAGGCCCTCGAGCGCGAGATCGCAGAGATCATCGCCGCAGACTACGAGATCGAGCGCGAGGAACTCTCCGTCGCAGAGGCCGAAGAGCGCCTGGCCGACGAGCCCTACAAGCTCGAGTTACTGGAAGAACTCGCCGAGGAGGGCGAGCAGGTCACCTTCTACAGCCAGGGGGAGTGGGAGGACCTCTGTGCCGGCCCGCACGTCGCCTCGACGGGCGAGATCGGCGTCGTCAAACTGCTCGAGATCGCCGGCGCGTACTGGCGCGGCGACGAGGAGAACCCGATGCAGACGCGGATCTACGGGACGGCCTTCGAGGACGACGGGGATCTCGAGGCGTTCTTGACCCGGATGGAGGAAGCCGAGGAGCGCGACCACCGCAAGATCGGCACCGAGATGGACCTGTTCTCGATCCAGGACGTAACGGGCCCCGGCCTCCCGCTGTACCACCCGCCGGGGAAGACGATCCTGCGGGAACTGGAGCGCTTCGTCGAGGAACTAAACGAGGAGGCGGGGTACGACTACGTCGAGACGCCCCACGTCTTCAAGACGGACCTCTGGCACCGCTCGGGCCACTACGAGAACTACGCCGACGACATGTTCATCTTCGACGTCGGCGACGACGAGTTCGGCCTGAAGCCGATGAACTGTCCGGGCCACGCCGCCATCTTCCAGGACCACTCCTGGTCCTACCGCGACCTGCCGATCCGCTACGCCGAGAACGGCAAAGTGTATCGGAAGGAACAGCGCGGCGAACTGTCGGGGCTCTCGCGGGTCTGGGCCTTTACGATCGACGACGGCCACCTGTTCATCAAACCCGACGGGATCGAACGCGAGGTCGAGGCGATCATCGACGTCATCGTCGAGGTCTTAGAGACGTTCGACCTCGAGTACGAGATGGCGCTGGCGACCCGGCCCGAGAAATCCGTCGGCAGCGACGAGATCTGGGAGCGCGCCGAGGAGCAACTCGAGGCCGTCCTCGAGAAGCGAAACTACGACTACGACCTCGAGAAAGGCGACGGCGCGTTCTACGGGCCGAAGATCGACTTCGCGTTCAAGGACGCCATCGGCCGGAGCTGGGACGGCCCGACGGTCCAGCTGGACTTCAACATGCCCGAACGCTTCGACCTCTCCTACGTCGGCGAGGACAACGAGGAGCACCGACCGGTGATGATCCACCGCGCGCTGTACGGCTCCTACGAGCGCTTCTTCATGATGCTCATCGAACACTTCGAGGGCAAGTTCCCGCTCTGGCTCGCCCCCGAGCAGGTGCGGGTGCTGCCGATCTCCGACGACAACCTGGGCTACGCCCACCGGGTTAAAAACGAGTTCGACGCCTTCAGGATCGAGGTCGACGACCGCGACGCCACCCTAGAGCGGAAGATCCGGGCGGCCCACGACGACCGGGTCCCCTACCAGATCATCGTCGGCGACAACGAGGAGGAGGCCGGGAACATCTCGGTGCGCGATCGCTTCGAGGAGCAGGAGTACGACGTCGAAATTGATGAGTTCCGAAGCCATCTCGAGGCCGAACGCGACGAGAAGCGTCCGGAACCGGACTTCCTGTCCGATTGAGACGGTTGGCTGTCGCGATTTTTCGTCGCAACCGCAACCGGTCTGTAGTGAATCTGTTGAAGCACATTATTATTGACATAAAGATGCGATCACCCCCGATCCTTTGAATAGCACCGTCTCGGCTACTGTGCTTTTTTGGCTTCTTCCGCCTTCTCTTCCAGAAGCTGGGTTATCTCTGTAGTTGGCACCGCTTGGTCGTATCTGATTTGTATGGTTTCTTTTCCGGTTTTGTACCCCTTTTCTTCGAGCATTTTTCGATCTTCACTCTGAAGTGTGCCGGCACCAATGCCGAATGTAGCGTGGTTCTTGGCTGCGCTAATTCCAACGTGAGTGCCATGAAACGTATAGAACGGCACGTTGTAGCTGACTTCTTCCTCGGCTTCTGGAACAGTTGATTTGATTATCTCGCGGAGTTCTTCCAGTGTTGGACGGGCTTCTGTATCCGCATTGGCTATGTATGAATCGACGTCTTTTGGCTTTGACATTCCACGGTCACCGTGGTCTCTATACGACCCGCTCTTTCTTATTGAAACCGACGAATGACAGAGCCTACAGTCATCCTCCAGAATAACGGATATCGACCATGTCACCCACGCTGAGGTTCAAATTAAAAGTCTAGCATGATGAGTTGCTGAACCCATCCTCTCTATTTAACAGCCAGTTCCTGACAGTACGAGTGAGATCGATTGCTTCTCCGCTATCTTCCTACCCTGTACTGAGCGTCCGACCCTTCGCGCAGATCGCGCTCTACCGAGTGCCACATTCGCGCTATCTATTCAGCAGACACTGGATGAACTACCGAAGCACTGTCAGAAGAGCGTGCAAGATACAGAGGTTGTATGCAGTACGACGACTCCACTTATTTCGCATGATTTCCTCTGAGTCACCCAGTTTAGAAACTGCAAACTGAACGACGGGAGACGACGTTCACCCAGTTAATCAAAACAGCAATACTGTGTGAAAATATCGCGGGTATAAATGGACAGAGGCCGTGTTTTGATATGTATGAATCAGATGAATGACAATACAAATACAACGAATGGACCGGCAGTCGAATTAGAGGGAGAGGAGGCTGAGAAACGGGATAATCGTGTTGAATATCATCTTTCAGAGGCACTTGAACGCAGTGAGAACGACGAAACGATGTACCACCTCCGAGAAGCACTCAGCTTGCTCCGTCTCTGAGTGCAGTATACTATCCTCCATCGCACGGATACGGCTCATTTTCCACACTAGTATCGACCGAATAGTGTGTTCCGTCTACAGACTGTATTGACCGATCACTCCCCTTCGTAGATCGACTCTCAGCCCGTGCCACATTCGCGCTGTGCATTCAGCACAACTCCTGAAATGTATCACTGTAGATGTGTTTCGACAGAGCCGCTGTGGTTGCACCGGTACCGACGTACAGTAGACAGTCTGTACTCATGCGGGGCGCTCGCCTCGCGTTCCGAACAACTCCCGAACAGTTCGTCGGCCGACGAACCGCGGCGTTCGCGCCGCGTACTCATCGTAGGCCGGCCCGTACTCCTCGAGCAGCCACGGCTCCTCGGCGAGCGGCAGGAGGAGCCACCAGAGGACGTACAGCGCGCAGAGCACCGCGACCAGTATCGAGTTCGCGAGCAGCGCGAAGCCGACGCTCGCAACGATGTAGCCGACGTACTGGGGGTTCCTCGAGTACCGGTACCAGCCCCCCGTTCGTAACTCGCCGGACAGTCCCGCCGTCTCCTCGGTGCCCAGGTCGAAGCCGGCGGCGAGGGCGACGGCGAACCCCGGAACGAACAGCGCCAGGCCGGCAGCGACCGTGAGGAGCCGCGGGAGTCCAAGCGAGCCCCAGTCAAGGTACGCAACGACGAGCAACGCGACGGTAAACGTCTGGGCGAGCGTCCACTGGAGGTAAAACTGCCGGCCCCGTTCCCCGGGAGGCCAGTAGCTCGCGCGACCCGCCATCGTGGCGAGCACGCCGACGAAGTTCGCGAGCAGCGCACCGGCCCCGACGGCCGCGACCACGAGAGCGAGCGTCGAGGACTCGAGCGAGAGCCAGTCGAACATAGCCGTTCGTTGTCGCGCCCGAGCCCTCGGACTTCTTGCGGACACACTAGCGGTTTTATATACTCACGGCGGCTGTCTCGGGCCGAACCCCGATGAAGTACCTCAGTATGTGGCTCTCCCAGCCGGACTGGATGCTCCACCCGATGCAGCGGTTCATCCGCGAGGAAGAGGCGGTCCGCTACGAGGAACTCCAGGCCTGGAACGTCGATACACAGGCGCCCCGTCTCGAGTACGAACTGTTCTACGTTGAGGCCGACCGAGAGCCCTACGAGCGGGCGCTCGAGGCCGCGGACTCGATCCGGTGGTACGACCTGACGCCGATCGACGCCGACGCATTCTACCTCTACGTCTGCCAGGAAACCCGCGAGGAGGACCGAGCGTGGCGCGCGGGCCTCACCGCGCTCGACCTCGTCGTCGTACCGCCGATCGTCTACGACGAACGGGCGGATTTCTCGATGACGGTCGTCGGCACCGGCGAGAATTTACGGGCGCTGCTCGAGGGGCTCCCCGAGGAGATCGACGTCGCCGTCGAGGCAATCGGAGAGTACGACCGCAGACACGCACCCGTGGCGGACGCGCTCACCAACCGCCAGTTCGAGGCACTCGAGGCCGGCCTCGCCGTCGGTTACTTCGAGATCCCCCGGGAAGGCGGCGTCGAGGCGGTCGCCGCCGAACTGGGCTGTGCCTCGAGTACGGCCGCCCTGTTGCTCCAGAAGGCCCAGGCGCGGCTGGTCCGGCGGTTGATCGGGCGCTATCGGCGGTAGCGAACCGACCCGCCCGCCAGCCCACGTTCGTGGTGATCTCGTACGCCGTGATGATCGAAATAGCCATACTTGTGGAATCGTGCATATTCGTATGAACCGAGCCGAGAAGGCCGCCCTGCAGCTGCGGGCGGTCGACGTCTTGCGAATGCTGAAGCAGACCCGGACGTACGACGAACTCGCCGCCGAGACGGGGCTGCCGGCGGGCGATCTCAACCGGTACGTCAACGGCCACGTGTTGCCGGGGACCGAACGCGCTCGAGAGGTCGTCGGGGAGGTCGGCTACGAGGCGCTCGCGGCCGAACTTGGCGAACGCATCCGGGTCGACGAGGAGGGGTACGTCGACAACTCCGGCGCGGTCTTCGACCAGTCGTTTCTCGACCTCGTCGCGCCCGTCGCGGCCGACGCCTTCGAGTTCGGCCGGCCGGATCTCGTCCTCACCGCGGCGACCGACGGGATCACCCTCGCGGCCTCCCTCGCGAGCTACTACGGCACCCGCTGTGCCTATGCAAAGAAACGCAAGGAGACCGCCGTCGAGGAGTTTATCGAGGCCAGAGAGCGCCTCGAGTCCGGTATCGAGCTCACCTACTACCTCCCCGCCGCGGCGATCAGTGACGGCGACTCGGTGCTGGTCGTCGACGACCTCATCCGCTCGGGGGAGACCCAGGAACTGCTGCTGGACATCGTCGAAACGGCGGAGGCCGACGTCGCGGGCGTCTTCGCGCTCATCGCGGCCGGCGACGACGGGATCGAGCGCGCTCGAGAGCGAACCGACGCACCGGTGGGTGCGCTAACGACGGTCTGAAGTCCCCGGAACCTCGCGTCGTCGCTATCGGAGGAACCTACAGGGCCTCCTGCAATTTCGTGCAGGAAATCCGTCTCGAGTGAGGAGGTCAGAACGGGTGGTTCACCGAACGATCGTCACCGGAACCGGTGAGCGGCGGGCGACGTTTTCGGCGACGCTCCCCAGCAGGATCCGGCTCGCACCGGTCCGACCGTGGCTGCCGATGACGATGTGATCGACGCCGTGTTCGTCGGCGTAGTCGACGATCGACCGCGAGACGCCGCCGATGACCTGGTCGGTTTCGATCTCGATCCCGTTGGCCTCGCCTCGCTCTCGAGCGGCCTCGAGCAGCTTCTCGGAGCGGTCCTCGTGGTTCTTGCGAATCTGGTCGTAGTTCGCCATCGCGCCGCCTTCGATCCCCGTCGCCGCGTAGAACTCGCCGGGGTCGATGACGTGTAACGCGGTGATCGTCGCGTCGGCGTGTTCCTCGAAGGCGAACTCGAGGGCCTGCGTTGCGCGGTCCGAGTCGTCGACTGGAACGAGAACGTGGTTCGCCATACCCGGTGGTACGCCGGCACTCGAAATAAGTGTCCGCCCGGCCCTCGAGTGTCGCCGCGCGGAACGTCGGCGCGGCGCTGCGGGACGAAACCGGTGAAAATCGGCGCGGCGCTACTTCGCGCGACCCTGGCCGCCGTTGTTCGACGGGCGGACTTTCTCGGCGCCCTTGCCGCGAGTGTTGAGCCCGCGGTTCGCCTTGCCCGCGTTGGTGAGCCCGCGGAACGCGCGGTTGGTGTGGGCGTCGTCGCAGATCCAGTTGAGGTCGTCGTCGTTCTGGATCGCGGGGTGGTTCGGATCCACGAGGATCACTTCGAACCACTTCTGGGAGCCGTCCTCGCCGACCCAGTAGCTGTTGAGCACCTCGAGGTTCGGATACTTCCGGGAGACGCGCTCCTCGCCGATGCGCTGGATGTTCTTGCGCCGACCGATGCGGCGGACGCCCTGGCGCTTCGAACGGCGACCGGCCTTGTGTCGCTGCTTTCGCGCGGTCCCCTTGCGGACCGAGACGCGAGCGACGACGACGCCCTGCTTGGCCTTGTAGCCGAGCTCTCGAGCCTTGTCCAGGCGGGTCGGGCGGTCGATGCGTTCGATCGCGCCCTGCTTGCGCCACTCCTGCTTTCGCTGCCACTGCAGTTCTCCCAGCTTTCCGTCGCCGGGGTTCTTCCATGCCTCCTTGATGTGGGAGTAGAAGCTTCGTGCCATGTGTATTTCCGCGGGCGTTTCCTGGTTCAGAGCGGCGAGGATCGACGATCCTCGAGCGCCCCACATCCCGACCTGTGGCGGTGCCGTGCAGGTGCCCGCTGTCGCCCGCAGTCCAGCGAGTCGTCTGTGTCTATCCAACTGGCGAGTATAAGGGCTTCGAAGCGCGGGAGCCGGGTCGCTACATCCGGGGCGGGTTCTTCGGGACGTCGCCGATGGAGCGGTCGGTGTTCAACTCGACCCACGCCAGGAGGCCGATCGGGACCCCGACGACGATCAGGAAGAACACGAGCGGCGCGTACTGGCTGCCGCTGATTCCGATCATGACGACTGCGAGCGCGAGCGTCCCGCCGACGGGAACCGCGACCGGATGCGTGAGCGCCGACCGGGCGAACCGGACCAGCCGGCGCCACCGGAACCGCTCGCGGAGGCGCCCGGACCCCCGCCAGTCGCTGCCGAGGAGCGCGGCGGCGAACGCAACGACTGCCACGAGTGCGAGCGCGACCGGGACGACAGCCTGCCAGCGGTACGTCGGCGGCGCGACGGTGCCGATCCCGTACACCGCCCCGGCGGCGACCGCGACGCCGACGACGCCGACCAGCGCGCTCCCCATCGCGTGGACGAGTTCGGTCTGTCGGGAGTCGACGCCCGGACCCAACTCGCCGCGCATCGACAGCGCGTTCTCGCCGACGTCCCAGACGAGGATCGACGCGGCGACGCCGACGAACACGAACAGGGCCTCGAGTCCCGCGAGCGCGGCCACGACCGTCGTCGCGAACAGGCCGAGCGCGCCGACCCCGAGCGTCCGCCGGCGCCAGTCGGCCCCGGCCACCCGCCGGGCGAGCAGTTCGACGGCGACGAACGCCGCGGCGAACACGCCGACCAGCAGCCAGAGCAGCGTCAGGTTGTCGCCAGCCGCCGTCGGACCGAGCGCGATTGCTGCGAGCGCTGCGAGTGCGACGGGGACGCCGCCGGCGGCGAACGCCAGCGTTCGCAGCGGGTAGGGCTCGAGCCAGAGCTGGGCGAACGGGGCGAACGCGGCGCCGAGACAGACGAGGACCGCCAGGAGGACGACGGCGCCGACCGCGGCGTGGAGCACGCCCGACGTGAGCGCGGTCGCAATCGCCGCGCCGACCGGGCCGAGCGAGACCAGCGTCGACTCGAAGACGACGGCGAACCCCGGAACGAACCAGAGCAGCACCTGTCCCGCGTAGGCGTACTGGAGCGCCGTCGGGAGCTCGGCGGCGCTCTCGATTAGCGCCTCGACGTCCGGCAGGTCGGCCCGGTCGGGGACGGCCGACTCGAGAACGGAGACGCTCGCCGCCCCGAAGAGCAGGGCGGCGATCGCCAGCACCTGCAGCGAGACGAACGCGATAAACGGCGTGGTCGTGATTCCGGCGTGCAGTCCCACCAGGAACAGGCCGACGTAGCCGCCGTTCCCCGAGAGAGCGAACAGTCCGGCGGCGACGACGACAGCGGCCGACACCGCCGACGCCCGGAGCGAACGACTGACCGGGCGTCGGAAGCTCGAACCCGGCGCGAGCGCGATCGTCGTCGCGCCCGTGGCGACGCCGGCGGTGATTGCGAACAGCCCCGCGTAGGCGACCGTCGGCGCCAGGAGCGCGAGCCCGGCGAGGAGCCCACAGCTCCCGAGGGTCTGTCGGGGGAGCGACGACGACTGCAGCAGCGTCAGGCTCGCGCCGACGGCGACGCCGGCGACCGCGGCGGCGATCGTCGCCGGGAGAAACGGTCCGGCGACGCCCGCGCCGATGCCGGCGCCCAGACCGATCGTCGCGACCGTCGCGAGGACGATCGTCGCTGTTCCGAGATCGCTGCTGCCCGTCGAATTCGGTTCTCGCGTGTTCATCGTGACCACCGTCGGTTGGCGCGTTCGGTCGCGACGTGGAGCGACTCGTCGGGCGCCCACTCGAGGACGCGCACGCCGTGTTCTCTGAGCCCGCGCAAGCGGCGCTCGTGGGCGATTCGCTCGACCGGCCCGCCCGGCGAGTCGACGTCCGCGACCGTCGGGCAGACCACCGTCACCTGGTGGCCGTACGCGCGAAACCGCCGTGCCGACGCGAGCGGCGCCTCGTCGAGCGCCGGTGTGACGAAGACGAGCTGTTTGTCGTCCTCGAGGTGCCGACAGAAGCGGTCGACGTGGTCGTCGGCGGCGGCCAGCCACGCGGGGCGACCGAAGGAGCCGTCCCACTCGCCCTCGAGCAGTTTCGCGGCTCTGGCCCGCTGGTCGCGCCCGCTGCGCGCCAGCAGGTAGTCGCCGCTGGCGCCGTACAGCGCGAGCCCGACCCGGTTGTTCTCGCTCAGCAGCGCGTCGACGAGCCAACCCGCGGCGTGTTTCGACAGGGCGACGCCGTCGAGTTCGCCCGCCTCGCGGACGACCCGGTTCGCGCGTCTGACGTCGACGACGACCACGACGCTCGCCGCGCGCACCTCGCGGAACTCGACGGTCGTCAGGCTGCCGTCGCGGGCGAGGCGCTTCCAGTCGACCCGGTTCATCGGGTCCGTCGGCTGGTACTCCCGGAGCGAGTAGAACTCGGTGCCGGTTCCGCCGGCGTCGGTTTCGACCCGCCCGGGGTGTTGAATCGTCTGGCCGGCGAGCGGCAGGCGCTCGAGGGCGTCGTCGACCTCGAGGCGGTCGTCTCCCTCGAACCGCTGGCGTTCGACGTCGCTCGCGCTCACGTTCCGGGCGACGACCGTGACGTCGCCGAATGCGTACTCGCCGCGGCGCGCGCGAAGCGTGTACGCGAGCGTCGCCGTCTCGCCGGGCTGGAGGGAGGCGACGCCGCGGATGTCGCCATCGACGACCGGTAGCGCCGCCGGCGGCTCGTCGGCGAACCTGAGATCGGCGACGGCCTCGTCGGCTTCGTTGGTGATCCGGACGACCACCTCGAGGTCGTCGCCGGGCAGCGGCGACGCCGGCTCGAGGAGCCGCTCGACCGCGAACTCGGCCGGCGGCGGCCGGGTCGTGTAGCCGTAGGCGACGTACGCGAGGCCGACGATCGACGAGAGAAAGACCGCGGCGCTGCCGGCGACGATGCCGATACCGCTCGCGAGGAGGGCGACGACGAGGCCGACCTCCCAGCGGCCGGTCGCGGTCATCGCTCGCCCTCCAGCTCGAGCTCCGACGCCGGCTCCGGCGCGGGTTCCGGGGAGTTCGCGGTCGGTGCGGGCGTCTCGTCGGCCGCGTTGCCCGCCGCGAGCGCGTCGACGGCGGCGATCGCCGCCTCGAGGCCGCGTTGACGGCGCGCACCGTGCGCCCAGTCCTCCAGACGCAGGCGGAGCGGAAGCGAGACCGCCGGGCTCGCGTAGGCCGCCGCTCGCGGATCGTCCGTCCACGAGCCGTCACGCAGGCGACGGTCGGCAGCCGCCTCCGAGACGCCGTGGCGCTCGACGAGCGTGAGCGTGACTGCGCGTTCGATCGCCGCCCTCGCCTGCCGGCGCTGGTAGGCGCGCCGGCCGGCTTCGGCGGTCGTCTCCTCGAGCTCCGGGCGGTCGAGCGACCGGTCGATCGGCTCGGTGACCCGGGCGTGCTCGCGGGTCGGTTCGGTCGCGCGCTCGGGAAGGGCCGCGGCGTCGGGCGACCTGCCCACGCGAGCGAGACCGACGATCCCGAGGGTGAGGGCGCTACTCGCGACGGCGAAGACGACCCAGTCGGTGCCGACGAGCGCGAGCTGGGCGAACGACGGCTCGAGCACCGCGACCGCGAGCGCGGCCAGCAGGGCGCCCCCGCCGAGCAGGCTTCCGGCGGCGACCAGCGAGCGGTTCATCGGTCGTCACCCTCGTCGTCACGTCCGTCCTCGAGTCGCTCGAAGGCCGTTCGCGCGCGCCGCGTTCGATCCGGTGACGGCGGAAAGTTCCCGTAGCGGACCTCCCGGAACGCCTCGGTGAGCTGAGAAACCGGCTCGGCCGGCAGACCGGCCTCGACCGCCGCTCGGGCGTACTCGCCCGGCGTCCGGACGGTTCGGCGGGAGACCGGAACGGCGGCGGCCATCTCCTCCCAGGCCTCCTCGATGGTGCGGGGACCGAACTCCGGCTCCTCCGGGGCGGACTCGTCGTCTTCGGCCGTCGGTCGCTCCGCCGGCGTCGACGACCGGGACCGCCGCGTCCGGTTTCGAACGCCGCCGAGCAGCGACGAGGCGCCGTCGGTGAGCGACAGCGAGAACAGCGAGCCGAACCCGCGCGAGGTGGCCGCGAGCGCCACCGGCACGGCGACGGCTGCGCCGGCGAGGCCGCGGCCGACGTCTCGCGCGACGGCGCCGACCCCGGCGCCGACGTCTCGAGTCGTGCTCGCGACGCCGTCGAGGAGGGCGGGAACGGCCCGCGAGGCGCCGATCGTCGCGACCATCGTCAGCTGGGGGATGCGCCGCAGTCGGAACTGGATCGTCGGGAGGACCCCCTCCGGAAGCTCGTGATCGGGGATCTCGCCCGTCTTCGGGTCGGTGAGCCGCCAGCAGACGACCAGACCGGCGACCCCGAAGCCGACGAGAAACAGCCAGCCGATCGCGCCCTCGAACAGCGCGTTGCTCGAGGAGCCGTCCGAGCTGCCGGCCGGCGACTCGTCGTCGCTCTCGTTTTCGTCGTCCGATTCCTCGTCGCGTTCCGTATCCGTGTCGGTGCTGTCGTCCTCGTCGTCGGTCGCGGAGCCGTCGCGTTCGGGGGGAGTGAGGTCGATACCGAAGTCGAACTCGTTCTCCGTGTCGGCGTAGTAGTCGCTCTCGACGGCCTCCCGATCGGGGGCGTCGCCGTAGCCGGCGGCGGGGAAGAACGCGGCGGCGACGACGACCGCGAGGACACAACAGGCGATCAGGGCAGCGAAGCGGAGGTTGTATCCCACACGCATAACTGCATACTGTCGGGATAAATGTGTTTCTCTCAAATCACGATACGAACGACGGTCCGAACACACAGACTACTGCTGGCGAAACTGTTTTCGTCTAACACTTCGAACGTTGAGAGACGAATGGGCAGAGACGACCTCACGGCACAGATGGGCGCCACCGTTGCGCTCGTCGTGCTGATCGACCTCGCGTTCGCGCTCGTCGTCGCCGCTCTCCTCGAGCCCTGGCTCGCCGGCGTGCTCGCCACCCTCGGCCTCGCGTCGACGGCCGCGCGCTACGCCGTGCTGGGCGGGTTCGTCCTCTGTGTGCTGCTCTGGGCGCAGCTACAGTACACGCGCCGGGAGCTGCTCGCCGAGGCCGACGCCGACCCGATCGACCCCGCCACCCACCCCGACCTCCACGCTCGCGTGACCCGCCTCGCCTCGCTGGCCGATATGCGCGTCCCCGCGGTCGCCATCGCCGACACCGACGTCCCGAACAGCTTCGCCGTCGGCGGCCTCCGCACCGGGACCGTCGTCGTCAGCGACGGACTCGTCGAGACCCTCTCGGGGGACGAACTCGACGCCGTCATCGCACACGAACTCGTCCACCTGAAGAACCGCGACGCGCTCGTGATGACGCTCGCCTCGTTCCTGCCGGCACTCGTCTCCGACGAGTACTCGCTGCTCGAAGAGACGGTTCCAGAACCCCAGCGGCCGGTCGTCTGGGGCGCCGCCCTGCTCGGCGGCTACCTCCTCAGTTCGGCGTTCATCGACGCGCCGCTGGGCTCGCTCACCGGGCTCGCACAGTTCGGCGTCGCCGTCGCGCTCACCGTCGTCGTCGGCGGCGTCCTCCTGGGACTGTTCGCGACGCTGATCGTCTTTCTCAGCCGTCGCCTCTCTCGGTCGCGCGAGTTCGTTGCCGACCGGGACGGCGCGCGCCTCACCGGCAACCCCGCAGCGCTCGTGAGCGCGCTGGCGACCCTCGACGAGACGATCACGACGCCGGAGCGGGACGCCCGGCGGGCCTACGCCGGGCTCGAGGGGATGTGCCTGCTCCCCCACGGCTTCGAACGCGGCGACGACGACGGGTTCCGCGTCGAGACCCGCTCGCACCCGCCGACCGAAGAACGGATCGCGAGGCTGCGCGAGGTGGCCGTAGAACTCGAGCGGGCGGTCTGATCAGTCGCTTCGAAACCGCTCGAGGAGACCGGGACGCCGCTCGGACTCAGACTCGGCCTGCTCGGCCTCCTCGTCGTCGGCTCTGCGCCGCTCGAGTCGGCGCGCTATCCACGCCCGGGGGCCGCCGATCCGACCGAGCAGCCACGTCGGGAAGTAGAGGGCGACGACTCCCAGCGCGAAAAAACCGACGCCGCCGACGAGCTGGCCGTCGCGGGTGAACTCGAGGCCGATGATGAACATCGGACCCGCCATCGACAGCCCGGCGGCGGTCTGGAGCATCCAGAGGATCCCCGGTCCTTTCATCGAGGGTAGCTACGAACGCCGTGGTCTTAACCCCGATGAAGTGAGCGCTCGTCGCCGACCCCGCGTCGGACTCAGTCGTCCGCGGCGGCGTTCGCCGCCTGTCGGGCCACCGCGTCGAAGCCGGACTCGAGGTCGGCGAGCAAGTCCTCGAGTCCCTCGACGCCGACGGATACCCGAATCAGCGTATCTGAGATGCCGAGCGCCGCGCGCTGCTCGGGAGCGAGGGGCTCGTGGGTCATTCCCGCCGGCAGTTCGATCAGGCTCTCGACGCCGCCGACCGAGACCGCGAGGGTGAACTCGGAGAGCGCCTCGAGGAAGCGTTTCGCGTCGTCGATGTCGCCCTCGAGTTCGAAGCTCAGGATGCCGCCGAAGCCGTCCATCTGCTCGCGGGCGAGGTCGTGCTGGGGGTGGCTCTCGAGGCCGGGGTAGTACACCCGCGAGACCTCCTCGCGGCCCTCGAGGAACTCGGCGACGGCGGTCGCGTTGCGCTCGTGTTCGCGCATCCGCATCGGGAGGGTCTTCAGCCCGCGAAGCAGGAGGTAGCTGTCGAAGGGGGCGAGCATGTCGCCGACGCCGACTTGCTGCTGGAACCGGAGTTCCTCGGCGAGGTCGTCGTCGTTCGTGACGACCGCGCCGCCGACGGAGTCGGAGTGGCCGTTGAGGTACTTCGTGGTGCTGTGAGCGACGACGTCGGCGCCGAGCTCGAGGGGGCGCTGGAAGTACGGGCTCGCGAACGTGTTGTCGACGCCGAACGTCGCGTCGTACTCGTCGGCGACCTCCGCGATCGCCGCGACGTCGCAGAGGGCGAGTGTGGGGTTCGTCGGCGTCTCCATCCAGACGAGTTCGGTTTCGGAGCGCATCGCGTCCTCGACGGCGGCCGTCTCGGTCGCGTCGACGAACGACACCTCGACGCCCAGGCGCGCCTCGAAGACGTCCTCGAGCATCCGGCGGGTGCCGGCGTAGAGGTCGTCGAAGGCGACGACGTGGTCGCCGGGTTCGACACAGGAGAGGGCGGTCGTGAAGATCGCCGCGGTACCCGAGGAGAACGCCATCGCGTGCTCGCCACCTTCGAGGGCGGCGAGGCGGCTCTCGAGGGCGTGGCGCGTCGGGTTCGACAGCCGGGAGTAGACGAACTCGCCGGCGTCGGGGTCGACGTCCTCGAGGCTCATCTCGGTGTCCAGTCCAGGAAAGGCGTAGGTGGACGCGAGGTGGATCGGCGACGTGACGTCGCCGGCCTCGCTCCCCGTTTCGAACGGGTGTTCCCCCTCGGTGACGGCGAGCGTTTCGAACGTGCGGTCGCGGGCCATGCCCGCACTCACGGCCACCGGGGAGTAATACGTTCCCATAATTCGGTAATATTATCCTCCATCTACTATTACTCGCAACTATTGCCTCGAAGTGGTGGCCGGTAGCCTGTTAGAAACGTTATAAAATCCATTCGAAATTTATGACCGAGTGTACAGTTAACAAGCACAGTTGGATGACTTTGTCAAAATAATTTATTAGCAGGAAAGTCATACGTCAGCACGAGTCATGACTGATACCGATGGCGAAGGGACGGAGCCGTCCACCGAGAACGTGACGCGCCGCGGCGTATTGAAACTCGGCGCGGCGACGGGCGTCGGCCTGGTGGCGGGAACCGGGCTCTCGAGCGACTCGGCGGCGGCGCTATCCACCGGGGAGGGTGAGATAGATCCGCAGCACCTGAACGTCCGGGTTCGCGAGGCGAGACACGCCTGGAAGCGGGGGTATCGCGGTCGAAGCGACCGGCCGCTGGCGCTGACCGACAGCGGAACCGACTCGCGCCACCCCGATCTCGGTCCGTGGAGCGGCGCGACGATCTCGACCGAAGACGGCTTCGAGATCGACGGTAATCCGTTCGCGAACACCGGGGGGCGGGTCACCTCGAACACCACCAAACTCGTCGGCTGGCACAACGACATCGACCGCTACGGCGAGTACTCGCACCCGCGCGACTCGAACGGCCACGGCACCCACGTCGCCTCGATCATGGCCGGCAGCGGCCGGGCGAGCGCCATCGACGCCGACAGGTATCAGGAAGACGAGCCGCGGGCGACCCTGCTGTTAGGCGACGTCCTCAGCTACGAGGTCGAGGCCGCCGCGGGAACCGGCGTCTTCGCCAGCGTCTACGGCGAACTGGTCGAGATCGCCATCGAGGGTCCCGACGGCGAGGAACTGACGACCTCGAGCGACCTCGTCGGAACGAGCCTCGAGGAGAACGTCGTCGCCCAGACGCCGACGGTCCACGACGACGGCGAGGCGACCTACACCGTCCACGTTCGCGCACTCGAGGGCGAACTCCTCACGACGGGCACCGTCGAGCGCGTCGCCGTCGGCGCGTTCCTCGATCCGACCGAAACCGCGGGCGACCGAACCGCGGACGGCGACCGCTCGCTGCACGCCGGCATCGCTCCCAACGCGGGGATCGTGTCGCTGTCCGGTCTCGGCGAGCCGACTCTCGAGATGGGCGATCACGCCGAGGCGTTCGCTGCGGAACTCAACGTCCGCGCGGTGAACATGTCGTGGGGGTACGTCGGCGGCCTGCCTCTCGGCGCCCTCGGCGGGCGACTCGACGACGTTCCGGACGCGATCGGCGAGCTGGCCGACGACGGCATCCTCTCGGTCGCCGCGGCTGGCAACGACGCCACGCCCGCCAGCGGGAACGGCGCACCCGCCGTGGTCCGCGAGGCGATTTCGGTCGTCGCGACCGGCGCCCGGGACGGCATCTCCGCGTACTCCTCGGGCGGGATCGGCGGCATCGACGAGAACGACGAGCCGTACACGAAACCGGACGTCACGGCACCGGGCGGGACGCTCAACGTCCCCGACCTCGCCGCCCTCCAGGGCGACCCCGAGGAGGAGGTCACCGAAACCGAACCGGACGACGACCTCGCGACGGCGGAACTCGAGCCAGTCGAGGAGTTCGACGACCTCGACGACTCGGATCTCGAGCCGCGAACGACGTTCGACCCCGAGATCACGGGGCCGGCGGAGTACGAGTTCGAACTCGCCGACTCCGTCCTCGACACGCTGTCGGACGTGAGCCTCGACCTCTCACTCGAGTCGCCGCTCTCGGGGGCGAACACCGACGGCGACGGCAGCGACGGCGTGCGCGACTACACGGGTAAAGCGGGAACGTCCATGGCCGCGCCCTCGGTAGCCGGAATCGCCGGGCTCGTCGCCGAGGCGATGGAGTTCGACGCGCCGGATGCGATCGCGCTGCCCGAACCCGCCGACACCGGTCGCGAGGACGTCCTCCGGCTGAAACAGGTGCTGCTGGCGACCGCGACCGAGTCCGCACTCACCGCCGCACCGTACCACCGGGCGAAGGCGCCCCGGTACACCTTCGGGAGCCGCGACCAGTACGAGGGCTACGGTCGTGCGAACGTTGGCCCGGCGATCGACGCCGTCACGCGGGATCTCACCGACGACTCGGTGTCGGGAACCGTCGGCCTCGCCGTCCCCGAGGACGAGCGGGCCGTCGCGGGCCACGTCCGCGTCACCGATCCCGGCGAACTCGACGCCACCGTCGCGTTCAGCCACTACAGCGGGGGCAACTCGAGCGCCACGCGCGGCGACCCGCACGTCGACCTGTTCCTCTACGACGCCCAGAACCCCGACGGCCAGACGGGGGAGCCGACGGTCGTCGACAAGGACGCGGGCCTCGAGGGCGAGGCGGACGTCTCGACCAGCGTCTCGATCGACGACCTCGAGGCAAACGGCGGCGAGCGGGTCTTCTACGTCGTCGCGAAGCTGGTGAACGTTCCGGGGCTGGTCAACGGCTTCGACTGCCGCGCCCACCTCGACCTCGAGACGGCGTTCAGTGAAGCCGGACTCGTCGTCGACGGAACCGCCGAAGCCGACGCCACCGTCTTCACCGGCGGTCAGACCAGCCGCTCCGAGATCGACGCCGATGTGCGCCACCCCGAGGGCGAGTCGGTCATCGTCCGCGACACGGTCCCCCAGGGGTGGGAGGTCGACGAGGATCACGGCGACGTCGAGGCGACGACGCCGGCGTTCGGCGGCGGCACGCACGTCTACTTCGGCGTGGACGATCCACAGGAGGCCTACGAGGCGCTCACGCACTTCGCCCAGGCGCCCGACGACGTCGCGGATTCGGACCGCTACACCTTCGGGCCGGTCGCCGTCACCGCCGAGACCGACGACGACGGGACGCTCACCGACCGCGAGTGGACGACCGTCTCGGGCACCGAGCGGAACGTGACCGTGATCGCCCAGGAGACGTAGACGCGGCGGTTTCGGACTTTTCGACGCGACGCCAACGACGCACCGCTCTCACGAACGCACCAGTCCGTGCGAACTGCCCACACCGACCACACACCGACACCATGAACTCCGACACACCCACGACGGCATCGAACAGACGACGGTTCCTGCGACTCGTCGGCGCCGCGGGCGCCGGCGCGGTCGCGCTCAGCGGAAGCGCCGCGGCGACGCTTGGCGACGGGCTCGACCTCGCTGTCGACGACCTCCAGGAGTCGCTGATCGTCTTCGACGACGATGCGGACGTCGACCGACTCGGCGAACTCGACCTCGCTGAGGGCTACTACGCCTTCGAGGCGCTTCCGATCGCCTACAGCCTGCTCGGCGGCGATCAGCTCTCGACGGTCGCCGGCTGGCCCGAGGTCCGGCGTCTCTCGCCGAACCGCGAACTCGAACTCGAGCACGACGACGCCCGCCCTGACACGCGTGCGAAGGACGTTCAGGCGGGCGAAGGACTCGAGACCGAGTACACCGGCGAGAACGCCCACGTCGCCGTCGTCGACACCGGAATCGACGGCGCCCACCCCGACCTCGAAGGGAACCTCGAGGCCAACTGGCAGTGGGTCGGCGACCCGCTCGCCGAGGAGGGCGACCTCTGGATCGACGCCGGGCTCGTCAACACCGACGACGTGGGTCACGGCACCCACTGCAGCGGAAGCGTCGGCGCCGACGGCTCGGCCAGCGACGGCGAGTACCGCGGGATGGCGCCCGACGTCACCCTGACATCGTACTCCGCGAACGCCTCGTTGACCGTGTTGAAGACGGTCTCGGCGTACGATCACTTGCTCTCGAATCAGCGCTCCGGCGACCACGACATCCACGTCGCCTCGAACTCCTACGGCGCGGGGCCGGGCGACTACGACCCGTACGACCCGCTGAACGTCGCGATGTGGAAGTGCTTCGAGGAGGGCGTCCTCATCACGTTTTCGGCGGGCAACGACGGCCCCGACGACGACACGCTCGGCCAGCGAAAGCAGGCCCCCTACGCGTTGAGCGTCGCTGCGACCCACGCCGACCAGTCGATCACGGACTTCTCCTCGCGCGGTGCCGAGGACGGAAACCACGACCGGCGGGAGGCGCTGGAGAACCTCACCGATCTCTACCGCGGCGTTCCGGAGGGCGAACTCGGCACGCTCGAGTTGAACCGCCCGTCGGTGGCGGCCAAGGGTAACGACGTGATGAGCACGCTCAACCCGGCCCAGCCGCTGTGGGCGCTCGAGGACGACGACGAGCTCTACTACGGCCTCATGTCCGGGACGAGCATGGCGAACCCGGTCGCCGCCGGCTGCGCCGCCCTCGTCATCGACGCCTACTACGAGCGCCACGGCGAGTACCCCGATCCGATCGACGTGATCACCACCCTCGAGGCGACCGCCGACGCCGCGGCGGCCGACGGCCTCGAGGAGTCCGACGGAACGGCCGACTACACGGCCGCTAACGCGGGCGCGGGGTACGTCGACGCCCTCGCCGCGGTGGAGCGCGCCGAGGACGGCGAGCTGGCGACGTTCGACGAGGTCGACCTGGCGGACGAGGAGTAGCGACGGCTACCGACCGAGACACCCGACACCACGATTTCCCACCATGAGCACACACGACCACGACTCACGAGAGGGCGAACCCGACCAGGAGCACAGTCACGAACACGGACACGGTCACGGACGCGACGTTCCCGACGAGAGCGCCTTCGAGGGCGTCTCGATCAGTCGCCGCCAGTTCGGCTCGCTGGCGGCGGCCGTCGGCGCTGCGCTCACCCTCCCCGGCGCGGCCTACGCCGACCTCGAGGGCTCGGCGATGACCGACGAGTACGAGTACGTCGTCAACCACACGCCCGAGGACTACGAGGTCCCGACGCTGATCCGCCTCGACGACGAGTCGGGACTCGACGACCTGCTCGGCCTCGGTCTGGATCTCGAGGCGGCGACGGACGACGACCTCGTGCTCGAGGACCCGCCGGCGGTCTACGCGCGGTTGACGACGGGCCAGGTCGAGGAGGTTATCGACCTCCCGACGGCGGAGGAGCTCTCCTACACCCCCGGCTCGAACCCCTTCTGGCGCCTCGGCGAGTATCCCCTCGGGGTCTTCCCGGCTCCCTACCGCGCCGTCGACTTCATCCACTACGAGCAGATGATCGACGGGATGGAACACCTCGAGGCCGAGCACCCCGAGATGCTCGACTTCTACGCGCTGGCGGATTCGGACAACCCTCACGACGTCACCTACACCCGAAGCCCGGGCCACGACAACAACCTCACCGACCGCCACGACCCGAAGGACCTCCACGTCGCCGAACTGACGAAACCGCCGGCGGAGTACGACAGTCTCGCCGAGTTCCGCGAGACCGACGAGTTCGCCGACCGCCAGAAGGTGATGTTCGAGGCGTCGATTCACGGCCTCGAGCGCGCGGGGCCGGAGGCCTGTTACCGGTTCGTCGAGCGCATCGTGACGGGCCGCGAGGCCGAGTACGAGCGGCTGCTCGACGAGTGCGTCCTCATCATCCTCTCGGTGAACCCCGACGGCTGGGTCGCCCGCGATCCACAGTACGACAGCGGGTGGCAGGTTACGGGCGAGGGGCGCGACGACGCGCGACTCCCCGCCTGGCCACAGTACGAGCGCGGAAATTCCCAGGTGTTCGACACCAACCGCCAGTACCCGTCCGTCGGCTGGATCGACCCCGCCCACCACCCCGGCGAGCCCGACGAGAGCCGCTGGGCGGAGGACAATCCACACGACATCATCGACATGGTCCCGGACGCGATGGGGGCTGTCGAACACTTCCGGCAGTACGAGAACCTCACCCACGGCGCGGACCTCCACGCGATGCTGTGGAACTCCGACTTCATCCTGGGCTTGATCAACCAGATCGAGTACACTCAGGACGAGTTCCACGACCTCTACGAGATGAATCGCATCTTAGAGGAGAGTCTCGAGGAGAAACTCGACGAGTGGGAGGCGATCGCGGACATCCAGGAGGCGGCAATCGGCGACTTCAACACCGACGCGATGGGCTTTCCCGTCCTGCCCGAGACCGCCTACGACTACTCGACCATCTGGGACACGATCGGCTACACCATCACCGGCGGCCTGATCGGCTTCATGGGCGCCTCGGAGGAACGGGGTGGACTCGACATGACGACGATGGCCTTCGAGATGGCCTACAGCCACATGGTCGGCGGGAACAAGTACGAACCCGTTCTCGCAGAGATGTGGGTCGAGGGCTACATGGAGTCGATGCGGACGATGACCGAGTACGCGCTGCGTGACGTCGACAGCGAGGTCGCGACCGCCGACGGCGAGAGCGAAACCGTCGCCTACGTCACGACCGACGCTCTCACCCGGTCCTCCGAAGACCTCGAGTTCCTGCAGGACGATCCGGACAACGAGGAGACGAACGCAGAGCTCTCGAGCGAACAGTACCAGGCCGAGGTCGATCCCGAGGAGACCGGTACCCTCACCTTCGACGTCGCGGAGGGACTGCACACCCTCTCGGTCCACGCCCACGCCGAACAGGCGCTCGCCGACGTCGTCCTCTCCGACCCTGACGGCGAGGAGGTCCGCGCCTACCGCCCCTCCGAGACGGGCGGTGAGGCCCACCACGACTTCGAGCCGTTCGTCGTTCGCGAGCCCGACGCGGGCGAGTGGACGGTCGAGATCACGAGCCTGATGGCGAAGAACCCGGTCGCGATGGACGTCAACGTCGGCACGCTGCAGTCCGACTACGACCACCCTGATCCGCGCGACGCGCTCGGCTTCGAGCAGGAGGCGTACGAGGTGACGCCGTTCGTCTTCTTCGACGACTTCGAGGCGGAGAACGACCTGATCACGACGGAGGCGCTCACTCCCGACGAGGTCGCCGAAGAGGGCGTTGACGCCGACCACCTCGTCGTCATCCACGACGACCGCGGCGACGACCCCGAGGGGTACGTCGCGGCCGTAGACGACTTCGTCCAGGACGACGGTAACCTCGTCGTGACCGACACCGGCCTCCACTTGCTGGCCGACATGGAGACCGCACCCGGCGTCGGCGCCGACGACGTCACCGACGAGACGTTCGGCGTCAGCCACCTCGAGGACAAAGCGGAGGACCACCCGCTGCTCACCGACACGCGCCCGATCCAGCGGATGACATGGAAGGTGGCGCCGCTCGGCTATCCCTACGCCGAGGACGCGCCAATGACGCTGCTCGACGAGGCGGCGTTCGAGGAGTCGGGCGGCTCGGTCGCCGGCACGACCGACGACCTGGTGAGCTGTGGGTCGATCTTCACAGACGAGGAGGAGTGGCAGGGCATCCACGCGATCGGCGGGCTCTTGCCGCCGGCCAGCCAGGAAGAGCTCCACCCGTTCGGGCTCAAGAACTACGTGTTCGCCTACTTCGGACTCACGGTCTTGATCAACGCGCTCGGGATGGAACAGCGTCGGTTCG
The DNA here is from genome assembly GCF_024362525.1 of Natrononativus amylolyticus. Lineage (GTDB taxonomy): Archaea > Halobacteriota > Halobacteria > Halobacteriales > Natrialbaceae > Natrononativus > Natrononativus amylolyticus. The sequence goes on from NZ_CP101458.1 coordinate 2,279,545, forward strand.
TCGACGGCGAACTCGTCCGAACCATCGGCGAGGCAGGACAGGAGCCCGCCTTCGTCGAGCCACCCGAGCCGGAGTTCGAGGCCGAGGGCGAGCGCGACGACTCCGGATCGGTGTTCACCGGCGGCCAGACGAACCGGACGGAACTCGACGTCGAGGTACTCGAGCCCGAAGACGAGACCGTGCTGGTTCGCGATACGGTCCCCGAGGGCTGGAACGTCGACGAGGATCACGGTGACGTCGAGGCGACGACGCCCGCGATGGACGGCGGGACCCACGTCTACTTCGGCGTTGACGACCCGCAGAGCGAGTACGAGGAGCTCACGCACTTCGCGGAGGCGCCCGACGACCTGCTCGACAGCGGCACCGACGAGTTCGGCCCGATCGCCGTCTCGCACGACACCGACGGCGACGACACGCTGACCGACCGCGAGTGGGTCGAACTCGAGGGTACTGACACCGAAGTAACCGTCCTCGCAGCGGACGTCTGACCGTACGGACGACCCCACCACGGGGTGTACCCCGACCCGAGAGACCCTCACGACGCTCGAGGCGACCGCCGTCGAGGACGTCCACGAGTGCGACACCGCCCGTCGGCGCGACGCTACCGATCGTCGCTCGCGTACCGCGTGGCCGAGACATTGCTAAACATGGTCTAGCACAGTGATCCCAGTCGAATACTGCTACCACACTCGAAAGGGGTAGAGCGACTCGAAGACGCCAGACTGACGGTCGTTACGGGCTGCTGTCGACGTAGACGACGGCTTCTTCGATGACCGGCGGCGACGACGGCACGTCCTCGCCGTCGGTCACGAGTCCCTCGACGCGAACCTCGTACCCCTCACCGAAGTCGTCGCGCTCCTCGTCGGGGTAGACCATCCGGACGCTCCCCGTCTCGTCCTCGAGGACGAACCGCTCGACGACGTCGCCGCCGACGACCTCCGTCACCGTCCCCTCGAGGCGGACCCACTCGCCGGTCCAGTCGCCCTCCTCGAGGTCGGCGGCCGTCAGCTCGTACGCGCCGTCGACCTGTTCGGGCTCGTCGGAGTCGTTCGCGTCTTCAGCGTCGTCGGTTTCGTCAGAATCGTTCGACGCCGGCTCGTCGTCGGTGTCGTCCGAGTCGTCCGAGTCGATACCGAGATCCGAGAGGCAACCGGCCGTAGAGAGGGTTAGAAGGCTCGTCACTCCTGCAAGGGTCGTTCGTCGAGTGGCCATAGCCCGGTGAATTACGAGCACGTAAGTTCCCGTTATGCTTCCGGCAAGTTCTGTGTACACCGGGAGAACGCCGAGGCGGGAGAGTCGAATTCGGTATATCATGATGTGGTGTATCGGTCGGGAGCAGGGCGCTTCGCGGGCGGAGAGGATCAGCGGCGCTAGCCGGGTTGTACACTCGAGAACGGGCCGTCAGCTGGCGATACGTTCGAATCCACCGCGTTCGATCTCCGCGGCGATGTCGTCGGCGCCGAGGTCGTCGGGGACGAGACGCGGATACTTCCGCCGGAAGTATCCCAACACGTTACGGACGTCCCGACGGAGGAACGCCGGGGCGTTCTCGTGGTCGGTGGCCACCGCCTGCGGCCAGTCGAAGATCGTTATCCCCGCCTCGCTGACGAAGACGTTGTACTCGCTCATGTCCGCGTGGACGTACCCCCGGTCGTACGCGCGCGACATCTCCCGGAGCACCAACTCGAGCACCCCCAGTACCTGCTCGTCCTCGAGTTTCGTCCGGGAGAGTTCGACACCGTCCATCTTCTCCATGACGATCGCGTGGCGGTTCTGGTCGATGGGGCGGGGAACCGCGACGTCGGGGTACAAGTCCTCGAGTCGCTCGTACTCGCGCTCGGCTGCCTTGCGTGCGGTGTACATCCAGGAGACGTGCCGGTTGTCGGCGGTGTAATCGCGCTCTTTGTTCACCTCGCGGAAGTTGGTGTACCCCTCGCGGTGGTACTTCAGCGCGAGCGGTTTGTACGACCGTACCTCGTAAACGTCGCTCTCCTTGCCGACGCCCAGCGGCGAGCCGAACTCGGCGATCGTATCGCGCTCGACGAGCGCCCGGAGTGCGAGGACGTCGTACCCCTCGAACTGCAGGGTGTACCCCTCGTACTGGATCGTCTTCTTCTCGAGTAAGCCGCGCTTGAGCGCGCGCTCGAGCCGGTAGTCGACCTCCTCGTCAGTGAGCCCGGAAAACTTCGAGAGCTTGTTTCGCTGGACCCACTCCGAGAAGCGCATGCCCTGTTCGACCCCCGAAAGCAGATAGAAGTCCTCCGTCTCGAGGTCCGCCAGCAACTCGGCGACGTTCCGCACCATGACCCGTGGTAGCCGACGGATACGTAAAAACGTCGTGACGTAGACGTCGGCGGAGAGATGCGCCGGATGAACCACATGCGGCGATACGAAATCCGAGCGTACGATCAGCGACGGTCGAACGGCCCCGTAACCGCTTTCTCCCCGCCGGCCGACTTCGCAGACATGACCGACCTCGCCGACAGGCACTGGCGGCTCATCAGCGACGAGCCGCGGGACGGGGCGACCCAGATGGCACTCGAGGAGATCGCCGCGAGGACGGCTCTCGAGGAGGACGTCCGTACCGTGCGCGTCTACGACTGGGAGCCGAGTACACTCTCGCTTGGCTACCACCAGGAGTCCGAGACCGTCGACTGGGAGTTCTGCGAACGCGAGGGGATCGACGTCACGCGCCGCCAGACGGGTGGCGGCGGGATCTATCACGACTCCGACGCCGACATCTCGTATACGATCGTCGCCCCGGCGTCCGAGGTTCCCGGGGATCTGATGGACTGTTACGCGCTGTTCTGCGAGCCGATCCTCGAGGCGTTCTCGCGGATGGGAGTCGACGCCGACTTCGCCGGCGCGGAGCACGAGTCGATCCATCAGCCCTCGTGTTACCTGCGGGACATCCACCCGGCCCACGACGTGGTCGCTCCGGCGGGTGCCCGAGCGAAGAAGATCAGCGGAAACGCCCAGTACCGCCGGCGCGACGTCGTGATCCAGCACGGGTCGCTGAGCTTCGACCTCGAGCCCGAGCGCCACGTCGGCGTCTTCGCCGGGGAGGTCGACCCCGAGACGTTCACCGATCGGGTGACGAGCATCCGCTCGGAGGCCGGCATCGACCGCGAGACGGCCGTCGAAACGCTCGCGGCGGCCCTCGGCGAGTGGTGCGACGCCGAGGAAGGGTCCTGGAGCGCGGGCGAGCTGGAGGCCGCTCGCGACCTCGCAGCCCGGAAGTTCGGCGCGGAGGGCTGGGTCCGGAACCGCGAGGTGCTCGAGGCGGGCGACTGAGACGGTCTACGGGGACGGTTGAGGGACACGACCGGAACGGTGCGCACCGGCGGAACTGATCTCCGGCAGTCCGTGCGGAGTTCGCCGACTCCGAAGTGTCTATCACGGACCGGTACTGACTTCCGTCCATGAAAGTCGGCGCACACGTTTCGATCTCCGGTTCGCGCGTCTCCTCCGACGACGAAACGCCCCCCTACAGCGACATTCGCAACGCGGTTCACCGCCAGCTCGCCTTCGGCGGCAACTGCGGGCAGATCTTTACGACCTCGCCGCAGGTCTGGGCCACCCCCGAGATCAGCGACGAGGCCGCCGCGGGCTTTCGCGAGGAGAGCGACGAACGTCTCGAGGGGCCGTGGGTGATTCACTCCGCGTACCTCGTCAACCTCTGTACGCCGAAAGAGGACCTTCGCCGAAAATCGAGGGAGAGCATGCAGGCCGAACTCGACGCCGCCGAGAAACTCGGCGTGCCGTACGTAAACGTCCATCTGGGAGCGCACACGGGCGCCGGCGTCGAGGGCGGTCTCGACAACGCCGCGGGCGTCATCGACGACCTCGACGTCCCCGACGGCGTGCAGATCCTCATCGAGTCCGACGCGGGCAGCGGAACGAAATTGGGTGGCGAGTTCTCCCACCTCGCAGGGATCGTCGACCGCACGGACGAGGAGATCGGTATCTGCATCGACACCGCCCACACGCTGGTCGCGGGCAACGACCTCACGACGCCCGAAGCCGTCGACGAGACGGTCGCCCGGTTCGACGACGAGGTCGGCCTCGAGCACCTCGAGTACATTCACCTCAACGACTCGAAACACGACGTCGGCAGTCGCAAGGACGAACACGCCCTCATCGGCGAGGGCTACATCGGCGAGGACGGCATCCGCGCCATCATCAACCACCCCGACCTGCGGGAGCTGCCCTTCGCCCTCGAGACGCCCACCGAGGACGGCAAGGGCTTCGCCTGGAACATCGCGAAGGTCAAGGAACTGCGCGAGGCGGAAGCCGAGGTCGAGGCGTAAGCCGCGACCGCCCCGCGGCGGCCGGTCGCGCCGCCGGGAACCGACCCGTTTTTCACTCGAGACGGCCAACTCGGCCCGTGCGCGAGTTCTCCGAGGAGTACCTGACGCGAACGCGCGAGGGGATGTGGGACGATTCCCTCGAGGCGCTTTCCCCTCTCCGCCTCGAGTCCCGAGAACGGATCCTCGACGTCGGCTGCGGAACCGGCGAGCTGAGTCGGGTTCTCGCCGCCGCGTCGACCGCCGAGGTCGTCGGCTGTGACGCCGACGCGGAGCTACTTGAGCGCGCCCGCGAGTCGGTTCCGGTCGTCGCGGGCGACGCCACCCGACTCCCGTTTTCCGACGACAGCTTCGACCTCGTGATCTGTCAGGCCCTGCTGATCAACCTTCCCGACCCGACCGCGGCCGTCGCGGCGTTCGCCCGCGTCTCGAGCGACCTCGTCGCGGCCGTCGAACCCGACAACGGCGCGGTGCGGATCGACTCGAGCGTCGACGGGGAGGCACGTCTCGAGTCCCGCGCCCGGCGAGCGTACCTCGAGGGCGTGGAAACGGACGTCACCCTCGGCGCAGCGGCCAGCGAAGCGTTCGATGAGGCCGGTCTCGAGGTGATCGCGAGCCGCCGGTACGATCATACGAGAACGATCGAACCACCGTACGACGACCACGCACTGCGGGTTGCAAAGCGCAAGGCGACGGGAGCGGGGCTGGCCGACGACCGGGCGACGATGCTCGAGAGCGACCTCACCGACGAGGAGTACGACGACCTCAGGAGCGCCTGGCGCGAGATGGGCCGGAACGTCGTCGGCCAGATGCAGGCCGGCGACTACCGGCGCGAGGAGGTCGTGCCGTTCTACGTCACCGTCGGTCGGTGAGTGGCCGCCTACCGGGCGTAATACGCCACCGCAATGCCGGCGAAACCGAGGAGAACCATGATGACGCCGGAAACCGTGTCGACCACGCCGAGCAGGGCGAGCAGCGAGCCGGTGACGACGAGCCCGAGGTTCACGTACAGGGCCGTCCGCGGCGTAAACAATCGGTCCAGAACGGACGTCGATGACATACCGGGGAGAGGACCGATCCCAGAAAGTAGTTTGTGGTCCCCGGAGCCCGCGTCAGACGATGTCCCCGCGAACCGTCACGCCGTCCTGGTCGGCTCGCCAGGCGTGAACCGCCCGTGCGGCCTCCTCGGCGTCCGCCTCCTCGAGTCCGAGCATCTCGAGGGCCGCAGAGAGCGTCGGCATCGCGAAGGCGCTCTCGCGAAGTTTGCGAAACGCCTCCTCGCTCCTCGTGCCGTCGACCCAGAGACAGACGCCGCGGGGGTCGAGCAGCTGGGTGTAGTCCTCGCGCAGTTTCGCCCCGCGCAGGCGCTGGGTGACGTTGTCCTCGAAGGAGGCGTTACAGACCTCGAGGTGAATCGGCTCGTCCGCGGAGAGCAGGTGGGCGGCGAGACACTTCTCCGGGGCGGCGTGGCCGTTCGCGTTCGCCCGGAGACAGTCGGGGTGCTCGGCGGCCCAGTCGGCCCGGACGGACTTGCCGACGCCGCGGACGCCGTGGGACTCGCGGAACGCGGCCTCCCCGTCGGAGTCGTCGCGCATCAGAATGTCCTTGGTCAGGTAGACGTCGAGGCGCTCGACGGGGTCGAGGCCGAGGACGACGTCGCCGTACACCCACACCTCGCGAACGGGGACGGGCATCCGCTCGCGCTCGACGGTGTCGACGAGTTCCTCGAGGCGGTCGACCGCGGCGTCTCGGTCCAGTCCACTCATCGGGAGACCGTTGGGGGTCGAGCCCCAAAGCGGTTTCTCAGTCGATCAGGCGCGCGTTCCCTGATCGGTCGTCACGTACACCGTCTTACGAACCGTCGCGTGGACGACTCCCTCGGCGTCGACCAGGTCGACGGTGTAGACGCGGTCGACCGACTCACTGGTCTCCAGTTCGGCGCGGATCGCCGCGAGTTCCTCGTCGGTTATCGTAAACGTCGCGTACAGCGTCTCCCGGCCGGGTTTCTTGAACCGGATCTCGGCTTCCTTGTCCCAGACGACGTAGCCGTCGCCGAGGGACTTGAGCAGCATCATCATGTAGAACGGGTCGACCGCGCCGTAGATGCTACCGCCGAAGATGGTCCCGACGTAGTTGCGCGTCCGCCAGGACAGCGGCAGTTTCACCCGTACCTCCTGCCAGTCCGGTGCGACGTACGTGACGCGGCCGCCCGTCCCGCGGTAGGCGGGAAAGAGGTTGAACCCGATCCGGTAGAGCCGACTCGAGAGCGAGGAGAACACACCCCCTTTTCGACCGAACGGACGAAAGGCGTTCCCAAACGGTGCCGGACCGAAGGGTCCAGATCGGAGCCGGCGTGTGAGCACTTGTCAATCGGCTACATTTTTGTGGCTTCCGAACGAACGCAACGATATGAGAGATCGGATCTTCAACGAGGAGGGCGAGAAGGACCTCGTCTTCGTCATGGGCTGGGGCAACCGCTGGACCCACGAGAACGTCAGCTGGCTCATCGGAACCCTGGCGAACGCCGGCTACCGAGTCCACGCGTTCGAACTCCCCACCAACATCGACGACTTCAAAGCCGACTGGCTCGAGCCGATCGCCGAGTACGTCGTCGATCTCGACGGGTATCAGCTGCTCGGCCACAGCGCCGGCGCGCTGATCGGCCAGGCCTTAGACGGGGCGGAGAACCACGTCTACCTCAGCCCCTGGTGGGGGTACAGCGACGCCTACCCCGCCCCTGCGCTCGACCTCCTGGGGGAAATCCCGACCGCGTTCCCGTTCGTCCCCTTCGGCGGCTTCGAGCGCGAGGACCTCGGACGGCGGGCGACGGACCACCAGCTCGCGACCATGCCCCGGTGGGTATCGCCCGCCTTCGTCCGCGAAACTCGCCACGCCCAGCGGGAGTTGCTGACGATCGACCACGACGCCGTCGTCTTCTGCTCGCTGCGCGATCCGGTGATCAGCCACCGTTCGATCGGCGAGCGCGTTCCCGCCGAACACGTCGTCCTCTACGACGGCGGCCACGAGCTGTTCTCCTCGCGCGCCCGCGACCGCTACGTCGACCTGCTGCTCGAGTCCCTCGAGGACGGCGCCGACGCCGTCGAGGAGCGGGAGACGGTTCCGGCCCGGTAGCCGGCTCCGGGCGACCGGGCCGCCCACCGCGGCGGAGCGAAACCGGTTTCCCCGCGAGTTGACTACCTCGAGTCGATGGACTGCAACCGGTGTGACGACGCGGCGGTGATGCACGCCGCCTACTCGGGGGCACACCTCTGTGAACACCACTTCCGCGAGTCGGTCGAAAAGCGGGTACGCCGGCGCGTGCGGCGGGACGATCTCGTCCCGAAGGACGCCTCGCCGGAGAACCCCCAGACCTGGGTGATCGGCCTCTCGGGGGGGAAGGACAGCGTCGTCCTCACCCAGATCCTCCACGAGACGTTCGCCGAAGACCCGCGGATCGAACTCGTCGGGCTGACGATCCACGAGGGGATCGAAGGCTACCGCGACAGGAGCCTCGAGGCCTGCGTCGACCTCGCGGCGGCCCTCGAGATCCGCCACGAGGTCGTGTCTTACGAGGAGGAGTTCGACATCCGAATGGACGAGGTGGTCGAGGAGGACCCCGAGAACATGGCCGCCTGCGCCTACTGCGGCGTTTTCCGGCGGGACCTGCTCTCGAACTACGCCGAACAGCTGGGCGCCGACCTCATGCTCACGGGCCACAACCTGGACGACGAGGCCCAGACGGCGCTGATGAACGTCCTCGAGGGCGACGTCTCGCAGGTCGCCAAACACTTCGACGCGAGCCTGGGTCCCCTTTCGGAACGCGAGGAACAGGACGAGTTCGTCCCGCGCGCGAAACCGCTGCGAGATATTCCCGAGAAGGAAGTCGCCCTCTACGCTCACCTCCGGGACCTGCCCGCTCACATCACGGAGTGTCCCCACTCGAGCGAGGCCTACCGCGGCGAGATTCAACAACTACTGTACGGCCTCGAGGAGAACCACCCCGGAACGCGACACTCGATCCTCTCGGGCTACGAGGAGCTGGCGGGGATCGTCGCCGAGCGCTACCGCGGCGACGAGGACGGGGTAGAACTCCGCGAGTGCGTCGAGTGTGGCTCGACGACCACCCGCGAAACGTGTCGCAAGTGCTCGCTGCTCGAGTCGATCCGCGCCGTCTGAGTCCGGATCCGACGTAAACGTCCGTTTCGCCCCGTTACGCGCCCCTGAAGTGTTCCCGTGCTCGCTCGAGATCCGCCGGCGTGTTGACGTTCAGGTGCCAGCCCGGCGATTCGACGCCGACGTACCGCTTCCCGTCGTCGACGAGCGACTGTAGCGCGTCGGCGAGTTCGTACTCGCCGCTCTCGCCGCGATCAATCTCGCGGCAGGCGTCGATCAACTCGGAACCGTGCGTTTGCGCGCCGGCCGCGATGTAGGCGGTTTCGGGCGGGTCGGCGGTCGTCGACTCGAGTTTGCGGATCGTCCCGTCGGGTGCGAGGTCACAGACGGCGGCCGTCTCGGCCTCGTTTCTCGAGACCCGATCGAGCAAGACGGTGCCGTCGACGCCCGGGTCGCGGTGGGTCTCGACGAGCGGCAACAGGTCGCAGTCGAAGACGTTGTCGCCGTTTACGGTCAGCACCGACTCGAGGGAGTCTGCTCCGAGGGTGTCGACACCGCGAAGCACCGCGTGTGCGAGCCCCTCGCGGTCGCGCTGGTGAGCGTAGACGATCGGCACCCCCTCGAAAGCGTCGCCGAACTCGTCGACGATCAGTTCGCTGCGGTAGCCGACCACGAGTCCGATGCGCTCGACACCGGCGTCGACGACGGCGCGTAAACAGTGTGCTACCAGCGGTTCGCCGCCGACCTCGAGCAGCGGTTTCGGCGTCTCGTCGGTGTGTGGACGTAAGCGCGTGCCACGACCGGCGGCGAAGACGAGCGCGTCCATCGTCGGACACCGAGGACGCCCGTTCCCAAAGGAGTTCGTATTACGACCGGCCCCACGTCGACCAGCGTCCGCTGGTCGGTTGTGAAGCGAAGATCGCGAAAAGTGGTGTCCGCGACGTGGTGTGTGGTGTGTCAGTGTCGCGGACGGTGTGTCAGTCGCGATCTCTGGTGTGTCGGGTGCGAATTCGCGGTGGTGTGTGGTGTGTCGGGTGCGAATTCGCGGTGGTGTGTCTTACCGGATGACGTCGACGCCGTTCTGGCGCTCGAGTTCGTCGCGGCCGCCGTCGCTCTGTGCGCCGTAGGCCGTCTGTGACTGTACGTTCTGGCTGGCGTCGAAGTCCGCGTCGCTCAGCCCCTCGAGGCTGGCGCGGGATTTGTCGGCCTGCTTCTGGGTCGAGGGGCCGAGCACCTGTGCGCTCTGGACGCCGGTCATGATCGCCATGACCCGGACCTTCCCCTTGTAGTTCTCCTGGATGCGGGCACCCCAGATGACGTTCGCGCTGGCCTCGAGTCGTTCCGTGATGTTGTCCGCGATCCCCTCGGCCTCTTTGAGCGTGAGGTCGGGACCGCCGGTGATGTGGACCAGTCCGCCGCTCGCGCCGCGGTAGTCGACGTCGAGCAACGGGTGGTTCATCGCGTCCCGGACGACCTCCTCGGTCTTGTTCTTGTCCTGGGTCTCCCCGACGAGCATCACCGCGACGCCGCCCTGGTTCATGATCGTGGACATGTCCGCGTAGTCCAGGTTGATCAGCGAGGGCTGGGTAATCGTCTCGGAGATCCCCTTGACGGTTTCGGCGATGATCTGGTCCATCACCGAGAACGCCTTGCCAATCGGTAGGTTCGGGACGTAATCCAGCAACCGGTTGTTGTCCAGCACGATGATCGAGTCGGCCTGCTCGCGCAGTTTCTCTAAGCCCTCCTCGGCTTTCACCGTGCGGGCGCGCTCGACGTTGAACGGCGTCGAGACCATGCCGACCACGATCGCACCCTGTTCTTTCGCGATCTTGGCGGCGACGGGAGCCGCACCGGTGCCGGTGCCGCCGCCCATGCCCGCAGTCACGAAGACGAGGTCGGCTTCGCCGAGGACCTCCTTGATCGTGCTCTGGGCCATCTCGGTCGCGCGCTCGCCCATCGACGGATCGCCGCCGGCACCCAGACCGTTCGTGAGCGACTTGCCCACGAGGATCTTCGTGTCGGCCTCGATCATCTTGAGGTGTTGCTTGTCGGTGTTGATCGCGATCGTGTCGGCGCCGTCAACGCCGATGTTGTACAGCCGATTGATCGTGTTGTTTCCGGCGCCGCCGGCACCGATGATGACGATCCGGGGGTCCCCGAACTCGTCGCCGTCCATCGATGCATCCATCTCGCGGGCCTCCTCTTCGGCGTTTTCGAGGGCCTCCTGTACGATATCCTGCATTATTACACCTTCGCCCAGGTCCGTTTACCGGCCTGATCGTGGCGGGTGTCCTGTTCGTTGATCATCTCTCGAACGGCCGATCGAATCGCCTCGCTCCGGTTTGGGTACTCGCCGGTTTCGACCAGCTGTTCGACCTCCTCGATCTGCTGTTTCGGAATTCGCAGTGTCACACGCTCCATTATTGTATTCCCCGTGGAGTAAGACGGTGCGCGCCCCTGTCAGACGCGGTGCGTCTTACACCCAAATCCCGCTTACGTAAGCGGGTTTTCCGGTTCAATCCGGCGGGTGTAAGACAACCGTCTTACGCGATATAGCCAACTTTGTCATACATAATAAAGGTTTCGTCGGACGCGAGTATCCGTGTCTTACGACAGTCTCGAGACCTGAACAATCATCGACGGTCGGACTCGAGGACGTCGGCTGCAGGGGTTCGGCGGCCGCAGCTGGGACAGAACGCCCAGTCGGACCGGACCTCGTCCCCGCAGTCACAGAACAGTCGCCGGGACGCTTTCTCACCGCAGTTCGGACAGTACACGTGATCGTCGTCGACGTGTTCGCCACACTGACCGCACGCCGACTCCGGTCGAGCCGTCGGCTCGTCGGGTTCCGTCGGGTCGCGGTCGGCCTCGGCGCGTGGCTGGCCGCGTCGCTCGGGCGACGGCGTCGTAGCCTGTCCGTCGACGCCCTCGAGCGACACGGTCACGTTGACGTCCTGTGGACCGTGTCGCGGCCGATCGACGGCGTGACGCTCCGCGAGCACCGCATCGACGCGCTCGCGAACGAGGTCGTCGATGCTTCGAGAGCCGACCGGCCGACGGTCGCCCGTCGACGGGCGACGCGTCGGGTCGCGGTGACTCTCGAGGTACGTGCGGAGCGCCTCGCGCATCACCTCGCTCTTCGAGGCGTCGAACGCCTCGAGTTCGGCGACGAGGTCGTCGTCCGCACGGAACGTTATTTTGCTCATGGTCGTCTCGCTCACGTGCGTGGTTAACACGCATCCTATATCAATCATTCCATCATGTATGACAGTCGTCGCACGACTGTCGGCGACAACGGGAATAATAACCCTTATGTCGGCTTCGTCTGCTACGTAGAAGTGACCGCCCTTAGCTCAGCCTGGTAGAGCAGTCGACTGTAGATCGACTTGTCCCCCGTTCAAATCGGGGAGGGCGGACTTGGTTTTCAGCCGAAGCGTGGCAGTATCGGAAAGCTACGTTTTCGCCTGTTTCGTGCCCCGTATCGACTGATCTGCGATCCCCCAAACCACCCGAAAATGGTGAAGGGAACGGGACTCCGGTTGCACCCCCGCCACGTCTGCCGGATTTCGTAGCTGAAACGGGGTGGTCCGCGTGAACCTCGAGCAGTTGCTCGAGACGATCGACGTCGACGAACTCGAGCGGCGAATCCGCTCGCGCCCACAGCCCACGACGTCGCGAGAGTTCCGCTGTCCGATCTGCAACAGTCGTTGTACACGTCTTACAGACGGTCGATCAGAAGCCGGTCACTGGCGCGACTGTCCGCGTCGGCTGCGGCGCACGGGGACGTATCGGGCCGCGCCCATGCTCACTGATGGGGGTGAGGTGGACCAATGAGCGTTCGTGCTCGTTACAGCACAGAGCGACAATTATTGACCGAGAGGAGTTCCTTCACGGGGGATCACCAAGTTCTTCAGATTCCCATTGAGCGGCGAGCGCCTCAGCGAGTTCAGGAGGTCTGTGTTCGCTTAACAGATGCTGCTCGAGGCTTTTGTGAGGCTCTATCGGTTCCTGGCACAGTTCACAATAGATCGGGGACTTGGTTGCCATATCCGAAATATGCCTTTAAACCAAAAAAGGATCTCGCCAGATTGAGTCTTCTCCGGTGCGTAACCGATGTTCTCACGACCAGCGGTGAGTGGTTGACGGGCGGGAGAATCGACCACGAGGTGGACCGATGACGCGCGAGTTCGTCCGCGCGAGTCGGCTGTACCACGTTCCGAGTCGGACGCCCATCGCCCACCCGGCGACGCAGGCCGACGATGACGACGTTCGCCGTGCGCTCGAGGTCGTCTCGGGAGGTGAGTCGGCGTGAGGCAGTGTCCGGTCTGCGACGACCACAGCTCGCAGGTCTACCGCTGTAGCGAGTGCGGCGCTGATCTCGTCGGTCGCGGAAACGAGGACACCACTCCCGAATCGGGAGGCTCCCGATGAGTCAGCCGGAAACCACGCCCCACGAGGTCGAAGGCCGCTGGAAGTGGCCGAACTGGGGTCGCGGACCCTACGACGCACTCTCGTCGGTGATGCTCGGCGCGCCGTTCGAGGGTCATCTGGAGCTGAGTACCGACGTCGACGGCGAACCCTGGGTGTTCGAGGTCCGGTACAGCAAATCCGGTATCGCCCCGCGGCTGTCCGACGGGATCGACGCCGAACGGCTGTACGAGTGGGACATAGTGGGTCGCGGTCGCGGCCAGAAGAAAGCGTCCTACAACATCTCGCCGCGATTCGCCGGGATGCGTCACTACGAAACCGGCGACCCGCTACGGCTCCCGTGGGAGAACCAGGTGGGCGAGGTCGACGGCGTGGACGTCGAATACCACCTGAGTAACATCGAACCCGATCGCGGCCTCAAGCTGCTGCCCGAGTTCTTCGTCGCGATCTTCGAACACGCGGGCGAGCGGATCAATTCGAACTACTTCCGCGAGGAACCCCACGAGGCGAGCGTGATGTGGGCGTACGAGCGGTACGTCCGGATGCTTCGGGAATGGGCGCGGAAGCTGTCGTCGTCGGGGGTACTCCACAAGGTGATGTTGTATCTCGCCGAGGAGGAGGGAGTGAAAGCGGAGCTGAAGATCGACAACGAGGAGGAGATCAACCACCAGAACCGGCTGGTTCTCAATCCCGAGTCGGCCTCGAGGCTCCTGCCCGGCCACACCTACGGCCGCAAACTCGAAGTGTATCTGCTGGCCGATCCGAACGCCGTGAGCAAGGATCATCCCTCGTACCACCCGAAGGTGGAGGTGCTGGTGAACAAGAAGATGAACGGCGGCGAGTCGTGGGCGTGGGCCGATCGCCACGAAGTCACCCGGCAGATCGAGGAGACGATCATGAACGCGCTGCACTGGGAGGACATTCCACTGTCGCCCGATGGCAGCGGCGTGTACGTTCCGGACGATCACTTCGATGCAGTGTCTCGAGACGACCCGGTCGAACTGTACGAGGACCCGACGCCGCGCCTCGAGGCGAAAGCCGACCACCTGCTGTTGACGACGCTGCGCGATATGGGCGAGACAGCGTGGGACGTCACCGAGACGGTCGCGACCGATGGCGGCGCCACCGTCGACGGCCTCGCCGAGCAGCTGGGGAAGCACCCGGCGACGATCTACCGGGCGATCTCCGACCTGGGCGAGATTTTCGACCTCGAGGACGGCCAGCTATCGTTCCGGGTTCGGAAGTACCAGGAGGAACTTCGCGCGCTCGTCGAGTCGGCGGAGTACGCGATCGAGAGCTACGCCGATCGGATTCAGCACGTGATGGGCCTCGCCGATCACGTCGCGGAGTCGTCGCCGTTCCAGAAGTGGTTAGCGGAGAACGGGGCGGAGCTCGAGTTCGACCAGGAGGGGAACCCGAAGCGGTTGCGAATCGACACCATCCTGTCGATGCTGAAGGGCAACAGCTACGAGAGCGCCCGGAGAGTCGCCCAGGAAGCGATCGACGCCTGGCGACACTCGGGGAACGACGTGCTGCACTTCAGTGACGTGCAGATGGTCTGGCGGCAGCCTGGTGGCGGTCACGATAGCCGTCGGGTCGGGAAGCTGGCCACCTGGTAGGACGGCCCTCGTGAGTGGCAACGCTCTTTTCACCCTTTCTTTCAGAAAATAAGATTGTACTATAGCGGCGAGTGTACAACCAGGGTTGTTTTCGGTCGGGCTCGAGGTCGGCTGCGCGCCGATCGCACCGCGGCGCCTGCGGGTCGGATTCGCGCTGCGCGCGAACCGCCCCTTGGCGGGTGTCCCCAAGGGGACTAGCCCAAAAAATTACACCGCCCCACCCCCACCTTCGCTCAGTAGAACTCCAGTTGATGCACACGAAATAGAGGGGCAAAGAGGATTTAGATCCAGCTCTCGTTGACTATTGATATAGATGAAATGAAATCCGTTTCCAAACTATTGTTAAAAACCACCTAGCCGATTTGATTAATATATACAACCCTGATCCAAAGGCTAACAAGCCAAATGAGCCCCCCGTGAAAATAACAAACACGTGTATTAGTGTGAAATAGAATTGTTCTGGAAGGGCGTTCGCTTGTGCGAGATCAAGACTCATCACATTATAATTTGTCAACAGTGCTTGATTCAGAAAAGCAAACATATAGAAAAGTATCACTGAGTAGGTGAAAATGAAGACAGAGGATGACAGGCGGAAATATTTATTCACCCCCAGTTCTTCTGCTTTAATAGCTAGCGCTATTGGTATAATCACTCCACCGAACATTGCTGCCATAATTAATAGCACTCCGAAAACGTTCTGATATTCAGTTAATAATCCAAATATTACCGATATAAACCAAGTGAACAATAATCCGAAGCAGACAAATAGGATGTTTTCAAATTTTAAAACAGTCTCATTCATCGAGATAGTTCTGTAGCCAATTTTATAGATAATAACACCACAAAGGAGGAAAGAGATACCCAAACCAGAGAACATTGTTATATCTGTTATCGGGATCTCATTAGCTGGTTGTTCGACATCTATGTTCGATAAATATACTGAAACGCTCCCAAAGACCCCAATCAATACAAATATGTGTTGGTTGTTCTTCAGGAAGTCATCAAATTCTTTTACCGAGTCGGGGTAGTCGTTATTCTGTGAACTTGGTTTTGTGTCACCATCTGTGTTGGACATGTATGATATGTTAATATAATATTTTTCTAATGATGCATATACCCTTTGCTATCCCAATGATTTAATGATATTTATTAGTCGAACTAACTATCTATTTTCAATTGACTGGACTAACATAGCCAATTCCCGTAGAATACGGTTTAAACACATCTCCTATTGAGAATCTAGAGTCAGTTCCAGAACCAGTCATAATATCATCTATCCGGCCAATTTAGCGCACCAACGGTAATACTCCTTGATCTGTTGTTCCCCTCACGAGATGCACCCATTATTTATACTAGACTATATTATGACGGTAATTATGAGCGAAGATTCCCTAAAGACGAATTATTGGAATGCTGTAAATCTAAAATCTGTTACTAAAGATGGCTTTTCAAGGCTGACATCACATTCCCACCGTGGAGAGTTGACCAAATTAAGAGACGAAATATTAGATGAACTAGACGACCTTGATTTGAATACTACTGAGTACTTTTGTGCCAAAGATGAACATAAGGAACCCGAACACCCTGATTCACCGGATCTAAGCCTTATCCCTCGAGATCTTTCGCACAAGATCATTGCCTTGTTTTCACTATCCACCGGAATCATGGAAAAACAGACCGAGATGATCCTTAGATCAGAGGTGATATCCGATGAATACAAAAACACAAAGATTGCTGACTCACTTCTTAACACGAATTTAAAAACCCGACTAGATTTGGTCAAGAAATTGCCAGTGGCGGCCCAGTTTGAGCTGTCTCATGCACATGATGTGAGGAAAACAAGGAATTCTCTGGTCCATAATCCTAAGAAACGACTCCAGATTGATGACCTAGCAAATTTCAAAGGAAGAATAAAGAAAACCATCCGTGCACCAGAAGAATTGCACAAATTGCAAGCCGAATTGGATTGAATGTGGACTTGTTCATGTCACTATTCGAACCTTCTTTCTCCACATTTCCGAGAATCCATGGTTCTCAGACAGAAACCGGCCCATTCGGCGCCGAATCGCCACTGATCCGCTCGCGCGGGACCCTTTTACGTCCGGTCTGTGGCGAAACCAGACGTGCAACTCGAGACATACGACAACGCCGACGGTCGACGAGTCCGACTCACCGAAACGGAACGCGATCGGCTCCTGGCGGTATACGACGACGAACCGACGAAACAGGTCGCGCTCGCGTTCATGGCTCGCTGTGGCTGCCGCGTTCGTGAGGCAACCGACGTCCGTCCTGGAGACGTCTACCAGGGCGACGAAACCGGCCAATGGTTCCTGCGGATACCGGAAGGCAAAGGCGAGAAAGAGCGCCAGACGCCCATGCCCACGGCGCTCGCCGGGATGGTTCGGGTTCTCTCGCAGGGGCTCGAGCCCGACGATCGCGTCCTCGAGGTCACCCCGCGAACGGTTCGACGATGGGTCGGGAGTGCAGCTGCGGAACTCGCCGAGCGGGAGGACGACGATCGGTGGCGGTACGTTGGGCCGCACGATCTCCGCCGGACCTGGGGGCATCTGGCGCTCGAGGCCGAGGTCCTTCCGTCAGTGCTGATGCAGTGGGGTGGGTGGGACGATTACGAGACGTTCCAGCGCCACTACTTGGGAAAGCATTCAGAGAGTGTGCAGGCTCGAGAGGCAAAGAAAGTCAATTGGCTCTGAGGACTAAGATGCGGTAATATTATTGGAAAATGATAGACAGCTGTGCTGACTACAGAGTATAAGTACAGCATGGCCGCTTCGTTTGTTTCGAGTAGTTTACCCCGAATAAACCGATTAGTAGATCTGCGCATCTCACTCTTCAGCACAGATCAGCCTAATTCTCGCCTTCAGACTTTAACGACCACGAGAACATTGACGAGGACAACCTCAAGCAACGCGACCTGGGAGACAAGTGAGAGACCCAAACAAGGGTAAATCTATAAGCTGTCATGACTATCTTTATTTCAAATGAAAACGAAAACGGTCTTTCTAATCTTTGTAGTACTGGTAACTCTCTCTGGGTGTACTTCACTCACTGATACAGGGGAGTCGAATCAATTGGAATCGGAGGACAGCGACCTTGAAACACCCGATAAACCAACAAACGACTCTTCATCAACCTTTGACGATGGCATAGAGGAAACGAACAATAACGGAACAGAAACTCCTGTAACGACATCATCAGAAACGAATGACTCCGATTCCAACCCAGAACCACAAGTCCACCCAGACAATCCTTATGAAAAGGAGTCGCTAACGATAGCGGTTGATAACAACGAAGTTGAACGAGATAAAATGTATCTCATCAACGAATCACTCGAATATTGGGAAAACAACAGCGAGACGTACGCAGGTTATCCGATTGAGTATAATCTACAACCTGATTCAGAGAACCCTGATGTGAAAATAACGTGGACCGATAATCTCGGTTCGTGTGGTGGTTCTTTGGACCGCATTGCAATAGGATGCGCACCAATAGTCAACGAAAGTGTACCCGATACAGTTTCAATCACTGTTGAAACAGGATATACTGATAACACCACTAGAACCGTGCTGAAGCACGAACTCGGCCACACTCTTGGTCTTGACCACGACGATGAGCCACAAGAGATCATGTCTGAAACCGTAACTGCGATTGAACGTGAGACTCATGTTGACACCGTTGTAGTATGGAATACAACGGACCACGATCGCGAGTTGATAATTGACCAGCTTGAGTCCGGCTTCGAATACTATGAAGAATGGTCAGTTGAGAATTTGGAAACAAACGTCTCAGTGTCTATCTCGGACGTAGAGTCTAAATCAGAATCGTCTGACTTCGACTACCGGATAATCATTGAGGACGATGAAAATGCCTGTGAAGACGGTTCTTACACTTGTCGCCTTTACCACCCCGATATATTCGAAGGCGAGCATTCCTATACGGTAATAGTTGCTAACCCTGTAGAGGAACAAATGGCTTGGATCGGAATGAATCACCTCAACGCCATCTCTGGTGAAGGCGATCTATATCCTGATCCGCTAATCGATGCAGATGCAGAATACACAATCAGTGAATGGTGGGATGATGAATGACAGACTCCAACTGGGTAAGAGAACTGGTAGTACGGCGTTGACGCTCTCAAGGCTAGCTGTGTTAGATATTGTCCATGGCAGTACCCTCAACAAATCCTCGCATCATTATTAGGAATAAGTGAAAGAAGCACAGAGAACGATGCTCAAGATGGCCGCGATACTGTTTGTATTCGTTGCGGGATTAATACTGTTTTTCATAAAGAACTGGGCAATCAGCCAGTGGATGAGGAGGCACAATAAACCGTAATCACTTAGAACACGTCTGAAATGGCTATTTTCGCCTGCTCAGTATCTCGATGGTCGCCACCTCCATGCCACCGGAGCAGCGGGAGACTCGAGGCTTTGCACATCCGATCTTTCAATACCGTACAGCCGGAGCGACCATGTGGCCGGTAGACGACGAAACAGTACCAGCCATCCGCTCGCCGGAGTCGGTCGTGATACGCCTTGTACACCTTGAAATTCCCCGGCTGGCCGTTCGAGTGCTCGAGCATCGTACTCTTGATTTCGACCGGCGTTCCGTTCTGAAAGCGGGCATCGTGCCAGCTCGCCCGCTCGAGGGAGAACCGCCGCTTCTTCGCCATCCGTTTTTCGCAGATCGTTCCGAAGTGGTTCGCTCGCTTACTTCGGTTCACGGTCATCCCTCACGATGGGCTCGGTCGAGATCGGGACGGACGCCAGCTCCGGGAGTCGGCTGCTCGCCGATCGAACGCTCGAGGCCGCCGTCGCGACGTCGATCTCGAGATAGTAGAGCAGTTGCGACGCCCAGAGCAGGGCGACGACGTACCAGACCCACAGGTCGAACGACAGCACGCCAGCGACCGCCAGCGGAACGGCGAACACGTTCAACTTGATCGCGAGCAGCACCGCCGGAAAGAACGACAGCGAATCCATCGCGAGCAGCGTCAGCAGCGACGCCATCACCAGGTCGCCAACGTGTCTCGAAAGACGTCGCCTAAGTCGCATCGCCCACCCACGCGCTACGCGCGCCGATATATATCAACTCCTCCGGCCGTCTCGACGAGCGCCCATCGGTCGCTTCGCTCCCGCAGGGAGCGAGCGATGGGCCGCGCCCTACACTAAAGGGGAGTCGGTATCCGTATCCAGCTATCCAAGGCGGTGCAGTCATGCGATTACCTCGTTCACCTTGGAAACGGCGTCGACGTGTTTCCCCTCGTCTCTGTACTCCCGCCAGCGCGAACCCACCCACCCGTGGCTGTAGGGGACGAATTTGGCGGTTTCACGGTTCGTGAGTCCGTCCTCTTTGCACCGAATCACCGTCCACAGTGCAGTGAGGCGAGCGGCTTCGTTGGCCCCCATCTCGTCGGTTTCGTCGCCGAAGCGCGACCAGCTCCAGTCGCTCGCTTCCTTGGTGTTGTACCGGAAGTCCGTCGGCGGAATCCCTTCGACCTCGCCGCGAATATCGGCCAGCTTCGCGTTCGAGATCGAGTCCGCGATGATCGCTTTCTTCTGGCTCACCTTCTTGACGATCGTGCCGACGCGCCACAGCATCGGATGAATGGAGCGCTCACCGTGTGCGATGTAGATGAGCGCCCCGCCATACTTCCGGATCTTGTACACCAGTGGCGCCATTTTCATGCGGGTTTCGTAGCCCTGGGCGCCGGCGCCGCTCGCTGCCGAACTGAACTCGTCGCCGATGAACAGCTTGTCCCGCTGGCTGTGCTCGAGCGGGTCGCCGTCCTGTTCGACCCACTCCATCAGCGTGCCGTAGTCAGGTATCCAGCCGTCCTGGACGTCGCCGTCGGAGTCCACCCATCGGTTTTTCTCCTCGAGGCTCTGGATGTTGGTCCCGATAAGTGAATCCGCCTGGTGGATCGCTCGCCAGCGTTGTGCGAGCAGACAGGCGAAGTCGGTCTTTCCGGCGCCCATCTCGCCCAGGACGACGATCACCGGCGCCGGACCGTCGATCAGCTGGTCTATCGTTCCGATCGCTTTCAGTCCCGATACGTCCGCCCGCTGTGAGGTGTCTCCTACCATGTGCTTGATCGTCGGCATATCGCCGTTCTCGAGGGCTTTCCGGAAGGTTTCGGTTCCCTCCGTGAACCGTATCTGGCGGTGCTTCTCGAGGTCTTTCGACTGCCCTGGCATCTTCCCCGGTCGCGAACACTCGAGCGGGTCGTAGTGAACCGCCCGCATCGAGAGCGCGCGTGAAATCATCTCGTCGCGTACGATACCGCCGTGATCGTGTATCTCGCGGTTCTCCCGATCGCTGTACCCCTCCTGGTGCTCGCGCGCCTGCGCGGTCGTGTACAGCGCCTGCTGATCGGCCTGTCCGCCGTCACTCATGGCCGATCACCAGCGGTGCGTTACCGCGCATTTTCGCCACTACATCGGCCATCCGAACCGCCGTGTTCGTTCGCCCGCGCCCGTGGCTCGTCGGTTCGCTGAAAACGAACCGGGCGCGCTTCGGTGGGTCAATCGTCCGGTTCCGTACCTCCCCGTCGTGGATGTATCTCATTCGTGTCCTCCGTCGGTGGCTGCCGGTTCTGCCGTGCCCGGCTCGCCGATCGTCACTCCCTCGGGTTCGGTCACCGGGTCGTAACCGTAGTCCTCGAGGTCGTGTAGCTCGTCCATGCCGTCCTGTTCCGCCTCTTTCTTCGCCGTTTCGAACCGCTGCTTGACGCTCGTCTTGTCCATTTTCAGGCCGCGCTCGTCGGCTTCCGCGCTAAAGTTGATCGTGTCGCGCTCGATCTGCACGCCCATCTTGCTGATTCGACCGCGGAGCCGATTGAGCGCGATCGAGTCCTCGATGAGGTCACCGTGAATGTCCTCGAGCATGGCCTTGATCGTCACTAATTTCGAGTCGGCCATCTGGCTGTAGTAACAGCCGGTGACGATGAGGGTGCCGTCCTCGCCCTGGTCGGGGTGCCAGTCGAACTCGCGGACTTCGAACGCATCGCCGTCGTTGACGACGTAGGGGGACGGCCCTTCGACGACCTTCTCTTTCCAGACTTCGGGTTTCACGTACCACTTCTCGCGCGTGTCGGTGACACCGTTGATCTCGTGGACCGTTACCCGATTTCGTACTCTGAGCTTCTTGATTCCCCAGACGAAGAATCCGAATAGCGGCGGCCCAAGTAGCAGGAACGCCGCGAAGATCCCGATGGCGATCGGGGGAACGCCGGGGATCGTCGGGCGGAACCAGGCGACGTACACGCCGACCGAGACGAAGACACCCAGGACGAATACCTCGGCTTCCGAGATTAGGAACGTTACCCGGTCCCAGAACCCGCTGAACGTGCCGCTGAGTCGGTCACTCGCGCTCATGCGCGCACCACCCCATCGTTCTCCCGCCAGAGAACGAACCCGGCGGCTCCGCCGGACATAGCGATAGAGAGGCCGACGCCCGCAAACAGACCGGATTCACCGCCGAAGTACTGGAACGGGTTGTCTTCGGTGGTGCCGGTGCTGATCTGTATCGCTCGCTGTTCGCTCCTGGAGTCCGCCGTGCTGATCCGAAGCGCCGCCTCGCCGGACACCTTGTCTGCCGGAACGGTGACGGTACCACCGCCGCGCGGAACCATCTCCTCGTACCACGTGATCCGCTGCGTGCCTTCGCTCATCTCCTGGCGTGGCTCGAGCGTCACTGGACGACTAAGCCCGGAGTTCTCGAACTCGAGGACGAATTGACCGCCAGTGTACTCCCAATCCGAGAGTATCATCGTCTCGTCGACGAACTCCGCGCGGTCGCTGTAGCCTGCGAGCGGGTCCGACGTCTCGTTGGTTTCGCCCTCGAGCTGGTCCGCGCGCTCGTTGGCGACCGTCCCGTTCGTCTCGTTGCCTGGGTCCGCTGCGGCCAGCCCACCGCCCATGCCCACGGCTACGAGAGCCACTACTACTGCCGCTGTTACGAAAACGAAAAATCTGGACATGGCTACCTGAATCGGTTGGCCGGGTGGTTGTTCTTGACGAACGCCGCGATACCGACGACGAACGCTAACATAACGCCCGCGCCGACGAGCGGTCCGCCCAGGTTGGCATCGAGGCCGATACCTTCCCAGAACCCGCCACCACCGCCGCCGTCCTCTCCCTCGAGTTCGACAACGATCTCGAATTGCTGGTTCGCGATCTCGCGCTCGAGGTCAGCGATCTCCTCGAGGAGCGCGTGAATCTCGTCGTAGTCGGTCGGGGCTTCGGTCGTCTCGCGTTGGGACCACGTGATTTCTTCGACGTCAACAGCTACCCATTCGCCGTCCTCGTTCTGCTCGAGTTCCTGCGCCCCGGTGATCTCGAACGGGCGGGCAAGCTGGATCGGCCCTTCGCTCGCCTGGTAGCCGTCTTCGTCCACCGTGTGATAGACGAAATAGAAGTCCGAAGCGTGTTCGTCCGGGTCGATCACTTCGCCCGCCGGGAGTCCGCCGGACGGCATCGGGTGAGCGAACAGGTTTCCGACTACTTCGTCGTCTTCGGCTTCGTCGTCCTCCTCTGCGTCAGGGAAGCGGAGCGTAACGACAGACTCGCTCATCGGCAGGCCAAGCCCCGCGAGGTCTGCGCTCGCGTAGGGGAACGTCTGTTCGTCGGCAGCCATCACCGACAGCATACGCGGCGTCATGAAGTCCTCGGAGTCGGCGTCGTCGCCGGTGAGGTCGTCCCAGATGCCTTCGATGTACGCCTCTACCTCCTCGAGCACGTCGTCGACCTGCTGGCGGAGTGCGTCGATAGCGGTTGCGTACCACCCGACGGAGACGAGATGGGGGAACATCTCGGTGTCCTCGGGCGGGTCGATCTCCTCTTTGTCCTCCTCGGGGAGTTCTTCGTAGTCGCTTTCGGGGAAGCGCCGAACGACGACCCCACCGCCGTCTTCCCAGGTGTCGCCGTTGTCGAGATCGAGCGGGGACGCGGCCCCGTCGTCGAAGACGTCGTAATCGTCGGGGTGGTCGTAGTCGTGGGCGATGAGATGCGGGCACACCACACGGCCGGGGTGGCCGGACGTCGAGCCGCCGTCTACGCTCTCGTGTGTGTACTCCTCGAACTCGAAGCAGTCAAGCTCGTACTCCGAGCCGTCCAGCAGGGTGTACGTTACCGTCGTTTCGTGCCAGCGAGAGTCGAAGTTGACGATACGACGCATATTGTGTGCGTCGGCGTCTTCCTCGGGGTCGTAGCCCCCGCCGTGGTGCATGGCGATGAGGTCTTCTAAATCGAGGTCTTCGGAATTTTCTACGTCCGCGAACAGGTTGAGCGTGCTAACGAAGTCGGTTTGAAGGTCGTTGAACAGATTCCGCTCGGACGGAGCCATGATTTCAACGAGCCGGTCATAGGCCGCCTGTGACGCCGCCTCTATGTCCTCGGTTTCGTTGGCTTCGTGCAGCGCATGGACGGTTGCCTCTGCGTAGAGGTTGCCCGTCGAGAACTCCGCGAAGTCGTGAACGAACGGTGTGAGCGTTGCTGCCGACGACTCCGCGCGGAGGGCGTTCTGGTACGCTTGCGCCCAGATTCGGAGCCGGTCGTAGGTCTGGTAGACGTCGGTTGGCTTCTCCTCCGCTTCGCCGGAGCCGAGCAGCCAGCTTGCCGCGTCGGAGATCGCCCGCTCTGCGTAGCAGTCGTACTCGTCGGTGCCGGAGTACCAGCACATCCGCGTATCCCATCGGTCTTCGCTGCCGTCGTCGTCATCGTCCGCCATCGCCGTCCCGCTCGAGGCCGCCACCGCCGCGCCCGCGAGCGCCGCGTTCCGCATCACCTCCCGCCGCGTCAGCGTGGGGCCGTGCTGGTACGGTGGGCTATGGGCATGGGCCGATGGGCCACCGTTGCTCGTCGGGTCGATTCTATTGCCGTCTGTTGGTTTTGAACTCATGTCTCTGAAAGGGTGAAACCGCTGTTCAGCCGGTGAACGATACCCAGACGCTGGCGAAGCTGAGGTACAGCAGGAACGCCAGCTGGGTGAGGTCGTGCCACATCACCAGCGACTCGAACGCCGGGATGAACACCACGCCGATCGGCGAGCCAAGCGCGACGATGATCATCGCGAACTCGTAGGGTTCGTGGCTCGTCTCGTCGTTCAGCAGGTTCGTGACGACGATCCAGGCGAGCGCACCCACCGTGATGATGAGCGCCAGCGAGATCGCCGCCCCGCCGACCGTCCAGATCGCGTCGGTCAGGTTGTACCCGCCGAAGACGTTGATCTCGAGGCTGAACACCTCGAACATCAGCGATCCCGTAATGGGCAGGATCATCAGCGCGAAAACGTCGATAAGGTCGATTTCGTTCTCTCCGGTACTGCTACTGTTCGGTCTGCCGAAATTCCACGATGTTGCCATAGGTGTGAAACCCAGGCGAGACGTTCCGGAATCACGTAATAAACCCGACGCGCCAGCGGACTATCCGGAGACTGTACGCTTTTTTCTCACTCGACTTGGATGAGTGTCAGCTGCGGTTTTCGAGATCGTCTCTGCGAACTCGAGATAATCCTCGTGGAGCGTAAAATTGCGTACCGAATCTCCCTCTGTCGTCAGGAGGTCAACCGAAACAGATCCCTCATCGGTATCATACGCATCGAGGATCGCTAGAATCCCGATAACAGCTCCACCTAATCCAAAGAGTACGATGATCGCTGCTTCCCCGCCGTCAACCCGCCCGAGGAGAGCGAGCGACAACAGCCCGACGATTAACGCGAGAATCCCGAATACGAGCGATAGTTCATCTGGCCCGCTTGATCGCCGATGGTGGATTTCAATACCACCAATCGCATCGAAAAATGTCGATTCGACCGTCGTCGTTTCGTTACCTCTGTCGGAATGTGTGAGCACGAGAAGCCGCCTGGCCGTCACGAGGTACGTTTCCTGTTCAGTCGTACATGCATCAATCGCTGTTTCGCCATCAGCGATATGGGCACGAATGGTTTCCTGGTGTTTCTGGGATGGCGTTTCCATCGATATAGCCACTCATATCACCGAGTATATTTTATCATTCCGGACTTTATGGTGTGCTACGCCAATTAGTCTCGAGACGCCACGCGCTCACCTTCGTACCGCGGTTTTACTCCAAGCGAGCGAGCTGCATCAGCGGAAACCGTGATGGACTGCTCGCCGGAAGTGACGGGCTCTTTCGCGACGTCCTCGAGAAACGCGGCCAGCTCGTCACGATATGCCTTCGAGCGCACCTCCCGAATCGTCAGGGTGTCCTTCTCCCGGTGATGAACCGCTCGATTCGCCAGGTACGCGAGCGCGAATATCTCGCGGGTTTCGTACGGCGCGTCGTCGAGATACCACGGTAACGTGAGATCGTCGAGGTCGGCCTTCGGACCGATCGGCGCGCCCAGGACGGCGAGCGTTCGGCCCAGAACGGTGCCGTGAATCGTCGGCCGGACTTCGGTCGCGCGGTCGTCGGTGTCCTCGTTGTAAAACTCGTACTCGAGCCCCGTCGCCTCGAGCGCGTCGATCACGTGCGACCGGTGCTGGCGGTGGTTCAGCGAAAACATCGGTTGGAACCGCTCTTTGTCGATCGACCCGCCGGAAAAGACGTTCGCGACGAGCGTGTTCAGTGCGACAAATTCCGGGTCGAGATACCTCGCGTCGAGCCAGCCCAGCTCGCGGGCGACGTCGATCGCGTTCGCCGGGTCGGGCTTCGAGCCCTCGAGCCACCCCCGAACGCGACCGCGGGGAATCTCGAGTGCGGAGGAGATCGCGCTCGAGCCCTTGTTTGGGTGTTCGCTCGCGTATTTCATCACCGCCTGGTAGTCGAGGACGGCCGTCCACGGGTCCGCGTAGGACCGGGTGTTGTAGGTGCGCGCGAGGTCGCGCTCGTCGAGGACCACCGCGTTTTCGGGCATGGGTGTGGGTTGACACTCGAGGGTATAATCCTTCGGTGAAAATTGCCGATGGCAGCAAATCGCCGATATTCTACGGGTATGAACTATCCAAGAACACCTTGTGCGATTTCTACTGGTAACTGATTATCACGTCTGAAAGCGTTTAATGTAAATAGAATTTCAAAATTTCAGTACTAACTGGTGTGTTTATTACCGGTGGTTTCACTGGAAGGGGTAACGCCAGCGGACGACTCGAGAAGCGACGGTGTGGGACTGGGTGCACATCCCCCCTCCCGTCAGTTCGGGGTTCACCGAGGACTCTGATAAGGTTTCTCATCGTTCGCACGGCGCAAGAACGACAGACAACAATGAACTTCGCAAAGAAACTGATCGGCAACGAGGAGGAACGGGCTGTGAGTCCGGTTATCGGCGTCATTCTGATGGTCGCCATCACCGTGATTCTCGCAGCAGTGATTGCAGCGTTTGTGCTGGATATGGGACAAAGCCAGAGTGGCACTGCTAATGCAGGTGTTTCGATCTCTGAGTCAGGTGGTGACTATACCATTCAATTAACGGACAGCGGCAACTCTGAGTATGTTGTTCTATCCGGTGTAAGTGAAGGGACTGGAGACTGTCACGCAGACTCTGACAGCTTTGGCGAGGATGCTGGTGACTGTGTGTTGGAAAATGTTGGTGACAGTGCAACGACCAGTAACCCTGATGGTAGTGTAGTTGCCGTTGCAGGAGATGACAGAAACGTCATCAACAACTGGCCCTAATAAGATTATTAGTAATTTATATCAATACAAATGAATTTCGCAAAGAAGCTTATCGGAAACGATGAAGAGCGGGCCGTGAGTCCGGTTATCGGCGTCATTCTGATGGTCGCCATCACCGTGATTCTGGCGGCTGTGATTGCAGCGTTCGTACTAGATATGGGACAAAGCCAGAGTAGCACTGCTAGTGCAGGTGTTAGCGTAGATCACTCTACAGAGCAAACGTTGGTGCAGCTAACCGACAGTGGGAACTCTGAGAAAGTGAATGTACGCGCTAGTATTGTTGATGATAGTGGCCTCTCTAACACCGATACAGAGGCTAAAATAGTTGAAGATGAATTGGATTCAGTAGGCGATCGATCCAAGATCTATGTTGAAGACGGCGGCTCTGACGAAGACGAAGGTTCGCTTGTTGAGGTGCGAATTACGGCCGTTGCAGAATCTGGTGACGACGAAAATGTTGTCCTCTCAAACGATTTTGAAATGGTTGTTGTAGACAGCGAACCCTAAAATAAAACGCTTTACCAGATTTTCTGATTATAGACTCATTAGCTGTTTCTTCGTTTGTTTTCAATTTACTCATGCTATGACGATCTGAATGGCGCACAACCCCAACATTCTACCATAATTTCATTGAAGACATAATCATTATCGTTCTCCAAAACATCCACATTGAGTTTACTATCTAAATACGCTTGTCCATCATCCGTAATTTCGTAGTATCCTTCGTCGATACGCTCGAGCAACCCTGCCTCACTCAATTTCCGAACCCGCTTGTTGACGTAATCCCATGTATAGCCGGTGTTGATCGCGATCACAGTTGGAGAGAGAATCAGGCCGCTTGAGGCCAGCGTCTTGAGGATTGGGACTTGCCCACTTCATCGTCCCTTCAATGCCTTGAGACCGACGATTAGTGACATCTCACCATGGACTCTCCAGTCTATTGCTGCCGAAAGCCTAATGCTGGATTAGTGCACTGTATACAATAATGACTAATATGCTGAGGATAATATGAGAAGATTGGACGCAGACTTTCGGGCTGTATCTCCAGTAATTGGCCTTGTTCTTCTCATTGGGCTCGTAGCAATTGGATCGGCTACTCTCTTGGTCGTTGGTATGGGGGCGATAACCGATGCAGAGCAGTATGCTGAAAACGAGCGCGTAGAACAGAGTTTCGTTGAACTCAAAAAGACGATCGGTCTCTCATCGCCCGAGTCAGATGCGACACAGTCGACTAATTTAGACGTGGGCGAGAGTGGCGCAATCATCAAACAGGACACGGGTACGATCTCTGTTACCTACGATGAAGCCGAAGGGAGTTTGCTCGAAGAGGAGATTACGTTCGGGACGCTTGAATACGAAGGGAATGATGGGTCAAAGATCGCCTATGAGGCCGGTGCAGTGTTCCGAGAGACTGGTGATGAAACTCGAGTAGTGTCGGGCCCGGACGTTCACTACAATGAAGATACCAACACGCTCAACTTCCCAATATTGGAGATCGTAGGAGAAGAGGAGTTGAGCTCCGGGGATCTACGGGTTGATCTAGAGGATTCCGAAGGGATTAGTGAGGTTGTCGAAGACAAGACGGTCATAATCACGATTGAAAGCGAATACTGGCGTGGTTGGGAACAATACTTCGTAAACCAGGTCGGGGAACGAGGTGTTATCGCAGAATCAGAGCAGGGGACTGATAAGGGGACGGTCGAAGTGAATCTCGGCCGGATAAACGTTCCCACCCCCTTCGAGAACGCAGTTCATGCCGGCGAAGATATCCAGTTAGACGGTAATGCTGAAATCAAGGGAGACCAAGTTATCGACGATTCTTTGGATTCGATTGATGACGTGATTGAAGATCACATCGACCTTGCAACAGACGAGGAAACTGATTACGAAGACGAAGAGCGAATGACTGGCGGTGAGTATGGCGCTGGAGAGTACTACGCCGAGGAAGTGATTCTTGAAGACGATCTCGTCTTCGATCTTTCAGATGGTGACGTCACACTCGTTGTAGAAAACGATATCCACGTTACTACGGATAACGAGTTTCGCGTAGAAAATTGGGGAGAGAACGAACTTCAAATCTATCTTGGAGGCGATCTCGAGATAAACGAACAAATGTGCCTCGATAATGATGTTTGCGAAGGTGCGTTCAATGACCGTACGCCGTCTGGTGACTCCCTCCATTCCAGTGAATTAGATCCCGAACGGTTACAGGTCTACGGCACTTCGGACTTTCAGCTAACGATGACCGGTGGCACGTACTTTGAGGGCATTATGTATGCACCCAAAGGGGAGGATGGCACTTCTGCGGCAGAGTTCCCAGGAAACGCCTATATCGATGGTTCACTTGTGCTCGGTTACGTTAGAGCTTCGGGTACACCAACTGTGGACCATACAGATTCTCTCAAGTGGTTTGACCCGGTGGTTGGTGAGGCGACTCAGCCGCCGGAACTCACGTATCTAAACTTGGTCTACCACGAAATGGAAGTCAACCGCAACTGAGGGTTTAACGAGCTATATTTCAATATTCTCGAGATCAGCAGCCTCGAGCTTGCCCTCCAAATACGCACGCCCATCGTCGGTGATCTCGTAGTATCCTTCCTCGACGCGCTCTAGCAGCCCCGCTTCACTCAACTTCCGAACCCGCTTGTTCACGTAGTTTCGCGTATAGCCGATGTTGATCGCGATCACAGCTGGAGAGAGAATCAAACCGCTCGAGGCCAGCGTCTCGAGAATTCTGTCGTCACCCTGTGTCATCCACGAGACGCGCGGCCGTCGCATTGAGACAGAGACTCCCACAGACGGTGATAGTCCCTCCGAAAAGTCCATCTAAATACACAAACGGGTGTCTGTAGTCACACGAACGATGGAATAGTATAAGTGACAGGGATTTCTACAGTGGATCAACGGAAGCACACGGGAACATGACGCTCTCGAGTTCCTGAAAATCGTGGGCCGGTGGTACCAGCACCGACCCGCGAAACGCTCCCGTAAACACGGTACGGAAGCATGATTCACAACACGCATTCGGGCTATAAAGCCCTCGCTCGACGACGTACAGCTGCGGCGACTACTTTCACCACGACTGCTCGGGGTATGTTCGCCGCTATTGCCAGCCGTGACTGTCTCGAAAGGAAGTCTGTCATCGGCGGCATCACTTTCACTTACACCGTGCTGCTATGGCGTTCGTTTATACCATCATGGGCAAAACAGCCTGCAACGCCGATGGTCCGTTGCGGGTGCCAGCCTTGGAACTCTCGCACCCGCGGACCGCGGCTCCCCACAGTGAGAGCCATGTTCGACTATACACTCAGCCGACGTAAAATCACCTACCGACCTGAAAGTAACCCGCTCGGGGTGGGCCGATGAGCCGCGATCTCGAACGCCTCGAGCCGTCCGACGCGCTTGACCTCTACCTGGAGTCTCGAGACGATGCCTCAGAGAAAACGCTTGATGGCCAGTACTACCGGCTCCGCGCGTTCGTCGCGTGGTGTGACGAGGAGGGTATTACCAACCTGAACACCCTCTCTGGCCGTGATCTGTACGCCTATCGGGTGTGGCGGCGGGAAGGCGGCTACTCGGGCGAAGAACTGAAAACGATCACCCTCCGGGGTGATCTAGCGACGCTGCGGGCGTTCCTCCGGTTCTGCGGTGATATTGATGGTGTGAATGAAGAACTGTACGACCAGATCCCGCTCCCGCGACTCAACGGAAGCGGGGAGGTGAGTGACAGTACGCTCGATCCGGACCGCGCCGTCGAGATCGTCGACTGGCTGGACCGGTACGAGTACGCGAGCCGACGGCACGTTATCGTTCTTCTGTTGTGGCACACCGGGTGTAGAGTCGGCGAGCTGCGCGCACTCGACGTCGGCGATGTTGACCTGGAGGGGGATCGACCACGAGCAGATGGGCCGGCGATCCACTTCGTCCACCGCCCGGAAAGCGATACGCCGTTAAAAAATAGAGAAAAGGGAGAGCGGTGGAACGCGATCGGGCCGCACGTTGCCCAGGTGCTCGAGGACTACCTGAGCGAGGATGGACCACGCGTAAACGTGACCGATGACTACGGACGCGCACCGCTCGTAACGACCAAACACGGACGGGTTTCCATTTCGGCCTGTCGGGATACGCTCTACCGCGTCACGCGCCCGTGCTGGCGGGGGAAAGCGTGCCCGCACGACCGCGACCCTGCGACCTGCGAGGCGACCCACTACGCAAAGATGAGTACGTGTCCGTCATCTCGCTCCCCTCACGACGTCCGGAGCGGTCGCGTTACGGCGCACCGACTGGCGGACGAAGACCGGGCGCTCGTCTCTGATCGAATGAACGCGAGCGAGGAGATTCTGGACAAGCACTACGACCGTCGTTCGGAACGACAGAAGGCCGAGCAGCGCCGGAGGTTCATCGAACTATGATGCCGCCACAGTTGGCCGAGAAACGGCCTCAACCGGCGGATACCTCACGACGGGGAGGGCGGACTTTTGCTGCGAACAACGTGAGCAGTCAAAAAGCCACACCGACGCGATTTGAGCATGTGAGTCGCAGCCCCGGAACGGCGCTTCGCGCCGCATGCCCGGACCGTCTGACACCTGTTCAAATCGGGGAGGGAGGACTGCTTTTCCGCAAACCGCTCCGCGGGCGGAAAGCACGTCTCCCGGGTCGATTGAGGAGACACAGCCGCACAGCGTAGCGATCAGGACCGCTGCGCCAGCGAACGAATACGTCCGTCTTACAGGGTGTCGCCCACAGGGTAACCACCCCAAAAACATATGCTCACCTGCTGAGTCGTCCGGGGTATGAGCCAGGGGTTGTTCGTCCTCGCGTGTCTGACCTGGGTGGGACTCGGGCTGGCGTTCGTCCGCTGACCGCAGACGATGTTCCGCGTGCGCCACTTCCCGTTCACCCCCGAGGGGGACGGGCTCACCGAGAGTGGGGAGTCGTCGTACAGGTTGACCGGCTGGTTCATCGCCGGCGTCGGGGTCGTATTACTGCTGATCGGTCTCACCTGGTAACTAGTCCGGCGACGTCGCCGGTCGGGACAGCTCTCGAGCGAAGAGTTCGGTCGTGATCTTGGCCGTCCCGAGGATGACGGGGCCGATGAACAGCCCGATGGCGCCGAACATCGCGACACCGCCGAAGATGCCGACGACGATCACGGCCGCGCTGAGCGCGCTGCTCTTTCCGATGATAGCCGGTCGGAGGTACATGTCCGAGGCGCTGACGAGCGAGCCGTAGCCGACCAGCAACAGGGCGGCCACCGGTCGGCCGACGGCGACGAGGTAGATCGAGACCGGCACCCAGATCCCGAACGCGCCGATCAGCGGGAGCAACGCGAGCACGAACGCCGCCACCGTGAGGAAGACGGCACCCGGCACGCCGAGCAACCAGAGACCGATCCCGAGCGAGATCGCCTGGATAGCCGAGACGACCACGTTCCCGACGACGGACGCCCACATGAGGTTGTCGAGTTCGGCGAACAGTTCGTCTCTCGCGTCGTCGCCGATGGGGATCACGGTCTGGAGCCAGGCGACCAGACGGTCGCCGTCGCGAAGCAGCCCGAAGAGGACGAACATCGTCACCGTGAGGCCGAACGCGACCGCGGGAATGCCGCCGACGATCTCGATCGTCCCGGTGACCAGTCCGTGAAGCCCGTCGTCGATTCGCGCCTGGTTGGCCTCGTAGGTCGCGATCACGTCGCCGAGGTCGAACTGGTACCCGAACGCCTCGAGTTGCCGTTGCACCGCGTTCGGGTCCATCCCTTGCTGTTGAAGTGTCGCCAGCAGCTCCGACGCCTGCTGGATCGCGACGATGGCGACGTAGATAACGGGAAGGATCAGGACGAGGAGCGAGCCGCTGATGAGTGCCAACGCCGACGCCGTCGGGCTCACTACCCGCTCGAGAGCGGTCTGAAGGGGTGCGAGCACGTACGCGAGAACCACGGCGAGCAGAACGTACTGGAGGTACGGGAGGACGAGCAACAGCGCGAGAACGCCGCTCGCCAGCGCGAGGATTCCGAGTGCGGATCGTTCGGTGAGCCCCTGAGTTCTTCCGGCCATCGAACACCGGTATCACGCCCTCCGCAAAGAGCGTATACAGTTGACCCGGAGGACGACTGTCGTGTCAGCCCCTCGAACGACGCGCACCGACCGGGAACTCACACGCGCGGTGTTATATCGACTACCGGACGGCGGCGTGGGTGAACACCCGAGTCGGCGGCGTGAGTCGTTCAGTCGCCAGTGATCGCCGCTCGCCGTCGAGGGGGTCGACGTTATCGCTGCCTGTATTATCAGTCACCACCGTTAAGCGCTCGAGCCGGTTACGTGTGCTATGGTGACTCGTGGCGACCAGCACCCGGGCGATCCGTCCGAAAACGACGACGCCCGCGGCGTCGATCGGCTGTTCGCCAGCCTCGCCGATTCGCGCCGGCGACACGTTCTCTACCACCTCGCCGACGACGAGCGCGTTTCGCTCACCTCGCTCGCACGCCGACTCGTCGCGCGGGAGGACGGCTGTGGCACGGACGAGGTCTCGAGCGAGAAGGCGGCTCGCGTAGAGACGGATCTGCGACACGCACACCTCCCGTACCTGCACAAGGCCGGCCTCATCGCGTACGACGAGGAGTCCGACGTCGTCGCACTCGAACGTCTGCCCCCGCCCGTCGAATCGGTGCTCGCCAACTGTAGAGCGGAGGAGCGCTCGAGCGACGGGTCGTGATCCCTTCGAGTCAGACGCCTATCGTAGTCGTTGAAAGTCAGTGTACTCCCGGTCGCGATTTTGCGGCCAGCGGGTACGCGCTGGCCGCTTCCGTGTGACCTGTGAGTAACTCGTTTCAACGACTACTATACCGAACGGGACCGGCGTACCACCCGTCGTCCGGGGCGAAACAGTCCAGTACGCGCGAACGTCCCCGGTGTCTTCAAAGGGCCCTCCGTTGTATCTTCGCCGATGGCTGAACTCACAATGCCAGCGGATATCGACAACGAGGAAGCAGCAGAGCGTGTCCGCCAGTTCGCCTCGGTCGGCGACGAGGTCGAACTCTACCAGGAAGTGATGAACCTCGAGTCGGAGAACCGCCTGCGGGGGACGCTGGTCGACATCAGTCCCGAACACGTGACGATCGAGACGGACGACGAGACGAACGAGCGGCTTCGGCCCACCGAGATCGACCGGATGATGCTGGTCAGCGACGAGTAAACGCTCGCTCGAGGATAGCGACGGCACGTCCGCGCCCGAGCCGGTCGAAACCGACCGTGCTGTCGCCGGCCAACGCCTTTTACCCGCGGCCGTTGGAGCCCGACGTATGAGCGACGAGCCCGACCGCGACCGCGCACAGGACCGCATCGAGCAGCGCAAATCGGCGCGCGCCGCGCAGGCGGAGTCGATCCTCGAGGACGTCGAACGCCACCTCGGGAACCACGAGTATCCGATCTCGAGCGAGGAGCTCGCCACCGAGTACGCAAACGAGCCGATCGACCTCCCGAACGAGACGGAGTCGCTCGGCAGCGTCTTCGACCGGCTGGCCGGCGAGGAGTTCGACTCGCCCGAAGCAGCCCGCGAGGCGGTGTACGGCGAGATAACGGGCGAAGCCGGCGGTCACAACGAGGCCAATCCGGAGCGCGATCTCGAGGCGCTCGACGAGGAGTCACAGGGATCGCCGAGCGAGCGCGGCGGCGACGCCCTCTGATCAGCGTCACGGGGCCGGATTACGATAGCAGAACGGATTTACGTCAGCGCCCTCTGGTTTCGGGTATGGATTACGAGTCGAGTCTCGACCGGGCGATGGAGAACGTCCCGGACATCGGCGGCAACGAACAGCGACTGCAGATTCCGGACCCGCAGGCCCAGAAGGACGGCGCGTTCACCCGATTTACGAACCTCGGGGAGATCGCGGACGTCCTCTCCCGCGAGGACGAACACGTCCACCGGTTCATCCAGCGTGAGATGGGAACCAGCGGGAAACTCGAGTCCGGCCGCGGCCGGTACAACGGCAGCTTCTCGAGCCAGGACTTCTCGGCCGTCATCGACGCCTACGTCGAGGAGTACGTCCGCTGTTCGGAGTGTGGGCTTCCCGACACCCGCCTCGTCCGCGAGGACCGCACCCCGATGCTGCGCTGTGACGCCTGCGGGGCGTTCCGGCCGGTCACCAAGCGCTCCTCGAGCGGCCAGCAACAACAGCAGCGCGAGGCCGTCGAGGAGGGCCAGACGTACACCGTCGAGATCACCGGAACGGGCCGGAAGGGCGACGGCGTCGCCGAGAAGGGCAAGTACACCATCTTCGTCCCCGGTGCGAACAAGGGCGACGTCGTCGAGATCTACATCGAGAACATCTCGGGCAACCTCGCGTTCGCTCGACTCGCCTGAGGAGAAGCCCGCCCCGCCTGCCGGCTGAGGAGAACTGAAGGGGGAGCCTCCCGTCGGTAGGCGTATGTCTGAAGAAACCGTCCACAAGGGACTCGATGGCGTCGTCGTCGACGAGACGCGACTCAGTACGATCGACGGCGAACGAGGTGAACTCACCATCGGCGGGTTCCCCCTCGCTGAACTCGCCGAGAACGCCCGCTTCGAGGAGACGCTGTTTCTGCTGTACGAGGACCGGCTCCCGACGAGCGACGAGCTCGAGGCGTTTTCCGACGACCTCCGCGAGCGCCGCGCGCTGGCTCCTACCACGCGCGACGTGGTCGTCGCCGCCGGCGAAAACCGCCAGCCCGCGATGGACGCGCTCCGGATGGGGATCGCGAGCGCGAGCCTCGCCCGCGACGGCGACGAGGACCCCGAGGCGGACGCCCGACTCGCGGTCGCACAACTGCCGACGATCGTGGCGACCTACTGGCGGGCCCGACAGGGAGAGGAGCCGCTCGAGCCGCGTGACGACCTGAGCCACGCCGGCAACTACCTCTTCATGCTCACCGGCGAGGAGCCGACCGGGGCCGACGTTCGCGGCCTCGAGACGTACCTGAACACCGTGATCGACCACGGGTTCAACGCCTCGACCTTTACTTCGAGAGCGATCGCCTCGACGGAGTCAGACGTGATCTCGGCGGTCACGGGCGGCGTCGGCGCGCTCAAGGGACCGCTCCACGGCGGCGCGCCGGGACCGGTCCTCGACATGCTCGAGGAGACACATGAGGCGGACGATATCGAGGCCGTCCTCGCCGCAAAGCTCGATTCGGGC
Organism: Natrononativus amylolyticus; assembly: GCF_024362525.1. Lineage (GTDB taxonomy): Archaea > Halobacteriota > Halobacteria > Halobacteriales > Natrialbaceae > Natrononativus > Natrononativus amylolyticus. The sequence continues at coordinate 2,315,831 of NZ_CP101458.1, forward strand.
GAGCGGCTGATGGGCTTCGGCCACCGCGTCTACCGCGTGCGCGACCCGCGAGCGGCGGTGCTCTCGAGCGCCGCGGAGACGTTCTACCGTGCTGAGGACGGTGGCGACGAATCGTTCTTCGAGTCCGCCCGCGAAACCGAGGAGACCGCCCAGGAGCTGCTGGCTGAACGCAAACCCGACCTCTCGCTCGCGGCCAACGTCGAGTTCTACACCGCCGTCCTGCTCAACGGCGTCGGCATCCCGCGGGACCTCTTCAGCGCGACGTTCGCCGTCTCCCGGGTCGGCGGCTGGACGGCCCACTGTCTCGAGCAGCTCTCGGACAACCGGATCGTCCGGCCGCGCTCGCGCTACGTCGGCGAGCGTGGGAGAGAATGGACGCCGCTCGAGGAGCGCTAGACAACCCCGACCACGGCGAGACGGTCGTGGCGTTCCGAGTTGCCGGGCCGTCGGTGCTGGTCGGGTCGGCCTTCAGTGCTGGTCGGGCCGTGCGTCGATAGCCGTGAGGATCCCGAACAGTCGCGTGACCGTCGCCCGAACGTCGAGCCCGGCCCGCCTGACGAGTGCGACCGGTTCCTGATTCAACCGGCACGCGTGTTTCTCGAAGTGCGCGCCGGCACGCAAGTCCTGCACGCGCGCTATCGCGCCCACGTCGCTTCGACCGTGCTCGAGGAGCAGGATCCGTCCGTTCGGCTTGCACACCCGTTCCATCTCCTGCAGCGCCGCGATCGGATCGGGGAACGTACAGGTCGAAAGTGACGAAATGACGGTGTCGAAGCTATCGTCGGGAAACTCGAGCGCCTGGGCGTCCATGTTCCAGAACGTGGCACCGGGGTCTATCGGCTGGATCCGGTCGCGCGCCTTCGACAGCATTTCCGGGCTGGCGTCGATGCCGACGTACTCGACCGACTCGGGAAGATACCGACGGTTCGTCCCCATACCGCAGGCGACGTCCAGTACGCGACCCCTGGCCGTCCCGAAGAGTCGACGCCGATACCGCCCCATCAGAAGTCGATCCATCCAGTGCATCCGGTCCATCAGGTCGGCCTGCTCGGCGTACACGTCACGGATTTCCTCGAGCGTCATCGATCGATCGGGCGTCCGCTCGAGCGTGTCGGCGGTCGAGTGGTCGTTCGTGTGCATACCTGTTTCAAGGAGAGAGACGCGGAGAACAGTTGTGCCTGCTAAATAGGGAGCGGTTAGTTCGCCGTGTAGACGGCAGCGTCTCTCAACAACGGTGTCTCCTCGACCGCAGCGTCCCGGATCGGGGCGCGTGTGACGTCGCGGTCGAAGGGTCCGGCCACGGTCGAAGTGCGTCGGGGAGTTCGACCGGAAGCGGACCCCGCCCGAGGAGCGGATGGAAGACGCCGGAGCCGAAGCGGTACCGAGGCCCGTCAGTCGTCGGTGGCAACGGACGACCGCGTCGCGTCGTCTGACGGGCCGCCGGCCGCGTGGTCGCGGCCGAGCGAAGGGCCGACGAGGACGATCGCGATCAGGGCGGCCGCACAGAGGACGGCGATCAGCACGGCTTCCCCGCGAAGCAGCCACGCGGTGCTGAGATCGGCGGGGAACGGGACGTACGAGTTGGCGGCGTTGAACCCGCCGTGAAACGCCACGAGCAGGGGGACACTGCCGCCGCTTCCGTTGTACGCCCAGGTGAACAGCACCGACGTGGCAACCGCGAAGACGACGTACACCGAGAACAGCCCCGAGCCGATGCGCGCGAACCCGAGAGCGAACAGTGGATAGTGCCAGACCGCCCAGAGCAGGCCGATCCCGACGCTCGCGGCGAGCGGTCCGACCCGCGCCTGCAGGTGCGGGAGCGCGTAGCCGCGCCAGCCGAGTTCCTCCTGGCCGCCGCCGATCAACGACGTCATCACCAGCAGGACCGGGTACGTCCACAGCGGCATGAGGTACGACGTGTCGACCCGGCCCCCGATCGCGACGTAGCCACCGACGGTCGCCACGATCAACAGCGGCGGGCCGAGAAACACGAGGGCGTACCACCGCGCGTCGACTCGCCAGCGTAGCAGTCGGTCGCGGAGTTCGTCGCGGTCACCGGCTGCCGTCGCGACGAGCACGGCGGCGACCGGGGGACCGAACGCCCCGATGCTCATCGTCACCATCGATAGCCCGCCGGCCCACCGGTCGACACCGATCCACCAGATCCAGGAGAGGCCCAGGGCGAGGACGGTAAAGCCGAGGAGGCGGCTCGCACGAGTCAGTTCGTCTGGCGCGGGTTCGGTGCCGTCGATCAGTCGCGTCGTCATGGGAGTGTGTCGCACGAGGGGGCTATTAGTTCGATCCAGCATCGTCGTACAGTAGAAACACTAACATCTCCGGCGAGAGGCCGAAGCTCGCGGCTGGATGCCCCGAGTTCAGGGAATCCTCGGAACCCCCGAACAGATTTGCTCACCGCGCCGGTAGCACTCGTATGGGGGGAAAAGAGCCCACGCTCGAGGAAACGGTCGGGGACGCCTTCGATCTACTGTCCGACGAGACGCGGTTGCGCATCCTCGAGGCGCTGACCGAGCGACTTCGGGCGCAACCGGGGGAGCCGGCGCTCGGCTTCTCCGATCTCCGACGGGCGGTCGGCCGCCGCGACTCGGGAAACTTCAACTACCACCTCCAGCAGCTCGTGGGGCGGTACGTCGTCGAGACGGACGGGGGGTACCGCCTCTCAGCGAGCGGGCTGAACGTCGTCACCGCGATTATCGCGGGAACGTACGACCGGGCAGACGAACCCCTCGCCGGCGAGGTCGACGACCCGTGTCCGCTCTGTGGCGAGACCCTCTCGGCGAGCTACGAGGACAGTCTGCTCGAGGTCTCCTGTCCCAACGACCACTGGTTCAGGAACCTCCTGCCTCGGGGGGCGGTCGCCGACCGGCAGCTCTCCGCCGTGGTTCGACTGATGACGCTGCGGACCCGACGCGACCTCGAGCTGTCCCAGGAGGGGGTGTGTCCGTGGTGTTACGGGTCGCTAACCTGGGCGCTCGAGGCGGCGGACGTCCGAGGGGAAACCGAAGTCAGGACGCGCTGCGGACGGTGTGGTGCGTTCGTGGAGATCCCGTTCGGAACGGTGTGTCTCCACCATCCGGCCGTCGTCTCGTTCTATCACGACCACGCTATCGACGTGCGAACGGAGCCGTACTGGTCGCCCGTGTTCTGGGACCCGATCGAGGTGGTCGTCGAGTGCGACGACCCCCTCAGAATCGGGATCAGCCACCGCCAGGGCGACGACGAACTCGAGCTGGTCGTCGACGGGGCGCTCTCGGTGGTCACGATCGAACGGAACGCCGGCGGCGAGGGTACGGGGTGAGCGCGTGACGGCGGGTTCCGCCTTCTGAACCCTTTTTGATCCGCCCGAACGAGGGTGTGGTATGGCAACACGACTTCCAGAGAGCGAGTTCGACGACCGCCTCGAGACCGTCCGCGACCGGATCGCCGAAGCCGGCACCGACGCTGGCGTCTGGTTCGGCGCGACGAGCATCGAGTACCTGACCGGCTTCGACCACATCCAGACCGAGCGGCCGGTCGCGCTGGTCGTGACGGAGGATCGGATCGAGATCACCGTGCCGCGACTCGAGGTCGAGCGCGTCGAGACCAACCCGCGGATCGACGCGGTTCACCACTACGCCGATTACCCCGGCGGCCGCCCGATCGCCGTCGCGGCGGAGATGCTCGAGGGCCTGGGCGTCGAATCGGTCGCTGCGGACAAAGACGGTGCGCCGGGTACCATGGGCTACCAGGGACCGTCGCTGTCGGCGGTCGCCGACGTTTCGGTCGACACCCAGAAGTGGGTTCCCAGGATGCGCTGGGAGAAGACCGACGCCGAAATCGACCTGATCCGCGAGTCCGCGACGTGGGCGAACCTCGGCCACCGCTACCTCGCAGAGTACACAGAACCCGGTGAACACCCCGCCACCGCGAGCCAGCGCGCGACGACCGACGCCTCGCGGGCGATGCTCGACGCTCTCGGCGACCGGTACGTCGCCCGCACGCGGGGGAGTGGCCCGGTGTACGCCGGCTACATCACCGGCGAGCAAACCAAACTCCCCCACGGCCACACCGCGAACCGCCGGCTCGAGGAGGGTGACGTCCTCGTCACCGGCGCCTCGGCGAACGTCGACGGCTACCACTCCGAACTCGAGCGGACGATGTTCCTCGGCGACCCGACGGACGAACAGGAACACTACTTCGAGCTCATGCTCGAGGCCCAGACGATCGCCATCGAGGAGCTCGGACCGGGCGTCCCGATTTCGGCGGTCGACGACGCGGTCACCGAGTACTTCGAGGAGCAGGGCGTCACCGACCTCGCCCAGCACCACGTCGGTCACAACATCGGGATGGACGGCCACGAGCCGCCGTACATCGACCGCGGCTGGGGCGAACACTGCGAGAGCGAACACACGAGCTACGGTGAGGAGGACGCGGTGATGCGGCCGGGCAACGTCTGGACCATCGAACCCGGCATCTACACAGACACGTACGGCTACCGCCACTCGGATACGATCGCGATCACGGAGGACGGAATCGAGTGGCTCACCTACTACCCGCGCGACCTCGAAAGAAACATCATTCCGGTGGAGTAGCGCTTCGGACGGTCACTCGGCGTCTCCCGTGGCGGGAGCCGCCGACTCCGCGGCCACCGGCCGTCGCGTCTCGGGCAGGCTGACGACCTTCTCGCGCCCGATGCGGTAGCGCTCGATCTCGCCGTCCTCCTCGAGTTCGGTGAGGAGTCTGCTGATCGTCGAGGCGGACCAGCCGTACTCCTCGACGAACCGGCACTGTTTCACCCGACCGCCGTGCTCGAAGAGGACCTCACTGACGTACGTTCGCGGGACGTGACCGCAGTCGAGGAGCTGTTCGCGCGTCGTTGGGTGCTCCGACGACCGCGTGACCGACCCGTTTTCGACCTCTGCGTCCCGGTCGGTGTCGTCCGACGGGGACGGCGCGGGAATCGCACCGACGACCGCTTGCAGGGCACTCCGCGCGCGTCCCCGGGTGGCGGTCGTCACGCCGGCAGCGCTCTGTGCTCCCACGGTCAGCGCCAGCGCGGCGGCGCCGGCGGCGAGGAGCGTCGTTCGTCTGAGCGTTCGTTTCGCGTCGGCGACTGGAGGGAGGGGTCGGCGACTCATGGCCGAACGCTCGAGTGGGGACATAAAAGGGCTGTTCACAAATCCGTCCAAACGTCGGATCGGGTTCGCTCGAGTCGTGTGAGACACGCGTGTACGGATCCCCCGAAACCGAGTCCAGAAGGGGACGTACCGCGCTTCTCGAGACGGATACGAAAGACAGCGGAGCCGACGCGACATCGATAGTAACAACTGAAACGGGTTACACACTGCTCGCACGCGACGCCCGAAACCGACGCGGTGCGGACGGCTTCGGGCGAGCCTGCGCGAGCAGGTGTGTACTGACGTTCAGTGGCTATTATAACTTTCCGCGGGTCCAAGGTCGACCGATGACCGACGACCCGTCCGCGATCCGCTCGTTCGCGGTGTCTCCCGAGGACGTCGTCGACGCGTTCGTCTACGGGCGGGAGAACCCCGGAACAGCGGTGTTGCGGGTCACGCCACCGTTTCACGGCCGAATGCGCGCCCGGCTTCACGTCTACCACACCGACGACCGGGAGGTGACGGGCGCGATTCACCTCGAGCCCCGGGCCCTGCTCCCCGAGGACGTCCGCGCTGCGTATCCGACCCTCGACGCCGGCGCGGCCGACGTCGACGCCGCCCGCGAGCGCCACGAGGCGGCGATCGACGACTGGCGAACCCGCGCTCGCGAGTCGGTCGTCGACCGGGTGGAACTCGACGCCGGCGACGGAAATCACGCGGTCGACGTAAAGCGACTCGGCTGAGCCCGAGCCGACTACTTTCACTTTCACCCCGGACGGGTCGCATTCACGTACTGTACAGATAATGTGAGTGTATGACCCTGATCGTCGACCGGATCGAAGAGGAGCCACTCGAGGAGCCCACGCCAGAACCGACGCGCCGACGCATCGACGTCTCCGAGATGGACGCCGCGGGCGTTCGCGAGTTCGTCCGCGACAGCGTGGGAACCGACCGCGTCTCGCTCGAGCACCGCGGTTCGCGGACGTACCTGCTGGTCGAGCAGTAAGCGCCCCGTCCGACGCGGCGGATCGGCTCGAGGGAGGTCAGCGCTGGCCCCGTCTCGGGAGTTAACTACACGCCGGTTAGCCTCGCCCTGCTCACGGGTCGTACCCTCCCCGTTCACTTCCTCGAGGATCTCGCTTCGCTCAACCCTCGCCCGCTCCGCGGTCCGCCTTCGGCTCACCGCTCCGCCTCGAGGCTTCGCTCACTTCGTTCGCTCAGCCTCGCACTCCCCGTTCGCCTTCGGGAGAACTTCGCTTCGCTCAGTTCTCCCCTGTCTCTATCGGCACGCGGATCAAGTTCCCCCACTCGGTCCAGGAGCCGTCGTAGTTGTGGACGTCCTCGTAGCCGAGCAGTTCGCTGAGGGCGAACCAAGCGATCGCCGAGCGCTCGCCCACCCGGCAGTAGGTGACGACCGTCTCGTCGCCGTCGATCCCCTCCTCCTGGTAGCGGGCCTCGAGCTCCTCCGGTGGCTTGAAGCGGCCGTCGTCTCGCAAGTTTTCGGCGACGGGGACGTTCGACGCGCCCGGAATGTGGCCGCCGCGCTGGGCCGTCTCGTCGAGCCCCTCTGGGGCGAGGATCTCCCCGGTGAACTCCGCGGGCGAGCGAACGTCGACCATCGGGAGGCCGGCCTCACGGGCCTTGTCCACGTCGTCCTTGTACGACCGGATGCTCTCGAAGGGGCCGCGGGCGGCGTACTCGACTGCGGGATACTCCGGTTCGTCCTGGGTCAACGGGTAGTCGTTGTTGACCCAGTAGTCCTTCCCGCCGTCGAGCACCCGAGCGTCCTCGTGGCCGTAGTATTTGAACTCCCAGTAGGCGAAGACCGCGAACCAGTTGGGAATGTGGCCGTTGCCGTAGAAGACCACCGTCGACTCCGCGTCGATGCCGCGGCTCCCGACCAGTTCCTCGAAGTCGTCCTTCTTGAGGATGTCCCGCTGGGTCTCGTCCGAGAGGTCCTCCGCCCAGTTGAGGCCGATCGCGCCGGGGATGTGACCCTCGTGGTACTTCGAGGGGAACTCGTCGTCCGGTGGCTCCGGGCTCTCGATCTCGACCAGCCGGTAGTCGGGGTCGTCCGACTCGAACTCCGCTAAGTGGTCTTCGACCCAGTCCGCCGTGACTAACACGTCGCTGTCGTACTCGCTCATGCGAGGGAGAGTCCGACGAGCAGGGCCAAAAGGCTAACAGCCGGGGTACGTTTGCCCCGTTTCTACGACGAGCGCGGCGTCGCCGGGGTTGGCGGCGATCGGCCGGTACAGAGCCGTGCTCCCGGTCGAGTTCGAACGAGAGTCGGACCGGCGGCTCGTCGACCGCGGCAACGACTGCCGGGCTCCCGGACGCCAGGACTCGCCGAACGTCGTCACCGCTCGAGCGCGTCGGCGAGCTTCTCGAGCGGGTGGGACGGTGGCTCCGCTCCCGGCCGGTCGCCGAGCTGGGTCCGACACGAGGTGCCCGGCGCCACCGGTTCGCCGCCGCTCGCGTCGACGGCGTCGAACAGCAGCCGACCGATCGCCTGCGAGAGCTCGTAGTGCTCGGCCTCGTAGCCGAACGAGCCGGCCATTCCACAGCAGGTCGCCTCCACGGGGTCGACCGCGTAGCCGGCCCGTCGCAACACCCCGACCGCGTGGTGGTCGGCGCCGACCGCCTTCTGGTTGCAGTGACCGTGGTAGGCGAGCGTCTCGCCGGAGGTGTCGAACGCGATCGACTCGTCCAGGCGCTCGCGGTCGAGGTACTCGCAGACGCCGGCCGAGGCCTCACAGACGCGCCGGACGGTTTCGGCGTACAGTTCGGGGGTGTCGGGCCCGAGGAGCAGGCCGCGGTACTCGTCCTGGAACATCACCGCGTCGGAGGGTTCGACGAACAGCACCGACCAGCCCGCTTCGACGAACGGGGCCAACGCCTCGACGTTGTGGCGGGCCCGCAGCCGCGCCCGGTCGAGAACGCCCGTCGAGTACGCCGCCCGCCCGCTCGCCGCGAGGTCGTCCGGGATTCGGACGTGAACGTCGGCGGCCTCGAGCACCCTGACGGCGGCTCTCGCGGGCGCCGGATCGCAGTACGCGCTGTAGGTGTCCGGAAACAGCACGACCCGCCGCTGGGCCGCGGACTCCGGAACCCGCGGGCCGCCTCGAGCCGCGAACCAGTCGTGAAGGGTGTGACGCTGAAAGGTCGGCAGCTCGCGCTCTCGAGCGATTCCGAGCGTCTTCTCCATCGCGACGCGGGCGCCCGGCAACCGCGCCAGCCAGTTCGACGCGGGGGCCGTCGCGGCGCCGAGTGCGGCCAGCCGATCGATATCCGCGAAGAGCCGCGAGCGCAGGCTCGCCCCCTCCTCTTCGTGGTACCGGTGTTTGACCTCCGCTTTGAGCTTCGCCAGGTCGACTCCGGTCGGACAGTCGCTCGCACAGCCCTTGCAGCCGACACAGAGGTCGAGCACCTCGGACTGGAACCGTTCGGACGCGAGCTCCTCGGGCGGCAGCTCCCCCGAAATCGCCGCCCGGAGCAGGTTCGCCCGGCCGCGGGTCGTCTGGATCTCCTCCCCGGAGGCGCGATACGTCGGACACATCACGTCCGACTCCGTCTGTCGGCAGGTGCCACAGCCGTTACAGAGCTCGACGAGGTGAGAGAAGCCGCCCTCCTCCGTGAAGTCGAGGGTCGTCTGGGGCTCGAGGGACTGATAGGCCGGCCCGTACCGGAGGTTCTCGCGCATGTCGGCGCCGATGCCCCGGTCGGAGTCCGGCCCCGGATCGTCGGGGCCGTCGCGGTAGACGACGTTGCCCGGGTGGAGCTGCCAGTCGGGATCGAACGCCGTCTTGAGTTCCTTGAAGGCCGCCCAGAGCTGCGGGCCGTACATCTTCGGTGTGAACTCCGTTCGGGCCATCCCGTCGCCGTGTTCGCCCGAGAAGGAGCCGCCGTACTCCAGAACCAGATCCGTCACGTCGTCGGTGATCGAGTGCATCGTCTCGACCCCGTCCTCGGTTTTCAGGTTGAGGATCGGCCGAATGTGTAGCGTTCCCGACCCCGCGTGGGCGAAGTAAGCCGCGGAGGTGTCGTGGTCCGCGAGGATCCCCTCGAAGCGCCCGACGTACTCGGCAAGTTCCGCCGGCGGCACCGAGGCGTCCTCGATGAACGGGTACGGCTTCGGGTCGCCCGCCATGCTCATCAGCAGCGGGATGGCGGCCTTCCGGAGCTTCCAGAGGTCAGCCTGCTCGGCGGGATCGTCGGCCTCGAGGACGCCGAAGGCGCCGGTCTCGTCCGGGCCGTCGGCGACCAACCGCTCGGTGGTCTCCGCGATCGTCGCCTCGAAGTCGTCGACGAGTTCGGAGTCGAACTCGAGCATCAGCGCCGCCTCGGTCCCCTCGGGCACCGGCCGGGCGTACGCCGCGTAGCCCTCGGACTCGCGGGCGAGCCTGAACACCTCGTCGTCCATCAACTCGACGCCGCCGACGGGGCCCTCGAGGGCGACCGGCACCGCGGCGAGGGCCTCGAGCAAGTCGTCGTACCAGTAGACGGCGAGCGCGGTCTCCTCGGGCACGGTGACGAGCGAGAGCGTCGCCTCGACGACCACCCCGAGGGTGCCCTCGCTGCCCGCCAGGAGCTTCGAGAGGTTGATCACGCGCTCGCCTGCCTCGGTTTCCCTGATCACCTTGTGGAGGTTGTAGCCGCTCACCGACCGCTTGAGTTCGGGGTAGCGGGATTCGATCTCGTCGGCGTTGTCCTCGACGAGCGCCCGGACAGTCTCGTAGATCGCCGCCTCCCGGTCGTCTCTCGAGACGATCTCCTCCCACTCCGGGCTATCGACGACGACGTCGCGCGTGTGGATCAGCGAGCCGTCGGCGAGCACCACCCGGAGCTCTTCGACGTAGGCGTCCGTGATCCCGTAGCGCACCGAGTGGGCGCCCGTCGAGTTGTTGCCGATACCGCCGCCGACGGTCGCCCGGTTCGAGGAGGCCGGGTCGGGTGCGAACTTGAGCCCGTGGTCGGCGAGGCGGGCGTCGAGGTGGTCCTGGACGACGCCGGGTTGTACCCGCGCCAGCCGCGCCTCCGGGTCGACCTCGAGGATCTCGTTCATGTGCCTCGAGCAGTCGAGCACCACGCAGCCGGGGCCGACGGCCTGTCCGGCGAGCGAGGAGCCGGCGCCCCGCGGGAGGACGGGAACGCCGAACTCGGCGGCCGTTTCGACGGCCGCGCGAACGTCCTCGACGTCGGTCGGGTAGACGACCCCGGCGGGGCGGGCCTGGTAGATGCTGCCGTCGGTGGCGTACAGCACCTGCGCGTACTCGTCGAACTCGACGCCGCCGTCGACCCGCCCGCGGAGCGCCCGCGCCAGGGCGGCGTACTCGGCGACGTCGCTTCTGCCGGGGTGTGGTGATTCCCTCTCGAGGGTGTCGAAATCCTCAACGGCCATACCGTCGCCTTCGGGGCGCGGCCGGATATACGCTGTGTCAGACATCGTCTCACGAGCGGTTCGAACAGCCGACGGCGGCCGCCACAGGCCGAATCGGTACGGCTACCCGTCGGGACGACGGAGAGGGGGTATGCGACTCGCACGACTGTCGACGCCGGCGGGGCCGGTCGCCGGACGCTACGAGGACGGGACCGTGTACGCCGACGACGGTGCCTACGAGGTCGGACGGGACGGACGACTCCTCCCGCCCTGCGAGCCGTCGGCGCTGTACTGCGTCGGGCGGAACTACGCGGAAACGCTCGAGCAGATGGAGTACGAACGGCCCGACGAACCGGACTTCTTCATCAAGCCGCCGACGGCGCTGCTGGGCCACGGGGAGGCGATCACCTACCCAGACTTCACCGACGAGCTGACCTACGCGGGGGAGCTGGCGGCCGTGATCGACCGACGCTGTCGCGACCTCGAGCCAGAGGAGGTGCCCGAGGCCGTCCGCGGCTACGCGATCCTGAACGACATCGATGCGCTGGACCAGCAGGGGCGCACCGCCAGAAAGGCGTTCGACGGCTCCGCGCCGCTCGGGCCGTGGCTCGAGACCGACGTCGACCCGACGAGCCTCGAGATGCGAACCGACGTCGCGGGCGAGCGCCGACAGGAGGCGAGTACGGAACTGATGCTGTTCGACCCCTACGAGGTCGTCTCCTACCTCTCGAAGCGGTTCACCCTCCGGCCGGACGACGTCGTCGCCTTCGGCAGCCCGGCGAACCCGGGGCTGCTCGAGCCCGGCGACACCGTGGAGATCACGTACGAGGGCATCGGGACGCTGGTGAACGCGGTCTCGAGCGGGAACGACGGACGGTCGTAACACGCCGCTCACTCGAGGCTCGAGCGCGGAGTGAAAGACACTTCCGCGCGGACCGCCTCTCGGTGGGCGTGAGCACCGACCCAGCCCAGGATGCGCCCCGCCGCGTCGAGGTCTACCCCGACCGCGAGGCGGTCGTCGAGTTCGACCCCGACCTCACGTTCGAGTGCGTCGACGACTGCACCTGGTGCTGTCACCACGGCGTCTTGCTGTACGACCGGGATCTGATCGAACTCGCCGCGCGGGCGAACCTCGCGGAGACGACGACCGACTTCCGGGGCGAGAAGTTCGTCACCCGCGAGGAGAAAGGCCGCGACGAACACGTCGACGACGACGGCCGCGCCTGCGCCTTTCTCCGGGAGGACGGCCTCTGCTCGCTCCACCTCGAGGCGGACTGGAAGCCGACGCGGTGTTCGGTGTTTCCCCTCGGCGTCTGGCGCGAGTCCGACGGCCTCCACGTCGACATTCGGGAGTCCGCACACGAGCACTGCGAGGGGCTGAACGTCAGCGACCGGCGCGTGATCGAGCACCTCGAGGCCTTTCTCCCCGAGGTGCTGTGGGAGCTCGAGAACCCCGACAGCGACCGGGCGCTGTAGCCGACACGCCGAGGCGTGGCCGTTCGGGGTCCGACTGTCGCAATCAAAACAGTTGTCAGGCGGTCCGTGGTAGCGCGAGTATGCCATACGATCCCACCGACCGCGGCGAGGCGTCGAAATCGTTCGACCACCACGACGAGCGCCACACGCGGTTCGTCGGCTCGATGCAGTCGGGCAAACCGCTGTACTTCGACGAGGACACCCGGAGCTTCTTCGAGGGCGAGTACGACGACGAGACGAACACGGTCTTCGACACGGCAGAAACCGAACGAGAGCTCAGCCCGCGCGAGTCGGTCGGCGACGCCCTCGAGTCGCTCGGCGACAGCCTCGAGATGGAGTCGCTCTCGGAGTTCGCCCGCGAGCACGTCAAAGACGAGGCGAGCGAGGAGAGCGACGTTCAGGACTGATCTCGGCTCTCCTGCTTCCACTCCTGGAGCCCGACGACCGCGCCGTCGATCTCGTCGGGATCGGCCGCCGTCGCCGCCCAGACGAACATGCCGGCGACGGTGTCGGGGTCGCGTCCCCGACCGCCCGTGAGCTCCGTCGCCACCTGTCCCGGGTCGAGGCAGGCCACGGTGTAGTCGGTGTCGGCGGCGAACCCGCGAACGACCGCCTCCGCGCCGGCTTTCGATACCGCGTAGGCGCCGTAGCCCGGTTTCGCCTCTCGAGCGACCGCCCCCGTCGGAACCAGCACGCGCCCCTCACCGGTCAGGTGGGGGAGCGCCTCCCTGATCGCCACAAACACGCCGCGGGCGTTCGTCCGCCACTGGTCGTCGAACGCTGCGTACGACTCCCGATCGGTCGGCGTCTCCCCCGGTTCGCCGTGGTAGACGCCGGCCGCGGCGACGACGACGTCGATTCCGCCCGACTCGCCTGCTCTCGAGGCGGTTTCCATCAGCCGCTCGACGTCGAACTCGTCACGGACGTCCGTCCGAAGCCCGGTCGCCGTCGCGCCCGACTCCTCGAGTTCCGTCACGGCTTCGGACACCGCGTCGGCGTCTCGAGCGCCGAGGACGACGGTCGCACCCTCGTCGGCGAACACCCTTGCCGCTGTGCGACCGATTCCGCCGGTGCCGCCCGTCACGACGACTGTCGTCTCGTCCATACGACCCGTACCGTCCGCTCACACAAGGAACCCGCTCATCGTCGCCTGGACTCGAAACCGGAGGCAGGCGGCGACGCGACCGACGTGAGTATGACATACGTTTATCACCGAGCCGATGCTCGTCTCGAGCATGAAATCGCTGGCCGGTGAGTCGGTCGTCGTGATCGGCGCCGGCGTCGGCGGGCTCTCGACTGCCTGTTATCTCGCCGACGCGGGGGCGGACGTTCACGTCATCGAGAAAAACGAACAGCTCGGCGGCCGGGCGAGCCGACTCGAGGTCGACGGCTTTCGCTTCGATATGGGTCCCTCGTGGTATCTGATGCCCGACGTCTTCGAGCGCTTTTTCGCGGAGTTCGGCCGAATGCCGACGGAATATTACGATCTCACGCACCTCGACCCGCACTACCGACTCTTCTTCAAAGACGGGGACGAGGTCGACGTCACCCCCGACAGGGAGCGAACGAAGCGGATCTTCGAGAGCTACGAACCGGGCGCCGGCGGGGCGCTGGATCGCTACCTCGAGAAATCCCGCGAGAACTACGAGGTGGGGATGGAACACTTCGTCTACGAGGACCGCGAGCGCCTACGGGATTACGTCGACCCCGACGTCGCCCGCCAGGCCCGCGGCCTGTCGCTGCTTGGCTCGATGCAGGGCCACGTCGAGGACTACTTCGACCACCCGAAGCTCCAGCAGATCGTACAGTACACGCTGGTATTTCTGGGCGGCTCCCCGCGGAACACGCCCGCGCTGTACAACCTGATGAGCCACGTCGACTTCAACCTCGGCGTCTGGTACCCCGAGAACGGCCTCGGCGGCGTGATCGACGGCATCGCCGAACTCGGGACCAAACTCGGGGTCACCTACGACACCGACCGGCCCGCGACCGAAATCAAGGGCCGCGAGGGCGGCTTTCTGATCGAGACGCCGACGGGACCGCTGACGGCGGATCTCGTGGTGAGCAACGCCGACTACGCCCACACCGAACAGGAGCTGCTCCCCCCCGAAAAGCGAGGCTACAGCGAGGCCTACTGGGAGTCCCGAACCTACGCCCCCTCCGCCTTTTTGCTCTATCTCGGCGTCGAGGGCGACCTGCCCGAACTCGCCCACCACACCCTCGTCCTGCCGACCGACTGGGAGGAGCACTTCGCACAGATCTTCGACGAGCCCGCCTGGCCCGACGATCCCGCCTACTACTGCTGTGCCCCCTCCGAAACCGACGACACGGTGGCTCCGGAGGGCCACAGCAACCTCTTCATCCTGGTTCCGATCGCGCCGGGACTCGAGGACACCGCCGAACACCGCGAGGCCTACCGAGAGCTGGTGCTTGCGGATCTCGCTACCCACACGGGCACCGATCTGCGCGACCGGATCGTCGTCGAGGAACAGTTCTGCGTCTCCGAGTTCGCCGACCGCTACAACAGCTTTCGGGGGACCGCCCTCGGGATGGCCCACACGCTCCGCCAGACCTCGCTGTTCCGGCCGCCCCACCGCTCGAAGGAGGTCGACGGCCTCTACTTCACGGGGTCGTACACGACGCCGGGAATCGGCGTCCCGATGTGTCTCATCAGCGGGGAGCTGACAGCCGAGAAGGTGCTCGAGGATCACGCCGAATGACCGGGCGAATCACGCAGCGGCGGCGGAGGTGCCCGCGTGGTCGCTAACCGAACTACGGCGGTCGACGGCGGGCTCGTAGACCGGCTCTCGTACCTGCTCACCCTCTCGAGACCGCGCTTCTGGCTCTACCTCGCCGGCCCCGTCCTGGTCGGGGTCGCCTACGCCGCCTCGTCGGTCGGAGAGTTGCTCGAGCCGACGGTCGTCGCGTTGTTCGCGTACTTCCTGCTGCCGGCGAACGTGTTCCTCTACGGGATCAACGACGTCTACGACCGCGAGATCGACGCCGAGAACCCCAAGAAAGAGGACAGAGAGGCCCGGTATCGGGGCCAGCGGTTCGTTCCGATCGCCGTCGCGCTCTCGGCGGCGCTGGCGCTCGCGTTCGTCCCCGTTCTTCCGACGACCGCGTTAGTCTGGTTCGGCGTCTTTCTGTTCCTCGGTGCGTCCTACAGCGCGCCGCCGCTTCGGTTCAAGACGACGCCCCTGCTCGATTCGATCTCGAACGGGCTGTACGTCGTTCCGGGTATCGTTGCGTATCTTGCAGTCGCCGGCAGTCAGCCGCCGCTGCTCGCCATCGTCGGCGGCTGGCTGTGGGCGATGGGGATGCACACCTTCTCCGCGATTCCCGACATCGGCCCCGACCGCGAGGCGGGAATCCGGACCACCGCAACGGTCCTCGGCGAGGGCCGCACCTACGCCTACTGCGGACTCTGCTGGCTCGCCGCCGCCGCGGCGTTCGCTGCGATCGATCTCCGCCTCGGCGCGCTCATGGGCGTCTACCCCGCGCTCGTCGCGGCCGTCGCGGCCTCGAGCGTCGGCGTCTCCCGCGCCTACTGGTGGTTCCCCGCGATCAACACCGTCGTCGGCGCTGCCCTGACGATGGGCGGGCTCTGGGGGGTGTTCTATGGCTGACTCGAGTCGGGACGGACTGACGCGAACGGAGGTGCAACGGCGCCTCGAGTCGATCGTCCGCGAGAACCGCTTTACGATCGCCGTCGTCTTCCCCGCCATCGGCGCGATCACGCTGGTCGCCAGCGCGGAGGGGTGGCTGCCGGGGCCGCTCGAGTACAACCCGCTCCTGATCCTCTTCGGAACGTTCGTGATGCGCTCGCCGCTGCTCGTCGGGCTCCTCCCGAGAGTGGGGTGGTGGGCGCTGGGCTGTCTCGGCGTCCTGACGGTCTACACCTACGCGATCGAGATGGTCGGCGTGCGAACCGACTGGCCCTACGGCGCCTTCGAGTACACGATCCAGCTGGGGCCGATGCTGCTGGGAGAGGTACCCCTCGCGCTCCCACTGTTTTTCATCCCGCTGGTGCTCAACGCCTACCTGCTCACGCTGCTGTTGTGCGGGTCGTGGGCCGACAGCGCTCTCGTCAGGCTCCCGGTCGCCATCGCGGCCGTGGTGGCGATCGACCTCGTGCTCGACCCGGCCGCCGTCGCCGTCGGCTTCTGGGCGTTCGAAGAGGGCGTCTACTACGGCGTCCCCGTCTCGAACTACGTCGGCTGGGTGATCTCGGGCACCGTCGCCGTTCTCCTCGTCGACCTCGCGTTCGACCGGGAGGCGCTGCTCGCGCGAGTCCGGAACTGCGAGTTCATCTTAGACGACCTCGTGAGCTTCGTGCTCCTGTGGGGGTCGATCAACCTGCTGTACGGCAACTGGATCGCCGCCGCCGTCGCCGGCGGCTTCTGCCTGGGCCTTCTCGGGACGGGGCGGTACGATTACGCGTTCCTCGAGACGGCGAAACCGACGGGCTGATCGAGGCGGGAAACACGAGCGGGCGGCGAACTACCGCGTTGGCACGCCCTCGCCGTGGCTCGGCCCTCGCGAGCCCGTCTCGGCGCTCGGAACCGCCGAGACCCGTTCGAACACCGCCTCCGGGTCCCGGTGTAAGTGCCAGTGCCAGCGGGTCTTCGCGACACACCAGAGCTTGCGCGCCGTCGACAGCGACGGCTCCTCGGTGAGCACGTCGTACCCCTGGTTGCGGATGACGGTGTGGTGTTCGGCGTACAGCACCGCCGCGAGCAACACCGGCAGCTGACAGTCCTCGGGGAGGTACCGGATGCCGGCGACGCCCTCGCGGTAGAGCGACTCGGTTCGCTGGAGCTCCTCGGCCATCGCCGCCTCGAACGCCTCGTCGCTCTCGAGTCGTTCGATCTGTGCCTCGCTCACGCCGTGGGACCGAAGCGTCTCCAGGGGGATGTAGATCCGGTCGCGCTCGGTGACGTCCTCGCGGACGTCCCGCAGGAAGTTCGTCAGCTGGAACGCCTCGCCGAGTTTGATCGCGTGGGGGAGCGCCGCCGCCTCGTCGTCGGGCTTCATGATCGCCGTCATCATCACGCCGACGGCGGCCGCCGAACCGCGCATGTACGTCTCGAGGTCGGCGTACGTCTCGTAGCGGCTGGTGTGGATGTCGGTCGCCATGGCGTCGATGAACTCGTCGACTTCCTCGTCGGCGATGCCGTCGCGTTCTCTGAGCTGGGAGAACGCGACGAGAACCGGTTCGTCGGGTTCGGCGGTACCGAGCGCCTGTTTCCGGAGCTCCTCGAGGCGAGCGGCCTGCTCCTCTGCCGGGACGTCGGCGGCGTCGTCGACGACCTCGTCGGCGATCCGAAAGAACGCGTACAGGACGTGCGTCGCGTGCCGGACTCGCTTCGGGAGAAACCGGGTCGCGAGGTAGAACGTCTTCCCGGTCCGTCGCTGAATGTCCTTGCCGGCGGCGATGTGTTCCCGTTGCATTCTCACCCTCTCACCTCTGCGTGACAGCGATTCAATACGTTTAGTTCAACAGAGAGGTATAAAAGGGCTCGCCCTCACGAGGTTGGGTTCCGGGCGCGGACGCCAGACGGCCCGGTCTGGGGGTTCGACCGACGGCCACAGCACCTCGAGTCAGCTGAGAGTCAAGTATATACGACAGTAGTCGAAACGGGGAGAAAATGGTCGCCGCTCGCACGGTCGTGGTCGTCCTGCTCGTCGTTCTCGCCGGCTGTGGCGGGTTCGCGGACGGGACCGACCGCGAGCCCTACGGCGTCGACGAACCCGTCGATCCGGAGCCCGAGGAACTGCTTCCGGGGGTCACTGCCGACGGCGTCTCCGACCCCGAGCAACTCCACGCCGCTCACTTCGACGCCCTGGAGGACGACGTCTACGAGCAGACGACGATCCGCACCACGGCGGACGAGAGCGGCACGGTCGACTCCACCGTCATCACGTCGGAGACGGTCGGCGCGAACGGGACTCCCGCGCTGGTCGTCGTCGAACACTGGGAACAGGCTCCGGAGAACCTCACGGCGGATCCGACCCACGAACACCGGATCTGGATCACCGACGGGGAGAACTACGGCAAGCAGGTCAACGACAGCGGAGACGTCACCCACGCTCGAAACGTCTCGGTCGGCTTGCTCGAGCCCGAGCCGCCGGCCCCGCCGGTCGAGTTCTACGACCGAACCGACGCCGTCGAGGAGGACGGCGACCGAATCCACCTCGAGGGCGCAGGCGATATCTGGTCGTACGAGAACGCCTCGTTTACGCTCTCGCTGACCGACGCCGGCTACATCGAGCGGCTTCAGCTCGACGCGGAGGTCGGCGATCGGGCGGTCGAGGAGACGATGGTCCTCGAGACGCGAGAGGCGTTCCCGCTCGAGGAGCCCGAGTGGGTGGAGGAGGCGCGGGCGGCGGACGAAGCGGAGTAGTCGGCCGGCTCAACGGCTGACCGTCCGTCTCACTCCCGGAGCGTGTCGGCGAGCATCGGCAGGAAGGTCCCGATGTCGGTGACCATCCCGATGGCCTGCGCGCTGCCGCGGTCGAGCAGCTGCGTGACGGTCGCGGGGTTGATGTCGACGCAGACGGTTTTCGTCGTCGACGGCAGGCAGTTGCCGACGGCGACGGAGTGCAACAGCGTCGAGAGCATGAGCACGAGGTCGGCCTCGTGGGCCTGCTCGCGGATCGCGTCCTGGGCCTCGATCGCGTCCGTGATCGTCTCCGGCAGCGGGCCGTCGTCCCGGATCGATCCCGCGAGCACGTACGGAACGTCGTTCCGGACGCACTCGTACATCACGCCGCCCCGGACGACACCTTCCTCGACGGCGGCCTCGATCCCGCCGGCGCGCCCGATCTCGCTGATCGTGTAGATGTGGTGTTTGTGCCCCTTTCGCGGGTGCTCCAGGGTTTCCGTGTCGACGCCGAGGGAGGTCCCGTACAGGTCCCGCTCGAGGTCGTGGACGGCGAAGCCGTTGCCCGCGCTGACGGCGTCGACGTAGCCCGCACGGACCAGCTCCGCGAGGGCGTCCCGCCCGCCGGAGTGGACGATGGCCGGCCCGCAGACCGCCAGCACGGTGCCGTCGCGCTCGTTGACGGCGCGCATCTCGTCGGCGATCTCGGCGATCAGCGAGGCCGACGGGCGCTCGCTCGAGACCCCGCCCTGCATGAACCCGAAGGAGCTGCCCCTCGAGCGGGGGCGCTCCGGCGGCTCGACGCGGATACCGGTGTCGCCGGTGACGACCCGGTCGCCCGCCTCGATCGCGTTCAGCACGCGCGTCCGGACGGTGGCGTCGTCGCCCTCGCCCTCGACGACGAGCGCGCAGTCCATCTCGGGGCCCTCGACGGCGAGCCACTCGCCGTCGACCCGGACCGCAGTCGGGTGGTTCGTCGTCGAGTAGAAGTCGACCGGAACGACCCGGTCGGCCGGCGCGGGCTCGAGGACGGCGTCGCGGGGGCCCTCGATCATCGCCCCGTTCTGATTGAGTTCGTGGAGGATCTCCTGGAGTTGGTCCTCGGCGTCCGCGGAGACGACCATCCGGCAGTAGGACTCCTCGTGTTTGTGGCGGCCGACCTCGAACGCCTCGACGTCGAACTCCCCGCCCATGTCCATCACGGCGCCGAAACACCGCCCCATCGTCCCCGAGTCGATGATGTGGCCCTCGAGTTCGACCCTGCGACTGGCTGTCATCGGTGGGTGTTCGCGGCCGGCGACCGTGAATCTGTGCGTGGATACCGGGTCGCCGGGTTACTCGAACAGCGCGCCGTGGCGCTCGGCGAGGTTCGTGTACGCCCCCGAGGAGTACTCCTCGAAGGTCGCGGCGGGGTCGATCGTCGTCTCCGAGAGGGGCGTCACCGAGGCGGGAACCCCCCGGACGAACGACCGGTCCGGAATGTCGTAGCCGTCGGGGACGGTCGTTCCCGAGGCGACGATGCACTCCCGGCCGACGACGACGTCCGAGTTGAGCGTCGCGTTGAACCCCACGAGCGAGCCCTCGCGGACGGCCGCGTCGTTCAACACCGCGCCGTGGCCGCACATCACGCGAGCGCCGACGCTCGAGGCGTGAATCGTCGCGTTGTCTCCGACGTGGGCCGACTCCCCGATGCGAACGGGGCCGACGTCCCCCCGGAGGACGACGCCGGGCCAGACGCTCGCGTCGGCCGCGACCGCGACCTCGCCGACGAGCGTCGACTCGCGGCTGACGTGGGCGTCCTCGTGGATCTCCGGTTCGGTTCCCTCGAAGGCGTACCGTCTTCGGTCGGACATACCCCTCCCCCACGCCGACGAGCGGGAAAGTTCTTCGCGCCGCGACGGCGCGGCGCCCGGCCCGGAGTTCGTCGCGCGCGCTGACTCTCACGCTCGAGCTAGAAAATCACTTTGCGGTGGCACGCCATACCACAACCATGGCCAGCGAACACCGATCGCTCGAGCGCTCGCGCTGTCTCAACTGCGGCTTCGAGGCCCCCGGCGGCGGCGACGAGTGGCTCAGACTCGAGGTTCCGAAACTCGGCCGGATGACCCAGTGCCCGGAGTGTCACAGCACGAACGTCATCACGGGCCGGTAGGTCGGGCCCGGCCGGCACCCCGAGCCGATCCGGGGGAGACAGACACTTACGGGTCACTCCCCTACGGGGCGCCATGAGCGACCAGACGAGCGACCTTCCCGCGAGCGACGCGGAGTGGCGCGACAGACTCGACGACGAGGAGTACCGGATCCTCCGGGAGGCCGGCACCGAGGCGCCGTTCAGCGGCGAGTACGTCGACCACAAGGACGACGGGAGCTACGCCTGTGCCGGCTGTGGCGCCGTGCTGTTCGACTCGGAGACGAAGTACGACTCGGACTGTGGCTGGCCGAGCTTCTACGACGTCGACGACGACCGGATCGAGACCCGGCGGGATACGAGCCACGGAATGGACCGCATCGAGGTGCTGTGTGCGAACTGCGGGGGCCACCTCGGTCACGTCTTCGAGGACGGGCCGGCGCCGACGGGCAAACGCTACTGCATCAACTCCGTCGCCCTCGAGTTCGACGACGAGTAGTCGGCGCCCGCGGCTGCAGGCACCACGTTTTTCGAGCGCAGCGGGCCACGTTCGAGTATGGCAGACGATCCACCCACAGCCGAGGAGCTCCGGCAGGGAATGACCGTCAGAATCGTCCAGGAGGACGAGGACGTCCACTCGACGGAGGCCGAGCCGCTGCTCGGCGAGATCGCGACCGTCTACGACGGCGATCCGCCGGAGGGGCCGAAAGTCGAGCTCAAAAGCGGCGCCGTCGGCCACGTCCGCTCGGTCGTCGCCGACGAGTAGAGAGCCCCTCGAGACGAGCGCGAGCGCCGCGACGTGAGAGAAGACGGTGCGTATTTCCGCCCGCTCGTCGAACTCGTCGCCGATGGACCGGTCCCGGCTCGCCTCGCTCGTTCACGACATGATCGCGGTCTCTCGAGAGCGCCAGCTCTCCGTGAAGTCGGCGGGGCTGGCCTACCACGCCTTCAACACCCTCGTCCCGCTCGTCATCCTGGCGCTGGTCGCCGTCACCGCGACCGACTCCCTCGAGGTCGTCTTCGACACCTTCGAGACGGCGACGGGTCTCGACACCGCCGCGACCCAGAGCGCGCTCGAGGACGTCATCGGCGACGGCGGCGGTCGCCTCGGCGCCGCGGTGCTCGCGCTCGTGATCTTTCTCTGGAGCGCCGTACGGATGTTTCAGGCGACCAACAGCGCGTTCACCGGCGTGTACGGCTCGCGAAAGCGCCAGTCGTATCTCACCTCAATCGTCAACGTCGCGCTGCTCACCCTGACGGTGACGCTCGCGATCGTCCTCGTCGCCGTCGTCGGCGTCTCCCTCTCGCTGGTCGTCGAGGGGATCTGGTGGCGGCTGATCAGCCCGCTGTTGCTCCTCGCGCTACTCGTCGGCGCGTTCCTGCCGACGTACTACCTCTTTCCGGAGGCCGACGTCTCCGTCCGGGAGGTGCTCCCCGGCACGGTGTTCACCGCGATCACCTGGACGGCCCTCGCGGTGAGCTTCCGGCTTTACATCGTGATCTCCGACAGCGTCGAACTGTTCGGCATCGCCGGCGGCGTACTGATCGTGCTGACCTGGGTCTACCTGGGCGGGCTCTGCGTCCTCACGGGCGCCGTCCTGAACGCCGTCCTCGCGGGCCGCGTCGACCCGGACGACGGCTGGGTTCCCGTCGTCGACGCCGTCTCGAGCGACGCTGCCGACTGACACGGTCCGTCGTACCTGTACCGTACCCCTTCGGGGCCGGCGACGGCCGGTACGAGACGGCGACAGACCGTCCGAAGTCGATCACCGCTCGAGGTACGCCATCGCCTCCGCGTCGCTGACCTGGCCGAACGACCGGTAGAACTGGCCGACGGCGCCGAAGTGCGACGGCCGCTCGAGCGCGATCACCTCGTCGGCCTCCGACTCGATCGCCGCGAGCGAGTCGGGCGCGCCGACCGGCACCGCCAGGACGACGTGCGCGGCACCGGCGTCGCGAAGCTGGCGGAGGCAGGCCCGCGCCGTCGCGCCCGTCGCCAGCCCGTCGTCGACGACGACGACGCGCTCGCCCCGAACGCCGGGGGGCTCGCCGCTCTCGCGGTACCGGTCGATCTTCCGGCGGGCGGCGTCGGCCTCCTCGCGGCGCGCCCGCTCGAGGTAGGTGTCGGTCACGTCGAGGTGGTCGATGACGTCGTCGTTGTACCAGACGCTCCCGTCGCTGGCGACGGCGCCGACGGCGAGTTCGGGGTTCGTCGGCGCGCCGATCTTCGAGGCGACGACGACGTCGAGCGGCGCGTCCAGTTCGTCGGCGACCGGCCGGGCGACCGGCAGCCCCCCGCGGGGAATCGCGAGGACGAGATCGGCCTCGAGCCCGCGCTCCGCGAGGGCGGCGGCCAGTCGCTCGCCGGCGTCGGTGCGGTTTGCGAACATCGGGGGCGCTAGCACGCGACGAATCCTCTTTGTTGTTGCGTGGCAGTGCCGGTAGGCGGCGCGGCCGACACCACCCGAGGCAAGCAGGCGAGCGGCGAAGGCATACCCGTTGCCCCGCCGTATCGCCGCCGATGACACGATTTCAGCGGACGCTGTCGGAAGTGGCCGGCGCCTCGAGCGGGGACTCCGGGCGCGTGGGCGTCGTCGGCGGCGGGGTCGACTACCCCGGCCAGCCGGCGATCGTCGGGCTGGCGGCGCTTCGAACCGGGTCGGACGACGTGCGGGTGATGGTCACGGAGGAGATCTACCCGATCGTCGCCGGCTTCTCGCCGAACCTGCTGGTGAGCCGCTACGCGGGGACGCGCTTCGAGGAGGCGGCCGCCGACGGGACGATCGAGCGCGCGGCCGACCTCGACGCGCTCGTGCTCGGCCCCGGCCTCGCCGACGCCGATCCGACGGCGATCCAGCGGACGATCTCGGCGGTCGAGATCCCGGTCGTGATCGACGCGCTCGCGATCGAACCCGGCGTCGAAGCCGACCTCTCGAACGCGGTGTTGACGCCCAACAGCGAGGAGCGCGACGAGCTGGTCGACGCCTACGGCAGCCTCGAGGCGTTCTCGCGGGAGACGGACGCCGTGGTGGTGTTCACCGGCAGCGAGGACGAAATCGTCGCCGACGGCGAGCGGACGGTAAACGAGACGGGGACCGAGGCGCTCACCGTCGCCGGCACCGGCGACACGCTGGCCGGCATCGTCGCCTCGCTGCTCGGCCAGGGAATGGAGCGGGAGACGGCGACGGAGATCGGCGCCTGGACCCTGGGGAAGGCCGGCGAACTCGCGACCGCCGAGCGCGGCCCCGGCGTGGTCGCGACGGACGTCATCGACCGGATTCCGGATACGATTCGGTAGGCTCCCGGTCGGAATCGACTGACCCCGACCCGTGTCTCCCGGTTTCCGGTAGCATCTCGAGACCGTGGTGTGGTTTACCAACACCAAGCTTTGTTCGCAAATGGCAAACGAAAGTTGCAAATGCGTAAATAGCTCCGGCCCGAAACTCGCGTATGGACGAGTCAGAAACCAGAGACCCGATCACCGGCGTTCAGATCGAACAGTCAGACGTCCCGCTCTACCTGCCCGGCACCCCGACGCTCTCGTTCACGACGAACCTCGAGCGGCTGATCGGCGCGCTGTTTCGCTGAGAGATCAACGTTTACCCGGCCGTCCGTGGTAGTGCGAACCGATGACGAGTACGGAGGAGATCTCACACCCGCTGTTCGCCGCCCTCTACGACCGGGTGATGCCCGAACGATTGCTGTTGAGACCGCACCGGGAGTACCTCGCGCGCGGCCTCTCCGGGCGCGTCCTCGATCTGGGTGCCGGGAACGGTCCGATGTTCCCGTACGTCGACCCGGGTCTCGAGTACCACGCCGTCGAACCCGACCCGCACATGCGCCGGCGCGCCCGTGAAGCGGCGCGGGAGGCCGGCCTCGGCGTCGACCTCCGGGACGCCCGCGCGGAGTCGCTACCCTACCCCGACGACAGCTTCGACGCCGTGATCGCGGGGATGGTGTTCTGCACCATCGCCGACCCCGACGCCGCCCTCGAGGAGGTCGCCCGCGTGCTGAAACCCGGCGGCGAGGTGCGCTTTCTCGAGCACGTCCGTGCCGACGGCTGGCGGGCGACCGGCCAGGACTTACTGACCCCCGTCTGGAAGCGCGCCGGCGGCGGCTGTCACCCGAATCGGGAGACCGTCGAACGGTTCGTCGGCCACGAGGCGTTCGACCTGGTGGAACTCGAGCGGGTTCGCGTGGGCGTCTTCCCCGCGGCGCCGTTCGTCCGCGGGCGGCTCCGGCGCCGGGCGGAGCCGATCGGGCGGTGAGATGGGTTTATAGGCACGGACTCCGCGGGTTCGACCATGACCGACGATCGACTGCGGATGACGCCCGGGCCGACGGCGGTGCCCGCGGTGGTGCGCGAGCGGATGAGCCAGCCGACGCCGAACCCCGACGTCGAGGCGTCGTTCTTCGAGTTCTACGAGTCGCTGACCGAGAAACTCGGGGCGATCTACGGCGGAGACGACGTCGTGATCCTCAGCGGCGAGGGCATTCTGGGCCTCGAGGCCGCGGCCGCCTCGCTGCTCGAGGACGGCGACCGCGCGCTCTGTCTCTCCAACGGCCTCTACGGCGAGGGGTTCGCCGACTTCGTCGAGCTGTACGGCGGCGAGGCGGTCACCGTCGGTGGCCCGTGGGACGAACCGCTGGACCTCGAGGCGATCGAGACCGAACTCGAGGAGGGGGCGTTCGACGTCGCCACGATGGTCCACTGCGAGACGCCCACCGGGACGCTGAACGACCTCGAGCCGGTGCTCGATTTGCTCGAGGAACACGGCGTGGTGAGCGTGGTCGACGCGGTCTCCTCGCTCGGGGGGACACCGGTCCCGACCGATAAGATCGACGTCTGTCTCGGCGCGACCCAGAAGTGCTTCAGCGCGCCGCCGGGGCTCTGCGTGCTCTCGGTGAGCGACCGGGCCTGGGAGCGGATCGAGGCCACCGAGACGCGGTCGTTCTACGCCGACCTCGAGCCCTGGCGGACCGCGCTGGAGGAGCGGTGGTTCCCGTACACCCACGCCGTCTCGAACCTGTACGGACTCGAGGCGGCCGTCGATCTGCTGCTCGAGGAGGGCCTCGAGGCGGTGTACGACCGCCACGAACGGGCGGCGAGTCGGTGCCGCGAGCGGGCGGCCGACCTCGGGCTCGAGACGTACCCCGCGCGGGAATCGTTGTGCTCGCCGACGGTGACCGCCCTCGCCGTCGACGGCCGGGCATCGGCGCTCCAGCGGGCCGTCCGCGAGGACCACGACGTGTTGCTCGCGACCGGGCTGGGCGCCGTCGAAGACGACGTGCTTCGGATCGGACACATGGGTCACAACGCCCGGATCGACCGGGTCGACCGGGCGATGGACGCTCTCGAGGCGGTCCTCGAGTGATGCCCCCGGGAGTACGCCGGCGATAAAACTGAAACCCGGACACTGCAGGTAGAACCGTTTCCCCCCAGGCGAGTGTATCTACGCAGACACCATGTCGAAACCAGACGAAGAGCCGACGGAAACCCCGACGACCAGCCGCGAGGAGGCCACCGAAGAGGGTGGGTGGATGCTCCGCAACTGGGTCGCCGTCGCCGTCGTCTCCGTGCTCATGATGTTGCTCCTCGCCCTCGGGCTGATGCAGTGGACCGGGCTCGTCGACATCCTCGCGCCGGTGGCCGACAGCGAGGCCGGCCAGTGGGGCGTGTTCGCCGTGCTGGCGATCATCGTCGCCGCGCTCGCCGTGTGGGGCTGGTCGGCGTTCTTCGCCTCGGACCGGTGAGGAGGACCGAGAGTCAGTCGTTCCGAAAACTACAACGCCGCTCGCTCGAACGATGATCCTATGACGCCGTCCGACTCGGTCGGCCGCCGCGACCTGCTTCGGGTGGCAGGTGTCGCCGGCGCGGCCGTCGTCGCCGGCTGTACGAACGGGGAGAGCGGCGACTCGTCGCCGACGAACGCGACGGCCCCCTCGGGGTCGACGTCCGACGCGATACCCCAGGAGTGGCCGATGACGGGCGACCCCGTCGAGGAGGTCGAACCGCTCGAGGAGGCGCTGCTCGACTACATGCGCGAGCGCGAGATCTCGGCCGGCGCGCTCGCGGTTTCGAACTACGGCGACGTGATCTACGAGCGCGGATTCGGCTGGGCCGACGGCGACCGAACGACGCCGGTCGACCCCGACGCCCTCTTTCGGATCGGGAGCGTGAGCAAGCCGATCACCGACGCGGCAGTCCGCCGACTCGTCGACGACGGCCGCCTCGAGCTGGACGATCGCGTCTACCCGTTCCTCGAGATCGACCCGCCGTCTGACGGGCTCGGCGACGAACGGTTCCGAGAGATCGAGGTCGGTCACCTCCTGGCCCACCAGGGGGGCTGGGACCGCCGGGAGTCGATCGACCCGACCTTCGAGCCGTTCACCGTCGCCGAGAGCCTCGGACTGTCCCGACCGCCGACTGCGGACGACGTGGTCCGATACGTCCTGGGCCAGCCGCTCCAGTTCGACCCCGGCGAGCGGTCGGCGTACTCGAACGTCGGCTACAGCGTCCTCGCGAAGGTCGTCGAAGGCGCGTCCGGCCGGACCTACCAGGACTTCCTCAGAGAGGCGGTGCTCGACCCCGTCGACGCCACGGAGATCCGGCGCGGACGGACCGCCCCCGACGACCGCCCGCCGCGGGAGGTCGCCTACGACGACAGCGAGCGGTGTCCGAACGCCGCCGCCCTCGAGGCAGACGACCGGGTATCTTGCGCCGACGGCGGCATCGTCCTCGAGGCGCTCGAGGGGGCCTGCGGCCACGTCGCGACCGCGGGCTCCCTGCTTTCGTTCATGGACGCCTACTGGCTCGACGGGCAGACCCGGTCCTCGCGGGACGGCGAATGGGTGTACTTCGGCTCGCTGCCGGGTGCGTTCGCGATGGCGACCCAGCGGGCCGACGGTATCGACGTCGTCGCGCTGTTCAATCGGCGCACCGGCGACGCCGAGGGGATCCACCCCATCCTCTCGGAGGCGGCCAACCGGGTCGACGACTGGCCCTACTGAGCGCGAGCGCCCGCGCCGCTTCCCCGCGAACGCGTTCGTTCCCGGATACCCCCCGTTGGGGCGTCACGGTACGGCATGGCAGTGTGCCGGCGGACAGAAACCCGTTTAGGTACCGCGGCGCCACCACCCACAATGAGTTATCGGATCGGGCTGGTCGGCAAACCGTCGGTCGGCAAATCCAGTTTTTTCAACGCGGCGACGATGAACGACGTCCCCGAGGGCGCCTACCCGTTTACGACCATCGACCCCAGCGTCGGCGAGGCCTACGTCCGCGTCGACTGCGCCGCCCCGGAGTTCGACGAGGAGTGTACGCCGTCGGTCGGCTACTGCGACCACGGGATCCGGTTCGTCCCAACGAAACTCGTCGACGTGGCCGGGCTGATCCCCGGCGCCCACGAGGGCGCCGGGCTCGGCAACCAGTTTCTCACCGACCTGAACGAGACCGACGTGCTCGTCCACGTCGTCGACTTCTCCGGCGAGACCGACCTCGAGGGCGAACCCACCGAGGGGCACGACCCCCGCGAGGACGTCGCCTTCTTAGAGGAGGAACTCGACCAGTGGTACCTGGGCATCCTCGAGAAGGGGATCGAGCGCTACGCCTCGGGGTACGTCACCGAGGATGACGCAATCGAGGATGACCTCGCCGAGCAGATGAGCGCGTTCAGGACGAACGAGGACGAGCTCAAACTCCTGATTCGCCGGGTTGGAATCGGCTTCGATCCCGAGGAGTGGGAGCCGGAGGATCGACTCGAGTTAGCCCGCGAGATCCGGAAAGCCACCAAACCGATGGTGATCGCGGCGAACAAGATGGACACGCCGGAAGCCCAGGAGAACTACGACGAGATCACGAGCGATCCCGACTACGAGCACCTGACGATCGTCCCGTGCAGCGCTCACGCCGAGAAGGCCCTGAAGTCGGCGGACAAAGCCGGCGTCGTCGACTACCGACCCGGCGACGACGGCTTCGAGATCACGGGTGACGTCTCGCCGGAACAGGAGCAGGGCCTCGAGCAGATCCGCGACTTCCTCGAGAGCTACGGCGCGACGGGGGTGCAGGCGGCCCTCGAGACCGCGCTGTTCGACGTCCTCGGGGTCGTACCGGTGTTCCCCGGTGGCGCGAACGGGCTGGGGAACGAGCGCGGCGAGGTGCTGCCGGACTGCTACCTGATCCCGCCCGCATCGACCGCCGAGGATTTCGCCTACAGCCTCCACTCGGACATCGGCGACGGCTTCCTCCACGCGATCGACTGCCGGTCGAATCGCCAGCTCGGGAGCGCCTACGAGGTCGAGCCGCGGGACGTGATCGAGGTCATCACGACGAACTAGCCGGTCAGTCCGCCGGCGTGTGGTAATATCGGTTCCAGAGCGACTGCAGCGGGAGGATCAACAGCGGCGTGAAGAATGCCGCCGTCAGGTTCACCGCGGCGACGCCGATCGAGCACAGAAACACCGCGGGCGTGATCAGCTCCCGGAGGGCGACGAGCCGACCCGTGCGCCGGTCGATCGAGACGTCGGTGAGGTCGCGCCAGCAGGCGTACCACCAGACGCCCGCCAGCGCGAGTCCGACCATCGCGAGGTTGATCGCGTACAGCGTCCAGGCGAACCGGGTTCCGTAGATGCCGAGCAGCTCGGTCGGGAACGGGAGAAACGAGATCGACAGCAGGAAACAGAGGTTGAGGTAGAGCAGCCCCCGGTCGTGTCGGTCGATCCGCTGGAACAGGTTGTGGTGGATGATCCAGTAGATCCCGACGACGGCGAAGCTCAGCAGGTAGCTGAACAGCAACGGCTGCTGGTCGGCGAGCGCCGCCGGGAGTTCGGCCGCCCGGTCTGCCGGCACGTCAGGAATCTGAAACTGGAGGACGAGCAGCGTGAGCACGATGGCGAAGAGGCCGTCGCTCAGGGCCTCGATCCGGTCGGTCGCCTCTCCCTCGAGCAGCGTGACCATGCGCCCGCTACGACGCCGGCCGTCGAATAACTCACAGAGCGTTCTCAGCGGCCGAGCGACCACCGTGGAACTTAGGCCGTCGGCCGCCTACGGTCGGCATGAAGCGCCGAACCGGCCGCGCGAGCGTTCGGGACGCCCTCCTCAGAGAACTCCGTCGCATCGGTCTCTCGGTGCGCGGGCGGTTCTTTACCCGCCCGAAACCACCGGAGCCGTCCGTCGTCGTCGGCCTCGAGGCCGCAGCCGTCGAGCGGTTGCTCGGCGAACACCACTTCGCGCCGAACTGGGACATGTCGTTCGCGTACTTCGGCGAGGTGTGCAACCTCCGGCGGGTCGAGTACGTCGCCGACCACCCGCTCGGCTACCGGTGGTGGCAGATCCACGTGCGGGGCTACCACCACCCCGACGGCCTCGAGCTGACCGCACACTTCGAGACCGACCCGAGCGAGTCGCCGGACGCCCACGTCGACAGGATCGGGATCGACATCCAGCGCGGGCTCGCGGAGCTGATCGACCTCCTCGAGACGAACGACGTGTCCTACACGCGAGAGGAGCCAGCGCAGAGTTCGCAGCCTGCGCGGCGCTGATCGGCCGGCCGCCGCGGACGACCGGGCGTCAGCGACCCCAGGTGAGACGGCGGCCGACGGCGTCGAGCCGACTCGAGAGTCGGGCGAACCAGAAGCCGGGGGAGACGAGGCTGAACTCGCGCTCGTCGACCTCGATGCGGGCGTCGCCGTACGGGTCCCGGTCGGGCGCGTCCACCTCGCGGCCGACCGCGGCCGCGTCGACGACGGTCGACAGCGAACAGCGCCCGCAGGCCTCGACGCTCGTCCCCCTCGCCCCGTCGTCGTCTTCCGTCTGGCTCGGTCGTGTCATGCCGTGGATACTCGACGTACGCACTCGAGGGGCTTAACTCGGCCCCCGATGGCCCGACGGACTTTTGGCCTCTCCGCGGCATTCACCCGCATGAACGACCGCGGCGGGGAACCGGCGGACGGAGCCGGAGACGACGGTCGAGCCGTTCCCGACTGGGACGACGAGTACGTCGACCGGGTGAGCGACCGGCTCATGCACAACTACGACCTCGAGAAGGACTTCGTCGTCTGCGGCGAGCGGTTCACGCTGTACGGGCGAATGGATCTGACGAGCAAGAAGCACCTCTTTCACCCATCGCTCTCGCTGGCCGAGCACGGCTCGACGGAACACCTCTTCGTCAGACGCGTCGACCGCGTCGACGACCGGACCCTCGAGGGACTCGTCGACCTCGGCGAGACGCTCGCCGGGGAGTGGATCGAGCCCGACGAGGAGCACTTCTCGACGGACTTCACGTTCGTCGTGATCGCGCCCTCGGTCCCCGAGGACGTCCGCGACCGGGTCGCGAAGTTCGACGGGCGCACGCTGTTGAAGTACGGTTTTCACGGCCACTACGAGATCAACCTGGCAGTCGTCGCACCCGAGGCGGAGGAGTTCGTCGCGAGCGAGAACGCCGACGTGACCGCGGCCTTCCGGCTCTGGGAACCGATCGAGCCGTCCGAGCCCGGAATTCTCGGACTTATCTCGCGGCGGCTCCAGCTGTAGCGGTCTCGAGGCCTGAGGGGAGCGTCGCTACTCGAGTCGGGTCGATAAAAAACCGGTCGCGAGACGACCGTGGCTCGAGCCGCGGTCAGTCGTCGTCGGCGCCGACGTCGGCCGCGACGCCGTCACCGGTTCGGCGAGCCGTCTGCATGTTGTCGTAGCCGATCTTGAACAGCGACAGCGCGAGTCCGATGAGGATCGCGATGATGACGAGCTGAACCACGGCCGACAGCTGCGGGATCAGCGTCGTCTCCGCCTCGGCCGTGATGCCGAGTAGCCGTCCCCCGAGGATCTGGTAGAGGCCGACCCAGCTCAGGCCGATGATCGTGATGAATCCCATCAGCGCCATCGGGCCGCCGGTGGAGATCAGCTGTTTGGACTGGCTCCAGTTGGCCAGCCAGATGGTGGCGGTGAGCAGCGCCAGCGAGGCGAGCAGCTGGTTCGCGCCGCCGAACAGCGTCCAGAGATCCTCCCACCGGCCGCTGCCGAGCAGGAAGAACGCGACGACCGCGATGATCGACGTGTTGACGTAGCGGTTCGCCGCGTACTCCTCGACGGCCGTCTCGGGCGTGCCGATGATCTCCTCGAGCATGTACCGACCCAGGCGGACGGCGGTGTCCATGCTCGTCAGCAGGAAGCTCGCCAGCACGAGCGCCATGAACGGCGCGGCGTATTCGAACGGGATGCCGAACGCGGTGAGGATCGCGCCGCCGCCGGTCGCGAAGTTCGGCAGCGCGAGCCCGATCCCGCCGGCACCGGCCGGGATCGCGACGAGCGTCACCGCACAGAGGGCGACCGCCGCGAGCAGGCCCTCCGCGAGCATCCCCCCGTAGCCGATCAACCGCGCGTCGGTCTCCTTGTTCAGCTGTTTGGCCGTCGTCCCCGAGGAGACCAGCGAGTGGAAGCCGCTGATCGTCCCGCACGCGATGGTGAGGAACAACAGCGGGAACAGCGGCATGAGCGGGATCATATCCGCGAGCGGCCCGCCCTGTCCGAGGAAGCCGTACCAGGCCCCGGTCGTGATCTCGAAGCTCAGCGCCTCGCCGGTCTCGGGGTGGACCGCGTCGCTGCCCATCCCGGTGATGTACGTGCCGACGATGACCGCGAGCAGGCTCCCACCGACCCCCGTGTACAGGAGGAACGACGAGAGGTAGTCACGCGGCTGCAACAGCATCCACACCGGCAGGACGCTGGCGGCCGCCCCGTAGACGAGCATCACCAGCACCCACGCGCCGATGTTCGCGCTGTCGAGCAACTCGGGGAAGAACAGCGCCGAGTCGAACAGCACGATCGTTCCCGCGGGGTAGTCGCCGGGAACGATCGCCAGCGGGTACTGGATGCCGACCCAGACCGACGCGAAGACGCCCGTGACGAAGACGACCGTCCCGACCGAGAACGGCAGCCCCAGCTGGTAGAGCCAGAGCCCGAAGACGAACGCGAGCGTGACGTACAGCAGGCTCGCGGTCGCCGCCGACGGGTAGGCGTTCAACACGACGCCGATGACGAGCGCGAACACCGCTACGACCAGGATCGTCAACAGGAACGCGAACCACAGCAGCATGTTCTTCCCGCGCTCGCCGACGTACTGGCCGATGATGTAGCCGATCGACTTCCCCTCGTGTCGCAGGCTGCTCGACAGCGAGACGAAGTCGTGGACCGCGCCGAGCAGCGGGTTGCCGATGGCGACCCACAGCACCGCCGGCACCCAGCCCCAGACCAGCGCGGCCGTGATCGGCCCGACGACCGGCGCTCCCCCCGCGATACTCGAGTAGTGATGCCCCAGTAGCACCGGCTTTTTTGCCGGCACGTACTCCTGTCCGTCCTGATACTTGTGCGCCGGCGTCTCCCGGCTGTCGTCGAGGTCGACGAACTGCGAGAGGTACCTCCCGTACCCGATGTACGCGACGGTAAACGTCGTTAACACCAGTGCGACAATCCATATCACTCCTACCATGTTTGTTTCTCCCTAGCTGTGCGTCGGAGGGCATGACTATAAATATAATTTATTGTAGATTCTACCAGTTTACAGCAAATTCAGATCCGGCGGGGAAACGGACGGGCACCGATCGCTGCTCGAGAGTGGTATCCGGCGGCCCGAACGCGGCCGTCGACGGCGGTCACTCCGTCCGCGGTCGGCCGTCGACCGCCGAGATGTCGAGCGCGGCGGCGACCTCCTCGAGGACGCCCCCTTTGACCTCCTCGACGCGCGTCTCGATCGTCGCCGCGACCGGGACGTCGAACTCGCGTTCTATGTACTCGAGGCGCTCGCGCTCGGTCGCGACCCGCTCGCGGAGGTAGCGCGCGCCGCGGCCCTCCTCGTGGGGGTCCGGCGCGGGCGTCAGGCGGTTAACGACGAGCCCCCGAACGGGCAACTCAGCCTCCGACAGCGTCTCGAGCGAGCGGCTCGTCTCCCGGATCGAGAGCTCGTCGGGGTTCAACACGAGGTAGAAGGCGGCGTCCTCTCGCAGCACCTCGCCGGCGAACTCGAACCGCTCCTTGCGCTCCCGGAGTCGCGCGAGGATCGGGTCGCCGTCCATCACCCGCCGGGGCTCCTGGTTGCCGATCGCCGCCTTCTCGAAGAGGTCGATGCTGCGCTCGCGTTTGTGTATCAGCCGATCGATCCAGCGCTCGAGCAGCTCCGGCAGCGCGAGCAACCGCAGGGTCGACCCCGTCGGCGAGGTGTCGAACACCACCCGATCGTAGGGGTCTGCGCTGTCCATCACCTCGATGAAGCGGTCGAACAGCGCCGCCTCGTAGGCGCCGGGGGTCTGGTGGGCCATCTCGAGTTGGATGTCGACCTCGTTGACCATCGCCGCGCTCAGCTGGGAGGTGAGCTGCTTTCGCAGGTCGAGCAGGTGGTTCTGG
Source organism: Natrononativus amylolyticus (assembly GCF_024362525.1). Classification (GTDB taxonomy): domain Archaea; phylum Halobacteriota; class Halobacteria; order Halobacteriales; family Natrialbaceae; genus Natrononativus; species Natrononativus amylolyticus. The sequence goes on from NZ_CP101458.1 coordinate 2,349,708, forward strand.
ACCTCCCGCTCCGGGTCGATCTCGAGCGCCGAGAGCCCCTCGTACCCCTCGACCGGGCGGGGCTCGTCGCCGAACTCCTGGTCGAAGACGTCCGCCGTGCTGTGTGCCGGGTCCGTCGAGACGACGAGCGTCTCGAGGCCGGCGTCGACGCACTCGAGGGCGTAGGCGCTCGAGACGGTGGTCTTGCCGACGCCGCCCTTCCCGCCGAAGAAGACGAATCGCGCCATCAGAAGTGGTACTGGTGACCCTTGCGCTCGATCACCGACTGGCGGTCCCACAGCCGCCGCTCCCAGGCCTCGTACTCGTCCTCGAGGTACGGCAGGAGCTCGGCCGTGTAGTACGACACCGGACTCGGGATACCGAAGGCGTCCGGGAAACACGCCAGCATGAACGCGTCCTCGAGGTCCTCGGCCTCGGCTTCGATCTTCTCGTAGGCGGGGTGGGCGATCATGCCGTGGTAGAGCCCGCGGAGCCACTCCTCGAGGATGGCCCGGTAGGACGCGATCCGGTCGGCGAGTGTCATCGTCGGTCATGCTCGGGGCCGAAGACTAAAAGATATCGCGTCGGGCCCGGTTCCGTCGCCGGCGGTGTCCGGGATACGACGTTTCTTCTCGCTCGAGCCCCAACGTGGTCGACGATGCGATCGACGACGATTCCCGTCACCGTCCTCTCGGGCAGCCTCGGCGCGGGAAAGACGACGCTGGTCAACCACCTGCTGCGAAACGCCGGCGATCGGAACCTCGCCGTGCTGGTCAACGACATGGGGTCGGTGAACGTCGACGCCGACCTGGTCGCCGAGGGGTCGGACCTCGCGGTCGACGACGGCATCGCCGAGCTCTCGAACGGCTGCATCTGCTGTGAGCTCCAGGACGACCTCGAGACCGCTGTCGTTCGGCTGGCCCGCGAGCGCGAGTTCGACCACCTGCTCGTCGAGGCCTCCGGCATCTCGGAGCCGGCGCCGGTCGCCCGGCTGTTCACGACGGCCTCGCGGGTGGCCGCCCGCTACGAGATCGACGCCCTCGTCACGGTGCTCGACACCCGGCTCTTCCTCGACGCCTTCGACGGCGAGTCGGTGCCCGAGCGCCGGGGTGCCGACGAGGAGACGCGCCCGCTCTCGGACCTGCTGGTCGAACAGCTCGAGTGTTCGAACCTCGTTCTGCTCAACAAGGCCGACCAGTGTACGACCGCGGAGCTCGAGCGCGCCGAGGAGCTCGTCCGGACGCTCCGGCCGGGCGTCGAGACGGTCCGCACCGAGTTCAGCGCGGTCGATCCCGCCCGGCTGTTCGACACCGGCCTGTTCGATCCGGGACAGCTCGGCGAACTCGCGGGGTGGCACCGGGCGCTCGAGGACGGGGCCGCGGCGGGCGACGCCGGCCACGACCACCACGCCGACGACGACCACGGCCACCGCCACCCGGACGAGGTCTACGGCGTCGATTCGTTCGTCGTCCGGGAGCGCCGGCCGCTCGATCCCCGGCAGTTCGCGGCGTTCCTCGAGGCGCTGCCGCCGACCGTCGTCCGATCGAAGGGGACTGCCTGGGTCGCCGGCAACGAACAACGGCTCACGGTCCACCAGGCCGGCCCGTCGGTACGGGTGACGGCGGCCGGGCCGTGGATCGCCTCGCTGCCCGAACTCGACCGGGAACTCTACCGGTCGAACCGGCCGGACCTCGAGTGGCACAACGAGCACGGTGACCGCCTGACGGAGCTCGTGTTCATCGGCACCGGCCTCGACGAACCCGCGCTGCGAGCGGCGCTCGAGGAGTGTCTGCTCGAGGAGCCGGCCGCGCCAGCCGGGACGAACGACGAGAGCCGGTTCCCCGCGGAACCGGGTGCAGAGCGCGTGCTCCGGGAGCCGTGATGCGGTCCGCCGTCCGAGTCGTCCCGCCGATGAGGCCGGGTCACAGAAACGCCTAAGGAACCGACGCGCTCGTGTGATAGTATGCCAGGGGACGCAGACGGCGACGCGGGTCGGAAGGGGTTTCGCGACGGGCTCGAGTCCTCCCAGGGAGATCCGCGGGTCCTGTTCGTGCTGAACGCGGCGCTCTCGGCGCTGTTCGGCTGGCTGATCGTGTGGGGACTCGACGTGTTAGGCGTCGTCGACTACGGCGCGACGACCGTCGCGGCCGCCGCGATCGTGCTGTTCGCGCTGACGTACGTCATGTCGCGGCGGTAGCCGGGCGAACGACTCCCGGAGTCGCTCGTCGCTCGCCGACCGACCGGCGCGCGCCGGGCACACGCGAACCGGGCCTCTCGGCTGGTTCAACGCGGCCAGCAGAAGAACGCTTCTGCGGAGGCTTATGCGGGCTGGCGTCGACGATCGGGTATGGGACGACTCAGCGCACTGATCACCGCCGTCGTCGACGGAACGACGGCCGCGGCGACCGCACGGACCGGTCACGAGGTCTCGAGGACGGAAACGCGACGGTACGAGCGGCCGCCGGCGCTCGCGGTCGACAGCCACAACGGTCGGATCGCCGTCCGCGGCGAGGATCGCGACGACGTCGCGGTGACCGTCACGAAACGGGCCGCCACCGAAGACGCCCTCGAGGACGTTCGCGTCCGGGAACGCGGCGGGACGGAGGGGGCGCCGCTCCGGCTCGAGGCGGTGTTCGAGCGGCCGGTCGTCGACGCCGCCGTCGAGTTCGATATCGCGGTTCCCGCGGGCCTTCCCGTCGAGCGAATCGAGACGGCGAACGGGCGGATCGACGTCCGGGGCGTCGGCGGCGACCCGCGCCTGCGAAGCAAAAACGGGCGGATCGAGGCCCGAGAGATCGACGGCTACGTCGACCTGCGGAGCACGAACGGCCGGCTGGTCGCGCGGGACGTCGCGGGAATCGACGGCGCGGAGACGGTAAACGGCGCGATCGATCTCGAGGTCGAGTCGATCCGCGGCGAGACGACGATCGCCGCGACCAACGGCCGGATCGACCTCCTGGCGGGCCCGGAACTCGACGCGACGGTTCGCCTCGAGACGACCGTCGGCCGGATCGAGGCGTCGGCGTTCGGCCGGTCGGCCTCCGGCGTCGGCGGTGCAACGGTGACCGGAACGCTCGGGGACGGGCGCGATCGGCTCGCGGTCTCGACGACGGCGGGCGCCCTCGAGTTCGACCGCCGGGCGTAAGCGGCGGCCCCGGCCGGGGCCGCCGGAAGGCCAGCGGGCGGGTAGCGTGGCGATGCGGAAGGTACTCACCGGCGGGCCGACTCACGTATCCCAATGGACGCTGGCCTCCGGTCGTATCGGTTCTCGAAGGCCGAGCTGGCGGTGTTCGTCTCGGGGATCGTGAGCATGGGCCTCGAGATCCTCGCCGTGCGGGTGGTCGCCCCGCAGTTCGGCAGCCACATCTACACGATCGGCGGCATTCTGACGGTGTTTCTCGCGGCGTTGAGTCTGGGCTACTGGCGCGGGGGCAAACGCGCGGCGGCCCACGCCTCGACCGACCGTCTCGTCTGGCTGTTCCTGCTGACGGCGGTTTACGTCGCCGTGCTCATCTTCGCGCGGGACCTCCTCCTCGTGGCGACGGCGACGATCCCGCTGCCCGCGCGGTACGCCTCGCTACCGGCGGTGATCCTGCTGTTCGGCCCGCCGACGTACTTCCTCGGGTTCGTCAGCCCGTACGCCGCCCAGCTCTCACAGAAGGCCGACGTCGGCGCGGCCTCCGGCCACGTCTACGCCCTGGGGACGATCGGCAGCATCATCGGCTCGGCGGGAACGACGTTCCTCCTCATCCCTACTCTCAGCATCGACGGCGTCAGCCTGCTGTTCGGCCTCCTGCTGGTCTCGACCGCGCTCGTGCTGACGGTTCCCTCGCTCCCTCGCGTTCCCGTCGCCTCGATCGCCGTCGTCACCCTCCTGCTGTTCGCCGCCGCCGGCAGCGGATCGATGGGGTACAGCGTCCACGGCGAGGTCGTCCACCAGAGCCAGACGCCCTACCAGGAACTCGAGGTGATCGACCGGGGCTCCGAGCGGACGATGTTCCTAGACGGCACCCGCCACAGTGCGAAAGACCTCGAGGACCCCGACCGACACGTCTTCGCCTACACCGCCTACTTCCACCTGCCGTACCTCACCGTGGACGACCCCGACGAGATCGACCGGGCGCTGTTCGTCGGCGGCGGCGGGTACACCGGCCCCCAGAGTTTCGTCGAGCGCGACGAGAACGTCCACGTCGACGTCGTCGAGATCGACCCCGAAGTCACGGCCGCCGCGAAGGAGTACTTCGGGTTGGAGGAGAGCGAACGCCTCGAGGCCCACACCGGCGACGGCCGGCAGTTCCTCGAGGAGTCCGACGAGACCTACGACGTGATCGTCCTCGACGCCTACAAGCAGGACAACGTGCCGTTTCACCTGACCACGAGGGAGTTCATGGAACTCGCGAAAGAGCGCCTGAGCGACGACGGCGTGCTCGTCGCGAACGTCATCTCCGCGCCCAGCGGGCCGGCCTCGGAGTTCTACCGCGCCGAGTACCGGACGATGGAGGCGGTGTTCCCGCAGGTGTACAGCTTCCGCACCAGCGACACCGGCGCCGTCCAGAACATCCAGCTGGTGGCGACGAAAGACGACGAGCGACTGAGCCAGGAGACCCTTCAGGAGCGAAACGCCGAGCGCGAGATCGGCATCGACCTCGAGACGGCGGTCGGGTACTACGAGGGCGACGTCGATACGACGGGCGCGCCGGTGCTCGAGGACGACAACGCACCCGTCGACAGCCTGCTCGATCCGATGGTCGGTCAGCGGTACGTGATCGAAGAAACCGACGGCGGAAACGAGAGCGAGACGGCCCGCCTCGCGGAGCCGCCGTCCGCCCGCGCCTGACGTCGTTCGGACCCGCCGCATCGAGTCGGTCCTCCCGGATCGGTGCTCGCCGTCGGCTGGCGAATTTACGACAGAACCTCGCTCTATTGTGCTAGCACACCACAAAGCTCATGCCCGAGGAGTCCTAACGGAGGGGTAGCGGGGGTACTCCACTCACGGTGCATTCACTCCGCGCCGCCCCGCTTCGCATGCACCCGGGGATGTGCCCCCATCCCCGGTTTTCAGCGGTTCGAACCCGACGAGCGACGGGACCGATTCTCGGACGAGCCGGGTCGCTCGAGCGACAGATATCGCGACGACGCCGTGCTACACGCCCGCTCCCGTCGGCGCGTCCGGCAGGTTGAACTTCTCGGCGTCGATCCCCAGCTCCTCGAGCGCCGCCTCGAGGTGTCGCTCCTCGGCGAAGTCCACCCCGTCGTCCTCGCGCAGGCGCTGGGCGGTCGCGAGCACCTCGCCGCGGCGGTCGTCGGGGATGTCGAACTTGTCCGTCGAGAGCTCGATCGTGAGCCCGTTGTGGTCGCGGGTGTACAGCGAGTGGAAGATCCCCCGGTCGAACTCGTTGTAGCCGCGGTCGGCGTCCTCGAGGGCGGCCTTGACGTCCGCGAAGCGCTCGGGTTCGATCCGGAAGGAGAGGTGGTGGACCGAGCCGATCTGGTGCTGGAGGGGGCGCGGATCCGACGGCCGGTCGTCGTTGACGAAGAAGGTGAGGATACGGCCGTCACCGGTGTCGAAGAAGAGGTGCGTCGAGTCGGGGTCGTCGAGGTTCGGCTGTTTGAGCACGAGCGGCATTCCGAGGAGGTCGCGGTAGAAGGCGATCGTGTCCTCGGTGTTGCTCCCGATGAGCGTGATGTGGTCGGTTCCGGCCATCCGGATCGGACTGTCGGGACGATCGGCGGTGATCTCGAGTCGGTCTGCCATACCGGTCGGTACGGCGGGACGGTGTAAACCTCTGTCTCTGCGACGGTTCGAGTCCGCAGGGTCGCGTTCACCTCTCGCGAGTGCAAGATGGTCAGTTCTCGAGAGATTGTCGTCAATTGATTTATAGGAGGTCGTGAATGATATAAAAAGCGTGTAGCTGGACAGGCCAACCACTAAGGGGTCCACCCCTCGAGCGCCGGACGACTCTCTACATGCAACTGGAGCAGCCCGCCGAGCGGTCGGCGCACTCGAACTGGAACGGAACCGTACCCGGCGGGGTCGACGCGAAGGTCGTCGCCACCGTCGTCGTCGCTGCGGGGCTCGCGGCGTCGTTGAACCTCCCCTACGGCGGCCCCCTCGCCGCGGCGGCCGCCTTCGCTCTTCTCACGTCCGGCGGCGTCGTCGTTCACCTCCTCGGCGAGCGCCGGCTGCGGCGCGTGACCGACGGCCTCGTCGAGCAGTGGGTCGACGCCGGCGGTCGCGTCGAGGACGTCACGCGCACTTCGGGGCTGCGAACCGAGTGGACGGTCCACACCGCCGCCGGCGACGTCACCGTCGGCGGCTTCGCGATGGCACCGATCTCCCGGCTCTCGATCACCCGCGACGGCATCGGCGAGGCGATGGCCGCCGCGGACGCCGAGCGACACCTCGAGCAGCTCGCCTCGGAGTGGTACCGGGAGCTGTTCGGCGGTCGCACGCGGTAGACCAGTTAGTGTGACACGCTAGCGGGCGTCACCAATCACTTAACCGTCGCTATCTCGTAGTAGAGGTGTGAGTGAAGAACACCAACGCCGGAACCTTCGGATGCCCTCGAGCGACGAGCTCTTCGCGGTCGTAACCGAACACAACGGCGGCAACCACGTCAGAGTCCGCTGTGAGGACGGGAAGAATCGAATGGGCCGTATCCCCGGTCGGATGAAGTACCGGACCTGGATCAACGAGGACGACGTCGTGCTCGTCGAACCCTGGGACTGGCAGGACGAGAAGGCCAACATCGAGTGGCGCTACACCGACCAGGACGCAGCCCAGCTCCGGCGCGAAGGTCACATCGACTGATCGAGAGACGTTTTCCAGGCAGCTTGCGCTCGAGCGACGGCGTTTTCCCTCGAGGAGCTACCGCTACCGCAGTTCTTCTCCGATCGGAGACGACTGCTGCGAGATTGTCGTAATCGGGAGCGACGGCCACAGCGAGAGAAGAGACTGGGCCACGCGCCGATGGCTCGAGAGATCGCTCTCGGCGCGTCGGTCCGATAAAAAACCGGGTTCAGGTCGCCGCGAGGCGACTCCGTGTAACCCGTGTTAGGCGCGAACGACGTTCGTCGCGCGGGGGCCCTTGGGAGCCTGTTCGATGTCGAATTCGATCTCGGTCCCTTCCGTCAGGTCCTCGCCGCCGACGTCTTCCATGTGGAAGAACACGTCCTCGTCTGCGTCGTCCGTCGTGATGAAACCGTAACCGCCTGTGTCGTTGAAGAAATCAACCGTACCGTTTGCCATTACGACTATCCACAAACGAGGGAGAGGGATAAGGCTTGTGCATTCGTCCGGCAAATCCGATCTACCGCATACGAAATTTTGTAATCAACCAATTTCAGAAATGTTCGACCAATACACTCGATTTTTGGTGGACATCAGTACGATCGAGACACCACGACGACCATCTGCGGGAGTATTCTCACTTTTCGTGAAGGCACCGCCGGATCGGCGGGTTCGGACCGGTCCGGCCGCAGTCGAAGTGACCGGCAGTCGGCACGTACGTACGCTCCGGTTTCGAGGAGACGAGTCCGACGGGCGTTTACGTGTCGGCCGACGAGATGACACGTGGATTCCAAGACGGTCTGTCGTCGATGGGCTGAGCGGTCCGGGGAGTACTCACCGGAATACTACGCCTACCACGGCCAGGACGAGCTGAGCGAGACGGTCCGGCGGCTCCTCGAGCAGTTCGGCGACCGGGACGCGTCCGTCCTCGAGGTCGGCTGTAGCTCCGGCCGTCACCTCGCGCACCTGTACGAACACGGGTTCGACGATCTGGCGGGAATCGACGTCAACGGGGACGCGTTCGACGTGATGGAGGAGACCTACCCCGACCTCGCCGCCGCCGGAACGTTCTACCACGAGGCGATCGAGAACGTCGTCGGCGACTTCGAGGACGATCGCTTCGACGTCGTCTACTCGGTGGAGACGCTCCAGCACCTCCACCCGGACCTCGAGTGGGTTTTCGAGGACCTGTCTCGGATCGCCGGCGATCTCCTCGTCACGATCGAGACCGAAGGCGACGACGAACGGCCGGAGGCGGACGTAACCTACGTCACCGACGGCGTCCCCCTGTACTACCGCGATTGGGGCCGCGTGTTCACCGAAGTAGGCTGCGACGAAGTCGACGTCAGACGCGGAAAGCGAGGCACAGTACGAACGTTCCGCCCGGGCGAGTAATAACAGCGCGAACGGATTCGACTCGCGTCGCTCCGATGAGCGACGGTACGAGAAGGGACCCGCGTCTCGTCGCTCGGCGTGTCGCGGTTTCAGCCGAGACTTCCCGAGAGGTCCGGAGACGTCAGAACAGCCCGCGGACGGAGCCGTCGTCGTCGACTCCGATCTCCGTCGCGGCCGGATCGGCAGGCAGGCCGGGCATCGTGAGCACGTCGCCCGTGAGCGCGACGACGAAGCCCGCGCCGGCCGAGGGGTACAGCTCCCGTACCGTCAGCTCCCAGCCGAACGGCACGCCAGCCTCGCCGGGGTCGTCCGAGAGCGACGCGGGGGTTTTCGAGAGACAGACCGGCACGTCGTCCAGTCCGAGCGCCCGCAGTCTCTCGATGTCCGATCGCGCCTGCGGGGTGAACTCGACGTCGTCGGCCCCGTACACCTGGGTGGCGACGGCGCGGATCTTCTCGTCGATGGGCATCGAGAGGTCGTAGGAGGGTTCCAGCGACGCCGATCCGGGTTCGGCCGCCTCCCGGACGTGCGCCGCCAGTTCGAGGCCACCCCTCCCGCCGTCGCGGTACACCGTCGAGACGGCGGCCGGAACGTCGCGCAGTTCGCAGTGGTCGAGGACCGCCCGAACCTCCCCGTCGGTGTCGTCGGGAAACCGGTTGACAGCGACGACGACCGGGACCCCCATCGCCAGGAGGTTGTCAACGTGGTGATCGAGGTTCGCACAGCCCGCGCGAACCGCCTCCGTGCGGTCGTCCGCGACCGGTTCGCGTTCGGACCCGTCGTCGTCGGGACCCTCCCGTCGCTCGAGCATCGCCTCGCCGTGTTTCTCGAGCGCGTCGACGGTCGCGACGACGACGGCGACGTCGGGGGCGATCCCCTCGCGGGAGACGATGTTGACGAACTTCTCCGCGCCGAGGTCGGCGCCGAAGCCCGCCTCCGTGACGAGGTAGTCGCCGAGACGCAGGCCGAGCCGGTCCGCCAGGATCGAGTTCGTCCCCGTCGCGATGTTGGCGAAGGGGCCGCCGTGGACGAACGCGGGCGTCCCCTCGATCGTCTGGACGAGGTTCGGCCGCAGGGCGTCCTTCAGCAGGGCGGTCACGGCGCCGACGCACTCGAGGTTCTCGATCGTGATCGGCGCTCCGTCGGTGTCGTAGGCGACGATGATGCGCGCGAGTCGCGCCTTGAGGTCCGCGATGTCGGTCGCCAGACAGAGGACGGCCATCAGTTCGGAGGCGGCGGTGATGAGAAACGAGTCCTCCCGCGGCGGGCCGTTCACCCGCCCGCCGAGTCCGACGACGATCTCGCGAAGCGCCCGGTCGTTGACGTCGAGCGCGCGGTTCCAGGCGACGCTGTCGGGTTCGACGTCGAGTGCGTTGCCGTGGGTCCGCTCGGCGTCGATCATCGCCGCGACGAGGTTGTGCGCCGCCGTGACGGCGTGGATGTCGCCGGTGAAGTGGAGGTTGATCTCCTCCATCGGGAGCACCTGGCTGTAGCCGCCGCCCGCCGCGCCGCCTTTCATGCCGAACACCGGCCCCAGCGACGGCTCTCTGATGGCGACGACGCTCGACTCGCCCTGCTGGGCGAGCGCCTGGCCGAGACCGACGGTGGTGACGGTTTTACCGGCTCCCCGCCGCGTCGGCGTCATCGCCGTCACGAGGACCAGGTTGCCGTCGGCCGGGGCGTCTAGTTCTCTGTCGATCGCGTCCCAGGTGAGCTTCGCGACGCCGTTTCCGCGGCGCTCGAGGTCCGCCCCCTCGAGGCCGATCTCTCCGGCGACGTCGGCGATCGGTCGCCGCGACGCGTTCCGTGCGATCTCGACGTCCGGCGGGACGGTTCCGTCGGAGTCAGTTTGGGTCATACGTCGACTTATCCGTGCGCTCTCAAAGTAGTACGTCCCCGTTCCCGGGGGCTGATAACGCGAGGTGCGGCCGAAAGCCGGGAGAGCGGGAGCCGGACGCCGGCGTCTCGTCGGTCGAGAAAATCGGTGGCCTCGGCACTCATAGGGCTCGTCACGACCGGGTGCCGAGTCCGGTTCGGAGCGAGTACCTCGTCATCGACCGGTCGGGGGTACGCCCTCGAGCCCGAAGTTCGTTTCTGACCGCTCGCGTCGCACCGACCCGCGGCGCTCTCGTCGAGCGTGTTCGCTTCGGCGTAGTCCGTCTCGACGGGGCGGCGAACCTCGCCGATCGGTTCCTCCGGCGGGGCGGTGACGAGGACGTCGCGGTCGGCAGAGGCCGCGGCGAGCTCCTCGAGCCGTCCGTGGAGTTCGTAGGTATCGGTAGCCATAGCGGAGACTCGGGTGGATCGGCGTACGCGGACGAGCGGGTTGAGGCGTCTGCTGGCGCGGACAAGCCGGCACGCCCCGGCGGTCGATGGGCGACAGTTAAGCGCGCGGGTCGTGTCGGAGTTCGTGAGAACGAGATGTTACCGACCGTCGACCGCGACCGCGGGAACGAACCGGACGTGAGCTTCGTCGTGCCGGCGGCCGACGAGGAGGCCTACCTCAGGGGGACCCTCGCCAGCATCGTCGCCCTCGATACGGCCTACGAGTACGAGCTGATCGTCGTCGACGGCGACTCGAGCGACGCCACGCCCGCGATCGCCCGCGAGTACGACGCGATGGTGTGCAGCCAGCGCGAGGGCGGAATCGGCGCCGGCCGTCACCTCGGCGCCGAGGCGGCCCGCGGCGAGTGGCTCGCCTTCGTCGACGCCGACACCGTCCTGCGGGCGGCGTACCTGACGCGGATGCTCGGCTACGTCGAGGCCGAGGGGCTGGCCGGGGCCTCCTCGTACTGCCGGATGACCGGTCCCCTCCGGGCGAAGGTGATGGAGGCGACGATCAACTGCGTCTTTCCGCGCCTCGACCGGCCGATCCTGCCGGGGTTCAACTGCTTCGTCCACCGGGCCGCCTACGAGGCGGTCGGGGGCTTTCCGGACGTCCCCAACGAGGACACGGCGTTCAGCCGCGAACTCGCCCGCCACGCGCCGACGGGCTACTGTCCCGCCGTCCTCGTCGAGAACTCGGGGCGCCGGATCGCCGAGAGCGGTCTCACCGGCACCGCCTGGCACTACGCGACCCTCGACGTCGGCCGCATCCGATCGGGGTACTGAGCCGGCGCCACCCGCGCTTCTTTCCCCCTCCACTCCGTACCGCGAAGCGTGCAACCGCTCGAACTGCCCGAAATCGGACTCGGTACGATGGGGATCGACGACTCCGGCGTGGTCGCGACCGCCCTCGAGGTCGGCTACCGCCACCTCGACACGGCACAGATCTACGGGAACGAGGCCGTCGTCGGCGAGGGGATCGACCGCGCCGACGTCCCCTGCGAGGAGGTCGTCGTCGCGACGAAGGTGTGGGCCGACAGCCTCGCGCCCGCCGACGTTCGCCGGACGACCGAGGAGAGCCTCGAGCGGCTGGGACTCGATCGGGTCGACCTGCTGTACGTCCACCGGCCGATCGAGACCTACGAACCCACGGAGACGCTGCCCGCGTTCGACGATCTCGTCGCCGGCGGGCTGGCCGGCCACGTCGGTCTGAGCAACTTTTCGAGCGCGGACCTCGAGACCGCCCGCGGGGTCCTCGAGGCGCCGGTCGCCGCCCACCAGGTCGAGTTCCACCCGCTGTTTCGGCCCGTCGACCTCCTCGCGGACGCCCGCGAGCGCGGCTACCCGCTCGTCGCTTACTCGCCGCTCGCCGGCGGGCGGGCCGGCGAGATCGACGAACTCGTCGCCGTCGCAGAGAGACACGACACGACCCCCGAGGCGGTGAGCCTCGCCTGGCTCCTGACGAAAGAGCGCGTGGTCCCGATCCCGAAGGCGAGCAGCCGGGCCCACCTCGAGGCCAACCTCGCAGCCGTCGACCTCGCGGACGAACTCGAGCCCGCCGAGATCGAGCGGATCGACGCGATCGACCGCACCGAGGAGCTGTTCCCCGAGTAGCCGCCGGGCCAACGGTTTTGGCCGGCGTCCGCCTACGGATCGTATGAGCCAGGTCCCGCCGGAAGCCGAGCGACTGCTCGAGAGCGATCCCCTGATGGCCCACCTCGCGACCTGCGTCGATCGCCGCCCGCACGTCGCGCCGGTGTGGTACCGCTACGAGGACGGCGTCGTCGAACTGACGACCGGCGGCCGAAAGCTCGAGAACCTCCGCGAGAACCCGCGGGTGGCGCTCTCGATCCAGAAGGACGAGGGCGGCGACGCCCGCTGGATGGTGTCGCTGCTCGGCACCGCGCGGGTCGTCGCGGACGGGGCGGAATCTGAGGCGGCGCTCGCCCGGATCAACGAGAAGTACGGCGCGAGCCAGGACGCCTACGCCGAGAACGCGCTGGTCCGCGTCGACGTGGGGTCGGCGACGTACCGGACCTACTGACGATCCGACCGCGTCTCACACGGGCCACTGTACGTCGGCTCCGGCGCACCCGGAGTCCCGGTAGTTGCGCCAGGACGGCGGGGCAGGGGACCGTCTCAGCCCTCGAGTCGCTCGCGGGCCGCCGCGATCACCAGCGGCAGGGTGATCGTCGCGTCGGCGTACACCGAGACGTTCTCTGCACCTTTCTCGAGCTTGCCCCACGAGCGGGCCTCCTCGAGGGTCGCCCCCGAGAGGCCGCCGGTCTGGGGCGAGTCCATCGTGAGCTGGACGGCGTAGTCGTACGCACCGGGGGTGACGAGCATCGTCTGGAGGGTGAAGTTCTTGGGCACGCCGCCGCCGACGACGAACGCTCCCGACTGTTCGGCCTCGAACGCGAGATCCGTCAGCGGCGTCATGTCCGCGAGCGCGTCGAGCGAGAACGGCCCGGTCTGGGAGTACATCCAGGCCTGCAGTCCCAGCACCGAGTCCTGAACCGCCGGGCAGTAGATCGGCACGTCGTGCTCGTACGCCGCCGCGGCGATCCCGGCGTCTTCCTCGATTTCGTCGCGCTCGTTTACCTCGGCGTTCGCACGGCCGAGTTCGCGGGTGAGCCGCTCGATGGAGACGGGACCGCTCTCGTCGGCTTCCGACTCGAGCACCGGGAACACTTCCGTTCGGAGATGGGACTCGAACTCCGCGAAGTGCTCCTGGGGGAGGTAGACGTTGTAGATGCGGTCGACGCCCTCGTCGCGCAGCGTCTCGTCGTGCTCGCGTTCGGTCTTCCCCTCGGAGTGAACGCACCCGTGGTGGTGTTTCCCGCCGATGGCCTCGATCGAGTCGTGCGTGAGGTTCGCCCCCGTGGTCACGAGCGCGTCGATGTACCCGTCGCGGAGCAGGTCGGAGACGATCCGGCGCATTCCGGACGGGACCATCGCCCCGGCGAGTCCGAAGAAGACGGTGACGTCGTCGGCGAACATCGCCTCGGCCACGTCGACGGCCTCGTGGAGGGAGGTCGCGCCGACGCCGGCTTTCCCGTACTCCGCGGCGAGTTCGCCGACGGTCATCCCCGCGCGGGCCTCGGCGTGGCCGATCGGGTCGTGAGAAAATATCTCCCGGCCGGGTTCGTGATGGTGGTCGTGCTCGTGCTCTGAGTCCTCGGTCATGCCCTCGAGTGTGCGCGCCGGGCGTTTGAACGCCGCGGTTCGCGGCGGGCCGCGCTCGTCACGACTACGGAACCCGAGAACGAGGACGACGGACCCGTCGGCCGCTACAGTCCCGTCGGTACGTCGAGGTACGTCGTCTCGAGGCCCCACTCCTCGACGATGCCCCGTACCGCCCGGACGCCGAACGTCTCCGTCGCGTAGTGGCCGGCCAGGACGACGTGGATACCCGCCTCTCTGGCCTCGTGGTAGGCCTGCTGTTTCCCCTCGCCCGTAACCAGTGCGTCCGCGCCGACCGCCTCGGCCTCCGCGAGCCAGTCGGTACCGCTTCCGGTGACGATCGCGAGCTCCTCGATCTCGTCGGGACCGAACTCGAGCGTCCGAACCGGCCGTCCCCCGGTGTCGAGTTCCCCCTCGAGGCGGTCTCGAAGCCCCCCGATCGAGTACGGATCGGTCGCGACGCCTCGCTGGCCGACGAACTCCGGGCCGAGTTCCCCGAAGGGCGAACGGTCCTCGAGTTCCAGCAGGTCGGCGACGCCCGCCGCGTTGCCGAACTCCTGGTGGCCGTCAAGAGGGAGGTGAGAGACGTACAGCGCGAGGTCGTTCTCGAACAGGGGCTCGAGGCGATCGTACGTTCGCCCCGTCACGCGGTCGAACCCGCCCCAGGAGAGGCCGTGGTGGGTGACGAGGACGTCGGCTCCTGCGGCGGCGGCCTCCTCGAACGTCTGTGCGACGCCGTCAACGGCGAACGCGACGCACTCGACGGTTCCCTCCTCGGGGCCGACCTGCAGGCCGTTCGCGCTCGCGTCGAGGTCGGCGTAGGCGTCGGTCTCGAGCGTCTCGTCGAGCCGGTCGACGAACTCGGTGAGTTGCATAGGCGGCGGTTCGACGGCCGGGGTATTGTATCCGGCTGATTCAGCGCCGTCTGCGGCCCCGGTTCTCGCCCCTCGAGGAATCGACATCGTTTAGTGAATCGGTCGGTGATACCACCCATGAATCGTCCCGGCTGGCGAACATACCTCGTCACGCAGGCGTCGCGCTCCGAGGGGCGGTCGACGCCGGAGGTCGTCCGGGCGGCGATCGCAGGCGGGGTCGACGCGGTCCAGCTGCGAGAGAAGGGAACGGCCGCTCGATCGCGCTACGAACTCGGCTGCGAGCTGCGAGAGCTCACCGCCGCGGCCGGCGTCGACCTGCTCGTCAACGACCGCGCGGATCTCGCCCGGGCGATCGGCGCCGACGGCGTCCACCTGGGCCAGTCCGATCTCCCGGTCGCCGCCGCTCGAGAGCTGCTCGAGCCCGATGCGATCGTCGGCTGTTCGGCCTCGACGGTTCCCGAGGCCCGCAAAGCGGAAGCCGACGGCGCGAGCTACCTCGGCGTTGGTGCGGTGTACGGTACGTCCTCGAAGTCCGTCGCCGCGAAGAAGGACGGAGTCGGTACCGATCGGATCGCCGCGATCGCCGACGCTGTCTCGATTCCCGTGATCGGCATCGGCGGGATCACCGTCGAGAACGCCGCTCCGGTGGTCGAGGCGGGTGCCGCGGGTGTGGCGGTCATCAGCGAACTCACCGCCGCGGACGACCCGAAAGCGGCGACCGCGGCGCTCCAAGAGGCGGTTTCCGGCCGCTAAAAGAGTCGCCTACGGCGAGGCGGCGGCGCTCGAGAAGACGAACTCCCGCAGCAGCTTTCCGGCGAGGGCGGCGGCCTGGCCGTCGTCGCGGTCGTTCACCTCGACGACGTCGAACCCGGTCGCGTGCGGGGCGACCTCGCGAACCACGTCGCGCATCTCGCGGGGCTCGAGGCCGAACGGCTCCATCGTCCCCGTCCCGGGGGCGTAGGCGGGGTCTGCGCCGTCGACGTCGACGCTGAGGTAGACCTCGCGGCCCTCGAGGCGGTCATCGAAGGCGAAGTCGGCGACCGCTTCGGGCGGTACCACCGTCACGTCATCGGCGGCCGCCCGCTCCCACTCCGTCTCGCTGCCGGTGCGCGCGCCCAGAATGATCGCCTCCTCGGCGTCACCCTCGAGGATGCGCCGGGTGACGCAGGCGTGGCTGAGCGGGTTGCCGTCGTACGCATCGCGCAGGTCGAGGTGGGCGTCGAGACAGACGAAGACGTCGGGGTCGACGGCCCGTACTCCCGCCGCCGTAATCGTGTGCTCGCCGCCCAGCGTGAGCGGGATCGCACCGTCCCAGACCACGTCGCGGAGGGTGCCCTCGAGGAACTCGAGGTACTCCGAAACGTCGTCCCAGGCCCGAACGTCGCCGTCGTCGCGGACGCCGAGATCGGTGAAGAACTGCTCCGTCCGGCGGTCGTAATCGTCGTAGGTCTCCGCAAACGTCCGAACGCGCCGGGGGCCGAAGCGCGTGCCCGGCTGAAAGGTCGTCGAGGCGTCCAGGGGCGCACCGACGACCACGAAGTTCGCGTCCTCGCACTCGGCGGTCGCCCCGGGAAACATCAGACGATCTTTCGCTGGTCGTCCATCTCGAGGTACTCGATGTTGTCGTCCGGGGAGACGTCCGCGTCCTCGGGGATACGCATCGTGATGGTCTCGTACGTCTCGAGGTCCATCACCTGCATGTCGTTGCCGTCGACGGAGACGACCTGGCCCTGTTTGCGATCGATGATCGGAACCCAGATCTTCGCGTCGACGGGCTGGCTGAGCGAGCGCTTCTTGCCGTCGAAGACGCCCTTGGCCTCGACGCGGGCCTTCGCGCTGCCGTGCTTGCCGGGCTTCGCCGTCGAGTAGGCGTTGATCTTGCAGGCGGCGTCGTCGATCATCACGTAGCTTCCTTCCTGGAGGTCGCGAACTTCTTGCTGCTGTTTCGCCATACGTCGTGGTACTCAATCGAGGGCCATAAACCGTTTGAAACCGCTCGAGTTCGGATTCCGGCGGGAGAGCGCCCGTCCGCCGGGTTCGCGGGAGTCGGCGGGCACAGTATATGTCGGTTCGAACCGACGACGATGGTATGGAGACCGCAGTGCTGCTCGCGGGAGGTCTCGGCGCCGCGCTCGCGTGTGCGTTCGTGCTCAGACGGGTCCGCCGACGGCGCGGTGGGGCGGCGCACGCCGGGTCCACCGCGGCCCTCGAACGACGGGCGAACGCCCGACTCCGGGCGGCGCTCTCGCCGGGCGTCGGCACGCACCTGGAAACCCGACCCACCGTCGAGGTCCCCGTCGTCGCCGACGAGGACGGTCGGTCGTGGTACGTGCCGGTCGTCAGCGTCGACCTCGAGACGACGGACGCGCCCGGCCCGGAGCTCGTCTTCGAGTTCGTCGCCCCGGTTCTCGAGGCGATCGCGCCGGTGTTCGCCGGCGAACGGGTCCACCACTACGACGTCCGGTTCACGTTCGGCCCCGACGGCCTCCTCGTCTCCCGGTCGTGTCGACGCGTCGCCGTCACGCCGGAGCTAGCCGCGCGACTCGGGGAGCCGTCGTACCGGGCGTTCGACCTCCGGCGGGACGTCGACCGGGGTGGCGACGGCGAGGGACGCCCGCCGGTGCTGTGGGGCGAGTGCGTCGCGCCCGAGCGGGCGGTTCGGAGCACGGAGTGATCAGTCCCCGAGCGGGGGCGAAGCGACCCCGACTTCACCGATCTCAGGAGAAGAGCCCGCCGAGCGAGAGCCAGGAGGACCGGCCGTCGACCTGCGCCAGTCGCCGGTGGCCGACGTAAGAGAAGACGGCGACCTCGTAGCTATCGGGATCGACGTCCTCGAACGCCGAGTTGTAGGCGTAGATCGCCGCGAACTCGAACTCCTGTTCGGTCTCGGCGGGCATCTCGATCGGCGCCGAGTAGCGCTCGTGGAGCCGGGTTCCGTCGGCGTCGTAGAGGACGACCTCGATGACGACGTCCTCGGAGTCGACCGTCCCGGTGTTGGCGACGGTGCCCCGAACCACGTACGCTTCCTCGCCGGAGACCGTCTCCTGGCTGAGTTCGTGGTCCGTGATCTCGAGTTCGGCTTCCGCCGGGAGGAGCGCCATCGTGATCGACTCGTCGCCCTCGAGGTCGACGTCGACGATCGAGTCCTGGTACACCTCCGAACTCGCCGTCACGGTGTAGCTACCGCTCTCGAGGCCGAACGTCGCCTGCCCGTCCGAATCCGTCTCTCGCGTCTCGCCCGCGACGTCGACGGTTCCCTCGAGCGGCACCTCCGACGTCGAGTCGACGATGGTAACCGTGAGCGTGTACGTTTCGCCGTCGTCCGCTCCCTCGTCGTCGCCGGCGTCGTCGGCCCCGTCGTCCGCTTCCTCGCCATCGCTGGTGTCGTCGGATTCGTCGTCCGACGCGGCGTCGTCGGATTCGTCGTCCGACGCGGCGTCGTCGCTGGCGTCGGGTTCGTCCCCGTCTCCGGTGCCCTCGTCGTCCCCGTTTCCGTCGTTCTCGGCTTCGTCGTCGCTGGCGTCGTCGCTGTCGTCGGTTTCCGCATCATCGGCGCCGTCGTCATTCGCCACGTCGTCGGCGTCATCCGCCACGTCGTCGCCCGGTTCGTCGTCGAACTCGCTCTCGTTGTCCGGCTCCGTTTCGTCGTCCGCGTCACCCTCACCCGACGTCGGTCCGCCGTCGAGACACCCGGCAACACCCAGTACGAGGCCGGTCCCGGCGGCGGATAACACGCGCCTTCGTTGCATACGCTCACCGTAGGAACCACCCGCTTATGGTAATTATTGGTATTTTTACATACTGTGAAAAAGTACAGTCGGCGAGCTGCGACCGGCGGTCTGTCCGTCTCTCCGGAGTCAGCCGAGCACGCGCCCGACCCGCTCGAGTCCCTCCTCGAGTTCCTCGGTGGGGAGCCCGAAGCCGATACGGAAGTAGTCGGGGTAGCCGAAGAGGTCGCCGGGCGCGAGGACGACGCGCTCCTCCTCGACGACGGTTCGACAGAACTCGGTTCCGTCCTCGAACCCGTCGGGAACCGTCACGAAGCCGTTGACGCCGACGGGGTCGGACCACTCGAGGTCGTGTTCCTCGAGGAACCGCTGCACCCGGTCGCGGTGGTCCGCTGCGAGCGCGCGGTTCTCCTCGAGGATCGCCTCCTCCTGCTCGCCGAGGGCCTGTCTGGCGACGTGCTGGCCCGTAAGCGACGGCGAGATGGTCGTGTAGTCCTTCCAGTTCCAGGCGGCGTCGACCACCTCGCGGTCGCCGACGAGCCAGCCGAACCGGAGGCCGGCGAGGCCGTAGGCCTTCGTGAGGCTGGTCGTCGAGAGCCCGCGTGGACCGAGGCTGGCGACCGGAGGAAGGGGCTCCGCGGCGAGCAGCCGGTACACCTCGTCACAGAGCAGGTAGGCGTCGGTGTCGGCGGCGAGGTCGTACAGCGCCTCAACGGTTTCCTGGGAGTGATAGCGCCCGGTCGGGTTGTTCGGGTTGTTGAGCACGATCACCGCCGTCTCGGGGCGGATCGCCTCCGCCACCGCGTCGACGTCGAGTTCCCAGGACGGGGGCTCGAGGGGGACCCGCGTCACCTCGCCGAACGCCGCCGGAACCGAGTGCAGCGCCTGGTAGGTGGGGGTGACGACGACCGCGTGGCCGCCGTTCGTCCCGCCGTCGGCCCCGTCGCCGAGCAGCGAGAGGAACCCCAGGAAGTTGGCCTCCTGGGTACCACAGGTAAAGAGGACCTCGTCCGCCTCGCGGCCGTACCGCTCGCCCACCGCGGCCCGGAAGTCGGGGTCGCCGTTGGTCGGGATCACGTAGCCGAACTCGCCGGGATCGGTGTCGAACCGGCTCGCGGGCAGGCTCCTGATACCGCTTTCGGCGAGCATGATGTCGGCGTCGTGTTCGTACTCCGCGAACCAGCGCTCGAGGCCGAAGGGCTCGATCTGCATACGCTCCAGTAGGCGGTCGAGCGGGGAAATACCCGCCGACACCGGCGAACGAGCCCGCGGAGACGGGGCTACCACCGAAAGCCGACCGGTTCGGCCGGCGGCTCGAGCGGACTCGCCGGCAGCCCGTCCGCCACGTCGAGGTCGTTGTACCGCCGCGGGGCGACGTCGTTCGGCCCCGTCGGGTAGAACAGCGAGGCGATCGCCTGGATCTGTCCCCGGCCGACCCCGAGTTCGAACTGCCCGCCCCCGTACAGCCGAATGTCGCGCTCGTCGCAGTACGAAATCGTCTCGAGCAGCGACTCGAGCGAGCCGAATCTGGAGGGTTTGATATTGAGCCAGCGGGGCTCCCACGGCAGGTCCTCGACGTCGTCGATCCCGTGGATCGGCGCGTCCCAGGACACCCGCTCTCGCACCTCGAGGTCCTCGAACAGCGCCACCGTCCCGTTCTCGAGCGCCGGGTCCTCGAGCACCGCGTCGGGAAACGCCTCGGCGAGCAGTTCGTAGAGTTCGGGATCGGCCTCGACGTCGACCTCGGTGCCGTGGTACTGTCCCTTCAGATCGAGGATGCGAACCGCGTCCATCGCCGCGAGTTCCGCGATCAGGTCTCGATCCCAGTCGGGCGTCGGGTCGAGTTTGAACTCGAGGGCCGGCACCTGCGCCCGCAGCGTCTCGAGGCGGTCGGTCGTCGGCGGCTCGCCCAGCCGGGTGCTGGCGACGAATCGGAGGGGGGCGTAGTCGGTCTCGAGCGCGCTCGCCAGATCGGTCCCCGCCTGTCGCAGCGCCAGATCGAGGGCGGCGCTCTCGATACCCCAGCGCCGGTAGTTTCGAAAGACCTCGCGGTCGGGTGCCCCGCCGGGAAAACAGTCGAGGTCGCCCACGTGCTCGGAAAACGAGGCGAGCGTGTACTCGCCGGTGAGGTCGGGCAGGCCCGTCTCGGCCAGCGCGTCGTGCTCGTCGGTCTCGTACGTGACGTCTTCGCCGATTCCCGTCACCGGTCCCGTCCCGTCGGCGGCGGGACCGGCGAGCGAGACTTCGGTCGTAACGCGAGCGAACCCGCTCGAGGTCTCTCGCTCGAGGCGGGTAGTCGAGACGGCGTCGATCGTGACGGGTAACTCGAGGAGACGGTCCATACCGCTCACTCACCGGCGACCGGAAAAAGCGTTCGTCTCCGCGAATCCTACCGCGCGGTCGTCGAACACTCCTCGATCAGGGTTTCACAGAACGCGGGGAGGTCGTCGGGGGTGCGGCTGGTGATGATCTCGCCGTCGACGATCACCTCGTCGTCGTGCCAGTCGCCGCCCGCGTTCTCGATGTCGGTCCGGAGACTCGGGTAGGAAGTGAGCCGCTTGCCGGCGATCACGTCCGCTTCGACGAGCAGCCAGGGCCCGTGACAGATCGCCCCGACCGGCATCCCGTCGACGACGTGCTCGCGGAGCAACTCGACTGCGCCCTCGTCGGTCCGGAGCGTGTCCGCGCCGACCGTTCCACCGGGAATCACCAGCGCGTCGTAGCCGTCGGCGGAAACCTCCGAGAACGTCTTTTCGACCTCGTAGCTGTCGCTCCACTCGAGATCGTCGTTCACCGTCCGGGCCTCGCCCGTCTCGCTGCCGAGAACCTCGACGGTCGCCCCGGCGTCGGTCAGTGCGTCCCGCGGCTCGGTGAACTCGACCTCCTCCGTGCCCTCCGGCGCGAGAAAGAGGCCGACCCTCACGCCCTCGAGGTCTGCGTCGATCTGTGACATCGAACGGAGCCACCACGAACGCCCCCAGAAAAGTTCCACTTGCCTGTGCACGCTGTCCGGGGGCTCGCCGCACCCAACCTCACTCCTGGTCTCGGCGCTGCCTGAGGTTCTGTCTGGTGAACTGTGGCTTCGTCCGGATCGACCGCGGCTTGCGGAACGACCGGTAGAGCTGAACGGTGACCACCGCCGAGAACACCGCCGCGACGACCGACGCCTCGGGCGCCTCGAGCGCGTACAGCACGCCCATCGAGAACAGCGACATCGTCAGCAACATCCCGTACACCAGCCGCTTGGCGAGCTTCGCGAAGACGTCCTCGGAGTCCTCGACGCCGATCCGGACGAACATATCGTCGCGCTCGAGCCTGTCGAGGGTGTGTTCGAACTTCGCGGGCAGGCGAACCGTCGACTCCGCCGAGTGGCGCACCTGCTGGCCCGTCTCCTCGAGGTAGCGCTGGATCGACTCCTCGCGGTAGCCCTGCTCGGTGAGGTAGTCAGTCGCCGTCGCGATGAAGTCGAAGTCGGGGTCGAGGGTGACGCAAACTCCTTCGACGACGGTCGCGACGCGCAAGACGAGCGCGAGGTTCGCCGGCAGGCGAAACGGGAACTCGTAGATCGAGTCCTCGATCTGGCCGACGATCTGCTGGACGCGGTACTGCTCGATGTCCTCGCCGCGGGCGTCCTGGATCGCCAGTTCCATCACGTCGGCCATCACCGCCCGGTCGGCCTCGGGACTCAGGGTGCCGATCTCGATCAGGGCGTCCAGAATCGCGTCGATGTCCTGGTTCGCGACGGCGATGTAGAACTCGACGATCTTCTCCTGAACGAACGAATCGACCCGCCCGGACATCCCGAAGTCGTAGAAGATGACCGTCCCGTCGTCGGCGACCGCGAGGTTTCCGGGGTGGGGATCGGCGTGGAAGACGCCGTCGTCGATGATCATCTGGAGGTACGACCGCTGGAGGTTCTCCGCGACCCGCTCGCGGTCGATACCCTTTCGATCGAGTTCGTCCACCTGGTTGATCTTCGTCCCGCCGAGGTACTCCATCGTGAGCACCCGGTCGCTCGAGTGGCTCTCGATCACCGCCGGGATGGCGAAGCGGTCGTCGTCCGCGAAGTTCGCGCGGATCTCCGCGAGCATCGCCGCCTCGCGCTCGTAGCTCATCTCCTCGCGGATCGTCTTCGCGAACTCGTCGGCGAGGTTCTCGAGCGAGAACGAGCGGGACTCGTCGACGAACCACATCAGGACCGGCATCGACCACCGGATCACCCGCAGGTCGGCTTCGACCAGCGTCTCGACCCCCGGTCGGCGAATCTTGACGGCGACCTCGGTGGTCCCGCCGTTCGCCAGGGGTTCTCCGGCGTCGGCCGCCGTCGGGGCCGGCTCGGCGGTCTCCGAGGCAACCCGCGCCCGGTAGACCTGGCCGAGGCTCGCACCGCTGATCGCCTCCTCGTCGAACGTCTCGAAGCGCGCCTCGAGCGGCCCCAGGTCCTCCTCGAGGACCTCCTTCGCGTCCGGCCAGTCGGCGGGCGGAACCTCGTCCTGGAGCGCGGACAGCACCTCGACGTACTGTGGCGGGAGGATGTCCGGTCGCGTCGAGAGCAGCTGGCCGAGCTTGATGAACGTCGGTCCGAGCGTCAGCAGCGACTCGAGTAACACCTCCGCGCGGTGGCGGTGCGTCTCGGGGTCGACGCGTCGGGGCCGGCCGAACACCAGGAACCGGCGCCGGTCACGCGCGAACGCCCACAACAGCGGGAGGAACTGCCACGCGACGACGAGAAACCGTCGGTACGCGCGGAGGAGTGCCAGACGTGGTCACCTCGAGTTAGGTGCCCTCGTCGGTGTCGTCGGCGACGTCGCCGTCTACTTCGATCCGGTCCGGCCCGGCGCCGTCGTCGGCGTCGGTCGGCCGCGGCGTGGCGTCGGCGTCCTCACCGACGATTTCGATCGCCGTCTCGTCGGCCGCCGTCCGCTTCGGCAGGTGGAGTTCGAGGACGCCCCGTTCGACCGACGCCCGTGCACCCGCTTCGGTCGCGTCCCGCGGCAGCGGCAGGTCGGCGTCGAGAAACAGCGAGCGGTTCTCCTCGAGGTACTGGTACGCGCGGGGGACGTTCTTCTCCCGCCGAGCCTCGATCGAGATGCGACCGCCCTCGACGGCGACGTCGAGGGTCTCGGCGGAGACGCCCGGTACGTCGAGGACGAGCAGGTAGGCCTCGTCGCCTTCGAGGAGATCGAAGAACACGGCATCCGAGAGATCCCGCAACGCGTCGCGGAGCGCTGACATAGCTATCAGTTCGAACGCCGATACGAAAAACCCCGCGGTAGCGGTCGGTGCTGTGACCGCCGACGGCTCGGAGGAGTCTCAGAGAACCGTCGCGGCGACGCCGACCACGACGACCAGCGTGACGGCGATCACGCCGAGTCCGGCGGCGCCGGCGCGGAGTCCGAGCCCGCGCTCGCTCCGGTCGGAGATCACGAACGGGTAGCCGTTCAGTCGGTACCAGAGCCGGGTGACGGGGCTCGAGGACAGCGCCGCTTCGCCGACGCCGACGGCGGCGTTGACCTGACCGGTCGCCGTCGCGACGGTGGTGTCGTGTCTGGCGGTACCCAGGACGTGAACCTCCTCGCCGATCTCGAGGCGCCGTTCGACGAACCGCCGGTCGGTTCCCGTCCGGAGTTCGAACAGCCGGAGGTCGATCGCGCTGTTCTGGCAGTCGACGGCCTCGTTCTCGTCGATGAACGCCTGGATCGAGTCGGGCGGGGCGGTGCCGCCGTCGACGTCGAGCCGGTCGCCGCCGTGGAGGCGAACGTCGGCGCCCGGCGGCTCGATCAGGACGCTGCCCGAGCCGTCGTTCAGCCGGAACGGGACCCGCGCCTCGCCGGAGTCGATCGTCTTCCAGCTGTGGCCGTTCTTCGACTGGCGCTTCTCTCTTACCTCGTACTCGTAAGCGAGACAGCGCGCGCCGCTGAGCGGCCCCCGGAGGGTCCGCCCCGCGGGTTCGGCCGTCCCGCGCAGTTCGACCGGACCGCCGTTCGTCGCCTCGAGCACGGAGTGCGGTCTCGAGCGGAGCACGTGGTTCGCGAGGCGAAGCTCCCGGACGCCGTAGAGCAGCGGGAACAGCGCGACCAGTCCGATGACCGCGAGGAGAGCGACCGCGACGGGGTCCGGCGACGTGACCATACGACCGGTTCGAACAGGGGACACATAAACGCAGCCACACGTCCGATCCCCCATCCTTTTGCCGTCCGACGGCTCCGATACCGTATGGACGGTGCCGACCGCGACCGAAAGGAGGCCGGATTCAAGGTGCGAACGCCCGTCGGAGAAGCGCGTCGAACGCTCAGAGAGGCCGTTCCCGAGACCCTCGAGAACGAGCACGTGTCGGTCGAGCGGGCCGACGGCCGGGTGCTCGCGCAGTCCGTGAGCGCCGCGCGGAACGTCCCCCACTACCGCCGGGCGGCGATGGACGGCTACGCCGTCCGGGCGCGGGACACCTTCGGGGCGACCGCCCGCTCGCCGAGCGTGCTCAGGGAGGCCGAGGGCGACGAGGTGACCCCCGAGAGCGCCGTGCGGGTCCACACGGGGAGCGAGCTCCCGCCCGGCGCCGACGCGGTCGTCATGATCGAGCGCGTCGAGGCGTTCGGCGACGACCTCGAGGTGACGGACGCCGTCGCCGAGGGCGAGAACGTCGCGCCCGTCGGCGAGGACGTCGAGGCGGGCCAGGCGCTGTACGAGGCGGGCCACCGGCTGCGCCCCTCCGACCTCGGGCTGTTGCGATCGACCGGCCTCGAGGACGTCGCCGTCGCCGCTCGACCGTCGGTGGCCGTGATCCCCACCGGCGAGGAACTGGTCCACGCCGACCCCGAGCCGGGACAGGTGATCGAGACCAACGGGATCACCGTCTCGCGGCTGGTCGACCGGTGGGGCGGCGACGCGGTCCACCGGGAGATCGTCACCGACGACCCCGGCGCGCTCCGGGCGGCGCTCGAGGACGACCTCGAGTGCGACGTGCTCGTGACGACCGGCGGCTCCTCGGTCGGCCAGCGGGACCTCCTGCCGGAGGTGATCGACGACCTCGGCGAGGTGCTCGTCCACGGCGTCGCGCTCAAGCCGGGCCACCCCGTCGCCCTGGGGGTCGTCGAGGGGACGCCGGTGATCGCCCTCCCCGGCTACCCCGTCGCCTGCATCATCAACGCCGTGCAGTTCCTCCGGCCGGTTCTCGCGTGGCTCCAGGGAGCCGAGCCCGCCCCGCACCCGACCGTCGAGGCGGAACTCGAGCGCAAAATTCCGAGCGAGCCCGGCACCCGGACGTTCGCGCGGGTCCGCCTCGAGGAGTCGGGCGACGACCGCGTCGCCGTCCCGACGCGGGCCAGCGGCTCGGGCGTGCTCTCGAGCGTCGCGCTGGCGGACGGCTGGGTGGTCGTCGACGAGTCGCGCGAGGGGATTCCGGCAGGCGAGACGGTCGCCGTCGAGAACTGGGAGCCCTGGCCGTAGATCGGTGGACGTTTTCACGCCCCCGCTCGAAGGGGCGGTATGGACCGCAAGGAGTTCCGCGACCTCGCCACCCCCGAGGAGGCCAGGGAGGCGATCCGGTCGCTGTCGCTCGAGGGCGGTATCGACCGAGTGTCGCTCGAGGAGGCGCGCGGGCGGGTGCTCGTGGCGCGAATCGACGCCGAGCGCGACGTCCCCGGCTTCGACAGGGCGAGCCTCGACGGCTACGCGCTCCGGGCGCGGGACACGTTCGGCGCCGACGAGGCCGATCCCGCGACCCTCGAGCTGGTCGGCGAGGTACACGCCGGCGAGGAGCCCGCCGTCGAGGTCGGCGAGGGCGAGGCCGTCGAAATCTCGACCGGCGCGGTGATGCCGCCGGGGGCGGACGCGATGGTTCCCGTCGAGCGCACGGACCGCGTCGAGCGAAGTTCGACGGAGAGAGCGAACGGCGAAGCCGTTCGCAGCGACGGCGCGGCGGTGCGAATCCGGACGGCCGTCGCCCCCGGCGACAACGTCATGTTCGCCGGGGCGGACGTCGCGGCGGGCGAGCGGGCGCTCGGACCGGATACCCGAATCACGCCCCGAGAGATCGGCCTGCTCTCGGCGCTCGGCGTCGACGAGGTACCCGTTCGGGCGCGCCCCCGCGTCGGCATCGTCTCGACGGGCGACGAACTGGTTCGACCCGGAGACGACCTCGCCGACGCCCGCGGCGAGATCTACGACGTCAACAGCTACACGATCGCGGCGGGCGTCGAGGACGCCGGCGGCGAGGCCGTCCTCTACCCCCACGCGGGCGACGACCAGGACGAGATGGAGCGCGTCCTCAGGGAGGCCGCCGACGAGTGCGATCTCGTGCTCTCATCGGGGTCGACCAGCGCAAGCGCCGTCGACGTCATCTACCGCGTGATCGAAGACCGCGGCGACCTGCTGCTCCACGGGGTGAGCGTCAAGCCGGGCAAACCGATGCTCGTGGGGCGCCTCGAGGGCGACGCCTCGAGCGGCACCTCGGCGTACGTCGGCCTCCCCGGCTACCCCGTCTCGGCGATGATGGTGTTTCGAACGTTCGTCGCGCCGGCGATCCGCGAGGCCGCGGGGGTGCCCGAACCCGCCGCGGCGACCGTCGAGGGGACGATGGCGGTCCGAGAACGCCACGAGCAGGGCCGTCTCCGCCTTATGCCCGTCGGGCTCGTGTCCGACGGCGAGGGAGAGACGCGCGTCTACCCCGTCGACAAGGGCAGCGGCGCGACGACCAGCCTCGCGGAGGCCGACGGCGTCGTCGAGATCGGCGCGGACACGGACTACCTCGAGGCCGGCGAGGACGTCACGGTGACGCTGTTCTCCCCCGACGTGCGCCGGCCGAGCCTGCTCGGCGTCGGCGAGGACGATCCGACCCTCTCGCGGCTGCTCGATCGCCTCGAGAACCCCCGGTACCTCGCGGTCGGCTCGCGGCCGGGACTCCGGCGGCTCCGCGAGGGCGTCCCCGACGTCGCCGTCGTCAGCGGCCCGCTCGCGGTCGAGTCCGACGCCGCGTCCCTCGGCGAGTGGTCCCGCGAGTGGGGGCTGGTCGTCCCGGCCGGCAACCCGGCCGAGATCGCGGGGCTCGCCGACCTCGTCGACCGCGGCCTCCGGTTCTGTAACCGGACCACGGACTCGGGGCTGCGCTCGAGTCTCGACGCGGGGATCGACGAACTCGCCGCGAAGCGCGGCGTCGACCGCCAGGAGGTCGTCGGAGCGATCGACGGCTTCCGGTCGACGCGGCGCGCCCACGAGAGCCCGGCGCGCGTGGTCATCGGCGGCGGCGCGGACGCGGGACTCGGGTTGCGCTCGACGGCCGAGGCCCTCGACCTCGAGTTCGTCTCGCTCGGAACGGAGGTCGTCCGCGCGGTTGCGAACCCGACGCGGGTGGAAAAGTCCGGCGTCCGCGCGTTCGCGGCCGCACTCGAGGAGTCTCCCGAGGTCGAAACTGACGTATAACGCCTGGAGACAGTCAGTAACCGCGAAGTAGCGATTTTACGTCTCCGCGGTGTACGTTCGGCAATGTCGACGATCGCCGAGTTCCGTCTTCCGGCAGCGGACACCGTACTGACTCGAACTTTCGAACGCGTGCCGGACGCGACGTTCGAACTCGAGTCGTCGGTCTCGAAGACGCTGCCGTGTCTGTGGGTCTCCGGCGCCGATGCGGAGACGATCGAGGCCGCGTTCGACGCCGACCCCTCGGTTACCGCCTACGAACGACTGGTCGAGGCCGCCGACCGGCTCCTGTACGACCTCGAGTTCGACGGCGAGGACCCGCTGTACGAGGATTTACTCGCCGACGGCGGCGCGCTGCTCGACGTCCACGGCGCCGACGACCACTGGCAGATCCGGATGCGGTTTCGAGACCGCGACCAGCTCTGTCGAACCCACGACCGGCTCGTCGACCGCGGCGTCAACGCCGACCTTCGCCGGGTCACCGACGTGACCGCGGCGGCGACGACGAACTCCCGGCTGACGCCCGAACAGCAGGAGGCGCTGTCGGCCGCCCTCGAGCACGGCTACTTCGAGATCCCGCGTCAGATCTCGATGGAGGAGCTGGCGGCCGAGCTCGGCATCTCACACCAGGCGCTCTCCGAGCGGCTTCGGCGCGCCTACGAGACCCTCGTCGACGCGGAGCTCCAGCCGGTGGACAGCTAACGGGAGCCGGGGTCGGCCGACGGCGTCGGCGACGACTCGAGACCGGACAGCTCCTCGAACGACGTGACGCGGTAGTCGCCGAGCACGCAGCGACCGCGGCGCTCGGGGCCGACGCGCTCGACGTGGATCGCGTCGAGACCCGCGTTCCAGGCCGCACCCACGTCGCCCGAGCCGTCGCCGGCGAGCACGCCGCGGTGGCCGTTGCCGGCGACGCCGAGCCCCGACATCACCTGCTCGACGGGGGTCGGATCGGGCTTCCAGCCGGTCTCTTCGGTACAACAGAGGATCACGTCGAACCAGTCGCGGATGTCGACGTGGTCGAGGACCGGATCGGCGAGGAACTGCTGGCAGTGGGTGACGAGGCCGACGGGGACGTCGAGGTCGGCGACGAACGCGGCGTCCTCGTGCAGGTACGTCTGCTCGGCGCGTACGAGCGGCTCCTCCTCGGCGTGAAACGCCTCCCAGAACGCCGTCGGCTCGAGACCCCACTCGCGGAGCTGTCGGTCCCGCGACCCCGTCAGTCCGTTCCAGAGAACGTCGGCTTTCCGGTCGGAGAACCGGTAGCCGAGCCGGTCGCCTACCCGGTCGAACACCTCGCGGGTGTACGACCACTCGACGTCGACCAGCGTCCCGTCGAGATCGAACAACCAGAAGTCGTACTCGGAGACCATTACGAACCGTTAGGTAGGGCGCGCCTCAGTAAGTGTCTGTCGACTGCGGTGCCTCGAGTAGTGGCCGTTGCGCGGGCGACCGTCGGAGCCAGTCCGCAGCGAGAAAACGAACGGGTGCGTGAGGAGACCCCGCTCTGTGTGTCACGCCGATCGCTGCCGGGTCTGTGGTGTGGTGGTGGCCGGTAGCGCGTCGGCGACGGCAACTCGTGGCGAATCCGTATTGAATCGACGCGACCCTACCGTCCGAATTACGGACAGTTTACCAGAATTAACCAGAATGTTTATTTTATAATACCACCTTTTTCAGTAGATAGTGTGGCGAGGGGTTAGCGCTCGTCGAGGTCGACCTCGAGCCTCGAGGCGAGGTACTTCGAGAGCACCTCGGAGACGGTGTCGGCCTTGAACGCCGGCAGATCGGCCTCGATCTCGGCTTTCAGCGCCTCGAGGTACTCCTCGTCGGTGTGTAACCCCCGGAACTCGACGCGCTCGACGACGAGTCCGGGACCCAGCTTCTCCGAGAGCAGCGAGCGGACGTGGGCGTCGTCGCCGACCTCGCCGCGCCACAGCGTGTCGCGGAAGAAGCGCCACCCCTCCGAACCGGGGTCGGCCGCCTCGAGCAGACACCGGCGCTCGACGGTCGACGGCTCGAGAGCGACGTCGGCGTCGCGGGGGTCGAGCGCGAGTTCGACCCGAAAGGCGTACCGGGCGCGCATCGTCAGGCGCCGTGCTCGGACTCGATCAGCTCGGCCATCTCGACGTCCTTGTCGGTGATCCCGCCTTCCTCGTGGCTGGTGAGGCGGATCTCGACTTCCTCGTAGCGGATGACGATCTCGGGGTGGTGGTACTGCGCCTCGGCGATCTCGCCGACCATCTGGGCGAAGTTCACGCCCCGGAGGTAGTCGTCGAACTCGTAGCTGCGGACGATCTCCTCGCCGTCTCGAGTCCACTCATCGGGGAGTTGCCGGTCGATCTCGTCGTCGGAAAGCAGATCAGCCATGTGGCCTCGAACGGAAGCCAGTTAAATAACGATTGTGCCCGCTCGAGGCGACGTCACTGCCGGACGGACGCCAGTCAGTCGTCGTCGGTGGCGCCGACGGAGGTCTCGTCGGCGGCGCGGTCGAACGACGGGGGGAGCGCCGCCGGGCCGAACTCGGGGTCGAACAGCTGTAACGCCGTGTTGATCGTCTCCCAGTCGTCCTCGGCGGCCGCCTCTCGCAGGCTCTTCGTCGGCGGCGCGAGCAGCTGGCCCACGAGCGCGTCCGCCAGCGAGCGGACGATCTCGCGCTGCTCCTCCGAGAACTCCCCGTCATCGAGTCGCGTGAGGGCGGTCTCGAGTTCGCGCGCCTTGACCCGCTCTGCGGACTCGTACATCGCCGCGATCGCCTCGTCGGCGCGGGCGCGCTTGTACTGCTCGCAGAGCAGTTCGAACTCGCGGTCGACCATCGCCTCGACCTCGCGGGCGGCGTCGGCGCGCTGCTCGCGGGTTTCGGCGGTGATCGTCTCGAGATCGTCCAGGTCGTAGACGGTGACCTCGGGCAGCGAGCCGGCGGTCGGACAGACGTCGCGGGGCTGGCCCAGGTCGACGACGACCTGTTCGCGCTCGCCCAGCTGGGAGGGAACGACGACGGGCTCGTCGCTGCCGGTGGCGGCGACGACGACGTCCGCGCGGGGCGCGACCGTTCGTAACGCGCCGAGGGGGATCGCGTTGCCGTCGACCGCGAACTCCGAGACGAGGTGTTCGGCGTGTGGGATCGTCCGGTTGGCGACGATCAGCTCCGAGATCCCGGCGTCGACGAGGCTTCGGGCGGCGAGTCGCCCCATCTCGCCGGCGCCGACGACCAGCGCGGTGGCGCCCTCGAGGGGGAGCTCGCGGGCGGCCATCCGCGTCGCCGCCGAACCCAGCGAGACGACTCCCTCGTTGATCGCGGTCTCGGTGCGGGCGCGCTCGCCGACGTGGATCGCCTTCGTGACGGCGGTCTCGAGCAGCTGGCCGATCCCGCCGGCGCCGCGGGCGTCCTCGTAGGCGGTGCGGACCTGACCGATGATCTGGTCTTCGCCGAGGACGACCGACTCGAGGCCGGTCGCTACGCGCAGCAGGTGTTTGAGGCTCGCGTCGTGGTCCGTCTCGACGACCGCGCGCTCGTCGACGCCCGCGAAGAACTCCTCGAGGGCTGCCCGACCGACCGCCGGGTCGGCGGCGACGACGTAGGCTTCGACGCGGTTGCACGTCGAGAGGACGAACGCCTCCTCGATCGGCTCGCGGCGAAGCAGCGACGCGACGCCGGTCCGCTGGCTGTCGGGGCTCACGGCCGCGAGATCGTCGACGCTACCGCTCTCGTGGGTCACTCGAGCGCCGGTGACGACGCCGGCGTGTCTCACGGCGCACCACCGCCGGTCGACCGTTCCTCGGCGAGCACGTCCTCGATCACTTGTCGGGCATTGGCCGTACCCGTACGTAAAGCTGTCCAAATGTCGGGACGTGTGACGACGTCGGTGACGATCTCGCGGCGCCGCGCCGGCGGCACCTCGCTGGATTTGAGTTCGGTCCGCAGCGCCGCCAGCAGCTCGGCCATCTCGCCGGCCCCCTCGAGGTCGGCCTCGAGCTCCCGGCGGAGGTGCTTGCTCAGCGCTGGCGCGCGCCCGCCGGTCGAAACCGAGACGACGACCGGATCGTCTCGGACGGTCGCGGGGACGACGACGCTCCCCGGTTCGCGCTCGCCGGCCCGGTCCGCCCGGTTGACCAGCGCGCCGCGCTCGCGGGCGGCAGCGGCGACGGCGTCGTTGACCGCCCCGTCGTCGGTCGCGGCGACGACCAGGGCGGGGGCGAGGCGCTCGAGCCACGGGGCGATCTCGTCGGGATCGGGCTCGAGGGCGGCCCTGACGAGGTCGGCATCGCCGAAGTCGCGATCCGCGAACCGGGGGCTGACGACGACGACGTCGGCCTCGCGGGCGAACCGCCGGGCCTTGCGGGCACCGACGGGGCCGCCGCCGACGACGAGCACCGTCGCATCCGTGAAGTCGTGGAGTAGCGGGATCATGGAGCGGTGGTGAGTGCGGGGGAGCCGTCAGCGCGCTTCGGTGTTGGCGTCGGCGCGTTCCTCGAGTCGGATCCCGGTCTTCTTCAGGATCCGACTCGAGAACAGCGTGTCCCAGTCGTCGTCGCCGACGTCCCAGTACCTGGCCATCGTCTCGCGGACCTGCTCGACGCGACGGTCGCTCTCGGCCTCGCTGCGGCCGTGGGTCATCGCGAAGACGTTGTACGGCCAGACGCCCTCGTGGCGCGGGCGCTCGTAGCAGTGGGTGACGAACGGGAGCGCGGCGACCTCGGGGCCGACGGTCGAGACGAGGTCGTCGGGGACGTTCCAGACCGTCATTCCGTTCTCCGTGTAGCCCAGCGCGTAGTGGTTCGGAATGACGCCGATCCGGCGGATCTTCCCCTCGCGGTCGAACCGCTCGATCGTCTCGAGCACCCACTCCCGGTCCTTGTCGATCGCGGCGGCGACGTCGGCGTACGGCGTCTCGGTGAGCGGGAAGCCGTCCTGGATCTCGAGCACCAGGTCCCGCTCGGCGGGGGTGAGCGTCGACTCACTCGTCGGGGCAACGTCGGGACCGAGGTGAGAGAGATCGAGGCCGCCCTCGAGCGGGCCGTCGACGGAGAACTTCGCCTCGACGCGGAACTCCTGCCGTTTGGGGAGGTTGTACGTCTCCTGGCCGGTTTCGGCCTCGATCTCGGCGAGGACCGCTCCGACCCGAGACTCGTCGGCGACGCTCACGACGAACCAGACGTTCAGGTGCGGGTGCTCGCGCTCGTAGTTGTGGGCGACCTCGCGGTGGGCGTTGACCGCGTCGACGACCTCGTCGAACCGGTCTTCGGGGGCGTGCATCGCCACGAGCGTCGCCGCGCCGCCGATCTCCTGGGCGTTGACCAGCGCGCCGAACCGCGAGAGCACGCCGCGGTCGTCCAGGTCGCGAACCGTCTCGAGCAGCTCCGCGGCGGTGATTTCGACCCCCGCCTCGCGCATGGCCGCCGCGGCGGGCTCGAACGGCCGGTCGACGACGGGAAACCCGCCCTGAAAGGCGTTGACGACGGCCCGCTCGCGGTCGGTGAGCTCGGCGTCCGTGTGCATACTCGAGGCTCGGGACCGCCGCGACATAAGCGACGCGGGACGGCGGCGGTGCGGAACGACGATCCGGTACCGCAGCGCCATCCGTCGTGCGTCGATGACCGGTTGTTTGTGAGTCCTATGTGAGTTATGAGGTGAATCTTTAAATAGAAGTTCAGCTAATGACTCACATATGGCCCGGGAGATACGGATCACCGTCGACGACGACGAGGTGTTCGAGCGGATGAAAGCGCGCAAGCGGGAACTCGACCTGTCCTGGGAGGAGGTCCTCCACCGCGGCCTCCGGCGGGACGAGGAGGGAGTCGGGAGCGGACGGGACGAACGGCGGGGCTACGAACGGGCGCCGCCGGACCCGATCAGTGCCCCCGGGGCGTTCGCCGAGGACCTGAAACGCCAGATCCAGGGGCAGGTTCGCGACTCCCTGCACGCCTCCCTCGAGTCGACCTGGGAGGAGCCCTACCGCGACGACCCGCTCGGGCGCGACGTCGAGACGCTCGAGAGCGCCGAGGACGCGGTGCTGGTCTTCGGATTCCTCGAAGACGGCGGGGCGAGCGCGCAGGTCCCCCTCCGGGTCACCCTTGAGGCCGGCGCGGAGGGGCTGACAGCCGAGGTCGTCGCCGTCCGGCAGGGGAAGGGCGTCGCCGCGATGAACACGTTCGAACCGGCGACCCGGCGGCGGATCGTCGAGGGGCTGGCGACCGGCGAGGTCGCGACCCTCGAGTTCGACGCCGGCGCCGAGATCTACCCGGTGGTGCCGACGCTCGCCTGGAGCCGGGACGACGGCGGGCGGCCGACGGTCGTCGACGTCACGATCGACGAGGTCCGGTTCGATGCCGACTGAGCCGCCCGACCCCGCGGCGACGGCGGCGCTGTTCGACCTGCTGGGCGAGGAGACGCGGCTGCGGATCGTCCGGGAACTCTACCGGCACCGCCGGGAGGAACCCGACGAGCCGGGGCTGTCGTTCTCCGCACTCGGCGCTCGCGTCGGCGTCGAGGACACCGGGCGGTTCAACTACCACCTCGGTCGGTTGCGGGGATCGCTGGTCGAAAAGCGGGCGGGACGGTACGTGCTGACGCCGCTGGGCGCGCACCTGGGCGCGGTCGCCCTCGAGTCCGCCGCTCCGGACCCCGCGGGACCGTCGCCGTGACCGCGCTCAGCCCTCGACGCCCGTAACCTCGTATCCGAGCTCGCGGACGTCCTCGAGGATCGCCTCGTGGTCCGCACTCGCCTCGTAGTAGATCACGATGTCGAAGGTGCCCTCCCGGAGCAGCTGCTGGCACTCCCAGACGAACTCCTCGCCGTCGAGGGTGAGCCCCTGGTGCTGGTTCGAGGAGAAGTCGGGGTCGTCGTTGCCGGAGTAGACGTAACAGTCCCGCGGGTCGTGGCCCGCGTGTTCGGCGATAACGTCGCCGACGTCGATCGTCGCCTGCATCATCCGGACGTCCTCGCTCCCGGCGTACTCGGTGTGGACGATCGCCCCGTTGAGCTCGATCTCGCCCGGCTCGAGCAGGGCCTTCGTCCGCCGGTAGAGGTCGTCGTCGATCGTGTTCGCCATCGTGCCGAGCGAGGCGCCCTGGACGGATAGCCGTCACGATTCACGCCCTCGCTCTCGATAACCGGACAGTTCGAACACACAAGACACATAGTGGTCGGTACAGTCAGATGAGATGATGACCGGGTGGTTTCGCCAGCGCATCGGTGACGCCTACGAGCAGTTGCTCTCCAGAGAGGTCGCTGGCGCGCCGACACACGTCGCGGTGATCCAGGACGGAAATCGGCGCTACGCCCGCAAGAACGGCGGCGAAGCCACCGACGGCCACCGCGCGGGGGCCGAGACGACCGAGCAGGTCCTCGAGTGGTGCCAGGAGATCGGCGTCGAGGAACTCACCCTCTACGCGTTCTCGACGGAGAACTTCAACCGTCCGCCCCACGAACGCGAGGCGCTGTTCGACCTGCTCTGTACCAAGCTTCGGGAGTTCGCCGACGCCGAACAGGTCCACGACAACGAGGTGTGCATCCGCGTGCTGGGCGACGTCGACAGGCTTCCCGATCGGGTACAGGACGTCATCGAGTACGCCGAGGGGCGGACCGAGGGGTACGACCGGTTCGTCCTCAACGTCGCCCTGGCCTACGGCGGCCGATCGGAGCTGCTGTGTGCCGCCCGGAGCGTCGCTCGAGACGTCGAGAACGGAAGTCTGACTCCCGAGGACGTCGACGTCGAAACTGTCGAGAAGCGGCTGTACGACCAGCCGGTCAGGGACGTCGACCTGATCATCCGCACCGGCGGCGACGAGCGAACCTCGAACTTCCTGCCCTGGCACGCCAACGGCAACGAGGCCGCCGTCTTCTTCTGTACGCCCTACTGGCCCGAGTTCTCGAAGGCCGACTTCCTTCGGGGCATCCGCACCTACGAGTCGCGGGAGGCGTCCTGGCGACGCACCCGCGCCCGGCGGGCGCTCGCCCTGCTCGGCGCCGTCAGCGACCGCGAGCTCACCGAAGCGCGCGCAATCGTCGACCGGTTCCGGGACTCCCTGCCGACCGGCGAACAGCCCGACGACGAGGAGTTCGAGTCGGGCGCACGGGTCGCCGACTGACCTCACTCGCCGAAGCGACGGGATCGGTTGCAGAACTCGAGGACCGCGCGCAGGAAGTCCCGTTCGCGGAAGTCCCGCCAGTTGACGTCGGTGAAGTAGAGTTCGGAGTACACCGACTGCCAGATCATGAAATCGGAGAGGCGCTCGGCGCCGGTCTTGATGACCAGGTCCGGCTCCGAGGGGAAGACGAGGTGGCGCTCGACGTGCTCGTCGTCGATCTCCTCGGGGGCGAGTTCGCCGGCGTCGACGCGCTCGGCGAGCGTCCGGATCGCGCCGGTGAACTCGTGCTTGCCGCCGAGGCCGATGCCGATCTGGATCGGCCCGTCCGCGCGCGTCGGGTCCTCCGGACTGCGGACGACGACGTCGCGCGGCGCGTCGAGGTCCTCGAGCTGGCGTCGGAGCGTGGGCACCGCCGCCGCGTCGAGGACGCTCACGTAGACGGTGACGCGAGCGGCGTACTCGAACGCCCAGCCGAAAAACTCTGCGAGCGTCTCGTAGGCGCCCTGTTCCAGCAGATCGCGTTCGGTGATGACGAGGGCGATGTGACCGGGCGGCGCGCCGTCGTGGCGGCGAATGCGGAGCGCGAGATACCGTTCGTACAGTCCCACACACACGAGTTCCGGAGCCGACGGCATACCGGTTACGAGTTCCGGCGACCGACGCGAGCGAGCGGGAGCTGATTCCCGAGGAACGCCCCTGAACCGGACGCGGACGGCGGTGACGCGGGTTCAAGAACGTTAAAGTGATCGCCACAGAAAGGAAGCGATATCGTGACCTCCCCAGTCCGGCGAGCGGGTGCATTTGCGGCGCTCTGTCTCCTCTCGCTCGCCGTTCCGCTGCTCGGCCCGGTCGCAGCGGCGCCGATCGCGGTCGCCGTGCTGGCGGGGGCGTTCGTCGTCACCGACGGCCCCGTGTTCGACCTCTTCGCGTACCCTGGCGACTACGAGGACCGGCGTCTCTACGGGCTTCTCACGTTCGTCCTCGCTGCTGTCGCCCTCGGCATCGTCGCCGTCGAGTCGACGATGTCCGTCTCGCTGTTCGTCGGCGCGGTGTTGCTCGTCGGCTACGGCAACCTCGCCGAACAGCTCGCTCGAACGCGAACCGACGGGCCGGCGCTGCTGGTCGCGACGTTCACGGCCGGCGGGGCGGTCGCCGCGACGATCGGACAGATGCTCGCGTACGTACTGGCCGGCTCCGCCGTCGTCACGCCGTTACCGAAGATCGTCTTTCTCGCCGTCAGCGGCGCGCTCCTCGCGGCCCTGCTGCGTGACATGCTGATCAGCTACGACGATCCGATCGTCATGCTGTTCGTCGGACTCCTGCTGTGGTTGCTCGCCGAACTCGAGCCGGCGATCACCGCCACGGGGATCGCCGCCGCGCTCGCGATCACGGTCGCCATCGGCTACGCCTCCTACGCGCTCGCGACCGCCTCCGTCGCCGGCATGCTCACCGGCGTACTGCTCGGCCTGCTGACGATCGTCCTCGGCGGCTACAGCTGGTTCGTCGTCCTCATCGCCTTCTTCGCGATCGGCAGTCTCTCGACGAAGTTCCGCTACGACGAGAAGGCCGACCGCGGAATCGCCGAGGACAACGAGGGTGCCCGCGGCAGCGGCAACGTTCTCGGGAACGCCGCCGTCGCGCTGGCGGCCGTCCTCGGCTACGCCGCCAGCTCGAGTGACCTGCTCGCCGCCGATCCCGACCTCTTTCTGTACGCGTTCGCGGGCTCGCTCGCGACCGCGCTGTCGGATACGCTCTCGAGCGAGATCGGCGGCGTCTTCGACGAACCCCGGCTCATCACCACCCTCGAACCCGTCGAACCCGGCACCGACGGCGGCGTCACCTGGCAGGGCGAGGTCGCAGGCGTCGCCGGCGCGCTCGTCGTCGCGGTCCTCTCGGTCGTCCTGTTCGACTCCGTCGGTCTCGTCGGCGGCGCGATCGTCGTCGCCGCCGGCGTCGTCGGGATGACCGTCGACAGCCTGCTGGGGGCGACGCTCGAGGGATCGGTGCTCGGCAATCAGGGCGTCAACTTCCTCGCAACGCTCTCGGGGGCGATCTTCGGCGCGCTCCTCGTCCTCTCGATGGCGATCCTGGGCTGATCAGTGCGAGTCGGGAGCCGTCTCTGCGATGTCGTCGATCGCGTGGATTCGAACGTCGGTCGGGCGTTTGGTGAACTGGCCGAGCGAGCGGGCGACGATCCGTTCGACGCCGCGGTCGGCCGCCAGATCAAGCAGCCGCTGGCTCAGGATGCCGTCGAGGACGACCGTCGTCGGTGCGGGCTCGAGTTCCGCGAGGGTGTCGTACGCCTCGCCGACGGCCTCCTCCGCGAGGATCGTCCCGTCCGCGAGAAACCGGACCTGGTCGGTTCCCGCCCGGACGACCGCGCTCGCGTGATCGTACACCGTCGTCGCTGCCGCCGGGTCCGCCTCGGCGGGAGCCGCCGTGGGTTTGGCGAGTTCCGACGGCTCGGCTGCGCTCGAGTCGGCGTCGGGCGCCGGTCGGTCGGTCGACGACGGCGCTTCGCTCGGCGGCCCGGTCGCCGTGCTCCCGTCGGTGACGGCGACCGTCTCGCGGGGCGATCCTGACCCGGCGACGGAGTCGTACGGCGCCTTGTTCCGGAGGGCGGCGAACACCTGGTGGTGGTCGAGGTCCTCCACCGAGGAGCCGCCGGGGGCGAACGCGACGTAGTCGATGCTGCCGACCTGGGCGAGCTCCTCTAAGATCAGGTCGCCGCCCCGGTCGCCGTCGAGAAACGCCGTCACCGTGCGGTGGTTCGTGAGCTCGGCGACGGCATCGGGGACGTT
The DNA here is from genome assembly GCF_024362525.1 of Natrononativus amylolyticus. Lineage (GTDB taxonomy): Archaea > Halobacteriota > Halobacteria > Halobacteriales > Natrialbaceae > Natrononativus > Natrononativus amylolyticus. Next base: position 2,388,290 of record NZ_CP101458.1, read on the forward strand.
CGTTCCCTCGACGGCGATCGCGTTCTTGATGCCGTACTTGAGCAGCGTGAGCACGTCCGACCGTCCCTCGACGACGATGATCGCGTCGCTGTCGGTGACCCGCGGCCCCGCGGGGAGGCCCTCGTACTCCGTGATGTCCTCGACGCGGACGTGCTCGCGGACCTCCGCTAGGATCTCCTCGGAGGACATCACGCTGTCGTCGAACCCCGTCCGCAGGAGTTCCTTCGCCCGGTCGACGACCACCTTGCGCTTTGCGGCGCGGACGTCCTCGATTTCGGTCACCTCGAGGGTCGCCCGGCAGGGGCCGACGCGGGTGATGGTCTCGAGGGAGGCCGCGAGCGTAGCGGTTTCGACCTTGTCGAGGCTGGTCGCGATGGTGAGGTGGCCGCTCGAGGTGCCTTTCGTGCTGGTTATTTCGACGTCGATTCGGCCGACCTTCTGGGACTGTCGGAGGTCGCGCAAGTCGAGGTCGTCCCCGAGGAGTCCCTCGGTCTGGCCGAAGATCGCGCCGACGACGTCGCTGCGCTCGACCACCCCGTTGGCCGTGACGTTCGCGTGGATGAGATATTTCGACGTGTCTTCCATGGGAGATCTGCCCCGGGAGGGGGCGACGCGAGAGCCGCGCGTATGTACCCGTATACCGTAACGTTGGCCGGTGAGGGGCAAATAGCTGTTGACACGCGAAGGCCGACAGTCGATCGGAGCCGACGCGGGAGAGCGCGGGTCGGTGACCGATGTCGCCGACTAGTACGTCGTCGTCCAGTACCAGTAGACGGTGACGGCGACGAGGACGACCAGCCCGCCGAGGAAGAACAGCAGCCCCGGCGGAATCGTCGCGAAGACCGCCTCGGCGGCCTCGGCGCCGCCGTCCGGGGCGGTCTCGGGCGGTGCCGTCTCGTTGGCGGCCGTCGGTTCGTCGGCGTAGTACTCCGGGTCGACATCGTCCGCCGTGTCGGTGTCGTCGGGAGCGTCGGCGTCGTCCGTCGCCCTGTCGTCTCCGGCGGCCGCGTCCTCCGCGTCCTCGGCGGACTCCTGCTGGGTGGTGAACGCCGCGTCGTCGGTGTCCTCCGGTGCGTCCGCGTCGGCCCCCTCGTCGGCAGGGGCGTCGACTTCCTCCTCGCCGGTTGGCTCGTCAGCGGAGTCGGCCCCGTCTGCGGTGTCCGCAGCGTCGCTCTCGGCGTCGTCGGCCGGCGCGGCTTCGGTGTCCGCGGGCTGACCCGGGGCGAAGAACCGCTCGAGGCCGTACTGGACGAGCAGGCTGCCGCCGGCGAGCGCGCCGAGCCCGCCGATGAACCGGGAGAGGGCGGTCTTGAGCTGGGCGGCCTTCGACTCGTCGCTGGTGACGATCAGCGGACCGTCCGCGGTGGCGTAGACGCTCATCTCGTTGCCCCGCGAGGAGTACCAGGTGTCGACGACCTCGACGAGTCCGGCGTCCTCGAGCTTCTCGAGGTGGTAGCGGACGTTCTGGATCGACGAGTCGATCGCCTCTGCGACGTCGCTGGGAGTGCCGGGTTCGTCGTCGAGGGTGGCGTAGATGCGACGGGCCGTCGTCGACGAGAGCGCGCCGAAGACGGCGTCTGCGTCCTCGTCCGCGAGGTCGACGACCCGCGGCTGTCCCTCCTGTGTAGGGGTGTCCGACCGGAGAGGAAACAGACGGGCCATAGGGGTCTCTGGTTTAGTTTCTCAGCCGACACATATACCCCTTTCCTTACGTGAAAGAGCGATTTTAGCTTGGAAAAACGCCAGCAAGCTCTCCCCCGGACGGATGATGAAAAATTGTCTTCGATAGCGAAGTTCGAATAGAAACAATTACCCACGTCGATCCACGAGGGTCGCGTATGCGTCGAGTCGAACTCGTGGGGTGGATCGGCGTCGCGATCGCGCTGGTCGCGCTGACGATCCCGTGGTTTCTGTGGGGAAACGATACGGTCGTCGCGGGGCTGCCGCTCTGGCTCTGGTGGCACGTCGGCTGGATGTGCCTCGCCTCGATCGTGTTCTGGCTGTTCGCCGACCGGGCGTGGGGGCTGGGAATCGAACCGGACGCCGTAACGACCGGCGATCGGAGCGGTGAGAACCCGTGAGCCTCGAGCTCCAGGTCGGCATCATCGTCGGCTACCTCGTTCTGGCGCTGGCGATCGGCCTCGTAGCCTACCGGGTCACCGAGCGCACCGCCGAGGACTTCTACCTCGCGAGCCGCACGGTGGGGACGGTCGTACTGTTGTTTACCACGTTCGCGACGCTGCTCTCGGCGTTCACGTTCTTCGCCGGGCCGAACGTCGCCTACCGAAACGGCCCGGAGTACGTCCTCGTGATGGGGCTGATGGACGGCATCATCTTCGCGATCCTCTGGTACGTCATCGGCTACAAGCAGTGGCTGCTCGGGAAGCGCTACGACTACGTCACCCTCGGCGAGATGCTCGGCGACCGCTTCGGTTCGCGTCGACTTCGGGGGCTCGTCGCCGGCGTCAGCCTGCTCTGGCTGTTTCCGTACGTGATGCTCCAGCAGGTCGGGGCGGGCACCGCCCTCGAGGCGCTCACCGACGGCGCCGTCTCCTACGGCCTCGGAGCGGGGCTGATCACGCTGTTCATGATCCTCTACGTCGTCGTCGCCGGCTTCCGGGGGATCGCCTGGACGGACACCCTCCAGGGGGCGTTCATGCTCGGGGCGACCTGGGTCGCCGCCCTCTGGGTGCTCGTCGCCGCCGGCGGACTCGCGGAGGTCACCGCCGCGCTCCAAAGCTCCCCTGCCGGCGAGGAGTTCTTCGCCCTCGGCAGCGACTTCTACACGCCCCAGTGGATGCTCTCGACGGCGATCGTGATCGGTTTCGGCGTCGCGATGTTCCCGCAGGTGAACCAGCGCTTCTTCGTCGCGGGGTCGAAGACGGTGCTCAAGCGCTCGTTCGCGCTCTGGCCGGTGCTCTGTGTCGCGCTCTTTCTCCCGGCGTTCATGCTCGGCGTCTGGGCGCAGGGGCTGGGCCTCGAGATGGGCGACAGCGGGAACATCCTCCCGGTGATCCTCGGCGAGTACACGCCGCTCTGGTTCGCCGCGCTCGTCATCGCCGGGGCGATGGCCGCGATGATGTCTTCCTCCGATTCGATGCTGCTGTCGGGGTCGTCGTACTTTACGCGGGACATCTACCGCCCGTTCGTCGACAGTACGCTCTCGGCGCGCCGGGAGGACTTACTCGCCCGCGTCGGGGTCGTGGTCTTCGCCGTCGCCACGTTCGTCGCGAGTCTCTACAACCCCGCGACGCTGTTCGAGATCGGGGAGGCCGCGTTTTCGGGATTCGCCCAGCTCGCACTGCCCGTGCTGGTCGCGCTCTACTGGCGGGGGACCACCCGCGCGGGGATCACCGCCGGCATCGTCGGCAGCCAGCTGTTCTACCTCTCGAGTCTGTTCACGCCGGTTCCGGGAACGTACGCCGGCTGGTCGGCCGGCCTCGTCGGGATGCTCCTCGGACTCGCCCTCACCGTCGCCGTCTCCTGGCTGACGGCGCCCGCGGCGGACGAGCGGCGGGCAATCTACTTCGACGAGCTGTCGGCCGACTGAGACGGTCTGCCGTACCGACCCCGGTGCAACCGCAGGGCGGGTCGCGGCTGACCGGAACCCACGGACGGGAGGCGGTACGAACGGCGTTCCGCAACCGTCACGCCGAAAAGGCGGCCCCGCGTAGGTCCGACGATGACGACCGAGCTGGCGCACCCGGATGACGCCGACTGGCGCGTCGTCGGCACCCGTACCGACAGCAGCCGCATCGCCCTCGCGACGGTGCGCGCCGAGACGACCCTCTACGAGCACGTGCCGAGCGCCGACAGTCTCGAGGCCGTTCAGCCCCCAGAGATCGACGTCCCGCTCCGGTCGCTGTTCGCGATCGAACTCTCGTTCTCGCCGTCGCTCTCGGCGGTGGGAATCTCGCCGGACGCCGGCATCGACCTGGCCGCCCCGAAGGCGAAATCGCAGTTCGTCGCCACCCTCGAGGACGAAGGCCTCGACGTCGGCGAGCAGAAACGGGTCGGGAGGCTCTCCCGCGAGGACGGCACCGAGGGGCGGTGGTACGTTCTCGAGACGGCGTACCCGGTCGCCGCCGGTGCGGCCGACGAGGGCGAACGGCCGACCGTCGCCGCCGAGACGCACGTCGCGGTGTGGCCCACCGCCGAGAGCTTCGCGGTCGCCGGCGGCGTGCTCCCGCTCGAGGCGCCGCCGGCGCTCGAGTCGGGCCTCGAGGTGGACGTCGAGCGGGACCAACAGCGGCTGCTGGACGTCGTCCGGGCGCTCGAGATCGGCGAGAGAAGCGAGGACGAGTCCGCCGATGTGGGTGATGCCGGGCCCGGAGAAGACGACACGGCCGCTGGAGACGGTGCCTGAGCTCGACGCCCGGCCATCGGGCCGTGTCGAACGACCTTTGGTCCACACTTGAGAACACGGAGGTATGCAAACGCACATCGTTCCGGTCGGCTTCGATTACGACCGGCTGATCGCCCCCCTCGTGCGCGATCAGATCGACGTCGAGCGGGTGATCCTGCTCGAGGGCGCAGTCGGCAGCGAGGCCAACGTCGAGTACTCCCGGAACCTCTCCCGGAAGCTCGAGCAGGACTTCGAGAACCTGCTGGGGGCGGCGACCGAGCGGTTCGTCCTCGAGGACGTCTACGACTACGACGCGGCGTTCGAGCAGGCCTACGAGCTGATCAACGACGAACTCGACCGGGGCAACGAAGTGTGGGTGAACGTCGCGGCGATGCCCCGGACCGTGAGCTTCGCCTTCGCCACCGCGGCTCACTCACTGATGGTCGAACGCCAGGACGACCGCGAGAAGATCCACACCTACTACACCGCCCCCGAAAAGTACCTCGAGACGGAACTCGCAGAAGAACTTCGCGACGGGGCGGCGCTGCTCGAGGAACTGTTGTCGAGAGCGGACGAGAGCGGCGACGAGGGGGTTATCAGCGCCGATCGCGTGCGCGTCGAAGAGCGCCTCGAGAGCGCCCGCGACCTGCTCGCGGAGTTCGACGAGCGCGGGACGACCATCGGCGCCAAGGAGATCGACGGCCAGCACATCGTCGAACTCCCGGTGGCGTCCTTTTCGAGCGTCAAACCGTTCGAGGAGCTGATCCTGTACAAGCTCGGCGAGGACGGCGAGTTCGCCTCCGTCTCCGAACTGGCGGAGGCCCTGTCCCGGGAGCTCAACGAGGAGTACACCGACAGCTTCCGCTCGAAGGTGATCTACAACGTCGACCGGCTGGGCCCGGGCGGCAAGGGCTACATCGAACGCGAGGAGCACGGGAAGTCCTACCGGACCCGGCTCTCTCGCATCGGCGAGCTGTGGGTGCGTTCGCACTCGGACACGGTTCCGGAGCCGCGACCGTAGGGGGATCGCCGGCCCGCGAGCGGAGGAGAGCGGTCCGGTCGCGGGCGAAACGACCGGTCAACCGGCGAGTTCGCCGCGCTTCAGCTGTCCCGTCGCCGTCCGCGGCAGCGCCTCGCGGAACTCGACCTCAGCCGGGACGGCCAGCGTCGGGAGGGTCGCTTCGGCGTGCGCTCGGATCGCCGCCGCGAGCTCCTCGTCGTCCGCCTCGACCCCGTCGGCGCGGACGACGACCGCCTTGACGGCCTGCTCGAGGTCCGCGCCGTCCTCGACCGGCTCGCCGCCGTCATCGGCCGTCGTCGCCACCGCGGCGGCCGCGGCGACGCCCTCGTGCTCGTGGAGCGCCCGTTCGACGTCGACGGGGCCGATCCGGGAGCCGCCGCTGATGATGACGTCGTCGGCCCGTCCCTCGTACCAGAGGTAGCCGTCTTCGTCCTCCTTCCCCAGATCGCCCGTCAGGTACCAGTCGCCGGCGAACGCCTCGTCGGTTCGCTCGTGATCCTCCCAGTAGCCGAGGAAGAAGGAGGGGAACTCCCCGCGGACGGCGATCTGGCCCAGTTCGTCTGGTGCGAGTCGCTCGCCCGAGTCGGGGTCGACGATTCCCACCTCGACGCCGGGGAGCGATTTCCCCATGCTGCCGGGGCGGGTCTCGATCGAGGGGTAGGTGTTGACGATCATGTTTCCGGTCTCGGCCTGGCCGTAGCTGTCGTCGATCGGCGTGCCGAGTGCTCGTTCACCCCACTCGATGAGAGCCGCGTCCAGCGGTTCACCGGTGCTGATCGCCCGGTGAAGGTCGAGATCGGCGTCGGCGAGGTCGTCCTCGTACTCCTGCAGACCGCGGTAGATCGCGGGAACGCTCGAGAGCACCGTCACCGGGAACTCCTCGAGCAGCGAGATCCAGGTCTCCGGCTCGAAGGGGCCGTCGTAGGCGAGGAGGCTGTGGCCCCAGAACCAGACGCCGAGGGCGTTGACCGGAGCCGTGAGCCACCCCCGATCGCCGGTGGCCCAGTAGAGGTCCGTCTCGTGCTGGAGGAGGTCGGCGCCGTACAGCTGCGCCGCGGCCGCGCCGACGACCCAGCGGTGGCCGTGGACGATCCCCTTCGCCGGCCCCGTCGTGCCACTCGTGTAGTACAACAGGGCGGGATCCGACCCGGTCGTTCGGACGACGTCGTACTCGAGCGAGGCGCGATCGAGCGCCTCGTAGTAGCTCACGTCGCCCCGCCGAACGCCGATGCCGTCGTCGCTGACCACGATCACGTGGTCGACGGCGACGGCGTCGTCCTCGAGCGCCCGCGCGACCGTCTCGCGGTTCGCCGGAGTCGTCACGACGACCCGCGCGCCGCTATCGGCGAGGCGGTAGGCAACCCCCTCGGAGCCGTACTGGGGATCGATGCCGCCGAAGACGCATCCAGTCTTCAGCGTCCCGAGCATCGCGACGTACTGTTCGGGGACGCGGGGCATGTAGCCGAAGACGCGGTCGCCCCGCTCGATCCCGAGGTCCTCGAGGACGTTCGCGAACGCGTTCGACCACTGGGTGAGCTCCCAGAAGGTGATTCGCTCGCGCTCGCCGTCACCCCCGACGAAGTACAGCGCGACGGTGCCCCGGTCGGTTCGGTAGCGGTCGCACACCTCGTGGGCGACGTTGATCTCGTCGGGGCCGTCCCAGTCGGCGTCCGCGTAGATGCTGTCCCACTCGAAGACCTCCGAGAGCCCCTCGTAGTCGGCCAGGTTCGGTGCCGTGTCCATGCCGAGGTTGCCCACGTCGAGGGGCATAACTCATTGGTCGGCCCCGATCACGCCAGTCGTGCGAGGGCGCGCTCGCGAAGCACGAGCAGACACGGTAGCACCGTCAGGCAGGCGATAAAGGCGAAGATAATGCTCAGACCCGTCACGAGGCCGAAGCGCTGCAGCGGCGGGGCGAGCGCCAGTGCGAGGACGCCGAAGCCGGCGGCGGTCGTCGCCGCGCTGCCCAGCAGCGCGCCGCCGGTTCCCGTGACGGTGGCGGTGAGCGCGGCCTCGAGAGTATCGCGTTCTCCCCTTTCAGCCACGAATCGCTCGCCGACGTGGATGCTGTAGTCGACGCCGAGGCCGATCGCGAGGCTCGTTATCACCGCCGTCTCGCTGTTGAACGGTACGTCGAGCAGCGCCATCGTTCCGAGCAACCACGCCAGTGCCGCCACCACCGGCGCGAGGGTGATCGCGCCCAGGGTGAGCGCCCGGTGGCGGACCCAGTAGAGGACAGTGAGAAACGCGAGGATCACCGCCAGCGTGACCGCGAACGCCTGGACCAGCGTCTCGAGCAAGGCGTCCTGGATCACGGCCGTCGTCACCGGTCCGCCCGCGGCGGTCGCCGCCACCGGCGCGTCGCTCTCGATGAGACTCGCCACGTCGCGGGTGTCGTCGGCGACGTCCTGAGCGGCCGCGTCGCCCCGGACGGAGAGCAGCAGGCGGGCGGAGTCGTACTCCCCGCCGTCGGTTCGATGCAGGACCGCCGAGGCCGCCTCCTCGTCGGCCTCGTACAGTACGTCGTAGAATCCCGCGAGGTCCTCGTCGGGGAGGCCGTCGCCGGTCGTGTCGCGTTCCTCGAGTGCGGTCGCGACGCTTTCGTTCTCACCGGCGAGTTCCCGAAGGACGCGTACGGGGCTCTCGACGGCCGCAGTTCCGTCGGAGCGGGCGGCGATAGTGGTGTTCCCCTCGACCGAAGCCGTCGCGTTCTCGATCGCGACCAGCGTCTCGGGATCGGTTATCCCCTCCTCGAGCAGAATCTGGGACTGGCTGCCCTCGCCTCGTTCCTGGAAGTTCTCGCCCAGATAGGCCGCGTCGTCGCTGATCGTGTACGTGTCGGGTGCGAGCGGCCCCGGCAGGGATTTCGCCCACTCGGGAGCGTCCTCCGGTAAGAAGTCCGTCTGATTGAACTCAGTGTCGATCCCCGTCGCGCCGTAGGCGCCGCCGACGGCGAGCAGGAGTGCGACGAGAACGACGGCGAGCGGCGCCTTCCGGGCGACGGCGACACCTCGCGAGAGGGCGCGGTTGACGAGTCCAGTTCCCCGACCGAACGGCTGCTTTCGCCGGTCGCGGTCGAACCGTGACTCGAGCACCCGATCCACCTCGACCTTCAGTGCGGGAACCAGCGCGCCGAAAACGACGAACGTCGCGAAGATGCCGCCCGCACTGAGCAGGGCGAAGTCCTGGATCGCCGGCAGCGGGCTGACGTAGTTCGAGAGGAAGCCGACCCCCGTCGAGAACGTCGCCGCGGCGAGCGCCAGCACGACGCCCGCGAGGCCGAGGGCCATCCCCCGGCCGGCGTCCAGGTAGCCGCCGTCCTCGATCGGCCCGTCGGTTTCCGTTCCCTCGGGTGGCTCCTCCTCGAGCAGCCCGTTTCTGGCCTCCCGGTAGCGCATCACGACGTGCAGGGAGTAGTCGATCGAGAGCCCGATCAGGAGGAACGGAACCGCGATCAGGAGCTGACTCGAGGGGACCTCGAGCCAGCCCTGGATGCCGGCGAGCCAGGCCATCACGAGCGCGATGCCGAACAGCCCGATGAGTACGTCGACGACGTCCCGGTAGGTGATCGCGAGCACACCCAGTACGAGCACGAACGCGACGGGCGTGATGATCGCGAAGCTGTCGCCGACGGCGCTCGAACTCGCCGCGTCGGTGATCCCCTGGCCGAAGACGAACGCGTCGTCGAAGCGCTCCTCGACCAGTTCGTCGATCGCGACCTGGGCGTCGTAGGCCGCCTGGGGCTCCTCGTCGTCGCCGCTGTCGTCGATCTGGAAGAGGAAGGTGATCCGCGACTCGGCGGTCGTCTCGCGGGGTTCGTACTCCGTCGGCAGGAACTCGTAGGGGTCTTCGCCCTGCGTGTCTGCGTCGGGGTCGAGCACCGCCGCCAGGAGCTCTTCGACCTCTTCGTCCGAGCGGTCCTCGAGCGCCCCGATCTGCTCCTCGAGCGTCGGGTGGCTGGTGTCGGGCGGTCCGTTCGCCTCAGCCGCGCGGTCCTCGAAGACCGCGCCGGTCGCGACGACGTTCTCGAGGCCGACGAACCCCTCCTCGCTCAGGGTGGCGTTCAGCGTCTCGTTCGCCCGCACCTCCTGTTGTAACTCGAGGCTCTCGAGCAGCGACTCGCGGGTGAGGACGTCGCCACCTTCGTCTCTGACGACGATCTGTGTGACCACGCGGTCGTCCGTGTCGTAGGTGTCCTCGATCTCCTCGAGCGCGCGGGTCTCATCCGAATCGACGTCGAACTGGCCGATGCCGCCGTCTTCGGTTTCACCGACGGCCGCGCCGGCGGCGATGACGGCGGTGAGCACGAGGAGACAGACGATGACGAGTTTGCTGTGGCCGACGATCGTTTCCGCGTAGCGGTCGGCGAGTCTCCCCCTCACCCTCTCTCCCCCCGTCGCGAGAACATCGCAGAATCCCGCCGCTCGAGTCGTCTCATGCGTTCAATCGAACCCGAGCGTTGATAGCCGTTCGGATAGAAGCTAGTTACGTATAATCCATATCTGATTATGAACACCGAAACTACGCGCAACCGTGGGGTGCTCAGCCCGGCCGACCGCGCCTACCTGTTCGGCGAGCGGGAGATGAGCCACGACCAGTCCAGACGGAACGCCGAGGCGCGCATCCGCGAGCGGGTGCGACACGCCGTCCTCGACTTCGACGTGCTGTTGCACACCCTCTCGGTGAAGGACCGCCGGCAGGTGTTCGACGACGTGGCGACCGACGACGCCTTCCTCGACGGTCTGCGGGCGATGGTCGCCTTCGCCTACGTCGGCACCAAAGAGCAGGGGTTCGACTTCGAGGACGTCCTCGTTCCCGCGGTGCGAAGCTCCGAGGAAGCCTACGCCGCGAAACAACTGGACGCGACCGCTTCCGTCGACGTCACCTTCGAGGTCGAGACCACCGTCGAGACGACGCTCGAGGGAATCGCCGGGCGCCTCGAGGAAGGGGAGCCCGTTACGCCGAGAGAGCTGTTCTCGCTGATCATGCAGGGGGATCACGATCCTGGGAAATACGACGAGATCACGCTCGTCGGGGTCGACGACGAGGGCGTCGACGATCCGTTTCTGGAGCGGCTTGCGGCTTACTTGGGCGGCAGCGTCCGTCACGTCACCGACTCGCGGGCGGTGATCGACCTGGGTGCGGACTCGAGTGAAAACGACTCGAGCGACGGCGACTGACAGCTGCTCGAGCGCGAGCCATCACGCGCTGAGACCGTGCGGTCACAGGACGCCGATCACGAACCCGATCGCGGCGAAAAAGGCTACGAGCACCGCGGTGCTGGGACCCTCGTACGCCAGCCAGGGAATCATCCCGGCTACGTGAGTGACGAACGCGACTGCGAACGCCGACAGCAGCACCACCGAAGCGCGGCCGGAGACGAGTATCGCGACGGTGAACAGGACGAACACCACGGCGATACTCACGTCGGCCAACACTCCTCGTTTTGCGACGAGAAGACCGTCTGTTCCGCCTTCTGCGGCTGGCCGAATATCTATATTCCCATGTTGTTAGTTTTGGAAGGATAGTAGTTTCGGTGCTGGATCACTCAGGGTATGTACCCACTTTCGCGATCGTATCGATACCGTATTGACGTACACCGTCGAGGACGAAACACCTATCATTGACGCCACACAACAGGTTCTCGTGATGATTCCGGCAGCGACACCTCGTCGGTTCGCCGGCCCTCGAGCCGCCGTTTTCGTAGGGGCCTTCTAGCCCCATCTCGCCACACCGTTTCGACGGATGTATTGTAGCCGACCAGCATTCAGCGAACAACGACCAGTATGGCAGATCGACACCCACACGCGAGACGACGCACGCGCCCCCAGCGGGCGGTGACAGCATGAGTATGGACAGCCCCGAACAGGAGGAAGGGCTCGAGGGCGGTTACGACCCGTCCGAGATCGAGCCGAAGTGGCAGCGGCGCTGGGTCGAGGCGGAGACCTACGCCTACCAGGGCGAACCGGGTGCGGACCCGAACACGACCTACGCCATCGACACGCCGCCGCCGACGGTGTCCGGGAGTCTGCACATGGGCCACCTCTACGGCCACACCCTGCAGGACTTCGCGGCCCGCTTCCAGCGGATGGCAGACGGCGACGTCCTCTTCCCGTTCGGCTACGACGACAACGGGATCGCCTCCGAGCGGCTGACCGAGGAGGATCTGGACATCCGCCACCAGGACTACGAGCGCCGGGAGTTCCAACAGCTCTGCCGGGAGGTCTGTCAGGAGTACGAGGCGGAGTTCACCGAGAAGATGCAGAGCCTCGGCTGCTCGATCGACTGGGGGCACACGTACAAGACGATCGAGCCCCGCGTTCAGCGGATCTCACAGCTCTCCTTCCTCGATCTCTACGAGAAGGGACGGGAGTACAGAAAGAAGGCCCCCGCCATCTGGTGTCCGGAGTGCGAGACGGCAATCTCGCAGGTCGAGACCGAGGACGACGAGCGGAATTCCCACTTCAACGACATCGCGTTCGAGATGGCAGGGGAGAGCCCGCCGCGCGAGAAGTTCGTCATCTCTACCACGCGGCCAGAACTGATACCGGCCTGCGTCTCCGTCTTCGTCCATCCCGACGACGAGGCGAACCAGGATCTGGTCGGCGAGACGGCCCGAATCCCGATCTTCGGCCACGAGGTGCCGATCATCGCCGACGACCGCGTCGACATGGAGAAGGGATCGGGGATCGTGATGTGCTGTACCTTCGGCGACCAGAACGACATCGAGTGGTACCAGGCCCACGACTTACCGTTGCGGGTGGCCATCGACGAGACCGCGACGATGACCGACCTCGCGGGCGACTACGAGGGACTGAGCACGGAGGAGGCCCGCGAGGTCATCGTCGAGGATCTCGAGGAGGCCGGCTACCTCCGGGACCGCCGCGAGATCGTCCACGACGTCGGCGTCCACGAGCGCTGCGACACCCCCGTCGAGTACCGGGTGTCCAAACAGTGGTACGTCGAGATTCTGGACCACAAGGAGGCGTACCTCGAGGCCGGCGCCGAGATGGAGTGGTACCCCGAGAAGATGTTTACCAGGTACCGACACTGGATCGAGGGCCTCGAGTGGGACTGGCTGATCTCCCGCCAGCGCGACTCGGGCATCCCGTTCCCGGTCTGGTACTGCGCCGACTGCGACCATCCGATCATGGCCGAGCGGGCGGACCTCCCGGTCGATCCGCTCTCCGACGATCCGCCGGTCGATAGCTGTCCGGAGTGCGCCGACGACACCTTCGAACCTGAAGAGGACGTCTTCGACACCTGGGCGACCTCCTCGCTGACCCCGCTGATCAATGCGGGCTGGGACTGGGACGAAGAGAGCGAGGAGTTCACGATGTCGAACCCCGAACTCTACCCGTTCGACCTGCGCCCGCAGGGCCACGACATCATCTCGTTCTGGCTGTTCCACACCATCGTGAAGTGCTACGAGCACACCGGCGAGGTTCCCTTCGACGCGACGCTGATCAACGGCCACGTGTTAGACGAAAACCGCGAGAAGATGTCGAAGTCCCGCGGCAACGTCGTCGAACCCGCCGAAGTGCTCGCGGAGTACCCAGTGGACGCGGTTCGCTTCTGGGCGGCCAGCGCCGCCGTCGGCGACGACTTCCCCTACCAGGACCAGGACATCGTCGCGGGCGAGAAGCTCCTCCGGAAGCTCTGGAACGCCTCGAAGCTCGTCGACACGCTCGCGCCTGTCGACCCCGACGAACCCGCAGAGCTCGAGGCTATCGACCGCTGGCTGCTCGCCGAACTCGACGCCACCGTCGAGGAACTTACGGCTCACCTCGAGGCCTACGAGTTCGCGAAGGCCCGCAACCGTCTCAGAACCTTCTTCTGGAGCACGTTCTGTGACGACTACCTCGAGATCGCCAAGGGCCGAGAAGAGAATTCCTCGACGCAGTACGCGCTGCGGACGGCTCACCGGACGTTCCTCGAGCTGTGGGCGCCGTACCTCCCGCACGTCACCGAGGAGATCTGGCAGTCCGTCTACGCCTCGAGTGCCGATTCCGCCGGCGAGGGCGACTTCGAGAGCATTCACACCCGCGACTGGCCCGAACCCCTGGGATACGACGCCGACCTCGAGGCCGGCGAGACGGCGATGGAGGTCATCTCCGCGCTCCGTCGGTACAAGTCCGAGCGCCAGCTACCGCTGAACGAGGAACTCGAGTCCGTTTCGGTCTACGGTCCGATCGACGGGTTCGAGGACGCGATCCAGAACGTGATGCACGTCCGGAGTCTCGACGTGCTCGCAGAGCCCCCGGAGATCACCACCGAGGTCGCGTCGATCGGCCTGGACTACTCGACGCTCGGCCCGAAATACGGCGCGAAGGTCGGCGAGATCGACTCGGGAATCGACAGCGGCGAGTACGAGATAGACAACGAGGCAGGCGTGCTTCGGGTTGCAGGTGAGGAACTCGAGGACGAGCTGTTCGAGGTGGAACTCGAGCGGACTTACTCGGGCGACGGCGAGATGCTCGAGACCGAGTCGGCGGTCGTGATCGTCGAATAAGGTTCGATCGCCGCTTCACCTACCGGGCAGCATATGTCGGATCAGCGAATAGTACCGGCTATGGACCGCCTCCGCTCGCGTCGCGCCCTCCTCGCAACGATCGGAACCGGAGTCGTCGGGAGCTACGGCCTGCTGACGGCGACGGCGGGTCCCGATCGAGCGGATCAGCCGTCGATCGGCTGTCCCGACTACGGCGACCGCATCACCGAGCACCGCTGTAACGACCACCGCAGAGTCGGCGTGGCCCTCGAGCCCTCGGCGACGACCCTTTCGGCACCCGGTTCGATCACGTTCACGCTGCGAAACCGCTCGCATCGGTCGTTCAGGTCGAACCTCTACGGCTGGGGGCTCCACCGGTACGCCAACGGAGAATGGGAACACGTCGCTCCGGAGCGGGTCCCGCTGCCGCTGCACGGCCTCCATCCCGGCGGAACGGCGGAGTGGACCCTCACGGTTCGGCCTGAAGCGGACGACGAGTGGCTCGAGGACGACGGCTACACCGACGTTCGGTTCGCCGACCTCGAGGCCGGCACCTACGCGTTCGGCATCGACGGCTGGTGGGGCGACGACGGCCGCGACGCGAAAACGGCGCTGATCGAGACGTTCGCACTCGAGGTGTGAGAGCCGACCTCGAGCGAAGCGGGGACTCCGGACGCGGCTCGACCCGATCAGCTTACGGTTCGGGCGGGCGACACGGACTCGATTTTCTTCACTCGGATTGCGAGCGCCAGAAACAGCGCGAGCAGGACGAACGAGGTCTCGCCGGCGGCGATCAATCCGAGGGCGTCGGCGCCGAGGAACATCTCGGCGTCTCGAGCCAGCGGGATCGCCGTGTGATGGGGGTCCCCGACGATGGGAACGAAGTAGTCGACGACGAGATTCGACCAGTACCACAGCAAGGCGACGCCGACGGCCGAAACCGAGAAGTCAGTGATCCGGTGGAGCACCAGCGCCTGGACGACCATCGCGAGGTGGCTCCAGAAGAGAAACTGGTACATCAGCGGGTGGGTCTGGGCCGCGTAGGTTTCGTAGAAGACGAGCAGCGTGTAGGGCGTCCACAGGCCGAGCACGATGTTGCCGAAGAACGCGAGTGCGGTGAGCCAGGGGAGTTCGTGGCCTAGTTTCCAGGCTGCAATGGCGAGCGCGATGAACAGGGTTGCGAGCGGGCTGTCGGGAACCCACGGCCACATCACCATCGCGGTGTCGGCGAACTGGTGGCGGTAGTACCAGAAGCCGAACGCCGTGCCGGCGAGGTTGATCGCCACGATGAGCCAGGCGTAACGCAGGCCGAGGTCCTCGAGTCGCTCCGGAACGGGGGCGAGCGCGCGTGGCAACGGATCCCTGTCGGCTAGCCGACTGCTCGCGGTCATTATCCGGCGCGACGGAGGGCGACGTGAAAACGATAGCGGTTGAACCGACGCCCGACGCGGCGAGCGGAGCGCTGGAGGGGGCGACGGGAAAACGGACGAACACGAGCCACACCAGCAACCACCACCTGCCGGCCGGGGACGATCCCGTACACGGACACTGTGTTGGGTTGGCATAACACTGGCAGTAACATCGTGTTACTGCACGGGGAAGGCGAGTAAAGGACACGCGTAAGTGAGATGAATTCCAATGGCTCGCTATGGCCGAGAACACCGATCTCGAGGAGCTTCGACGTGGCACGGACCTCGTCAAGCGCGGCTTCGCACAGATGCAGAAAGGCGGCGTCATCATGGACGTCGTCGATCCCGAACAGGCTCGGATCGCCGAGGACGCGGGCGCCGTCGCGGTGATGGCTCTCGAGGCCGTGCCGGCGGACATCAGAAAGCGCGGCGGCGTCGCGCGAATGGCCGATCCCGCCGACGTCGAGGAAATCGTCAACGAGGTGTCGATCCCGGTCATGGGCAAGGCCCGGATCGGCCACACCAAAGAAGCACAGATCCTCGAGTCGGTCGGCGTCGACATGATCGACGAGTCGGAGGTGCTCACCCCCGCCGACGACGCCTACCACATCGACAAGCGCGACTTCACCGCGCCGTTCGTCTGCGGCGCGCGTAATTTGGGCGAGGCCCTGCGCCGGATCGAGGAGGGCGCAGCGATGATCCGCACCAAGGGCGAAGCCGGCACCGGCGACGTGAACCAGGCGGTCCACCACCAGCGGACGATCAAGGGCGCGATCCGCAAGCTCGAGGGGATGAGCCACGAGGAACGGGAGGCCTACGCTCGCGAGATCGAAGCGCCCGCCGAACTGGTCCACGAGACCGCCGAGATGGGCCGGCTGCCAGTAGTCAATTTCGCCGCCGGCGGCATCGCGACCCCCGCCGACGCCGCCTTGATGATGCACCACGAGTGCGACGGCATCTTCGTCGGCAGCGGCATCTTCGGTGCGGAGAACCCCCCGGAGATGGCAGACGCGATCGTCCGCGCGACGAACAACTGGGACGACGCCGACACGCTCGCCGAAATTTCGAAGAACCTCGGCAAGAGCATGAAAGGCGACGCGAACGTCGACCTCCCCGAGGAGGAGAAGCTCCAGGGCCGGGGCGTCTGAGCGGTCCAGACGTCGAGCACATCCAATTTTTAGCGTGATAACCGATAGAACGAATAGCGTTGATGAAATCCACGATAGATGACAGAAGTTGCTTGCTGAATATAGAGGGTGAATGCAGCACAGTGACTCGCTTCATTTCACGTGATTGGGTCTGGATTACCCGGTATAGAACGTGCGAACCTAACGCTGTGAGTTCTATCAGTTACCGATGATGTTGGCTGAGCCGTGCTAAATAGAAGGCGCGCGCTATTCGAAATGCCCCCGGTGTCGGTGGCGATCGTCAGACAGGAATCCGATCGCGAGGGGGTGAATCCATGTCAGTCTGCCGTACCTCGCTCAGACGGAGGCGCTTCGACTCCGATATCCTGTGACCGTTCAACAGCAACACGCGCACGCCCACTCGTCTCGTCGAAAATCAGGTGGGTGTGCGGATACGCCATCTCGACGTCGGCATCACCGAGTTCTTCCCAGACACTCTCGTGTACCTTCGATCGCATCTCGAGTGCTGTCTGAGCGATTTCGGGGTTGTCCGGTCGGAAGTCAATCGAAGCGTACCACAATCTGGTCGAGAGGTAGGGTGCCGCTGGTCTCCACAGGTGGATCGAATCGATCGATGGCCAGCGGATGTCCCTCCTCCTCGGCCCGGTCGAACGCGTCAGTTCCCGGCGTTTCGCCGAGAATTGTGTACGAGTCGATAGCGTACGGTAGGCCGTTAGAGGCTAACGATAGCGGCCGGTTCATGACGTGGAAGTGAAGGTGGGGAGCGCTACTGTTACCTGTGTTCCCAACCAGCGCCAGCACGTCGCCCCGCGTTACCCGATCGCCTTCCGTTACGCGGATGCTGCCCGGCTGGAAGTGTGCATAGAGCGCATAATTATCGTCGCCGAGGTCGAGGATTACCGAATTTCCATCTGCCTCTTCAAGGGAGAGGTCCTCTGGAACCTCACCTGGGACGTTCTCAGGCACTCCGTCAATCACTCCGACCACAGTACTGTCAGCGACCGCAATCGCTTCCTCTCCGTAGATGGCGTAACTCTCGTTATCCTCCTGTGGACCGCTGTAGACTCGGTTCTCGTCATCGAGTTGTTCGTAATCCACGGCGTACCGCTGTGCGAGCCAGATGTGACCATTAATCGGAAGCGCCGCTCGGGTATGGCGAACCGCGTCGCAGCACGAGTCGGCCGCTACGTAATTCGAACCCCGTAGCGGAGGGCCAACGGTGACGACATCATGGCGATCAACGTTCGTTTCCCCGATTGTTTCAGTGATCTGTTGCTGATCCGGCGGTGCGGCCTCGGCCTCCACGGTTAATCGATGAACCAGCCTCCCAGGCACATCAATCGAGTCATCGACGGTTACGTGCAAGAAGACGAGTGCGGTCATCGCCGGATCTAATGAATCCACGCTTTCTCGGCTACCCGCAGGCTGGAGACGACCGGCCACCTCTGTTGCATCCAATGCAGTAACCACAGTACCAGTGTCGGCGTCGACGATCTCGAGGCGCTCTATCGTTACCGCTCCTGATGTGAAGTTCGTCGTCTCGAGTTCGTATACCAAGTGCGTCCGCTCATCAGAACCCGTAAACGGAATCGGAGCGTATAGGACCTCACCAACAAGTGGGGTGAAATCCTGATCACCGCCGACTGGGCTTGTAGCTGTCGACCTGTTATCAGAAGAGTCCATCGCTGACTCGTTCAGTATAGATACGTCACCAGACGTCTGCCTTCCATCGATGTGGCCCGTACTGGCACCTAAGACTCCAAGCGCTGTCCCCTTTAATACCATCCGTCGACCATATGTCACACAACCACATACGACTCCATGTGAGATAAACCCGCTCTATGTATTTTGAGAACATTGTTTAATGGCTTCTCGTCTGATAGCCTCTCCAACGAATTTCGGCTAGCAGAGGTTCTAAACTAAACCTACTATTTAAGAAATCAGTACAGTGCTCTTGACCGCTCTCGGTGAGATCGATTGTCGTTCCGTTACCTACTTGATCTGTACTGACCGTTAACCACCCTTCGTAGTTTGACCTTCAACTCGTGCCACACTCGCGCCATGAGTTCAGCACGAATTGTTCGACATACTCGGGTTCTGTCAGGAGTGGCGTGACCGACTCAGAGGATGGATGCAGCACGACAACCCGCTTTATTTCGCGTGGTTTGACCTGAACTACTCGGTATAGAACCTGCTTAGTGATCGCCATGTTACCTGACAGTTGTGATAGGTGTTCTTGAACCCATGATAGAGGAAGCGTATTCAGGTGGGACGATCTCAATATAAAAACGATTTAGCTCGTTCAGTACACCAGAAGCGACCCGTTCGGGACTGCACCGGACGTATCACGGTCACTCTGGACCGGTGGACTGACCGTGGATTGTGCGAAATCCGTTATCGTGCTGTGCGGCGTATTTGAATGCGGTGAGTTGTTGATGACCACACCAGACGAGAACAAGGAGATTGTCCAGCGCGTTCAATACGATACATACACTGGGGAGGAGGATCTGGACGTCATTGACGAGTTGGTGAGCGACGAGTTCGTAATGCACGACCCGGTCAGCGGCGACATTCACGGTCCCGACGGCTTCAAAGAGTACGTCGAAACGTTCCAGAAAGCCTTTGGGGAGTTGACCCTCTCGGTCGAACATATGGTCGTCGAGGACGATATCGTGGCGAGTCACGGTACGGCACGCGGAACCCACGAGGGACAGTTCCCGGGACTCGACGTAGAACCGACCGGTGAGGAGTTCGAGGCCAGTGGGATGGAAATTGATCGCATAGAGGACGGAAAACTGGTCGAAAGCTGGTTCATGCCTGATGCACTCGGGTTACTGCAGCAACTGGGGGCTCTTCCAGAAGAGGGAGTTTCCCCTGAGCACTAACAGACCCAGAGTGATCCACTAACTTCTTTGAAAGCCGCTGAAGCAATGGTGTCTCTTGTTGCTGAGCAGGTGATTCTACGCACAACACCAATCTTCACTTTCGCAAATCAAGCCGGATCTCGTGCGACATTTGCGCTATGAGTTCAGCAGAACTTGATCGAACTACCGAATTACTGCCAAGAGTGAACTGCTGAATATAGAGGATGAGTGCAGCACGGCAGTTGCGTTTCTTCCACTCTCGATGTAACGAATCAGCCGTGCTATGGAGTCTACATATTCAGCACGTCGATTATCGCTACTTAACACGTCTGTCGTAACGATCAACCAGATGCCGTAACCACCAGAATTTCAGCACGACGGTCAGAATGGTTCCAAGAGCAGTCTTCAGCGGGCGCTGACGCCACGCAGCATACAGCGTATAGATGCTTGTCAGCACAGCTGCCGTGCTAAAAATGTTTGGCTTGGATACCCCGAGGATACCGTGGCCTTCTTCTCGAACCCACCACTGTTGAGCGAGAACACCCCGCGTCATCCATGCTTCTTCATCCTTGGGTGGGGAGAATACGATTGGGTTGACTACTCCCCACAGTATCGAGAGTACCAAGAGACGCCAAGAACGCCGGTAAATAGCATACGCAATAGCAGGAGCGAGCAGAATTCGCGTCCAGACGCTTTTTGGGTTCGAATGGCGCCTCCAAAACCACTCATCACCCTCATCAGGAACAGCGGAAGCCATAGCTACCAGTGGGAGTTTCTCTTTGATAAACGTAGTCGATGGTGAACACAGATGATGACTACAGTCTCTGTACTGAGCAATCACTATTCGGCGTCGACCACTCTCCGCCTCGCTCCACATTCGCGCTTTGTATTCAGCACGCTCACTGAAAAATAGCACTGATTAAGGGTATCAGCAGAGCCGAACGAGTGGCAACGATCCACCGAACCGTGAGAGTCTTACGTGCCCACAAACTACTACTCGAGTATGAGTAAACGATCGAACGCACGACTGTTCGCACGCGACGCGAAGAAGTGGGCGGCGAAGAAGATTTCCGGTAACCCGCGACGGTAACGTCCGCAGTCCGTTTTCCGGGCCTCAGCGACCCGACGAGAGCACGCCGGCGACGACCAGTCCGAGCACGGCGAGATACACCATCAGAGAGCCGATCCCTGCAGAGAGGAGTCTCGAGGGCGCCACCAACACCCCGATCACGACGAGACCGACGGCGAGAACAACCGTCCCCGCCTGAACCGACGGCCGGTCCCAGTAGCGGTAGACGACCTCGCTGTGGCGGAACGCGGCGATCTCGAAGGCGATCGTTCCGAGCGCACCCAGCAGGAACCACGCGAGCGAGAACGGGGCGCCGACCACGAGAAACGCGCCGGCGAACAGTCCCAGTACCAGCATCGCCAGCAGGCCGTCCGTGAGCCGACTCATCGCGGATTCACCCGTCGCTCAGTCGCGGTAGATCGTCGCGCCGCTCCCGACTCGAGTCTGGTAGGCGCGGCTGTCGATCCCGGTCGCCTCGAAGGCGCCGACCATCGCGCTCGCGACCGCGCGGCGACTCGAGGGCCGACAGACTGCGAGCAGCGTCGGCCCCGCGCCGCTGACGGTGACGCCGGTAGCGCCGGCCTCGAGGGCCGCGGCCCGCACCCGGTCGTAGCCGTCGATGAGCGCGGCGCGTTCGGGGGTGACGATGCCGTCGCCCATGCCGCGACCGACGAGGTCGGGGTCGCCGCGAGCCATCCCGACGGCGAGGGTCGCGGCGTGGCCGACCGTCTCGACGATATCCGCCATCGCGGCCGACTCGGGGACGACCCCGCGGGCGTCGCGCGTCGAGATCGTGATCTCGGGGAGGCAAGCGACGAGCGAGACGTCGGCGTCGACCTGCGTGATTCCGTCGCCGGTGACGATGGTGAAACCGCCGAGCAGCGAGGGGGCGACGTTGTCGGCGTGTGCGGCCCCGGAGACGAGCGCCTCCCCCTCGGCGGCGATCGGCACGAGTTCCTCCCGGCTGAGCCCGCGGTCGTAGAGTTCGTTGAGCGCGACGGCCGCCGCGGCGGCGCTCGCGGCCGAGGAGCCGAGTCCGGAGGAGGGACGGACGCCCTTGTCGATCCGGATGTGGGCGGGGGCGTCGAGCGCCTCGGCGACCGCGCCGACGGTGTTCTTCTCGGGGTCTTCCGGGATGTACTGGCTTCCGGCTCCGGAGACCGAAATCGTCGTCTCGTCGGCGCGTTCGACGCGGACGACGTCCGCGGGCGACTCGAGTGCGATCCCGAAGACGTCGAATCCGCTCCCGAGGTTCGCACTGGTCGCCGGCGCCCGCACGGTAAGCATGGCGAGTCCTACCCACAGGGCGGGCAAAAAGGTAGCGGACGGTGTGGTCGAGCGGTCACTTCTCGTCGGACCGGTGGCGCTCGCCGTACTCCGAGAGCGACTCCCAGCCGAGGGTGTCGCCCATCTCCTCGAGGAGTTCGCCGAGGGTCTCGCCGGGCTCGAGTTCGCGCTCGGTGTCCCGGTCCGGAACGATCTCGCGGTTGTCCTCGTCGACGCGGCCCTGGAAGACGGTTCCGTCCCCGTGGTAGACCGGAACGCCGCCGGTGGTCGTGCCGACGTACGACGCGCCGGCGTGCTCGCCCTCGCTGATCGGCCAGTCGTCGAAGGCCGGATCGGTCCCGGGCGTCGTCGCGTCTCCGGTCGGATCTCGTGCGGTTCCGGGTGGCTGATCGTCGCGCATGGGGAGGCGTAGTACGGCGGCGCTGATAGGTACTGCGCCAGCTAGTGCCACGTCACGTGTCGACACGCGAGTCGAACCACGAGCGTCATCCGGCGGTCAGACGCTGTACGTCTCCTCGACGTCCCTGGGCAGGATCACGTCGACGTCGCCCGCGGACTCGAGTTCGTGCAAATACTCGATCGTCGACTCGAAGTCCGCGAGATCGTCCTCGTCGTCGAGGGCGTGGTAAAACACCGAGGAGATGCCGTTCATCGAGGCCGCCCAGTCGAACGCCTCCCGCGCGCGCTCGAAGTCGGGGTCGCCGATCCGCGAGCAGAGCTGCGGGTTCACCGCGTACCCCTGTGCGGGCGGGCCGCCGGCGAAGCCGAGCGCGTGGTACTTCTCGACGAGTTCGATCGTCGTTGCGTCGTACTCGCCGAACGGGTACGCGAAGTATTGGGCCCCGTCCTCGAAGCCGTGGTCGACGAGCCACTCCTTCGCGTCGCGGATCTCGGCCTCCTGTTCGGCCGCGTCGAGTTCGGACAGCGCCGGGTGGTTCTCGGTGTGACTCGAGATGGTCCACCCCGCATCCGCGAGCTCCTCGATCTGGGCGAGGTCGAGCACCGGCCGGCCGCCGACGCTGCTGGCGCCGACCCGGCCGGGGTTGACGAAGGTGACCGCGGGGTAGCCGTAGCGCTCGAGGATCGGGAACGCCTCGGTGTAGTCGGTCTCGTAGCCGTCGTCGAACTGAATCATCACCTTGCCCCGCTCGGGCCGGGGCGTGAGGTGGAGTTCGTCGCACCAGAAGCGACGGGTGTGCTCGCCCGCCCAGGCGACGATCCGGAGATGCGTGATCGCGGAGAGGTCGGGCGAACCGACGACGTTCGAGACGCCGAAGTTGAACCGCATCGTCGGCAGTCCGCCCTTGACCGCCCGCCGGTAGTCGATCCGGTCGCCGGCGTCGTCGAACAGCTGGATCGTCGGCGACACCATCCGCCCCGACTGGAGCGCCAGCCCGGGAACGGCGGTCGAGAAGTCCCTCGGCGCGTCGAACTCGCGGGCGATCACGACGCTGCTGTCGGCGACGGTCGCCTCGAGGCGGGCGCTCTGGGTTCCCGAGGCGTAGCGGTCGGTGTCCGCCGACAGCGTCCCCTCGAGTGTCGTCCACAGCGAGAGGTCCTCGAAGTCGTCGAGGACCTCGAGGCTCGCGCTCGGGTTCGGGCTCTCGTCGGGGTCAGTCTCGTCTCCTTCGTCGGGGTCGTCCCCGCTCCCCTCGTCGGTCGCTCGCTCGTCGTCGCGTGTCGGTCGGTCGTCGGACGCCGGCGGGTCGTCGTCCGTCCGCTCGAGGGCGCCCGTTTCGGTACAGCCGGCCAGTCCCATCGCCAGGGCTGCGGAGAGGTACGCGCGGCGTTTCATTGTCCACCCGATGACACTCAGGAGACGCTGATTGTTATGGGGCCGTTGTAGCGGCCGGGACGGGCGGTAATCGGCGCGTACGGTGGCGGACGATCTCAGTCGTCCGCCTCGGCGCCGGCAGGCGCCGGTTTCCCCGCCGAAAACCGATCGATACCGACCAGCAGGGCGAGCGAGAGCGCGGCGCCGATCAGGGCGAACGAGGTCACCATCGCGAAGAACGCGGCGGTGCCGTCGAAGGCGCCGAGGACGTAGCCGCCCATCGCGATGCTGGCCGCCCCGAGACCGAACTCGCCGAGGTAGGTGTAGCCATACGACAGGCCGCGCGTGTCGGCGGGCGTGTAGACGGCGACCGCGTCCTGGTAGAACGGCTGGATGGCGAACAGGAAGAAGCCGAAGACGCCACAGAGGGCGACGATCGCGACGAGTCCCATCTCGGTCACCGGAATGAACGCGAGCGCACAGACCGCGAGGATCGCGAAGATGCCGACGAGCCCCTTCGCGGGCGGCAGCCTGTCGGTTAGTTTACCGCCGACGTACTGGCCGGCGATCCCGACGATCAGCAGACCGACGTAGATGTAGAACTCCAGGTCGATGTCGTACTGCTCGAGCGCCGGCACGACCGCGAATCCCTCTATCGCAGGGAGCCCCTCGAGAATGCTGGGGAGGTAGGTGAGCATCCCCCGGTAGAACAGCCCCTCGAAGGTGACGATGACGAAGACGAGGGCGAACGCGCTCGCGAACAGCGTCCGCGAACTCGAGACCAGACCAGAGAGCGAGAGCGCCTCGTTGGGACCGGCGTCGACGTCCTCTGCGACGGCCGCCGTCGAGTCGAAGTTCGCCTGCAGGCCGTAGATCGCCGCGAGGAAACCGGGAACTGCGAGCGCGGCGGCGACGTACTGCCACTCGAGGAAGATCAACAGCGTGGCGGCGACGAACGGGCCGAGCGCGATGCCGACGTTGCCGGCGATGCCGTGCCAGGCGAACACCGTCCCCCGTTCTTCGACGCCGGTGGAGATGAGCGCGAGTCCGGCGGGGTGGTAGATACTGGCGGCGACTCCCCACAGCAGGAGGCCGACGGCGATGGCGTAGATCGACTCGAGGTAGGCGGAGGCCGCGAGGACGACGAACGCGCCGCTCATCCCCGCGAGACACAGCAAGATGAGTCGCTTCGGTCCGTACTTGTCGGCGAGGATGCCGCCGGGGAGCGCCCCGGCGCCGAACGGGGCGTATCCGAGTGCGATAATGAGACCGATGAGGGCGTAGCTCACCTCGAACTCGGCGAGCCAGACGACCAGAAAGATGGGAATCGAGGTTTCGAACCAGTGGACCAGGGAGTGGCCGGCCATCGTGAAGCCGGCGATCGACCTGTCGTTGTCGTTCAGTGCCATGCTCGAGTGCTCTTGCTCGAACAGCGACCGCGGTCGTATTTATCGGCTTGGAAAGCGGCGACGTCGCCGGCGGACTCGAGCGGCGTTCCCTCGAGGCCCGAAGCGAGCGCCTGCGAGTCGTTACTCCCCGTCGTCGTCGCTCACACCGACCGCCTGCGAGACGTCGACGTCCTCGGGTTCCTCCTGGCCGCCGACGACCAGTTCGCCCTCGGCGTTCTCGACGTAGACGTCGTCGGCGAACCCGCCCTCGGCGTGGGGGTGTTCGGGGTCCTCGAGGCGCTCCGGCGTCGACGGCGCGGCCGGAATCCCGCCCTCGGGTTCGAACTCGCCCAGCGGGTCGGCGATGGTGATCCCCCACGTGCTGAAGAAGTCCTCGTAGCGCTCGTAGTGGGCCTCGAGTTCGTCGGCGGGGAACTCCATCATCTCGGTCCAGCCGTGGTTGTAGAAGTCGAAGTTCGCCTGGATGTGGGTGATCTCGCGGGCTTCCGCTTCGGAGTAGCCGGCGCGCAGGGCCTCGAGATAGCTGTCCATCGTCGCCTCGAAGAAGCCGTCGAGGTGGTCTTTTCGCTCCTCGGCGTGGGCGGGATCGGCCTTCTTCGTGAAGATTTTCGTGTGCAGGCGGACCAGCCCGCTGACGGCGACCGAGCGGACGACGGGCGTCTCGAGTGCCTTCCGGGAGGCGAAGTGACGGGCGTTCTGGCGGATCTTCATGGGTGCATATGCGAACGCGAACCTAAAGAGCGATTCGGAGGGGAGACCCCATATGGACCCCCGTAGGATGGACGATATAGCAACCCACTTTAACCCCCGTTACGAACGTTCCGGTCATGACTGAGTACGTCATCATCGGTGACGGGATCTCTGGCAGTTCGGCTGCCGAGACCCTCCGGGAGGAAGACCCGGATGCGAAGATTACCGTCATCACCGATGAGGGGGAGCCGCTGTACAATCGCATTCTGATCAAAGAACACGCGAAGGGTAAACTGCCCGAGGCGCCGATCTCGATCCACGACGAGGAGTGGTACGACGAGCGCGACATCGACCTCTCGCTCAACACCCACGTGACGACCGTCGACACCGACGCGAAGACGCTCCGGGTCCACGAGGGTGAGGACGTCTCCTACGACAAGCTCCTGATCGCGACCGGCGGCACGCCCACCCAGCTCCCCGTGCCCGGCAGCGACGCCGACGGCATCCGTCACTTCTGGACGTTTCAGGACGCCCGCAAGATCCGCGAGGCCGCCGAGAACGCCGACCAGGCGGTCATCGTCGGCGCCGGGCTGCTCGGCATCGACTTCGCCGCGGTCTGTGGTTCACAGGACGTCGAGGGCAAGTACCTGATGCGCGGGGACCGCTGGTGGCGCTACGCGCTCTCGAGGGAGGGCGCCGAGATCATGCACGAGGGCATGCGCGACGTCGGCGTCGAACCCGTCTTCGACAGCGGCGTCGACCACTTCGAGACCGACGACGACGGCCACGTCACCGCCGCCGTCGACCCCAACAGCGAGCGCTACCCGTGTGACTTCGCGGGCGTCGCCATCGGCCTCGACTTCAACACCGAGTTCCTCCACGACGTCGACCTCGAGATGGACAACGGGATCGTCGTCGACCAGTACATGCAGACCAGCCTCGAGGACGTCTACGCCGCCGGCGACCTCACCAGATTCTACGACGTACTCATCGGCGAGCAGGCCCAGAACGGCTCCTGGGGCTCCGCGAAGGAGCAGGGACGAATCGCGGGCGTCAACATGGCAGCCGACGGCGAAGAAGAGGAGTTCGAGTGGGTCTCCTCGTACTCGATCACCCACTTCGACTTCCCCTTCCTCTCGTTCGGCCACCCCACCCTCGGCGACGACCACGCAGAACGCAAGTACTCGGACACCGAGTGGCGACGGATCGCGTTCAAGGACGGGAAGGTCGTCGGCGGCGTCCTCATCGGCGACCTCTCCCCGCAGAGCAAGCTCAAGCAGCTGATGCGCGAACAGCGCGCCGTCTCCGATCAGAAGGACGTACTCCTCGAGAAGAACGTCGACCTCGACGACCTCGCACCGGCCCAGGAGCAGTAAGGCCCGGGCGCACTCCCCTTTCGGTGACGTACTCCCCCAACCCCCGGAGCCACCGCCGTCGCAGTTCGTTCCGCCGATTCGGCCCGTTTCGTGAACCAAACGTTTAAGCCATCAGTGGTAATCGGTAGCACAAGACATGCCCGCCAGTGATGCCGCCGACGGGAGGCTGACGCTCAGCCGAATCGACTCGGTTCCCGCCAGTTCGCGCGTTCGCCACGTCGACGAACTCGCCGACGAGGAGTTGACCCGGTTCACCGAACTGCTCGAGTCCGATCTCGCCGCGACCGACGACGCGGGGTTCGCCCTCGACGACGTGATCGTTTTCACCGAGTACTACCGCGTGACACAGGGCTGAGCGCGGCGTCCGCGAGAGTCGGGTCGTCGGCGGTATCGAAGCCGTTTTTGCCCGTGCGCGTCACCGTTCGCACATGAACGGCGGTAGCGACATGACCCTCGCGTTCGAACTCGAGGCGCTGAAAGCGCTCTCCTCGCCGGAGGCGGTCTTCGACGACGCCCGCGGCTGGAGCACCTACGTCGGCGTCGTCTCCGAGGAGCCCACCTACGTGGTGACGAACTTCACGCGCAAGAACCGCATTCGCCAGGACTTCTTCTCCGGCCCCCGCGGCAAGGCCGAGAGCCTCGAGAGCGTCAGAAACCAGTTCGACACCGACCGCCACGTCTTCATCGGCGTCTCCGCCGAAGACGAGGCGCTCGCCGATCGCCTCGAGTGGGAGTACCTCGCCGTCGAGGACGCCGCCGAGGCCGCCGAGTGGACGGTCGCGGCCGACGACGACGGCGCGGCCGACGAGCCCGAACCCGTCCGCGACGACTGGCCCTGACCGGCCCGTACCGGCCGTTCGAGCGACGGTGCGGCCAGCGTCTCCGATGTGTCCCGACAGATGAGTTCGACTACCGATCCCCGAATCGACCAGGCTCTCGTCGACGCGATCGCCGCGCTCGGCAACCGGACGCGCCTCGAGATCCTGCTGGCGCTCGCCGAGGCCGAACGAGAGCACCGAACGCAGGGGTACCGGCTGTCGTTTACGGAGCTCTACAACGCGATCGACGTCGAGAGCACGTCCCAGTTCTCCTACCACCTCACCCAGCTCGTCGGGCAGTTCGTCGCCGAAACGCCGGATGGGTATCGGCTAACTTACAGCGGGGATCGGATCGTTCGAACGGTGCTCTCCGGGCTGTACGAACACAGCCGGTCGTTCGACGCGATCGACGTCGACGGAGTCTGCGTGTTCTGCGAGAAGTCGACGCTCGCCGCCGCCGTCGACGAGGAACACTTCGTCGTCCGCTGTCGCTCCTGTGAGTCGACCCTGCTGACCGACCTGTTACCCCGGAGTCAGACCCGCGGCCGGTCGGCGGCGGCGGTCGTCGACAGCGTCGGCACCCGGATCTGGGGGTCGCGGGTGCTGGTCGCGGGCGGCGTCTGTCCGGTGTGTTACGGACGGGCCGACGCTGCCGTCGACGCCCACCGAAGCGGCGACCGCCACCTGTACACCGTCGACCACACGTGTCGGGAGTGCCGACTCGCGGTTCACATACCCCTCGAGGCGACAGCCGCGTTTCACCCGGCGGCGATCGGCTTCTTCTGGGACCACGGCATCTCCCTGCAGGACCGGCCGCTGTGGGAGTTCTTCGAGTTCATCGTCACCGGCGCCGTGACCGCCGACGTCGCCGCCGTCGACCCGCTCGAGGCGACGGTCGAGATCAGCCTCGACGGCGAGACGCTCCGGCTCGCGGTGGACGACGACCTGCGGGTGACGACCGTACCGGCCGACGATCGGTGATCGGCCGAGTCGCTACACGGGTCTCGTCCGGCCACCGAAACGATCGCGCCCTCGCTCAAACATATTTGAGTAGGTTCGCTGTCAAAATGTACCAAATTTGATAATACTTATCCCCGCTGCCGCGTATGACTCCCTATGTGCTCCGCAGCGAGACCGGATGTCGTGACGGCGTTCTGGGAGGTAACGTATGGCGGCGATTGAACTCGAGGGGCTGACGAAACGGTTCGGCGACGTGGTCGCCGTCGACGGGCTCGACCTCACGATCGAGGAGGGCGAGATCTTCGGCTTCCTGGGGCCGAACGGCGCGGGCAAGTCGACGACGATCGACATCCTGCTGGATTTCATCCGGCCGACTGACGGGACGGCAACCGTCCTCGGCCACGACGCCCAGGCTGACGGACTGGCCGTTCGCAGTCGAACGGGTGTCCTCCCGGACGGCTATCACGTCTACGACCGACTCACCGGTCGCCAGCACGTCGAGTTCGCCGTGAAGATGAAAGGCGTCGACGAGGAGCCGATGGACGTCCTCGAGCGGGTTCGGATCGCCGACGCCGCCGACCGGAAAGCGGGCGGCTACTCGAAGGGGATGCGCCAGCGGCTGGTGCTCGCGATGGCGCTCGTCGGCGACCCCGACCTGCTCGTCCTCGACGAACCGTCGACCGGACTCGATCCGAATGGCGCCCGCGAGATGCGCGAGATCATCCGCGAGGAGAACGCCCGTGGGACGACGGTGTTCTTCTCGAGTCACGTCATGGAACAGGTCGAGGCCGTCTGCGACCGCGTGGCGATCATCAACCGCGGCCAGCTGGTGGCCGTCGACACGATCGACGGACTTCGGAACGCGACGGAAACCGGCGAGACGCTGTACGTCTACGTCGCGAAGCTCGACGAGGACGTTCTCGAGCGCGTCCGGGGGCTCGAGGGGGTCGCCAGCGCGTCGATCGACGACGGCCGCTTGCGAGTGGGCGTCGGCGGCGTCTCGAAGTTCGCCGTGCTGCACGCCATCGACGAGATCACGCCGATCCAGGACTTCTCGGTGGTCGAGTCGTCGCTCGAGGACCTGTTCGTCCGCTACACGAACGAGAGCCAGGAGAACGAGAGCCAGGAGGTCGAGGCATGACCTGGCTCACCGTCGCCGCGAAGGACTTCCGGGACGCCGTCCAGTCGCGGGCGCTGTGGGCGCTCGTCGCCGTCTTCGTCGTCCTCTCGATCGTCTCCACGTACGCCTACCTCGAGGTGCCGGAGATGTTCGGCTCTCCCGAAGGAGCGACGTTCGGCGGGCTGTTGTTCTTCACCGTCGGGCTCGTCGGGCTGTTCGTCCCGCTGGCGGCGATCGTCGTCTGTTACAAGTCCCTCGCGGGCGAGCGCGAACTCGGGAGCATCAAACTGCTGCTCTCGCTGCCGACCACCCGCGGGCAGGTGTTCGCCGGGAAGGTCCTCGGCAGAGCCGCAGTCCTCGCGTTCGGTCTCGGCGTCGGGCTGGTCGTCGGCCTCGGATTCGGCGCCGCGCTGCTCGGCGAGATCGACGCCGTCGCGGTGCTGGCGTTCGTGCTCGTCACGCTCGCGTTCGCGGCCGTCTACGCGACGATCGTCGTCGGCATCTCGGCGACGACGGGGTCGACCTCCCGGGCGACGACGCTGGCGCTCGGCTTCTTCGTCGTCTTCGAGCTCCTCTGGGACGTCGTCCCGATGGGGATTCTCTACGTCGTCGAGGGCTTTTCGTTCCCGGCGACGATCCCCGACTGGGTCTTTACGGTCACCCAGGTGTCTCCGTCGTCGGCGTACTTCTCGACGATCGTCGCGCTGTTGCCCGACCTCGCGGAAACCGTCGGCGCCGATCCGGGGCAGGCGGGCGCCGGTGTCGAGGTGACTGCCGAGGCCGAACCGCTGTACGCGAGCCCCGAGATCGGGATCGTCGTCCTGCTCCTGTGGCTGCTCGTTCCCCTCGCCGTCGGCTACGTGCGGTTCACCGCGTCCGATCTCTGAGTCGAGTCGCCGCCCTTATGGCCGGCCCGACCCAATCGCGCTCAATGGCCGAGCCCCGCGTACCGGGTGGCGAGGACACCACCCTCGAGCTCCCCTGTGGAATCCGCGTCGACCCCAGAGACGTCGACCTCGGGATGCGCGAGTACAGCTGTTCCTGCGGGGACACCCACGCCGTCGTGATGGACCTCCACCCGCCCTCGCGGTTCGTCCCCGAGTCGCTCGTCGACGTCCTCCGCGAGACCGTCGAGACCGACGACGACTTCGATGAGTTCGGCACGCCCCACCTGATGGGGATCGTCCTGGAGGAGTTCCCCGAACAGGTCGCGGTGTACGACGCCTCGGAGGAAGGCGGCGTCGGCTACACCCTGCTGTGGATGACCGACTTTGACTCGAGGCGCCTCCACGAGATAATCGTCGAGCTCATCGTCGAACTGATGGAACACGCGGTGAGCCACGCCGACGACGAGGCGACGATGACCGAGTTCGAGCAGCAGATGCTCGAGTTCGACGTGAGCGAGTTCGTCGAGGAGTACCGGCGGATGCGCGATTTCGAGAGCGAGCACGACCGGGCGGTGTGAGGGGCGGGTGCCCCCGCGCCCTCGAGTGAACTGAATGTGGGGCCGAAACGCCGGTCTGCTCGTGCTAACCCCCGTCAGTCGAGGCCGTCCTCGAGGGGGATTCGCTCGCTCGCAACGTCGTCGATCCTGCTGTCCGACGAGATTATCGGACTCGAGTCGGCGTAGGCGACGTGGTAGGCGTCGAACGCCGTCAGGCCGTCGCTGTCCATGTAGTCGACCGCCTGGAACAGCACGTCCTCGTTCTCGGCGACCTCCGCGATGTCGAGAACGTGTGCCAGCATCTCCATTCGATCGAACTCGAACCGATCGGAGATCACGAGCAACTCGAGCAGCGTCGCCCTCGAGGTGTAGATCTCCCCGCTGTACTCGCGCGCGATCTCGACGGCGTTCTCCTGGAGCCAGTCGTCGTCTTTTGCGAGGGCGATGAAAAAGTCCGTGTCGGCGTAGATCATCCT
This sequence comes from Natrononativus amylolyticus, assembly GCF_024362525.1. Classification (GTDB taxonomy): domain Archaea; phylum Halobacteriota; class Halobacteria; order Halobacteriales; family Natrialbaceae; genus Natrononativus; species Natrononativus amylolyticus. Next base: position 2,419,991 of record NZ_CP101458.1, read on the forward strand.
ACTGCGTCTCGTCGTCTACCGCGTCTTCTCGAGCGGCCTCGCGGGCCTCGCGCTTGATCTCCTCGACGGATCGCCCCTCGAAGGCGCCCCCGACGGCCGCACGAAGACCCTCGACGGGGTCGTCCTCGAGCGGAATCAGCTCGATCCGATCCCTGAGCTTGACGACGCGGTACCGGTCGCCGAGCTCTTCGCGGATTTCGTACGGGATGACGATCCGCCCCCGGTCGTCTGCAACCGCAGTTTTACTCATTGCGTCTACAGTACGTGGGAACGCCCAAAAGTGTTCCCACAGTTTCAAAGGTCAACACCACGATTCGAGACCGTTCCCACAACATACGGCCTGGAACCGCCGTGGCTCCCTCGCTACCGACTGCGACGGTGCTGGGACACCCCGAAGGAGTCCGCCGCGGTGCCGACGAACGGTTGGGTTCGAATTTCGAAACATCCCTTCGGGAATCGTAATAGTTCGTGGGGCTTATTACGATGTACGAACTTCGGACGTACAGGACCAATGAGTACGGACCACCACGCCGGCTCCGAGACGGGGGCCGAAGCCGGGGACGGACGCACGATACTGCTGATCGGCAGCGGACCGATTCAGATCGGACAGGCCGCGGAGTTCGACTACTCCGGGGCCCAGGCCTGCCGGGCGCTCGCAGAGGAGGGCGCTCGAGTCGTGCTCGTCAACTCGAACCCCGCGACGATCATGACCGACCCGGAGATGGCCGATCGGGTGTACATCGAGCCCATCACCACAGAAGCCATCGCCGAGATTATCCGGAAGGAGCGGCCGGACGGCGTCATCGCCGGGCTGGGCGGCCAGACCGGGCTGAACGTCACCGCCGAACTCGCCGAAGAGGGGGTGCTCGAGGAGTACGACGTCGACATCATGGGCACTCCGCTGGAGACGATCTACGCGACGGAGGACCGCGACCTCTTCCGCCAGCGCATGGAGAAGATCGGCCAGCCGGTACCCCGGTCGACCACCATCTCGCTCGAGGCGGGCGAGTCTGTCTCCGAACTCACCGAAGTCGACCTCGTGGCGCGCGTCGAGAAGGCCGCGGCGGCGGTCGGCGGCCTCCCCGTCATCGCCCGGACGACCTACACCCTCGGCGGCTCCGGTTCGGGCGTCGTCGAGGAAATGGACGAACTCGTCGAGCGCGTCCGGAAGGGGCTGCGCCTCTCGCGGAACAACGAGGTGCTCGTTACGGAGTCGATCGCCGGCTGGGTCGAACTCGAGTACGAGGTGATGCGCGACGCCGACGACTCGTGTATCATTATCTGCAACATGGAGAACATTGACCCGATGGGCATTCATACGGGGGAATCGACGGTCGTCACGCCCTCGCAGGTCATCCCCGACGACGGCCACCAGGAGATGCGGACCGCGGCGCTGGACGTGATCCGCGAGCTCGGCATCCAGGGCGGGTGTAACATCCAGTTCGCCTGGCGCGACGACGGCACCCCCGGCGGCGAGTACAGAGTGGTGGAGGTCAACCCGCGCGTCTCCCGGTCCTCCGCGCTGGCCTCGAAGGCGACCGGCTACCCGATCGCGCGCGTCACCGCGAAGGTCGCTCTCGGCAAGCGCCTCCACGAGATCGAGAACGAAATCACGGGCGAGACGACGGCGGCGTTCGAGCCGGCTATCGACTACGTCGTCACCAAGGTGCCGCGCTGGCCCAAGGACAAGTTCGACGACGTCGAGTTCGAACTCGGCACCGCGATGAAGTCCACCGGCGAGGCGATGGCGATCGGCCGCACCTTCGAGGAGTCGCTGCTGAAAGCCCTCCGATCCTCCGAGTACGAGCCGAACGTCGACTGGGCCGACGTGAGCGACGCAGACCTCGAGGCCGAGTTCCTCGAGAAGCCCACCCCCGACCGCCCGTACGCCATCTTCGAGGCGTTCGAGCGCGGCTACACCGTCGAGGACGTGATCGAACTCACGGGAATCGAGGAGTGGTACGTCGAGCGCTTCGAGAACGTCGCGGACGCCTCCGTCGCGGCCGCGAACGGGGAGTTCGCGGAGGCCGCCGAGCTCGGCTTTACGAACCAGCAGGTCGCGGCGATGGCGGGCGCCGAGGGTGAGACGTCCGTGGAAGCGGTCGAATCCGCCGCCCCCGAGCGCTCGTTCAAGCAGGTCGACACCTGCGCGGGCGAGTTCGCCGCGTCGACGCCGTACTACTACTCCGCCCGCGACGCCCTCGAGTCTGGCCCCTCGCCGATCGCCCGCGACGAGGTGCAGGTCGACCGCGACGTCGAGAGCGTCGTGGTCGTCGGCGGCGGCCCGATCCGGATCGGCCAGGGTGTCGAGTTCGACTACTGCGCCGTCCACGCGGTGCGCGCCCTGCGGGAGATGGGGATCGACGCCCACGTGGTGAACAACAACCCCGAGACGGTGTCGACCGACTACGACACCTCCGACGGGCTGTTCTTCGAGCCGATCACCGCAGAAGAGGTCGCTGACATCGTCGAGACCACCGGCGCCGACGGCGTGATGGTCCAGTTCGGCGGGCAGACCTCCGTCGACATCGGCGAACCGCTCGAGGACGAACTCGCCCGCCGCGACCTCGACTGTGCGGTGATGGGGACCAGCGTCGAGGCGATGGACCTGGCAGAGGACCGCGACCGGTTCAATCGGCTGATGGACGACCTCGGAATCGCACAGCCGGAGGGCGGCGCGGCCCACAGCCGCGAGGAGGCCCTCGAGCTGGCCCACGAGATCGGCTACCCCGTGCTCGTGCGCCCCTCCTACGTCCTCGGCGGGCGCGCGATGGAGGTCGTCTACGACGATAGCGAACTCGAGCGCTACATCGAGGAAGCAGTCCGTGTCAGTCCGGACAAGCCGATCCTCGTCGACGATTTCCTCGAGGGCGCGGTCGAACTGGACGTCGACGCCGTCTCGGACGGCGAGGACGTCCTGATCGGTGGCATCATGGAACACGTCGAGAGCGCGGGGGTCCACTCCGGCGACTCGGCGTGTGCGATCCCGCCGCGCTCGCTCGACGCGGAGACGCTGGGACGGGTGCGCGAAGTGACCGAAGACATCGCCACCGCGCTCGAGACGGTCGGCCTGCTGAACGTTCAGCTTGCGGTGAAGGACGGAGACGTCTACGTGCTCGAGGCAAACCCCCGCTCCTCGCGCACGGTGCCGTTCGTCTCGAAGGCCACGGGCGTTCCGATCGCGAAACTCGCGGCGAAGGTGATGGCCGGCGAGTCCCTGGCTGATCTCGACGTCGCAGAGCAGATCCCCGAGCACACCTCGATCAAGGAAGTCGTGTTGCCGTTCGACCGCCTTCCCGGCTCGGACCCCCGCCTCGGCCCGGAGATGAAGTCCACCGGCGAGGTGATGGGAACCGCGAGCGAGTTCGGAACCGCCTACTGGAAGGCCCAGCAGGCGGCGTCCAACGCCGCGAGCGAGGGAACGGCGGTAGTGGGCCTCGAGGTAGAAGGCTTCGAGGAGTTCTTCGACCTCGCCGAGTTCGACGACGTGCCGCAGGCGATCCGCGAGGGGAAGGTCGACTTCGTCGTCAGCCGCGACCGCGCGGCCCTGGAGACGGCCGTCGAGGAGGACGTCCCGTACCTGTCGACGGAAGCGAGCGCGGCGGCGTACCTCGAGGGGCTCGCGGCGAGCGAGGGAGACCTCGAGGTCGCCGCGGTGACGGATCGGCCGACGCGGACGGCACAGTGGGGCGGCTAAGTCGCGGCGGCTCGAGCGACCGCGCGTTTTCACCTCGCAGAGAGTCGGCGAGACGCTCCGGGTATCCGAATAGTCAACACCCGCCGCGCGAATTGCGACAGTCATGTCCCGACTTCCGAACGACGTCGTCGGTGAGGCCTACCGCAGCGACGTCGGCTGGCGACTGCTCGAGGAGCTCGTCGACCTGAACAACCGAATGCCCGGCCAGGCGGGCGAGCACCGCGGCGCCGAGTACGTCCGCGAGCGCTTCGAAGAGAGCGGCCTGGCGGACGTCACCGTCACCGAGTTTCCGATTCCGGGGTGGTGGCGCGGCGAGTGCTCGCTCGAGTTGCACGGCCGCGATCCGCCACAGCGGTTCGAGCGCTCCCACGAGCTCGTCGAACTCCCCGGCACGCCCGCGGGAGAGGTCACCGGCGAGATCGTCGACGTCGGCTACGGCGTCCCCGAGGACTTCGAGGACTTGGACCTCACCGGCAAGATCGCGATGGCCTACAGCCTCACCCCCGAGGACTACGGACGGTGGGTCCACCGCGGCGAGAAGTACGGCTACGCCGTCGAGGCCGGCGCCGAGGGCTTTCTCTTTCGCAACCACGTCGAAGGCTGTCTGCCGCCGACGGGCGACGTCGGGAAGATCGACCGCGAGGGAGAGATCCCCGCCGTCGGCCTCAGCACGGAGGTCGGCGACCGCCTGCTGCGGTACTGCGAGCGCGGGAACGTCGAAGCGACGCTGTCCGTCGACTGTCGAACCGAACCCGCGACCTCGCGAAACGTCGAGGCCGCCGTCGGCCCCGACACCGACGAGGAGGTGCTCTTTACCGCCCACGTCGACGGCCACGACGTCGGCACCGCCGCCAACGACAACGGCGCGGGAACCGCCATCGCCGTCGAGGCCGCCCGCATCCTGAAGCGAGTCGAGGACGACCTCGAGACCCGCGTCCGGTTCGTCGTCTTCGGCGCCGAGGAGACGGGCCTCTACGGCTCGTACTACTGGTCGCACACCCACGACCTCGAGCGGGTGAAGTGCGTGGTGAACGTCGACGGCGTGGGCTACTCCCGCGATCTGAAGGTCTACCACCACGGCTTCGAGGAGATCGGCGAGGCGTTCGACGCGGTCGCCGACGAGTACGGCGTCGAGATCCCGTCCGCGGGGACGATCCGTCCCCACAGCGACCACTGGCCGTTCGCCCAGCGGGGCGTGCCGGCGGCCCAGGGCGTCTCCGTCCGCGACGACGACGGCCGGGGCTGGGGCCACACCCACGGGGATACGCTCGACAAACTCGACCCGCGGGACCTGCGCGAACTCTCGATTCTCTGTGCCGCGGGGCTGGCTCGTCTCGCCGAGCGGGACCGACCGGTCGAGCCCGTCGACGAGGCGGAGATCCGCGAGGCGACGGAGGCCGGCGGCTACGACGTCGGCATGAAGGCCGTCGACAATTGGCCGTGGGGCGACGAACGACCGTGGCCCTGGCGTGACGAACTCGAGCGATAGCCCAGTCCCCGCCGATCGTCGCCGACCACCGAAAAATCGTCTCGAGTGCGGCGCCGCGGTGGCACCGACGGTACCCTTCCCAGGTCCTCGAGTGCGGTTACGCGCTGTACTCGACGGGGTCGACCGCTTCGCCGTCGACTTCGATCGCCGTCTCGCCGTCGAACACCGTGATGTCGGCGATCCGCCCCGAGAACTCGACGCGGAGGTCCGCGCCGTCGACGGTGCCTTCGATCGACGTTCCGGAGGTGGTCGTCGTCTCCGCGAGCGCGTCGTCCGTGACGATGCCGAGCGCGCCGTCGACCGTGATTTCGAAACTCGAGGGGTGACCCTGACTACCAATTGCCAATTCGTGTGCCATACTGGGAGTACGATTCGAACAAACCAGTATAAGCTTTTCCGAACTCTCATAGGTAAGAAAAGCCGAAAGTACCGAGAACGGGTATTGCAGCCGTCGAACACGGTCCGTATCTATGTCCTACTCGAGTGGAGCGTTCGGGCTGGCCGCAGGGACGCCGGAGCCGACGGCGCTCGTTCGAGGCGTCTCCGACACCCTAAAGCGGTCGGACTCAGTGGTTCGGATATGGAGTACCACGAGGCGGCCGAGACCCTCTTCGGCCTTCGCCGGTTCCGGCCGAAACCCGGCACCGAGTCGACCGCGGACTTCCTCGACCATCTGGGGAACCCACACGAGGACCTCGACGTCGTGCAGATCGCCGGCTCCAACGGGAAGGGGAGCACCGCGCGAATGCTCGAGTCCACCCTGCGGGAAGCCGGCCTCTCCGTCGGCCTCTACACCTCGCCACACCTCGAGGACGTCCGCGAGCGGATCCGGGTCGACGGACGAAAGATCCCGCGGTCGGCGGTCACCGCGTTCGTCGAGCGCTCGCGGGAGTACGTCACCGAGCGGGCCGCAGACGGTGAGTCGCCAACCTTCTTCGAGGCGATGACCGCGCTCGCACTGTGGCAGTTCGGCCGGGAGGACGCCGACGTCGCCGTCCTCGAGGTCGGCATCGGCGGCCGCTACGACGCGACGAGCGTCGTCGATCCGGTCGCGAGCGCGGTCACGAGCGTCACCCTAGAGCACACGGGGATCATCGGCGACACCGTCGAGGAGATCGCCCGCGACAAGGCTCACGTCGTCCCCGAGAGGAAGCCCCTCGTCACCGGCCTCTCGGGGAGCCCGCTCGAGGCCGCCCGCGAGGTCGCCGGCGCGGTCGTCACCGTCCGTCCCGACGAGGACGCCGACGTCCGGGTCGCCTACGAGGGACGGGCGAACCACACCGAGGCCGCCGTCTCCGTGACGGGCGACGACTGGGAGCTCGAGGCGCGGATTCCGCTGCTGGGCGAACACCAGGCCGAGAACGCGGGGATCGCCGCGACGCTCGCCCGACAGATCGCCGACGTCTCGCAGGCCGACCTCGAGCGGGGACTACGAAACGCCCACTGGCCGGGTCGGTTCGAGGTGATGGAAACCGAGCCGCTGGTCGTCCTCGACGGCGCGCACAACCCCGGCGCCTGCGAACGCCTCGCCGAGACGCTCTCGTCGTTTTCCTACGAGAATCTCCGCCTCGTCGTCGGCGCAATGCACGACAAGGACCACCACGAGATGGCCGCGGCGCTGCCGACGCCCGAGACGGTCGTCGCCTGCGAGCCGGACCTCGAGCGCAGCGAGGAAGCGGCGGTTCTCGCGGCGGTGTTCGAGCGCGCCGGCGCCCCCGACGTCCGGACCGAACCGGCCGTACAGGACGCCCTGGCGTGCACGCTCGAGGCCGCGGGCCCCGACGACTGCGTGCTCGTCACCGGCTCGCTGTTCGCTGTCGCCGAGGCTCGCGCCCGGTGGACGCGAACGCCCGTTCCGAAGTCGGTTCGCGACCGCGCGGACGCCCGCGCGGTCCTCGAGGGTGCCGACGTGACCGAGGAGACCCGAGATCGAACCGACGGGGCGGCCGTCCACCGCGTCGTCCGGACGAGCCTGCAGCGCCGCCAGGCCCGGCGAATCGAGCGCGAACTCCTCGCCGCCGGCGGCGAGTGTGCGCTCTCGGCCCTCGAGGGTGACGACCGCGTCGACGCCGTCCTCATGGGGACCCTGGCACAGTTCGAGACCGCCGTCGCGCGCCTCGAGAGTGGCTCGAACGGGCTCGACGACGTCGCCCGCGAGCTGTGTGAGCTCCTCGAGATCGAGCCGCCCTCCCCCGAGAGGTCGTACCCGTGGACGGACCGACCCGCCGTCATGGGCATCCTGAACGTCACGCCGGACAGCTTTCACGACGGCGGCCGCTACGACGGCGTCTGCGACGCCGTCGCGCGCGCCGAGTCGATGCTCGAGGCGGGCGTGGACGTCATCGACGTCGGCGGGGAGTCGACCAGACCGGGCGCGGAGCCCGTCCCCGTCGAAGCGGAGATCGACCGCGTCGTCCCCGTCGTCGAGCGCCTCGCCGATCGCGACGCGCTCGTCTCCGTCGACACCCGGAAGGCCGCCGTCGCCGAGGCCGCCCTCGAGGCCGGCGCGGACATCATCAACGACGTCTCGGGGCTCGAGGACCCGGAGATGCGCTTCGTCGTCGCCGAGCACGACGCGCCGCTGGTCCTGATGCACAGCATCGACGCGCCCGTCGTTCCCGGCCGGGAGGTCGACTACGACGACGTCGTCGCCGACGTGCTCGACCAGCTCGCAGAGCGCGTGTTGCTCGCCGAGAAGGCCGGTATCGACCGCGAGGACGTCATCGTCGATCCGGGAATCGGGTTCGGAAAGTCGGCCCGCGAGAGCTTCGAACTGCTCGACCGGATCGGCGAGTTCCGCGCGCTCGGCTGTCCGATCCTCGTCGGTCACTCCCACAAGTCGATGTTCGACCGCGTCGGCGCCGCTGCCGGCGAGCGCCTCGCGCCGACCGTCGCCGCCTCGGCGCTGGCGGCCGACCGCGGTGTCGATATCGTCCGCGTCCACGACGTGCCCGAGAACGTCGCGGCCGTCCGGACGGCCCTGGCGACGCGCCGGCCCTCGCTGCTCTCCGAGTGACGGCCGAGTTCTACAGCAGTTCGGACGCCGCCTGCAGCTCCCGGTAGGCCTCGAGGTAGCGCCGGCTCACCGGGCGCCTGCCGAACGACTCGAACGCCGGCTCGTAGTCGCGGTGTTCGAGCCGGCCGGCCTCGACGATCGCGCTCGTCAGCTCCTCCTCGCTGGTCGTCCGGAACCCCCGCTCGCGGCCCTCGACGAGTTCGTGTGCGCTGGAGGCGGCGTGGTACTCGACGACGCCGACGCAGCCGCTCGCGAGCGCCCAGAGCAGTTCCTCCGGAAACACGCAGTGGGTCGCCGTCTGGACGAACACCCGCGCGCTCCGGTAGATCGAGAGACGCTCGTCCCGCGAGACGTCGCCGGCGAACGTCACGCGGTCGGCGAGCCGAAGGTCCTCCGTCAGCTCCTCGTAGCGCTCGCGCTCGGGTCCGTCGCCGACGACCGTCGCCGTCCACTCGCGCTGGCGCAGTTCCGCGAGCGCCAGCAGCAGACTCTCGAGGTTCGCCTCCTCGTCGAGGCGTCTGGCGTAGACCACGTCGGTCGCCTCGCCGGGGTCGGTAGCACGGATCCGCTCGAGGTCGATCGGCGTCGGGATCACCGCGACCTGGTCGTCGCTCGCTCCCCGCTCGCGAATCCAGGTCTCGACGAGCCGCGAGGGTGTGACGATCGTCGGCGACCGGCTGGCCGCGAGGCGGTGCCAGCGGTCGTCGGGGACGCCGCCGTCGCCGTACCACTCGACGAGCAGCGGCGCGCGTGCGAGCGTGCCGGCCGTACTCGCCGCGAGGACCTGGCCGGGGGGTTCGGCGCGGGCGTGGATCACGTCCGGACCGAGCCGACGGATCGCGAGCGGAAGCCGCGAGTAAAACGACCGTGGGGACTCGCGGTCGGCCGCGACGCCGTGATAGACGATCCCGTCTCGCTCGAGCGTCCGTCGCTCGCCGGGCCAGAAGCGGGTACAGAACAGGTGGACGTCGTGGCCGTGATCTCGGAGGAGTTCGAGCACCGTCTGGAACCGCTCGTTCGTCTCCGTCGACCGGTGGTGGATCGTGTCGACGGAGACGAACGCGATTCGCATCTGTGTCGGTACTGTACGTGGAATCGTAAAAATGCTATCTGTTTCTACTGGCGTGAGTCCTCGCCTGATGACGGCGGACGCTGGCTCTGTGCGGCCCGTTCGTGGGTCGGACTCGAGTCGCCCTCGAGCGTCCGGAAACGGAGGTCATCCACTGATCGCAGTGCTGAACGAATCTTCGAGTGTCATAGGAGCGTTCGAAAAAGGGTGTAGCCGATGTCTCGTCCCCCGAACCGGGGGTAGCCGGATAGGGCGCCGTTACCCGTGATCCGGGCGACTGACACCCGAAGTTCGGATCACTCTTCCGACGGTCCGCCCTGTCGATCTGCCACGTCGCTGGAGATCTCGTCGATCATCTCGTGCGTCGTGTCGTGGATCTGGTCTCGAAGATCCTGCTGCTGCGTGGAGTCACCGTTCTTCTTCTCGTCCTTCGGTTCCTCCTTCTTGTCGCGGTCTTTGTCCTTCTTGTCGCGGTCTTTGTCCTTCTTATCCCGATCCTTCTTATCCCGGTCTTTGTCCTTCTTGTCGCGGTCTTTGTCCTTCTTGTCGCGATCCTTCTTATCTCGGTCCTTCTTATCTCGGTCCTTCTTATCCCGGTCTTTGTCCTTCTTGTCGCGATCCTTCTTATCCCGGTCTTTGTCCTTCTTGTCGCGATCCTTCTTATCCCGGTCTTTGTCCTTCTTGTCGCGATCCTTCTTATCCCGGTCTTTGTCCTTCTTGTCGCGATCCTTCTTATCCCGGTCTTTGTCCTTCTGGTCGTGGTCTTTGTCCTTCTTGTCGCGGTCTTTGTCCTTCTTATCCCGGTCTTTGTCCTTCTGGTCGTGGTCTTTGTCCTTCTTGTCGCGGTCTTTGTCCTTCTTATCCCGGTCCTTCTTGTCGTCCTTCTCCTTCTCGGGTTCTTCTTCAACCTTCTTTTCAGGCTCTTTGGTCGGCTCTTTCCCAGGTTCTTCGGGTTTCTCCGCTGGTTCTTTCTCAACCTTCTTTTCAGGCTCTTTGACCGGTTCTTTTTCGGGTTCCTCCTCAACCTTCTCTACTGGCTCCTCGACACGTTCCTTCTCGGGTTCTTCCTCAACCTTCTCTACTGGCTCCTCGACCCGCTCTTTCTCGGGCTCTTCGACCGGCTCTTTCGCAGGCTCTTCTTCAACCTTCTCTACCGGTTCTTCGACACGTTCCTTCTCGGGCTCTTCGACCGGCTCTTTCGCAGGCTCTTCCTCAACCTTCTCTACCGGCTCCTCAGCCTTCTTTTCAGGCTCCTCGGCCGGTTCTTTCGCCGGTTCCTTTGCTGGCTTCTCCGCGGGCTTCTCGACACGCTCCTCGTCTTCGAGCTCGAGGGCGACGGGTTCGCCCTTGTGGTCGGCCGTTAGCACGTACGTACCGTCAGCCAGTCCCTCGAACGTGAACTCGTCGTTGGCCGCGACGATCTCGGTGACGGTCAGCGGCTCGCCCTCCTCGGTACCGAGTTCGCCGCAGTCGAGCTCGACGGTGAGTTCGTACTGCTCGTCCATCTCGTCGGTATCGTCGGCCATCGTGTCGTCGGCCGCCGCATCGAGGTCGTCACTCTCGTTTACCGTGACGTTCACGTCGACGTCGTTCGGATTCGTGACGGTGATCTCACCACCCGCGTCCGTACACTCGTAGGCGACCTGCAACGCCTCGAGGTCGGTCTCGGTCGCGTCGTCGGCCGGTTCGGCGACGCCGGATGCGCCGGCACCCGCCGTCAACCCCACGACGACCATCAGCGTGAGTAGAACTACTAACCCTGAGTACAGTCGTTTTGAACGCACTATACGCCCCTCTGCTCGTGACTTATCTCTCATTCCTATCGACCGCCGGTAGAAGCTAACGTATACCCTAATCTTTGTTATGGAGAGCGGACAGCCCGACTGCGGGTCGTCCCGGCTGTCCCTTTTATCCACCCCCAATTAATTCGAATTCAGCCGAGAGAATATATCCTTTTGTCGCCGATGAATTGGCCCTTTCGGGCGTTCTGAAACCGTTTCACCGCGTTCGGCGCGTAAAACGCGCTTCTCGAGACGACCCGGGTGCCAGCGGCCGCCGGCAGATCGACGCGCCCGTGTCATCGTGCAGACGGGTGCTAGCGACCATTACTCGAGTTCCACCGACAGCAGCCCCACCTTACAGCCGGGGAGAGCGGCTCCGGGCACCCGTCTCGACGGACGTCGGCGAACGAAACAGTTACCGCTTCGAATCGAGATGTGAGGGCCATGGTGACGTACGACATCGAGCGCTATCTCAACATCCGCAGCGCGTACGGCGCGTCCGTCGGCCCCGACGGCCAGCGACTCTCGTTTCTGATGGATACGACCGGCGTCCCGCAGATCTGGACGCTCGAGGAACCGCGGCGCTGGCCCGAACAGCACACCTTTTACGAGGAGCGGATCACCTTCGCCTCGTGGTCGCCCGAGCGGCCGGAACTGATCTTCGGCATGGACGAGGGCGGCAACGAGCGCGCCCAGCTGTTCCGCCTCGAGACGGAGACGGGCGCCGTCGAGAACCTCACCGCGATGCCCGACGCAAAGCACCGCTGGGGCGGCTGGAGCCACGACGGCGAGCGGTTCGCGTTCGCCTCCAACCGCCGCGACGAGGCCGTCTTCGACGTCTACGTTCAGGAGCGGACGGAAACGGGCGAGGCGGCCGAACTCGTCCACGAGGGCGACGGCTGGCTGACCGTCGGCGGGTTCAGCCCGGACGACTCGCGGCTGCTCGTCTCGAAGGCGTACTCCAACGCCGACCAGGATCTCTACACGCTCGACCTCGAGAGCGGCGAGTTCCGCCACCTGACCCCTCACGAGGGTGACGTGCGCCACCAGAGCCCCTCCTGGGCGCCCGACGGCGACGGGCTCTACCTGGTCACCGACCGGGAGAGCGACACCCTCGAGCTCGCCTACCTCGACCTGGACAGCCTCGAGTTCGAGCGGGTCGCCGGCGGCCGGTGGAACGTCGACGGCATCGCACTCGAGACGGATACCGGCCGCTTCGTCTACTCGCGCAACGTGGAGGGGTACACGGAGCTCACCGTCGGCGAGTTCGACGCGACCGATCCGACCAGCTTCGAGACGTTTCCGGACCCCGATCTACCCGGCGACGTCGCCGGCGGCGTGAGCTTCGGTCCCGACGGGGCGTCGTTCGCGTGTACGATCACCGGCGACCGGCTGAACGCGAACGTGGTCGTCGTGGAAACCGAAACCGGCGAGACGACCCGCTGGACGAGCGCCCCGACGGCGGGGATTCCGTCGGAGACCTTTCGGCGGTCGGAACTGGTTCACGTCGAGAGCTTCGGCGTTGACGGGCGTCGCCCGTCCGCCCGTGGGACTCAGTCGGAGTCCCACGCTGGCCTCGAGGTGCCCGGCTTCTTCACCCTGCCCGCGGAGTACGAAGCCGGCCAGACCCCCGTCGTGGTCGACATCCACGGCGGCCCCGAGAGCCAGCGCCGCCCCTCCTTTTCCTCCGTCAAGCAGTACTTCGTGGGGCGCGGGTACGCCTACTTCGAACCGAACGTTCGCGGCTCGTCCGGCTACGGTGCCGAGTACAAGAGCCTGGACGACGTCGAAAAGCGGATGGACTCGGTGGCGGATATCGCCGCCTGCGTCGACTGGCTCGCCGAGCACGACGCCGTCGATCCCGACCGGATCGCCTGCATGGGCGGCTCCTACGGCGGCTTCATGGTGCTCGCCTCGCTCACCGAGTACCCCGAGCTGTGGGCGGCCGGCGTCGACATCGTCGGCATCGCCAACTTCGTCACGTTCCTCGAGAACACCGGCGACTGGCGGCGCTCGCTGCGGGAGGCCGAGTACGGCTCGCTCGCGGAAGATCGGGAGTTCCTCGAGTCGATCTCGCCGATCAACAACATCGACTCGCTCGCGGCGCCGCTGTTCGTCCTCCACGGCGAGAACGACCCGCGGGTGCCCGTCGGCGAGGCCGAACAGATCGCAGAGAAAGCCCGCGAGCAGGGCGTACCCGTTCGCACGCTGATCTTCGACGACGAGGGCCACGGCTTCTCGAAGCTCGAGAACCGCATCGAAGCCTACTCGGCGATCGCGGCGTTCCTCGACGAACACGTCTGACTCGAGAGCGGGCTGGCGGCATCCGTCTCCGTTTCTGCTGCGTTCAAGAGGCGTCGGCTCGTTACCGGCGGTATGCAGTATCGACGAGCGGCCATCGGTCTCACCCTCGCACTCGCGGTCGTCGGCCTGCTCGTCTACGGCGTCGGCTGGGAGCAGGTCCTCGCGAACGTCCGGCAGGCGAACGCCGGCTGGCTCGCGGTCGCGCTCCTCGCCGGCCTCGGAATTCTCGCGCTCCGGGGGCTGCTGGTCGAGCGACTGCTCGTGCCGATCGAGGGGGCGGCGACCGGCGTCGCGTTCGTCGCCGCGTTCCTCTCGGGGTACTTCGCGCGCAGCGCGCTGCCGTGGGGGCGCTCGACGGGAACGCCGATCACGGCCTACCTGCTCGCGGCCAACTCCGACTCGGAGTTCGAGGACAACCTGGCCGTCGTCGCGACCGCGGAGGTGTTCGGCTTTCTGGCGAGCGTCGTCGTCGCGCTGGTCGGCCTGGCGGCCTACACCGCGATCGGGGAGACGCCGGCGGATCTGCTCTCGAGTATCGCACTCGCGGGCGGCGCCGGCGTTCTCGTCGCCGGAACGGTCGTCGCGGTCGCCTACCAGGGGTGGGCGCGGACGGCCTCGTTCGCCCTCGCGCGGCGGTGGGAGCGGGTCGCCGCCAGGGTGCCGCGGCTGCCGGGGGCCGACGGCGGCGCGACGGATCGCGTCTCGGGGTTTTTCGACACGCTCGAGACCGTCAAAGCGGCCCGGCGAACGCTCGTGACCGCCTTCGGCGTCGCGCTCGTGAGCTGGGTCGTCAACGCGCTTCCGCTCTACTTCTGCCTGCTCGCGCTCGGGGTCGACGCCCCGATCGTGCTGGCGCTCGCGCTCGCGCCGCTGGCCTCCTTCGGCGGCGTCCTGCCGCTTCCCGGCGGGACGGGCGGCATCGAAGTCGTTCTCGCCGGACTGCTGGTCACGGTGGCCGGCCTCACCGGTGACCTCGCAACCGCGACCGCGCTGTTGTACCGGCTCACCACCTACTGGCCGCACCTCGTCGTCGGCGGCATGGGCGCGGTCTACCTGTCGCTGTCCGGCAGCCGGACCGTCACCGTGTAGGAAGCCGGTACTGGTTGCAAAACGTATATATCACTTCGCAGATATCTCTACGTGTGACCGCTATTCAGACGACCGCCCTGACGAAACGCTTCGGCGAGGACGTCCTCGCCGTCGACGACCTCCGCCTCACGGTCGCGACCGGCGAGGTGTTCGGCTTTCTCGGGCCGAACGGCGCCGGCAAGTCGACGACGATCAACATGTTGCTCGACTTCGTTCGGCCCTCGAGCGGGAGCGCGACGGTGCTCGGCTACGACGCGCAGGCCGAAGCCGATTCGATCCGCCGGCGCATCGGCGTCCTCCCCGAAGGCGCGAGCGTCTACGACCGCCTCACCGGCCGCGAGCACCTCGAGTGGGTCGTCGACACCAAGGGAAGCGACGACGACCCCGACGCGATTCTCGAGCGCGTCGGCCTCACGAGCGAGGAGGCCGCCCGTCCCGCCGGCGGCTACTCGAAGGGGATGACCCAGCGCCTCGGTTTCGGGATGGCGCTGGTCGGCGACCCCGACCTGCTGATCCTCGACGAGCCCTCCTCCGGGCTCGACCCGACCGGGATGCAGGAGATGCGCGAGATCATCGCCGAGGAGGCCGACCGGGGGACGACGGTGTTCTTCTCGAGTCACATCCTGGGCGAGGTCGAGGCCGTCTGCGACCGCATCGGCATCATGAACGGCGGCCGACTCGTGACGACCGGCACCATCGACGAACTCAGAGCGGGCCTCGACCTCGGCGCGACGATTACCCTCGAGGTCGACGCCGTCCCCGACGACCTCGGGCTCGAGTCCGTGGCGGGCGTCCGGACTGTCGCGATCGACGGAACCAGAATCACCGCGACGTGTGCCGATCCGACGGTGAAGATAGCGGTGACCGAACACGTGTCTCGGCGGGCGGACGTCGTCGACATCGTCTCCGAGGACGCCTCGCTCGAGCAACTGTTCAACTCCTACACGGGCGACGAGCGAGCGGCCGCCGAGGAGCCGGCCGCCGTGGAGGTCCAGCCGTGAGTACGCTCGCGGTCGCCCGCAAGGACTTCCTCGACGTCAGGCGGGCGAAGATCGTCTGGTTCGTCGGCGGGATCTACGCCCTGTTCATGGTCCTGCTGTTTTACTTCGGCCAGCGGAACGTCTCGAACCCGCAGGTCGAGAGCCAGCTCGGCGCGATGATGGGGATCGGCGCGCTCATCATCCCGCTCATCGCGCTCGTCGCCGCCTACCTGGCGATCGCCGGCGAGCGCGAGTCCGGCAGCATCAAGTACCTCCTCTCGATCCCGAACAACCGCCGGGACGTCGTCCTCGGGAAGTTCCTGAGCCGCGCGGCGATCGTCACGGCGGCGATCCTCGTGGCGTTCGCCCTCGGCGTCGCGATGGCGCTGGCGTGGTACCCCTCCCTCGAGGCCGAACTGTTCGCGAGAGTCGCCGCGCTGACGGTGCTCTACGCGCTGACGTACGTCGCCGTCGCGATCGGCATCTCCGCCGCCACCGGCTCGCGGTCGCGGGCGATGGGCGGGGCGATCGGCTTCTTCTTCGTCACCAACGTGTTGACGCTGCTGCCGGTGTTCGAGAACGCAATCAGCTACGTCCTCGCCGACCTCCTCGGGATGGAGGTCACCGCGGAGGGGATGAGCTTCGTCCAGGCAGTAGTGAGCCCGACGATCGCCTACACCTACTCGATGCGCCTCGCGTTTCCCGACGTCGGAATGCCGACCGACGCCTGGTACCTCGAGGGCGAGGTCATGCTGGTGATCCTGTTCGCGTGGGTACTCGTCCCCGTTCTCGCCGGCCTCTGGCGGTTCCAGCGGGTCGATCTCGGCTGATCCTCAGCCGATGACGCCCGTTCGCGTCGCGACCTCTCGAGCCGCCCGCTCGTCCATCCCGTCGCCGAGGATCGTGTACCGGTCCCGGATCGCGTGGCAGGTCGAAAGCGCCTCGATCACGGTGTCGTCGTCGATGCCGAGATCGGTGGCAGTCGTCGGCGCGTCGATGCTCTCGAGGGCGGCGCGAATGTCTTTCCAGATTCCGCGGTCGCCGCCGTGGAGGTAGGCGGTCATAATTGAGCCGACGCCGACCTGGTGGCCGTGGAGGGCCGCGCCGGGTGCGAGCCGGTCTAACTGGTGGGAAAAGAGGTGTTCGGCGCCGCTGGCCGGCCGCGAGGAGCTCGCGATCGACATCGCGACGCCAGAGGAGACGAGCGCCTTGGTGACGATCCAGGCGGACTCCTCGACGCCGGGGCGGATCAGGTCGGCGTTGTCGACGAGAATTTCGGCGGTCATCTCCGAGAGCGCCGCGGCGTACTCGGAGTACTCGACGTTCTTGAGCCGGTGGGCGAGCCGCCAGTCCATCACCGCGGTGTAGTTCGAGATGATGTCGGCACAGCCCGCCGTGGTCAGCTCCCAGGGCGCCTCCGCGAGGATCTCGGTGTCGGCGATCACCGCGAGCGGCGGCTCCGCGGCGACGCTGTGTCGGGTGTCCCCCTCCGGCACCGAGCCGCGGTTGCTGACGATGCCGTCGTGACTCGCCGCCGTCGGCACGGAGAGAAAACCGATCCCGAGGTGGTCACTCGCCATCTTCGCGATGTCGATGGCCTTCCCGCCGCCCACCCCGACGAGGTAGGAGACGTCCGCTCCCTCCGCCGCGTCGATCACCTCCTCGACGGCGTCGAAGCTCGCCTCCTCGACGGTGACGGTGACGGGGTCGATCCCCCGCGCCTCGAGGTCGGCGGCGATCGGGTCCGCGGCGAGTTCCTTCGGCGTCGGGCTCGTGACGAACAGCGGCCGTCCCTCGAGATGGAGGTCGTCGATGGCGTCGACGGCCCGTGAGAGCACGCCGTGCCCGACGAGGACGTTCCGCGGCAGGCGGATCCACGTCGACTTCTCGAACATGTCTCCACGGAGGCAGACGAAATATAAAGGCGTTCCCTGTCGGCGACTCGTACTCAGTCGTCCGCCGGAGTGTCGACTCCGGACTCTTCTTCCCACTCGCGGTTGATCGCGTAGGCGAGGTAGCCCTGGATTCGCTCTCGGCGCTCGGCGGGAACGGGGTCGACGAGCAGGCTGATCCCGACGAACAGGATCGAGTTCACGATGAAGCCGTAGAAGCCGGGCGTGAAGTTCGGCGCGCCCGCCGGAAGCGAGACGACGCCGAAGGTGAGTACCGCCGCGATCCCCACGCCGGCTGCGAGACCGACGAACGCGCCCTCGGTCGACGCCCGGTGCCAGTAGAGCGCGCCGAGGGTCATCGGCAGCAGCTGGGTGAGCCCGTCGAAGGCGACGAGCGTGACCATCACGATGATGTCGACGTCCTGGATGGCGATCACGTAGGAGACCAGCGCCAGGACGAGGACGAGCGCCTGGGCCATTCGGGTCTTTCTCACCTCGTCGACCTCGCCGTCGGCCAGCAGGTTCTCGTACCAGTCGCGGGTGATCAGCGAGGCGACGGCGTGGAGCTGGGCGTCCTTCGAACTCATCGAGGCGGCGATAGCGCCGGCGACGACGACGGAGGCGAACACCGCGGGGGTGAACTCGTACAGTACCACCGGAATCGCCGAGTCGGCGTCGGCGAGCTCGGGGAAGTGTACCACGGCGCCGAGCGCGAGAAAGGCGAGCGGCAAGTAGAACAGCAGGAGGTAGCCGGTGCCGCCGGCGGCGACCCACTTGATCGTCCGCGGCGACTTCGCGCTGTAGTAGCGCAGGAAGATGTGCGGCGACATCGCGACGCCGACGCCGGTCACGAAGACGAACGAGACGAAGAATGCGGGCGTCAGCGCGTCGACCGGACCCGGGAGAACGAGGTACTCCGCCGCGTTCGCCTGGAGGTCGCTCCAGAACGCCGACGGGCCGCGGTACGCCGAGAAGACGAACAGGGCGCCGGCGATCCACATCGCGGCGAACATGAACACGCCCTGGATGGTGTCTGTCCAGGCGATCGAGCGCATCCCGCCGAGCCAGACGTAGATCACGCCGACGACCAGCAGGAACGCGGCGCCCGCCTCGAAGCTCACGGCGCCGTCAGTGGCCGTCTCGAAGATGATTCCGCTGCCGATCAGCTGGATCGCGACGTACGGGAAGGTGAAGACGATGAAGACGACGCTCGCGAGCAGTCCCACCGCCTTCGAGTCGTAGAAGTCCTCGAGCAAGTCCGACGGCGTGACGTAGTCGTACTTCTTGCCGAGCAGCCAGACGCGAGAGCCGACGAGCCAGAGGAGGATCCCCGACAGCGTCACCCAGGCGAATGCGGCCGGAAAGAAGCCGATCCCGTTCTCGTAGACGAAGCCGGCGGCGCCGAGGAAGGCGAACGAGGAGTGGTACGTCGCCGCGTACGTAAAGAGCAGGACGACGACCCCGAGACTGCGGTCGGCGGTCACCCAGTCCTCGACGTTGAGCTTCCCGACGCGCCAGCCCTGGTAGCCGAGTGCGAGCACGATCACGGTGTAGACGCCGATCGTCGAGAGCGCGACGAGCGCCTGGGTCGACACCATCAGGCCTCACCCCGCGTCGGCTCCTCGAGATCGGTCGCCGTCGCGACGTCCTCCTGCTCGCGAAGCTCCGGCGGCACCTGCGATTCGGTGATCGCGAACGCGTCGGTCCTGGCGGCGTACACGAGCACGAGGATACCGAAGACGCCCCAGACGGCCGACCAGACGTACATGAGCGACTGTCCGAACACCAGCGTCGACTCGTTGGCGAGCAAGAGCCCCGGCGGCAGCAGCGCGGCGTAGAACACGACGAGCAACCCCGCGGCGACCTTCCCCTCCGTTCGTGTGGGTAGCGGTGACATAGAACAGGGATTTGGATAGCAGACGTATATAGCTCCGTGAACGTCGCGCAGCGCTGACGAATCGGTGTCCGTCGCTCGAGCCCCAGTGGCCGCAACGACCCCCTCGTCGCGTCGAACTCGATCCACCACCGGGGTCGCCGGGACAGTGACTGTCTTTATCCTGGCCTGTCTGGTGACGCCCGAACACGACGTGTCCGGGATCGGTCTGCGCTACGGCCCCCACCTCGCGGCGCTCAGCGTCGGCTACGTCGTCTTCTCCTACGCGGCGATCCCGGGGGTCGTCGTTCGCGAGTTCGACGTCGGCTACACCGCCGTCGGGCTGTTGATGAGCGCAGCCTTGCTCGCGTTCGTCGCCGTCCAGGCGGTGGGCGGACGGCTCGTCGACGACAGGGCGACGCTCCCGGTCTTGCTCGGCGTCGTCGTCGCCAACGGCGTGCTCGCGGTCGTCGTTGACCTCGCGCCGACGTTCGAGGCGATGCTCGCCCTCCGCGCGCTGTGGGGGCTGACCGGCGGGCTGACGGTGACCGTCTGTGCGACCCACATTTCGCGGGTCCACACGGGGGCGACGGCGACCTGGCACCAGAGCATCAACGGGGCGATGTTCACGCTCGGCGGTGCGATCGCGTTCGTGCTCACACCGCAGGTGGTCGCGGTGACCGGCTGGCTCGGCGTCCACGCCGTCGCCGCGCTCGTCGCCGCCCCCGCCGCCGTCGCGCTCTGGCAGGACCGTCACCTCAGCGATCGGACGCGACCGCCGGCGGCTCGAGACGCCGGCGACGACCGGGGACCGAACTGGCGCGCCGTCGTTCGCAACCGCGTCGTGCTCCTCGCGGCGGTCTGTAACGTCGCGACCCTCGGCGCCTACATCACCCTCTCGACGTTCGTGACGGCCTACTTCGACGACGCGGGGATCGTCGGTCCGCTGAACGCGCTCGCGTTGCTCGTCGCGTCGACGGGCCGTCTCGGCGGCGGAATCGCCGTTCTCCGTCCGGAGATCGCTGACGGTCGGGTGATCGCCGGCGCGTCGGGTGTCGGAGTGGCCGCGCTCGCGGCGCTGGCGGCGGGCGTCGACGCCGTTGGGCTCGTCGTGGCACTCACGCTGCTCGCGCTCGCGGCGGTTTCACTGCCGTTCGGCGCGATATTCAAAACGACCGCGGGGGCGACCCCCCGCGACGGAACCGCGGTCGCGGTCGTCGTCGCCGCCGGTAACGCCGCCGCGCTCGTGCTCCCGGCGGTGACGGGGTGGATCCGCGACGCGACCGGGGGCTACGACGCGGCGTTCGCGCTGCTCGCGCTCGCGAACCTCGCCGCCGTCGCGGCGGCGCTCTCGATCGCCCGACGGTGAGCGCTCACGACTCGGTCAGCCGGCGCAGTCGAGCGAGTATCGAGCCGTCGACCGCGTCTCCGGCACGGGCGAGAATCACCGTCCGCTCGGTCCGGTGGACGACGTCTCGAGCGACGGAGCCGACGAGCCGGCGGTGAAACGCCCCCTGGCGGGTCGCGCCGACGACGAGAACGTCGTGACCGCCCGCCGCCTCGGCGATCGTCTCGAGGACCGGCCCCTCGCGCACTCGAGTCTCGACCGCCACGGCGGGGCCGGGAAGCTCCGCCAGGAGGTCGCGGGCGCGTTCGGCGGCGCCGCGAGCCGCGTCCTCGTCGAGATCGGGAGCGGCGACCGAGAGCGCGATCACGGTCGCGTCGTTTCGCGCCGCGATCGCCTTCGCCGCGACGGCCGCGGGTCTGACGTGGGGGCCGCCGGCGACCGGCAGCAGGATCGAGTCGACGCCGTTGGCTTCCCGACCGATGCGCTCGACGTAGAGGTCACACGGCGCGCGCTCGAGGAGCCTGTCGGCGGTCGTTCCGAAGACGGCGTCCGTCCGTCCGCGTCCGCGCTCCCACCCGATTACGAGCGCGCTCGCGCCGGCCGCCGCGACCGCACGCAGCACGCCGTCGGCGACCGACCGACCGACGACGATGTCGCGTTCGACCGTGACGTCGTCGGGCGCGACCGCGGCCGCGGCCTCGAGCAACTCCCGACTGTCGCCCGAAAACCGCTCGACGATCGTCTCGTCGGCGTACACCGAAAACGGCGAGTCGTGGGACTTTACGACCACCGTCACGATCCGGACGACGCCGTCGCCGACGCGGGCGAGGTCGCCCGCGGTCCGGACGAGCTGTTCGACGTGGGCGGGGCTCGCGACGGCGACGAGCACCGGTCCGCCCCCGGTCGGCCCCGACATACCCTTCCTTCGCGGGGAGAGGACGAATACCCACGGGTAGCCGACGCCGCCGGCGACCGGAACGTATCGGTCCGGTGACCATCGTCTCCGCCAACCGGAGCTTTTAGACGGTCGCCGCCAACCAGGGTGCCATGAGCGACCAATCCACACGCTGTCGGATCGGCGTCGACGTCGGCGGCACGTTCACCGACGTCGTTTCTCTCCGCGGCGGCTCCCTCGAGGTCACGAAAACCCCCTCCACCCCGGAAGCCCCCGACGAAGGGGTCGTCGACGGCCTCGAGAAGAGCCGCGAGGGTGGCGACTTCGGGGACGTCGACTTCTTCGCCCACGGGACGACCGTCGCGACCAACGCCGTCTTAGAGCGCGAGTGGGCGAACACGGCGCTGGTGACCACCGAGGGGTTTAGGGACGTCCTCGAGATCGGCCGCCAGGCCCGCCCCGACATCTACGACTTCGACGCGACGAAGCCGGCACCGATCGTCGAGCGCGACCGCCGCTACGAGGTGATCGAGCGCCTCGACGAGCGCGGCGCCGTCAGGACGCCACTCGACGAAGAGAGCGTCCGGGTGGTCGCCGACGAAATCGCCGCCGCGGGCGTCGACAGCGTCGCCGTCTCCCTGCTCTTTTCCTTCGAGAACGACGACCACGAGCGCCGCGTCGAGGAACGGCTCCGGGAGGCGGGCGTCGAGGCGTCCTACTCGCGCTCGAGCGCGGTCCTTCCCGAGATCCGCGAGTACGAGCGCACCCTGGCGACGGCGCTCAACGCGGCGCTCAAACCGGTGATGGACTCGTACATCGGCCGCCTCGAGACCAGCGTCGACGACCTGGGCGTTCCCGCCCCGATGCAGATCATGCAGTCCAACGGCGGGATCATCGACGCCGGACAGGCCCGCGAGCGGCCGATCAACACCCTGCTGTCGGGGCCGGCTGCGGGGGTCCAGGGCGCCGCCCACGTCGCCGGGCTCGCCGGCACCGAGGACGTGCTCACGATGGACATGGGCGGCACCTCCTGTGACGTCTCGCTGGTCCGCGGGGGCGAGCCGGTCGTCTCGACCGACGTCGAAATCGGCGACTACCCCGTCGGCGTCCCGATGATCGCCGTCCACACCATCGGCGCCGGCGGCGGCTCGATCGCCTGGATCGACGCCGGGGGCGCACTTCGCGTCGGCCCCCGGTCGGCGGGTGCGGTTCCCGGCCCGGTCTGTTACGGCCGCGGCGGCGAAGAGCCCACCGTCACCGACGCCCAGCTCCTGCTCGGACGGCTCGACCCCGACGCCTTCCTCTCGGCGGAGCTCGAGGCCGACGTCGATCGGGTCGAGCGCGCCGTCCGCGAGCGGATCGCCGACCCGCTCGGGATGGAACTCGAGGAGGCCGCCCAGGGGATCCTCGACGTCGCCAACGCGAACATGGAGCGGGCGCTGCGGGTCGTCAGCGTCGAGCGCGGCCACGACCCACGGGAGTTCGGGCTGGTCGCCTTCGGCGGCGCCGGCCCGCTGCACGCGAGCGCGCTCGCGGAATCGCTCGACGTCCCCCGCGTGCTCGTCCCGGCGAGCGCGGGCGTGCTCTCGGCGCTCGGCCTGCTCATCACCGACCTGGTCCACGACTTCAGCACGTCGATGGTCCGTCGCTGGGAGGAGATTTCGCTCGAGGAGCTTGCGGACGCATTCGAGCGCTTCGAGCGGAAGGGGCGGGAGCGACTCGCGGGCGCAGACGTCGAGATCGAGCGCGCGATCGATCTGCGCTACGTCGGCCAGTCGTTCGACCTCACGATCGACCTCCCCGACGGCGGCCTCGACGGGGAAACCCTCGAGGCCGCGGCCGAGCGCTTCCACGCCGAGCACGAGCGCCGGTACGGCCACGCCTCGCCCGAGGAGCCGCTCGAGCTGGTCACCGCCCGGCTACGCGCCCGCGGGCTGGTCGAGACGCCCGATCTCACCGCCGCGGTCGTAGACGGCGATCCCGACGACGCCGTCCGCGACGAGCGCACCGTCGTCTACGACGGCACGCCACACGAGACGCGGATCTACGACCGGGGTCGACTCCCGGTCGGCGCCGAACTCGAGGGGGCGGCGGTCGTCGAGGGGCCCGAAAGCACGGTCGTCATCCGCCCGGATCAGACGGCGACGGTCGACGAGTACGGCACCATCGCCGTCGACACGGAGGTGACGCGATGAGCGGCCCCGACGGCCGAAACGCCGGCAGCGCCGATGCCGGTGGCGTCGATCCGGTCACGCTCGAGGTGATCCGAAACGCCTGTACGGCGATCGCAGAGGAGATGAACGCGAACCTCATCCGGACGGGTTACTCGCCGAACATCAAGGAGCGCCGGGACTGCTCGTGTGCGGTCTTCGACGCCGACGGCGACATGATCAGCCAGGCCGAGAACATGCCGGTCCACCTCGGCGCGATGCCGTTTTCGGTGGCGGCGGCCCTCGAGCGCTACCCCCCGGCGTCGCTCTCGCCCGGCGACGCGGTGATGGTCAACGACCCGTTCCGCGGCGGGGCGCACCTGCCGGACTTGACGCTCGTGACGCCCGTCTATCGGGGGGACGAGCTGATCGCCATCGCGGCCAACCGGGCCCACCACGCCGACGTCGGGGGCTCTCGCGCCGGCAGCGTCGCGGCCGACTCGACGGAAATTTACCAGGAGGGGATCCGCATTCCGCCGGTGAAACTGTTCGAGGGTGGCGAGGTCGTCGACGACGTGATGGACCTCATCCTCGCGAACGTCCGCACGCCGGACGAGCGCCGCGGCGACCTGCGCGCCCAGCAGGCGGCCAACGAGACCGCCCGCGAGCGCTTACAGGACCTCTCGGAGACGTACGGCACGGAGACGCTCGCCGACGCCATCGAGGAGATTCAGGACTACTCCGAGCGGCGGATGCGGGCGGCGATTTCCGAGTTACCCGACGGCACCTACGAGTTTTCCGATACCCTCGACGACGACGGACAGGGAACCGAGGGAATCGAGATCCGGGCGGCGGTCACCATCGACGGCGAGGAGATCACCGTCGACTTCGACGGCACCGCAGACCAGGTCGCGGGGGCGGTCAACGCCGTCTTCGCCGTCACCGCGTCGGCGACCTACTACGCCGTGCGGTGTCTCACCGACCCCGACATCCCGCCCAACGAGGGCTGTTACCGCCCGATCGAACTCGAGGCGCCCGAGGGGTCGGTCGTCAACGCCAGCCCGCCCGCCGCCGTCGTCGGCGGCAACCTCGAGGTCTCACAACGCGTGACCGACGTCGTGCTCGGCGCGCTCGCCGAGGTCGTTCCCGAGCGGGCGATCGGCGCCTGCCAGGGAACGATGAACAACGTCACCTTCGGCGGCACCGATCCGCGGAACGGTCGGCCGTACGCCTTCTACGAGACCCAGGGCGGCGGCTTCGGCGGTCGGGCCAGCGGCGACGGAATGGACGGCGTCCACGTCCACATGAGCAACACGATGAACACGCCCGCGGAGGTCCTCGAGACGGCCTACCCGCTCTCCGTCGAGCGCTACGAGTACCGCCCCGACACCGGCGGCGCGGGCGAGTTCCGAGGGGGCCTCGGCCTCCGGCGGGACATCCGCGTGCGCGACCACGAGGCGGCGTTCAGCCTGCTCGCCGATCGCCGGAAACGCGGCCCCTACGGGATCGAGGGCGGTTCCGACGGGGCGCCCGGTGACGACAAACTGCTCCGAAACGGCGAGGAGGAGTCGATCGACGCGAAGACCGCGCGCACTCTCGAGTCCGACGACGTCGTGAGCATCCGGACGCCGGGCGGTGGCGGCTACGGCGACCCCGCGGCGCGCGACCGCGCGGCGATCGAGCGGGATCTCGAGTTGGGGAAGCTGTCGCTCGAGGCGGCCAGAGAGGCGTACGGGTACGTCCCTGAGTCAGAGGAGTAGGGGGAGTCAGTCGGCCTCTGTGCGCTCGAGGAGTGCGAAACGAAGCCTCCCAGAAGGACGCCGCACGCAGCCGAGACACCGGCTCCCGCGACGAACCACAGTGAAGGGGCGATGAAATACTGTAATACGACAGACCCAACGAACACACCGAGTGCCCCGAAAAGCGGGAGCACCAGCAGCGTTCGACGTGGGTGGTCCCATGTCTCGAGGTCGGTCGATAACATCTTATTTCGAATGCTCATAGTAGCAACAGGACGGAACCAGGCAAAACCGTTCTCATCAGCTTTGTCTCATACCAACTATATCGTATCCAGAATCCCGAGCACGCGCTCCTCCGCCTCTCGGCCGGGGTCGTGCTCGCTTCCGTCGCGGTCGCTCTCGCGGTGTTCTTCGACGGTTCGTTCCATCGCCGCCTCGAGCGGCGTCGACTCCCATCCCAACTCCGCGAGTTTCGCCGTCGAGAGCACGTGCGGGTAGTCGCGGTAGAGGATATAGTCGGCCGCGGAGAGGCCGCCGGCCTCGAGTTCCCGCGGGCCGGCGTGGACGACCTCGACGTCCGTTGCTCGCAGGTCGCTGCGCTCCCCGCTCGAATCTGCCGTGGCGCCACGCGCCACGCGGGCGATCAGCTCGACCATCTCCTCGAGCGTCACCAGTCGGCGATCCCCCACGTTGTACACCTCGCCGGGCTCGCCCTCCTCGGCGACGATCCGGAGGGCGCTCGCGACGTCCTCGACGTAGGCGCGGTGCCAGAGGTTGGTGCCGTCGCCGGGGACGATCACGCGGTCGTACTCGAGGACGCGGTCGATCCAGAAGTCCAGCCGTTCGGTGTAGTCGTGGGGGCCGTAGACGATGCAAGGTCGAACAGACATGGCGTTGACGCCGCGCTCCGCCGCCGCGAAGACGGCGCGGTCGCCCTCCGCCTTCCGGTTGCCGTAGGTGTCGCTCGAGTCGTCGATCGCCTGCTCGCTCGAGCAGGGGCGCATCGGCGTCTCGTCCTCCCGTTTGGGAATCTCCTCACGGCCGTAGGCGTCGCCGCTCGAGATGTAGACGTAGGCGTCGACGTCGGCGAAGATTTCGGTGGCCGCGCGGACGTCCCGCGGGTAGTAGGCCACGCAGTCGATGACGATATCGGGGTCTGCCTCGCTCGCGGCCGCCTCGAGCGCCGAGTCGTTCGTCCGGTCGCCCTCGATCCGGTCGACCCGGTCGTCGTCGGAAAACGGGTTCTCGTGGTTCCCGCGGTTGAAGATCGTGACGTCGTAGTCGTGCTCGAGCAAGTCGGAAACGAGGTGGCGGCCGATGAACCGAGTGCCGCCGATGACGAGTGCGTCGGTCATGGCGGCTACTGAGAGGTTCTGCCGGAAAACGCTGCCGAACCGGGTCGGCGAACGGTTGCCGGAGGAGCGATCGGACCCGGCGGCTTCGCTCGGGTCGACCGCTACCGCACACTCGCCCGCGGCGAACGCGAGGCCCGACACTGGCACGTCAACTACCTGCTGGGCCACCCGGAATCGGACCTCGAGGCGGTTGCGCTGTTTCCCGGCGCCGACCGCGAGTGCGAACTCGCGACCGAACCCCCCGGCGATCCGGTGTTCGGCGTCGGAGCCTCCGACTGCGACTGCGAGGCGCACCTGCTCTCCGTTCCCGATTCCGACTCGCTCCGGGACGCGCTCGAGTCCAGCGGTGGCGTCCTCGAGGAGTAACACCCGCGGCTTCAGTCCGCGGCTCGCTCCTCGGCCTCGAGCGCCGCATCGGGCGCCTCGCCGCGAGCGCGGTCGACGGCGACCCGCGCGGTGCCGCTCGTTTCGTCGAAGACGAGGTGGGTGTGCGGATAGGCGATCTCCACGTTTGCGCCCTCGAGCTTCTCCCAGACCGTTTCGTGGATGTTCGAGCGCATCACCCGCGGCAGATAGGGTCGTTCGACCCAGAAGTTGAGGTCGAGGCGGACGCCGTGGTCGGCGAACGACTCGACGAACGCCGTCGGCCGGGCGGGATACTTCGTCTTCCCCATCGCGATGTCCGGACCGCCGTCGATGACCCCCTCCGTCTCGGCGGCGGCGTCCTCGAGCAGTTCGCGCGCCTCCTCGAGGTCGCCCTCGTAGGTGACCAGGAACTCGATGGAGACGCGGGTGCGCTCGTCGTCCGCGGAGAGGTTCACCACGTCCCGCTCCCGAATCGTCGAGTTCGGGACGACGAGGAAGGTGTTCTCGAGGGTCCGGATCTTCGTGTACCGGAGGGTGACGTCGACGACGTGGCCGCTCTCCTCTCTGTCGACGAGCTCGATCATGTCGCCGACCTCGTAGGGCCGGTTCGCGAGGACGAAGAAGCCCCCGACGAAGTCGCTCGCGACCGGCGTGAGGATCACGCCGACGACCACAGAGAGGATGGTCACCGAGAGCACGAGTTCGGAGAGTTCGACGCCGAAGATGCCGAGGACGACGAGCACCGCGACCGTCACGACCAGCGCCCGGAACAGCCGCAACAGGATGTCGGCGACCGACTGGCGCTCGAATCGTTCGACGACCGTCGGGCGGCTCGCTCGCGCGAGGAGCTTCGAGCCGTACCACGCGCCGAGCAGGACGGCTACTGCGAGCGCCCAGTCTGGAACCGCGTCAGCGGGCTCTTCGATGGCGACGGCGCCGGGAACCGCTCGAACAGCACCGGAGGGGGTCGCCGTTACCGTCTCCGCGGCGAGTTCGAGTAAGGGTAGCGCGAGTATCATGGGTGTGCACACACCGGCGAGCGGAAAGGGTGTTGGGCTCGAGGAACCAGCCCGCGCTCCGGAGCGCCGGGAAAACGGAACGTACATCAGCGGTGACACCATCGTGCCGGCGCGCGTGCACCACGACGTTCACCCGGATCGAGCGGGTCACGGCAGTAATCGCGATACTCTCAGCGGATCGAGGGGGCCGTCTCCTTCGAGTACGATCCGCGACTCGATCGCCTGCTGGCACTCGCACTGGTCGGCGTGGGTCTCGGCGCGCTGGCCGTCGTCGTCTCGGGCCGGTTCGACGTCCGAAACACCGGTCGGCTGCTGGTCGTCGCCTTGATCGCGCTGAACGGGGCGCTGATCGCCTACGCCGCGTCGTACGTGGGGACCGACGACTGACGCTCCGGGCCGGCGCCCCACTCAGTCGTCGCCCACGGCGTACTCCGCCGCGCTCGCCCCGGCCGCGGCCTCGGCGCTCTCCGGCAGCCGCTGGCGGACGTCGTTCTGCCCGTCCTCGGTGATCGCGCGGTGGTACGCCTCGGGCATCACCTTCACGAACGACTCGAGGCTCCGCTCCCAGCGCTCGAGCAGTTCCTCGCCGCGCGCGGAACCCGTGTACGCGACGTGGTTCTCGACGAGTCGGCGGAGCAGCGCCTCGTCGGCCTCGTCCAGGTCCTCGTGAAGCGAGACGAGTCCGGTGTTCGCCCGACGCTCGAGGGCGTCCTCGGGATCGAACACGTAGGCGACGCCGCCGGACATCCCCGCGGCGAAGTTCGTCCCCGTCTCGCCGAGAACGGCGACGACGCCGCCGGTCATGTACTCGCAGCCGTGGTCGCCGACGCCCTCGACGACGGCCGCGGCACCCGAGTTGCGGACCGCGAACCGTTCGCCGGCGACGCCGTTGACGTAGCACTCCCCGCCGGTCGCCCCGTAGAGGGCGACGTTGCCGATGGCGACGTTCTGGGTCGGCTCGTAGCCGGCCGCCTCCGGGGTTCGGACGGTGATCTTCCCGCCCGAGAGCCCCTTGCCGACGTGGTCGTTCGCGCCCCCCTCGAGGTGCAGCGAGAGGCCGCTCGCGAGGAACGCGCCGAAGCTCTGCCCGGCGGTTCCCTCGAGGTCGACCGCGAGCGTGTCGTCGGGGAGACCGGCTTCGCCGTATCGGCTGGTGACCCGGTTCGAGAGCATCGTCCCGACCGCGCGGTCGACGTTCGAGACGGTCGTCGAGAGCGTCTTCGGGCACCGGTTTTCGATCGCGTCTGCCCCCGCCCGGAGCAGTTTCCGGTCGAGGTGATCCTCGAGCCCGTGATCCTGCTCGCAGACCTTCGTTCGGACGTCGCCCGCGGGCTCGACGAGCACAGCCGAGAGGTCGACGCGGCGGGCCTTCGGGTGGTCGACGTCCTCGCGCTGGGCGAGGACCTCGACGCGACCGATCATCTCGTCGACCGTCTCGAACCCTAACTCGGCCATGATCTCGCGCAGCTCCCGGGCGATGAACGTCATGTAGTTGATGACGTGCTCGGGTTCGCCGGGGAACCGCTTGCGGAGGTCCTCGCGCTGGGTGGCAACGCCGACCGGGCAGGTGTTCTTGTGACACTGGCGAGCCATGACACAGCCCGAGGTCACGAGCGACGCGGTGCCGAAGACGTACTCTTCCGCACCGAGGAGGGCGGCGACGGCGACGTCGCGGCCGGTCTTCATCCCGCCGTCGGCGGAGACGCGGATGCGATCCCGGAGCCCGGTCGCACAGAGCATCTGGTTCGTCTCTGCCAGGCCGAGTTCCCACGGGAGACCCGCGTTCTTGATCGAGGTTCTCGGCGAGGCGCCGGTGCCCCCGGAGTGTCCCGAGACGTGAACCACGTCGGCGTTCGCCTTCGCGACGCCGGCGGCGATGGTGCCGATCCCGGCCTCGCTGACCAGCTTGACGTTGACGTCGGCCTCCTCGTTGGCCGCCTTCAGGTCGAAGATTAGCTGCTTGAGGTCCTCGATCGAGTAGATGTCGTGCTGCGGGGGCGGGGAGATGAGGCCGACGCCGGGAGTCGACTTGCGGACGTGGGCGATCATCTCGTTGACCTTCTCGCCGGGGAGGTGGCCGCCCTCGCCGGGTTTCGAGCCCTGGGCCATCTTGATCTGGAGCTCGTCGGCGCTCGCGAGGTACGTCGAGGTGACGCCGAACCGGCCGCTCGCGACCTGTTTGACGGTGCACTCGCGCTCGGTGCCGAACCGCTCGGGCGGCTCGCCGCCCTCGCCGGAGTTCGACTTTCCGCCCAGGCGGTTCATCGCGATCGAGTTGTTCTCGTGGGCCTCCGGCGACAGCGAGCCGAGGCTCATCGCGGCCGTCGAGAACCGCTCGACGATGTCGGCGACCGGTTCGACGTCCTCGAGCGGAACCGGCTCCCGATCGGAGTCGAACTCGAGGAGCCCCCGTAGCGTCTGCAGCTCCTGACTCTGGTCGTTGATCAGCCCGGCGAACTCGAGGTAGCGATCGTACTCGCCCGACCGAACCGCCTGCTGGAGGGTGCCGACGGTCTGGGGGTTCCACTGGTGGGAGAGCCCTCCCGAGCGGTGTTCGAACTCGCCCTGGCGCTCGAGGCCCGCCTCCTCGTCGCCGAACGCGGTGTCGTGGCGCTCGCGCATGTCTGCCTCGATCTCGAGGAGGCCGATCCCCTCCGTGCGGTTCTCGGTCCCCTCGAAGTACTCCTCGACCAGGTCGCTATCGAGCCCGACCGCCTCGAAGATCTGGGCGCCCCGGTAGCTCTCGACCGTCGAGATCCCCATCTTCGCCATGACCTTCAGCAGGCCGTCCTCGAGGGCGCCGACGTAGGCGTCGATCGCCTCGTCGGTGTCGGCGCCGTCGGGACCCGCGACGAGGTCCGCGATCGTCTCGTAGGCGAGGTACGGGTCGACCGCGTCGGCGCCGTAGCCGATCAGCGTGGCCACGTGGTGGACCGTTCGCGGATCGCCCGACTCGAGGACGAGTCCCGCGTGGTTTCGCAGGCCGTTTCGGACGAGGTGGTGGTGGACCGCACCCGTCGCGAGCAGGCTGGGAACCGCCAGCCGATCCGCGTCGACGGCGCGGTCCGAGAGGATCACGACGTCGTGGCCGGCCTCGATGGCGGCGACGACGTCCTCGCGGACGCGTTCGATCGCTGCCTCGAGGGCCGCGCCCGAGGCAGCGACGCCGCCCTCGCTGCCGGTTTCGTAGGTGATGTCGACCGTGGCCGCGGTGATCCCGTTCGCCGTACAGTCGCGGATCCCGGCGAGTTCGGCGTCGGTCAGGATCGGCGATTCACAGACGAGCTGGCGGGCGTGCGCCGGCGACTCCCCGAGGAGGTTTCGCTGATAGCCCAGGCGGGACTCGAGGCTCGTCACGAGCTCCTCGCGGATGTAGTCGATCGGCGGGTTGGTGACCTGGGCGAACAGCTGTTTGAAGTACGAGAACAGCGGTCGGTTGAACGCCGTCAGGACGGATAGCGGCGTGTCGTCGCCCATCGAGCCGACGGGGTCTTTCCCCTTCCGGGCCATCGGCTCGAGTACGTTGTCGAGTTCGTCGTGGGTGTAGCCGAAGGCGGCCTGCCGGCTGCGGAGGTCGCCCGTCTCGTGGCGCGGCGGAGCCGCGGGCGTGACGTCCTCGAGGCGGACCTGCTCGCGGGCGACCCACGCCTCGTAGCGGTCGTCGGCGAGGCCCTCGAACACCTCGTCGTCGGGGATCACTCGTCCCTCGGTCGGGTCGGCCAGGAACAGCTGTCCCGGCTCGAGTCGGCCGCGCTCGGCGATCCGCTCGGGCGGAATCTCGAGTGCGCCGGCCTCGCTCGCGAGCACGAGGCGGTCGTCGGTCGTCACGTCGTACCGGCAGGGGCGCAGGCCGTTGCGGTCCAACACCGCGCCGACGCGCTCGCCGTCGGTGGCGGCGACGAGTGCGGGGCCGTCCCAGGGCTCGAGCAGCGAGGCGTGAAAGTCGTAAAACGCCCGCCGCTCGGGCGGCATCGACTCGTCCTCTCGCCAGGCCTCGGGAACGAGCATCCGCAGCGCGTGCGCCAGGTCGCGGCCGTCCCGTAACAGTAACTCGAGGGCGTTGTCGACGCTGGCGGTGTCGGACTGGTCGGGGTCGTCGATCACGGGCTTGATCGCCTCGAGATCCGGGAGGACGTCGCTCTCGAGGTCCGTCTCCCGGGCGCGCATCCAGTTGACGTTCCCGCGGACGGTGTTGAACTCGCCGTTGTGGATGACCGTCCGGTGGGGGTGTGCGAGGTGCCACGCGCCGAGGGTGTTCGTCGAGAACCGCTCGTGGACCATGACGAACGTCGACTCGACCCGGTCGTCGGTCAGGTCGGGGTAGTACGACGAGAGCTGCTCGCCCGTGAGCAGCCCCTTGTAGACGACCGTCCGCGAGTCGAGCGAGCAGACGTAGAACCGCTCGGCGTCGACCTCCCGTGTCTCGACTGCGGTCTCGAGCGCCCGGCGGGCGACGTAGAGCCGCCGGTCGAACGTCTCGCGCGAGGGGTCGTCCGCGGCGGTTACGAAACACTGGCGGACGGCGGGTTCGGACGCGAGCGCCGTCTCGCCGAGTCCCGCGTCGTTCGTCGGCACCGGGCGCCAGGCGTACACCTCGAGGTCGTAGTCGGCGAGCGTCTCCTCGACGAGCGCGACGAGCCGAGCGCGGACGTCGTCGTCACGCGGGAAGAACAGCGAGCCGACCGCGTAGCGGTCGGGAAGCGAGACGTCGAGAACGGCGCGGAAGAAAGCGTCCGGCGTCTGCAGCATGATTCCCGCGCCGTCGCCGGTGTTCGGTTCGGCGCCGGTAGTGCCGCGGTGTTCGAGGTTTTCGAGCAGTACGAGGCCGTCGGCGACCACGTCGTGGCCGCCGTCGCCGCCGAGGTCCATGACGACCCCGACGCCGCAGTTCGATCGCGCGTCCGTGGGGTCCGCGAGTCCACGCTTGCGCTCGAGCGCAGCCTCCTCGTGTGGCTGTGACATACTCACTCGTGGGGCCATCTGGCATAAGAGGATACCCCATAATGACTATGTGTATTATAATCCCATATATACGGATTTAAGGTGCGCGGAGACGGGGCTCGGCGCCCGAAGCGTCGGTCAGAAAGTGTCAGAGGCACGTAGTGCTCGCCGGCGAGACGAACACCACGTATACTACGTGGGGTACGAGCGGTAAGCACTCACGGGCTAAACAATTAGGTGAGTCACACAGGAACACGGGGCGGCCCGCCGGTCGCGGTCGCCGTCAGTACGACTTCGCGAAGTAGGCGAGCTGGTCGGCCGACTCGCCACAGACCGTACACTCGGCGCCCTCGTCGGGTCGCTCGGGCGTTCCGGCAGTTCGCCCGCCCTGTTCCTCGAGGGGTTGCATGACGATCTCGGCGGCGACTTTCTCCTTGATCGCCTCCTCGCAGGCCTGGTCGCCACACCACGGCACCCGCACGTAGCCGCCGTGTTTGCCGATGGTGCCCATGATCTCTTCGGGGCTATCGGCGGTCCGAACGTTCTCCTCGAGGCGCTCCGCGGCCGCGTCGTACAGCTTGTCGAAGATCGCCTCGAGGTGGTCGTCGACGGTGTCGACGATGCCCGAACGATCCTCGAACGACTTCTCGCTGTCGGGACGGTGGACCAGCGTGACCTCCTCGTCGTCGACCTCGTTGGGGCCGATCTCCAATCGGAGGGGGACGCCGTTGAGCTCGTGTTCGTTGAACTTGAAGCCGGGGTTGCGCTCGTCGCGGTCGTCGAGTTCGACGCGGATACCGGCGTCCTCGAGTTCCGCGGCGATCTCGCTCGAGTACTGGAGCACCTTCTCTCTCGTCTCGGCCTGCCAGATGGGGACGATGACGACCTGGGTGGGTGCCACGGTCGGGGGTAAGACGAGCCCCTGGTCGTCGGAGTGGGTCATGATGAGCGCGCCGAGTGCGCGCCAGGAGAGCCCCCACGACGTGGTGTAGGCCGTCTGCTCGTCCTCGTTCTCGTCGGCGAACGTGATGTCGAACGCCTCCGCGAATGACTGGCCGAGGTGGTGGCTGGTACCCCCCTGTACCGATTTTCCGTCGGGCATCAGCGCCTCCACGGTGGTCGTCGTGTCCGCGCCGGGGAACTTGTCGTGGTCGGGTTTCTTCCCGCGTAGCACCGGGATCGCGAGCACCTCCTCGTAGACGCGCTCGTACTGGGAGAGCCGCGTCCAGACCTCCTCCCAGGCGCCCTCGTCGGTCGCGTGGGCGGTGTGGCCCTCCTGCCAGAGGAACTCCTTGGTGCGGAAGAACGGCTTCGTCTCGGTGGCCTCCCACCGAACGACCGAACACCACTGGTTGGTCCGCAGCGGCAGGTCGCGGTGGCTGCGCGTCCACTCGGCCATGAACGGCGCGATGATGGACTCGCTCGTGGGTCGCACGGCGAGGCGCTCCTCGAGTTCCTCGTGGCCGCCCTGGGTGACCCAGGCGACCTCGGGGTCGAACCCCTCGACGATGTCCTTCTCGCGCTCTAAGTAGCTCTCGGGGATGAACAGCGGGAAGTAGACGTTGTCGACGCCGGTCTCCTTGAACCAACCGTCGAGGGCGTCCTGGATGCGCTCCCACAGGGCGTAGCCACGGGGTTTCGTGACGATGAACCCACCCATGGGGGCGTAGTCGGCCAGTCCCGCCTTCTGTACGACCTCGGCGTACCACTCGCCGGGCTTGTGCGATTTGGACTCGGTGATGCCGAGTTCCTGACTCTCCTCGCTCATACTTCGACATGCAGCCAGCGCGGTCTTAAACGATGCGAAGGTGCGACGACGCATCTCACACGACCGAAACGGTGAAAGCGACCCCGGATCGGGTGTCACCGCTCGAGAGACCCCGCTACTGAGGAGTAAACGAGACGTCCCACTCGAGGTCGTGGTCGACGAACGTCGCCTCGTCGAGCGGCGGACCACCCGCGAACCGAAACTCGCCGCGGACCGTCCGGCCCTCGAGGACGCCCGGCAGCCACAGCGAGTCGTCGTCCCACATTCGGTCGTAGGGGACGTCCTCGAACGCGACCCACTCCGGTCTGGCCTCCGGCGACGGAGTCGGCTCGCCCGCGAACGACCCGGTCCGGTAGACGTGACAGAACGTGTGCGTCTCGCCGTCGAGCGTGAACGTCAACTCGCCCGCCTTCTCGAGGTCGAACACGTCGATTCCGACCTCCTCGCGCACTTCCCGGATCGCACACTCCCGGGGCGTTTCGTCCGCCTCGAGCTTCCCGCCGGGACCGTTGTACCACCCCTCGCCGAGCCCGCGTCGCTTTTCGATCAACAGCACCTCGCCGTCGCGAACGGCGAAACACAGCGTCGCCTCCTGCATACTCGAAGATTCGGACGCCGTCGAATAAAACCCGATGACCGGTGGCCGATCACACCGCGCCCCGTCACTCCGTGTCGATCACGTCCTCGAGCACGAACTCCTCCGGTCCGCACCCGAGCGATCGATGGGGGCAGAACCGGCAGTGCGCGCCGGGCGTCGTCTCCGCGAACGAGGGGTCGTCGACCGCCTCGAGGGTCGTCCGGACCGACTCCCACGACGGGAGGGCGGCCGGGTCGTAGAGGTCGGCGTGCGGTCCGGCGCCCTCGCCGACGTAGACGTACCCTACCGCCTCGACGGGGTCGTCGAACCGTCGGTCGCAGGCGCGGGCGTACAGCCGCAACTGCGTCGCCGCCGCCGGTTCGATCCGCTCCGCCGTCGCCTTGTAGTCGAGCACGACGAGGTCGCCGGCGGGCGTCCGGCGGACCGAGTCGACCGAGCCGACCACGGTGCCGTCGACGCCGGGGACGTCCGCGAGCGAGAACGGGAGTTCGGCGGCGAGGGCCTCCCACTCGGCGACCGGCTCGTCGATGCTCGCGGCACGCGCCTCGAAGTACCGGTCGATGCAGGCGGCGACGGGCTCGCGGTGCTCGAGCAGGCCGCGCGCGGTGAGCTGCCTGCGGGCGGCCTCGTGCCACGCCGCCGCGGTCTCGTAGCCCCGGTAGAACGCCTCCTCGGCGATGTCGTGGAAGACGGTGCCGACGAGGCGCGCGCTCCCGTCCCCGCCCGGAGACGGGTCGTCGATCGCGCGCACGACGTGATCGAGATAGTGCTTGCGGGCGCACGTTTCGTGGGTCCGTACCGCGGTGTAGCTGTGTCGAAGCGCGACCGGGAGCTCCGTCGCCCGCGCGAGCGTCGTGACGGGAAAGCGGGTCGTCTCCGGCGTGAGCGCGCCGGCGTGGCGGGTGGCCGGCAGGTCGATACCCTCGCTCGTCGCCAGCGCGTCGGCCGCGTCGGCGGCCGGAAGCAGAATGTCACGGCGGAGCAGCCGGCCGAGTCGGTGGACGGTCGCGATCGCCTCGCGGGTCTCGAGCGGCTCGACCGGGCGGTCGCCGTAGCCGGCGTAGTAGGTGATCGTACCCGGTGCTCCTCCGGCCGACACCGCGAGCTCGTCGGTGAGATCGGCGACCGTCTCCGGGTACGTCTCTCGAACCCGATCGACGCTGTCGGTGACGGCGTCCCAGAGGTCCATCCGCTCGCCGGTGACCGACCACTCGATCGCCTCGGCGAGACAGGACTGGGCGGTCGAAGCCGCGAGTTCGCCCTCGCCGCCGTCGTAGTCGTAGCGCGAGCCGAACAGAAACAGGTGGTTCTCCGCCCGCGTGAGCGCGACGTGAAGGACGCGCCACTCCTCGCCGACCGTCTCGGCGGCGAGGTCGGCACACAGCGGCGAGTCGATCCCGTCGTCGAGCGCCGCCGAGAGCAGCCGGTAACGGGCTCGCGCCGCGTAATCGCGCTCGACGCACCACTCCTCGTCCGAGAGGAAGGGGACGAGCACCGTGTCGAACTGGAGCCCCTTCGCCTGGTGGACCGTCATCACGTCCACCCGGTCCGCGGAGTTCGACCCGCGGCCGAGTCCCGTTTCATTGCCCCGCAGGGTTCGCTCGAGCGCGTCGACGAACCGCTCGGTGAGCGCGCCGAGGACGGTGCCGTCGTCGTAGGCGTCGACGAACCGGTCGACCCGGTCGAGTTCGGTTCGCTCCTCGCTCGTGAGGAACCACTCGAGGCGCGTCAGCTCACGGAACCGGCGGAGGAATTCGCCGCGCGGGAGCACGTCCCGCAGTCGCTCGAGCGTCCGCAGGTGCTCTCGGGCCTGTTCGAGCCGGTCGTGAGCGGCGGCCGTCTCGAGGTCGATCACCTGCAGCGCGTCCCCGAGACTCCCGTCGTGGGCCTGCAGGCGCTCGAGGTCCGCCTCGGGGAGGCGGTACCGGTACAGCAGCATCCGCCGGAGGTGGGCGTCGGCCGACGGCTCGACCAGCACGCGGAGGTACGACACCAGCGTCTGCATCCCCGGCGAGATCTCCCCCCGTGGCGAGCCCGAGATCTCGTGGGGGATCTGCAGCGCCCGCAGTTCGTCGGCGACCGCCTGCGCGTGGCGGTTCGTGCGGACGATGACGGCGATATCGCCCAGCGTCCGGCGGGGAACGTTCGCGATCTCGCCGTTGAGCAGCCGCGAGACGGTCGTCGCGACCTGTTCGGGCGTCGACCACTCGAGTTCGTCGCTCTCGACGGTCGCGACGCGAGTCGGCGGCGCCCGCTCGTCGTACTCGCCGGGCGCCCGACCGTGTTCTCTGAGCGTCTTCGACGTCTGTCGGCCGTACTCGCAGTGGTTCGTCACGTCGAGGATCTCCTGGCGCGACCGGAAGTTGAGTTCGAGTTCGACGGCCGCGTGGTCGTCGTAGACGCGGGCGAGCCGATCGAGCCCCTCGCGGTCCGTGCCGCGCCAGCCGTAGATGGCCTGGTCTTTGTCGCCGATCGCGAGCAGGTCCGGGCGATCCTCGCCCGCGGTGAGTTCGGTGATCAGCGCGAACTGCGTCTCGTCGGTGTCCTGAAACTCGTCGCAGTACACCTGCGTCCACCGGTTCGTGATCTCCTCGGCGACGCCGTCACGCGAGTCGTCAGCGAGCAGCCGCGTCGCCGTCCGCACGAGTTCGTCGAAATCTAGCTGCCCCTCCCGCTCGAGGTGGGCCCGGTAGTCGGCGTAGACGTCGGTGTAGTGGCGGGCCTGTCGCAGGAACGAGACGTAGTGGCGCAGCCGGCCGACCGGCGTCTGTTCGATCCGGCTCGTGGCGTTACGGCCGATCTCGTTGCCGAACAGCGCCCGCGGGAGCTGTTTCGTCGTCGGCTCCTCGAGCGAGAGCGCCTCGACGGTGTGGGTGACACACTCCTGGAGCACGCGGAGGTACGCCTCGACGTCGCGGACGACCGGCTCCTCCCGGACGGCGGCGGGGGCTTCGGCGATCTTCTCGCGACAGTAGGTGAGCAGCTTCCCGTAGCCGATCAGCGACTCGCGGGCCGCCTCGAGATGCTCCGGCCGGTTGAAGTACCGCAGCGCCTCGTTGTCGAAGGAGAGTTCGCGGTCGGCCTCGCGCTCGAGCCAGAGGACGAACTCGCCGAGGAACTCGAGCGTGCGGACGTCGGGGAGTCCGGCCGCGAGTTCCGCGGGTTCGACGTCCTCACGGCTCATCGCGGCGACGAACCGGTCGACGTCGGCGGCGAGCGCCGTCGGCTCCGCGCCGCCTGCGGCCTCGTCGGCGAACTCGTACTCGCGGTCTGCGAGCAGCCGTTCGACGAGCCGGCGTCGACCCGACTCGGTGACGACGTCGACGTCCGGGGAGAGCCCGAGGTAGTAGGCGTACTCCCGGACGAGCCCGTAGCAAAACGAGTGGTAGGTGTAGACGTCGATCTCGGCGGCCGTCGCCGGCTCGAGGCGCTCGGAGACCGCCGCCCTGATGCTGGCGGCGGCCTCGTTGGCGAACGTCAGCACCAGCACGTCGGCGGGGTCGACCCCGCGCTCGATCGCGTCTTCGATCCGCAGCAACATCGTCGTCGTCTTCCCCGTTCCCGCACCCGCGTCGACCGACGTACACGCCGCCCGGCTGTCGATGACCGCCCGCTGGTTTCCCTTCGGCTCGAGCGAGCCGCCGGTGTCGTCCGTCGCGGCGGGCTCGACCGCCGGCGGGTCGGGCTCAGCCATCGAATCGCACCTCCGCCGCGACGCGGGGGCCACAGCAGACCGCGTAGGCGCAGTCCGGACAGGCGTGCTCGGCGATGGTCTCCCACCGGCTCGCCGGGTCGAACGCCCCGCGTGCGATCGCCGAGACGGTGTCCGCGAGTCGGGACTCGACGGCGCCGTTTCGGTGCTGGTGGGTCATGCCGAACGTCTGGTGGTCGAGGAAGACGTCGGTGAGGTCGCAGGGCTCGAGGCTCGCCTCGACGGCGTCTCGCATCCAGTTGACGGTGACCCGGGAGCGGTCGGCGAGCGGTATCTGGACGTAACGACACGTCCGGTAGCCCGTCAGGTCCAGCTCGTCTCGAAGCGCTCGCAGCCCCTCGAGGGCGACGGACGTCTCGAACAGCCCCCCGACGAGTCCCGGCGCGAACTCGTCGCGCTCCGGATCGAAGTGCGCCGCGAACAGGTCGGCGACGTCGCCCTCCCAGCGGTCGCGATACCGGAGCAGCCCGAGCGGGCGGAGCGTCGGCACGAACCGCACCCCGACGAGCGACGAGCCGTCGGCGGAGACGTAGTCGACCGGCGCCTCGATCGACGCCCGCGCCTCCCGCTCCGGCAGCGCGACCGAGCCGGTGAGCGGCAGGTGTGGCCCCACGAACTCGGCCGCCGGTGCGTCCGATCCGAGCGCGTCGATCCCCGCGGCGTGCGTTGCGCCGACGGCCTCGACGTACGCCCGGGCCGTCGCCTCGAGCACCCGGCGCTCGTGTCGGCGCTGGGTCCGGGAGTGGAGCCGCTCGTCGTGGTCGGCCCAGAGTTCGCCGAGGCGCTCGAGTATCGCCGTCTCGAGTGCGTCAGCGTCGGAGTCGGCCCGGAGTCCGTCGCAGATCGCCCGCCGGAGCACCTCGAGTCGGCCCTCGGTCGTCGGGTCGTCCGCCTCGCCCTCGAGGCCGTCGACGTGGGCGAACTCGTACCGGCGCGGACAGCGGAGGTAGCTCCGTATGCCGTCGACGGAGAGCGCCAGCGTTCGGTCACTCACGGCGAATCACCTCGCCGGCGGCGAACTCGAACTGGGACCGGACCGCCTCGACGAGGTCGTCGTCGACGTCACCCTCGGCGAGCAGGACGGCGATCTCCTCGAACAGCGCCTCCGTCTCGGCGAGATCGGCCTCCCCGCCGGTGCTCGCCTCCCGAAGCACCCGCTCGAGTTCGCCCCGCGGCTCCTCGAGCACCGCCACGAGGGCGTTCGCCTCGCCGTAGATGGCGGCCCGAGCGTGGGTCTCGACGTCCTCGAGGGAGAGCCCCGGCGCCGCCTCGAGCGCCCGGAGGTAGCGCGACTCCTCGTGGGTGCGCCGCAGGCCGCCGTCGTCGCGCTCGTACGAACAGCAGTAGAGAGCCGTCCGCGCCGCCCGCGAGCCGATCGCGAGCCGGCGACGAGACCGCTGGGCGTGGTAGTGTTCGAACGGGTCGCCGACGTCCTCGAGATCGGCGACCGGGGCGAACGTGTCGACGACGTCGGCCGCCGAGGGGTTCGTGACGGCGGGGTACGCCGGCATCGCCTTCAGCCACGCCGTGGGAAACAGCTGAGTGAGAAACTGCTCGCCCGGGTAGTTGTCGTCGGTCAGGTCGAGCAGGAACACCGCCTCCCTGGAGTCGTACTTCAGGTCGTCGATCGGACAGACCGCGACGCCGCCGGCCGGAGCGTCGGTCTCGACGGCGTGGACGTACGGCGCGTCGTACTCGATAGTGTTCCGGAGCATCCGCGCCAGCCCCTGCCAGTCGGGGGCGACGAGGTCCGTCCGCTCGACGAACCGGGCGATCTCGAGGATTCGACGGACGCTCTCGAACTGTTCCCGGGCGTCGACCCAGTCGGCGTCGGCGGCGATCCGTCCCTTCAGGTCGGTGCGAACGATCCAGCGCTGGAGCGACCGCGAGACGCTCGCGTCGGCACACTCCTCCAGCAGCGCCGGCGAGAACCCCGGGACGCGCGCCTCGAGGCGGCGACGAGCGATTTCGATCTCGGGGTCGTCCGCGCGGCGCTCGCAGTTGAGAACGACGAACGCGTAGAGCTCGTTTACCGCCGGGTCCTCCGCGAGGGAGGTGGTGCCGACCGCTGCCGTCGGGAGCCCGGCCTCGCGAAGCCGCTTGCGAACCTCGGGAACGCGTTCGATACGCGCCACCGCCACCGCGACGTCGTCGTAGCGCCAGTCGTGCTCGTCCCGCAGCGACTGGATCTCGGTCACCACCCGTCGGCTCTGCTCGCGGGCCGTTCGAGCCCGGATCCGGCGGATGGCGCGAGCCGGTTCGGCGCGGGTTTCGAGCCCGGAGGACTCGCCGGTCGCGAGAAATCGGGTGAGCGGCTGTCGAGACGCCGCGTCGGCCCGGTCGAGGACCTCGACCGTCAGCCCGTCCGCGAGGTCGTCGAGGCGGCCGGGCTCGACGCGCGTGCGCTCGACGCTCGCGTGGCGTTCGCCGAGACAGACGAGTTCCGCCCCGCCGGCGAGCGCCGCGAGGTACCGCCGGTCGAGTTCGCGAAACTCCTCGAACTCGAGGGCGAGGACGGCGTCGAACGACGAGCACACCCGGCTCCGGACCCCGTCGGTGTCGGCCTCGAGCAGGTCGACCGCGCGCGGAACGACGTCGGCTCGTTCGACGAACCCGCGGTCGGCGATCTCGGCGTGAAACCGCTCGTTGATCGCGTACAGGTAGTCGAGACACGGGTGTGGCTCCTCGAGGTCGTCCCGCCGAAGCCGCTGACGGGTCACCTCGAGTAACAGCTGTCCCACGTCGCGGGCGAACGACTCCTGGCGTCTGGCTCGCTCGAGATACCGCGGCCGGTCGCGTTTCGCCCCGTCGATCACCAGCGAGATGAGTTCGATCCGTTCTTCGTACTCGAGCCGTTCGAGGGTCGGATCGTACTCCTCGAGCACCTTCGAGGCGTGTTCTGGCAGCGACTCGAGGCGGGGCGCGCCGGTCGGACCGGCCGCGGACGCAAGCGCGGCCTGCACGCGCTCGAGTCCGGCCGGGTGGCGTTTCACCACGAGCACGTTGCGCGCGCCGTACGCCTCGGCGAGCGTCGCGTACTCCGCCGAGACGAGCGAGAGCAGTTCCGGGTGTGGCACCGGACAGAGCTTGAGCGTGCCCTCGAGCGGCGGCGGTTCGGTCATCTGTCACGGAGTAGTGACTGTCTCGTATTTAAAGGTGTGGACGGAACGAGGTGGGGTCGACCGCGGGCGTTCGCCGCCATCAGTGCAGTTGTGGGGACCCGAGAGAGAGAGAGTGGAAGGACGGTGGAAGACGGCGAAAAGGACTACCACGTCCG
The DNA here is from genome assembly GCF_024362525.1 of Natrononativus amylolyticus. Classification (GTDB taxonomy): domain Archaea; phylum Halobacteriota; class Halobacteria; order Halobacteriales; family Natrialbaceae; genus Natrononativus; species Natrononativus amylolyticus. The sequence goes on from NZ_CP101458.1 coordinate 2,462,349, forward strand.
TCAGGTGCTGCACGTACTCGAGACCACCGACGGAACCAGCTGAGCGACCGGCGTCTCGGCGAGACGGGTATCGGAACAACTGAAACGGGTTACACTCTGCTCGCACGCGACGCCCGAAATCGGGCGCGGTGGGGCCGGCTTCGGGCGAGCCTGCGCGAGCAGGTGTGTACTGAGTTTCAGTGGCTACTATCGCTATCCGGGGCTGAAGAGTCCAGTTACACGTCAGCTCACCCCGGTACTTAACCCGTTCAGGCCGAACCCATAAGGTATGAGTGTCGTCGCCGAGTTTTCCGTTGCAGCGGACGATTTCGCGCTGTATCACTCCCTGACGGCGGCGCCGGATATGATCGTCGAGATCGAACGCGTCGTCGCCACACTCGAGGACCGAGTGATGCCGTATTTCTGGGTTAGCGGCGGCGATCAGGCGGGGTTCGAAGACGCGTTTCACGAGGATTCGTCCGTCCACAACATCTCCGATATCGACGAGGTCGAGGGGGCCAGACTGTACCGTGCCGAGTGGACCGAAAACGTCGAGTCGATCGTCTACGCGTACACCGAGATCGGTGCAACGATCCTTCGAGCGATCGGCCGAGACGAAAGCTGGGAACTGCGAATGCGGTTCGACGATCACGAATCGCTCGGCGATTTCCAGGGGTACTGCGAAGAACGGGAGATTTCGTTCGAACTCAAGAGCCTCAAAGAACAGGAACAGCCGATGGCGAGCGCCCAGTACGATCTCACGCCGAAGCAGCGCGAAACGCTGGTCACGGCACTCGAGGCGGGATACTACGAGGTTCCACAGAAGGTGACGATGAGCGAGTTAGCCGACGAGCTGGGGGTTTCACAACAGGCGCTTTCCAAACGGTTTCACGCCGGCCACAGGAACCTCATCACGAGTACGCTGACGATCAGTCACCCCGAAGACACGTAGCGGTTCTGCAGGGCACCCGGAATCGTCAAAGGGGGTAGTGAATACAACCCTCACGGGTATTCGTGCGGGTGTAGTACCGAACAGGCGTCACCATGACACTCGTAGTAGAGTTTCGTGTTCCGGCGCACGAAACCGCCCTCGGAGCGACGTTTGAGCGGATTCCGGAACTGAGATGTGAGATGGAACAGGCCATCACGGATCCGATTCCCGGGTTCTGGTTTCAGGGGCCGACACGGACCGCACTCGAGGCAACGTTCGATAGCGATCCAACCGTCGAAGCCTATTCGCGGGTCGTCTCCGACGAGCACAGATCGTTGTACGACCTGGAGTTCACCGACGACGTGTGCGAGCTGGTGTCCATCGTCCTCGAGGATGGCGTCGTGCTCGACCTCTCAGCGGTACGGGGAACGTGGTCGTTCCACGGTCGATACCCGTCCCACGAGAGCGCGAGTCGAACGTACGATCGGCTCGTCGAATACGGTACTGCGGTCGACGTCGCCAAATTACGAGGGATCGAACACTCGAACGATGGACACACGCTGACGGAGGAGCAGCAAAAAACGCTCCAGACCGCTATCGAACACGGCTTCTTCGAAATTCCGCGGGGAATCACGATGGAAGAGCTAGCGGCGCGACTCGATATTTCACACCAGGCGGTCTCCGAGCGACTCCGGCGGGCCTACAAAGCGATGGCTACGGATCAACTGGGCCAGAACGGGAAGCGGGATACTGACTCCGCCACGTCTGTCCGCGCTGTCACGACGGAAGTCGAAGCCTCCGACTGCTGAGGGCGGCGGCTACAGCACCGCGGGCGTCCAGCGGGCTTACGCCAGCGCCGTCGGACGACCACTACCCTCGAACCGTGGTACGACGAGAACCGCGCGTGGCGTGCGACTGCGTCTCCGAGGCTACCCGCCGAGCAGGTCGGCCCCCGTCCCGTCCGAATCGAACGTTTCGGTGGACCTGTTCCCGTTGGTGAACGTTACACGCACCGTCTCGGGGGACCACGAGTCGCGAACTCGAATCAATCGCGCCTGTGGAGCCCACACGTTGTCGAACCCGACCCGGCGAATACAGACGTAACAGTGAACCGATCGGCCTTCTCGAACGACGTGTGTGACTCGGGGGTCCGAAGACTGGCTGGCCGAGCCGACGAGAACGCCGACGAGGATCGAGTCGTCGAAATCGGTCGTCTCGATGAACGCACGCTCGGCGGAGGTGAGTTCGATGTCCTCGTAAAACCGGCGGCCGTCCGAGGAGAGTTCTTCATCCCGGTGCGTTTCGACGTCGTCGGGGGTCGGCGGTTCGAGCCGCTCGACGTGAGCCGCCTCCGTCGCCAGCACCGTTCCCCGGTAACTGTACCAGCGTTTCACCGACGAAAACTCGAGCGTGTCGAAATCGAGCCGATCGGCGCGAAACGACGGTCGGGAACAGAGCGTCGGCAGTCCGGCACACCCCGAGACGGCCATCGCTCCGGCGGCGGCGAGGAGAGCGCGTCGTCGTATACGTGACATGGTATGTCGTGGTGTGTTTCGTCTGCGTTCACTCCTCTCGAGCGAGCGCCCGCTGGCCGGGCAGCGTCCGGACCATCGAATCCTCGATTTCGTACTCTCGACCGACGAACCCCTCCGATACGAACGTCGCCTCGAGATCGACGTGGAGGTCGAACGACTCGTCGTCGTAAACGGCGAGCAGCAGTTCGAACCCGACCGAACCCTGGCCCTGAAAGCCCACGTCAGGGACCGCTAACACCGTCGTTTCGTGGTCCTCCCCTCGAGAGAACTGAATCGGCTCCCAGGGGTAGCCGCCGGGTCGCTCGAGGTAGAACTCGGGTGCGGTACGGACGGCGTCGGGGCGAAACGTGTACTCGAGACTCTCGAGTACGAGCCCCTCGCCGTGCCAGATATTGGTCCGGATCGGATACCGGTACTCGTCGGCGGCGTGTCTCGAGAAGTCGGAGAGGGATACGGAGATCACGCGGTCGTCCCCGTCGTAGTAGGTGTGGGAGGTCGCGTGCGCTTCGTCGTCGACGGCCGGATCGCGAAGCGTCCGACTGCGAAGGTCGGCACACCCCGCAAGCGCTGCCGTGCAGCCACTCCCCGTAACCGCTAACAGGTGCCGCCGAGAGACGGTAGGATCGGAGGACTCGAGTATCCGGTTTCGGGATACCATCGCTACCTCTGTTTTCTTACTGTTTTCTAATCACTCTTTCTACAGATTCGGTGGTCGAGGGACGCCACGTCCGCCACGAATCGGACTCTCGAGCGGGCGAGCTGGCACGATGCCCGCTTTGGGAGCGGAACGCCGGTCGAAATCAAGAGTACGATGCTCGAGCACTCGGACGGCCAGCCGGGGAATTTTAAGGTGTACAGGGCGTATCACGACCGACTCCGGCGAGCGGACGGCTGGTACTGCTTCGTCGTCTATCGCCCACACGGTCGTTCCGGCTGTACGGTTCTGAAAGACCGGATGTGCAAAGCCTCGAGACTCCCGTTACTTCGCTGGCATGGTGGTGGCGATCACCGGGAGACTCAACAGGCAAAGATAGTGATCACGGATATTTTCTAGCGGTTATATCCACTGGTACACTCAGGTTTAATACAAATCACGCTGAGTATTCTGGTGCCGTTGCGCGTGTGTTCCCCCACCACACCTACTTCGGCACCCCACACCTCACTCCCCCCCTTTCGGTCGCTTTTGGTAGTCGTCCCCCTTTCTCGTGAGTGAGTTTCGACGTCGAAGGTCACGGCTCGAGTGCTCACCGTCTCGGCGATCTCCCGGCGCTGCCGTTCGGTGAGGTCGTCGCGCTCGAGGACGCAGCGAGCTGTACGAAGTAGTGCGGATTGATCGCCTCGTCTCGCTCGGCGCTGCGACTGGTAGGGCTTCAAATCCAGCATTGACGATAATTTGCGTCGCTCACGAGTTGTTCACGACGCAGAATTATGGACTCGCTGGGACTGAGCAATCCCTCTGGGATTGCGATGTACAGCGAGTCCACGACTGAACGAGCGAAGCGATGTGAAGAAGTGGACTCGCTGGGATTTGGAACGCCTCGGCGCTACGCACCTCGGCAACCGCAAAAGGGGCCTTCCGCCTCCGCTTCGCTCCGGCGCAACAGCAAATCAAGCGTTTCGGTGATCCACTGACCCGGACTCTCTCTCCCTTCCCGATGAGTAGCTATCAAACAGCAACCATGACAGACCTTGACTCACTCCGACCGGAGAAGGCAGTTGAGATGTACCTGACGAATAGAGAAGACGAACTCACCAAGAAGTCCCTACAAAATAACCAATCCGACCTGAGAGTTCTCAAAGAGTGGACAACCGAGCGCGGAATTGACAACATGAACGACGTTGACGGAAGGGCGCTCGTTGACTTCCGGAATTGGCGAGCGGAACAGGTGAAACTGATCACTCTCAAGCACAATCTCTGGACGATTAAGAAGTTTATCCGATTCTGTGAGAAGATTGACGCTGTAGCTGAGGGAACGAGTGAGAAAGTCGTGATCCCCAAAACTGACGATTCTCACGAAGTCAACAACTCGTTCATAGAATCCGGAAGGGCGACGGATATACTCGAGTTTCTCGGAAAATTCGAGTACGCTTCCCTGCGGCATACGGTGTTCTTTACGCTATGGCACACTGGCATCCGCAGTAGTTCGCTCCTTGCACTTGATCTCAAAGACTTCCACCCCGAAGAGAACAAGCTTTGCATCCGTCACCGCCCTGAGAAGGGAACCGCGCTCAAGAACAAGGAACGCGGAGAGCGGAACGTATTCATCAAAGACGAACTCGTGGAAGTGATCAGCGATTACGTCAACGAAAACCGCGCTACCGTGTTGGACGATCACGGACGGGAGCCGCTCTTCGCTTCAACAGACACTCGAGTATCTCGGACCACCGTTCAACGGATGGTATACACTGCCACACGCCCATGTCACATAGGTAATGAGTGTCCGCATGACGAGAATCCGGAGACGTGTGAGGCTAACTCATACAACGGAGCTTCCAAATGTCCGTCATCACTCTCACCGCATCCGCTCCGGAAAGGGTCAATCACTCACACGCTCAACCAGGACACTCCGAAAGACGTGATCAGCGACCGCATGGACGTAAGCAAAGAGATTCTGGATAAACATTACAACAAGCAGACCAAAGACGAACAAATGGAAACGCGAAAGCAATATCTCGAGGGAATTTAACCGACCGCGAGAGTTGCTCTTCGGGAAGGGGAAGCGCCCATGTCCCGCAGAGTTCCGTTGAGCGCGTCAGTTTGGAGCGTGAGCCGTTTCGGTGATCGGTGAGACATGCGCCCCGCCTTCTCGCGTAACCGCTCAAAGAGAGTGGTATCTTCGTGACGCAATCCCCAGGTCAACACCTCGAGAATCCACCTCCGCAGTGAGCCAAGGTTCCGGAAGGCGACGAAGCAATTCCCATATGCACGCAAATTTATACTGTTGTAGAATAACATCTCACTATGGGGATATTCAACTACATCGTCAGTTCGGGAAAATTCTTCATCGGCATGGGGATCGCGCTCGTGTTCATCATGGTCGGCGTAATGTCGGTCTTCGTCGCCATGTGGGGCGGTGGAGCGGTTGCCGGAGTGATCGGCCTTGTTCTCATTGTCGTTGGCGGTGGACTTGCTATGTGGGCCGAAGACAGCCGACGAAGCGCCTTCCGGACCCAAGCACGCTACTGAGACGCGATCAGTAGATAAGCCAGCATAGCAAACGCGAGAATCCCTGCTATCGGGAATAGAACCATCGGGTTTTGTACGAAATATCCGAAGAACCACTCTAAGGCCGTAATCTCATACGTGGCAGAGAGCAGAACGCCGATAACATACGCACAGACTACGAATACGAGTAGGTACGTGAAATACCGTATCGTCCGTATCCCCTCGAAAGCATCTAACGCGTCATCTACCATGATCTAATTATGAATACAATGAATTGTGTATTAATAGTATAGATCATGGTGAAAGTATTACTTTCCAACTATTGCGTTCCTATCCCGCAGTAATCGGTCAGTCACGAAGGGGAGAGTCTCACAACCCGCAAAGTATCGTCAGATTCCGCCGTGAGTCGGTTCGGAGCTTGACGGGAGTATTCGCCCGCCCTTCCGGAATAACAGCTTGAGCGACCGCAGGGAGCTTTAGAGAGGAATCCGCCCATATACAGACCCGTGGAGTGGTGTCTTCCGGTCGCAACCCCCACCCCCTGGGCGGTTAGAATCCACTTCCGCAGTGAGCTATTAGTCACGAAGGCGAAGGCGAGCGTCAGTGAGCCGTGAGAGCCGTCAGATTGGTTCGTGTGTAGTTCCGGGGATCGGTTGGATAGTGCGCTCGCCCTTCTCGCGTGATCGCTCAGAGAGTCGTTAGCTCCCTCAGAATTGAAAATGAAAAAATCCCCGCGTTCCAGCATAGCGCCGGAGGCGGGGAGGGCTTTCAATTAATCAGCTTCAGCGTGGATAGCAACGTGTTCAGCGGGACTTACAACCTGAAGATTATCCAGGGTATTCAACCAAGGTACGTTTTGCCGATGGTGAACGTGTTTGCCGTCAAGCTCGGATATATCATCTACAAGCAACGTCGCCATGAGCCGGTGTTCGTAGAACCTTTTCTGGGATTCACCGTCATTATGCCGGAAACGAACGTAGCCGTCCCGCATAACACGACGATTCGGCGGTTTGTCCAGAACAGACTTGACAGTTTCAAGTTCCGCAGCTTCCTTTGCTTGATTCCACGAACCGAACCGCTCCCTAATCGCCATATGGCTTGGAGAGTCCGCCTCAGTATCACGTCTCCACGTTTGGTATTCCCTCCGAACAGGCGACTTTCCGAGATATTCCGCGCAACGTCGGAGAGTCTCAATGCAACGCGCTTCCGTCCATCGGACTGTCATTGACCTTCGCTCCCGTCAGAGACGATCTCAACGTCAGTAGCGGCCCAACCTTCCGCCTCAAGTCGAGCGTCAAGCCGAACCGTTGCACCTGGAACAAATTCGGATTCATGAGCGTCAGGAATATCCGAGAGGTGACAGAAAACGTCCTTCCAGACTTTTTCTCCGTCAATGTCGAAAACCTGGACGAATCCAAAGTTTCGCTCGCCAAAAGTTTGTTTTACTTCTCCGATAACGCCTTTTACTTGTCCTTCGTCAATTTCGCTTACAGTCATTGTAGAACTTAGCTGTCGCTCATTTCCTTACGAACTCGAAACCGCAGGAAGGCGACGAAGGGCTACCCTCGAGAATCGAACTCAGGCGAGGTTACCAAACAGTAGCCAGAACACAAATTTTGGTACGGAGTCTCTCACTTTTTCACGGCGGACCAAGCCGGAAAAAGATCATTGAGAAGCCTTCGGCAAACTCTGACATTTACCAAAGGTGAGAAAACATGACAGAAGACAACAACTGTCTAAATTGGGAAGTGATATTTCCCAAGACCCCTGCTCAAGAATCGAACTCGAGTAATACCAATCAGGGGCAAGGTAGATTCTACTAACAGAATTTTCTTTAAGCGATTTGGGGTTATTCAACCGCTGTTGTTTAGTAGTGAGCCTCGCGTATTTCACGGTCATCGGCAATTAAATCAAATCCGCTCGAAGTATCCGAGATGGTCGCAAAGGTGCCGGGCGCTCGAGTTACTCACCGTTGCTTCCCGTGGTGTCACGTCAAATTCGGTATCAAGCATTTTTCCGCTTACCTCGTAACGATCAGGGACCCCCTCTCCGTCTTTTAGCCTAATTCTCGTCATTATCGTTTTCGTCCGTTTCGCTCTCGAGCGGATACCTCTCAAGTTTCTCTTCGTCAACATAACTTGCCTCGAGTTCTTCTTGAATCCGAATCGCCTCCCGCATATCTTCCTCGTTCCGGCTCCGAATTTTATCTAAAAGCGGGTTACTCATGCGATTCTCACCGGCTTGAGTAACGAGTCAGGAAGGCGACGGTAGCACAACCCGCAATAGTGATCAACATTAGCGCGGATCGAACAGGCTCTTAGCTGCGTCACTGTTAGAGGCTTTGTGAGGCTCGTCAGAGAGTTTGTAAGACGGAACGCCCGAGGCATCCGCAACTACGAGGCTTGCCGTCAGAATCCGCTTAGCTCGCTCTGCTTGGCGCTGAGTGTCGCTCTTCTCGAGATTAACCCGAGTGTCTCCCGCAAAGAACTTCTCCCGCTGAGCGCGACTCTCGGGCGTCTCTTCGGTTCTGTGTCCAACGTCAAGCTCTTCCGCCGCAAGCTCGAGATTCTCTTCCGCAGCCTTGAGTTCCTCGTGCATAGTATGTTCAGCCATCTTATCGGTCCTCGTACGGATTCTCAGTCATGTAACGATTCTCCGGGCGGCGAGATTCGGGAGTGAAAAATTTCACTTCGTCAGTGAGTTCCAGCATACCCTTCTCCGTTTCGCGCTCGTCGCCTTCCCGAAGGTCAACTCCGGACTGTTTAGCAACCTGTTCAAGTCGCTCCTGGAGGCGCTCAATCTCTTCCGCGTTCTCACGTCGCTTGCGGAGTTTACGAGCCTTCATTTTACGTTTCGTCCGTTTGTACTCTTCGAGAGCCTCAATCGCCTCAGCAAGCCGAATAAGGTCATGGCGGTTCTTGCGAATTTGCTCTTCTCGCGTTAGCGTCATTGGTCACCCTCCGCGCTCTGTGCAAGCCGCATTAGGAATCCGTTCCACGTCTCAAACTCACTACGCTCTTCGTCCAGTTTCTCGAAGACTTCTTGTGCGATACTGATTGAAATTCGGTCGTTGTCGTTACTCATTGTTGTAATTTTCTCCGTAGGCAGCGAACAAGCGTCCAGGCTCTCCGCGCTCCCTCTATCACATTGTAAAGGTAACGAAGGTTATAAACTTTATATGCCTGGCGAATGAATTGACATATCAACTTTTGGCGTTGTGGAAGTAGAGAGTTCCTTACTCAATCCGTGAGCGCGTAAGAATGCAATTTGAATCTCGCGCGCATTTCTGTTGAAACTCAATTGAACCTGGATTGCCTTCCCCACTGCCTCTACTAAATAAGTAATACGCGAAGCATATAAACTTTATATGCACGGCAAATGGATTGACATATCCCGTCATACGAAACCCACAGTAGAGGGTTCCTTACTCAATCCGTAGGAGTGTAAGAATGAAATCCCGATCTCGCCCGCGTTTCGCCTGTCGGCTCACTTCCGCATGAAACGATAACCGCATTGGATCACTCGGCTCCGCCTCAGCAAGTGATCGGAAACCTACCGCCTAACTCGGCTCTTCGAGAAGGCGGAGGGGAATCCATCCGACCGATCACCGGAACCGTGAGAAGCTCGCCCGCTTCCCGACTGACCGATCACTGCGAAATTCGTAATTTTACCACAATCCACGCTCGAGAAAACAACCCCCATATCAGGTTCGAGATATGTTCTGCATGAGTCCAAACAGGAGAGTTTAAGTAGGTATAGCCTATGACGCGTTGCTCTCTCTCTCAGCGAATCCTTAACGGTTCCTAATGTTCTGAGCGTATCGAAGTGATCCAGCGAACCCTCGAGTTTCACGCTCAGATTAGACCCCCCTCAGATTCGGCAAGCTCAGTATACTCAAACCCCTGAGAATCGGGGGCAAAATTCGTTTTCACAAAACTCCAGGGGTCGCGGATACCATGAACCATTTTAGATTGTGAAATAAACCCTAATTCCAACGCCGTACTGCGGTTTTCGGAGGAAACGTTCTATAATGGCAGATGGTACTGATTCACACGCTCCCTGAACGGTCGCAAAAGCCGCTGAGACGAGCGTAGCGAATAATCGCAAGAGGGAGTCGATCTTCTTTGAGAGCCGCTGAGCGGACGCTGAGACAATTTCTTTGGACCGGTACGACAAAACCCCTCCCGGAAACATACGGAATCCGCTGAGCGTCCAGCCAGGGCGCTTAGAATCGAAACGTGTGGGTCGTCACAGCCCTATATCGACCCTCGAACTGAGTTGGGGGTCTTCTGAGGCTCCCTGCGGTCGCTCAGCGGATCGTCAGTGAGTGGTCGCTGAGACGAGCGTAGCGAGTTCCCCGACGCCGTCTTGTGATTTAGGGGAGGAAACCAAGAAGGAAGAACTTGTTTTGGTTTTCTTTTTGGGTACGTAGTACCTTTTTCTTTTGTTTTTCTTGAGTTGGTTATTCGGGAAGGAGGGGTTGCTGTATACAGCGTTAGTAGTAATTATAAACTCAAGAGTATAACCCTCTCTATAAGTTTAACATCAGGAAGGGGGAAGCTCAAGACAGGTTTAGACGCATAAGTTGATGCTCAGTAAGTTGATTCTCTATGAGTTTCATCTAAAGGGTGCATCTATTAGGTTACGCCTTCGCTGACATATCACTCGAAAATCGCAACACAGCGGGCGACCTCTCGCTTCTCTTAGGAATCCATGTTACTACGGTAGCACGGGAAGAACCATGATAGATACCAGATGGTGACCCCATTGGAACCTTAAAGGCTTCGGTTTGGAGCCGCAAGGCAGTGATACCATACTAGAAATGATATTGTTGAACATACAATCGAGACTCGTTCGGATTGCGGATTCCGTAATCTGTCTGTTGCGGATAGTGTCTGCCTTCGCTTCCTGACCGACAGCTCTCAAATTTCACACATGGTATTTTTTCTCGAACGGGGTTTCAAAAATTTACCCCCTTCGCCAGCCCGATAGGGCGCTCACTGTAAAAATTTGGTAGCTGCCAGTCGCTCAGAAAAACACTTTTTCGCTTAGAGAAATGAAGCCCACTCGAGTTCCAGCGGATGGATAGCGGCTCCCGCTTCCGGATCGGCTACTCGAGGCCGAAGGCAGAAACTATTGCCTGGAAATATGAGAGTGGGACCGTCAGTTGAGATTAGGTCAGTTAGCCGAATTGAGGGCCATGAAGTTTGGCAAGTCTTTCCGGTTGATAGTACCACGCTTTCGCATAGATCGCTTTCCTTCGGAGAGGTGACTGAATTAACGCCGGATGGGAGCGCAAGCAAGATTGTTAATAACACTGTAGAGAGTCTTAATAACTCCATGCGGCCACCCTATTCGCTCAGCGAGAAAATCAGTCGGTGAGGCGCTCTCCCCTTTCAAATCGACGTCTGTTTATAAGCGGGACCCACACTGACGCGGCTACTTCTATCAATTATCAATTGTGTTGGTAGAGCCGTGCTGAATACAGGGCGCGAATGTGGCACTCAGTAGAGCGCGATCTGCGTGAAAGGCCGAACGCTCAGTACAGGTACGTCATATAAATCTGATATACACTGTAGAGCTATGGTTCGGTTTTCTCAAATTGATAATCATCACCGTACTCATTTGCTTCGATAGTAGCGGGGATGCTTTTGTCAAATTCCAATATCACACGATACGCTTCTTCCACTATATCAGCATGGCAATCATCGGCAGTAGAGATGGGTTCAATGCTTACAGTTACAGTAAGGGCTCCTTCGGTAGCGTCATAATCTGTTTCACTAAGGGAAACCTCATTGCAATTACTTCCACCATAGGACGTTTTTCCTTCAATTATCACTTGAGAATTTGATTCTTTGGTAGTAATTGCTGGTGGCTCATCTAACTCCGGAACCGTGTCCCAATCACTGCGCTCAAGAATTTGCAACTCTTCGGCTATGAGTTCCGAGGGTGGTTCTTTATCATCCTCCAGAGTAGCGGAGCCACTGTCAAGACATCCAGCAGCAGATGGTGAGAGAGCAATTCCCGCCCCTATGAGGACTGTACGCCGGTTCATGTTCGGAAATATACAATACCTGCATAAATACTTTCTCCGAAGGCATACTGCCATTTGACCAAACTGCACGTTCAGTTCGCAGGTTCTATACCGGGTAGTTCACGACAGCATGGCTGAAATAAATCGAGTCAGCGTGCTGCACTCATCCTCTGTATTCAGCACGCAGCTTCTGACAGATCCATGGGTACCCTCACGCTTTCAGAACCATCTTCCACGGTTCCCTATGAGTTGACTGTTCCGGAAGGGAGAGCCGCGCAAGCCGGGTTGAGTAGATCACGGCTCCGGGTCAGTGTCCTTCGCCCTCGCCTTCCCGAAGCGTAGCTCACGGCGGAAGGACTAAGTTCAGAAAGGTTAGAGATAATTGTAGCTACCACGGGACGGGACGCATGACGGAACACAAAACGATTCAATTGGAAACGGAAGCTGTTGCCGCCAAGTCCCAACGATGGACGAATTTGTACTTAAACGAGAGTGCAAAATCGTACGCCGTGTTGCGATTGTTGCCGGAGCGCAACGCGCATGGACTCGCTGGGATTTGAACCCAGGGCCTCTTCCTTGCGAAGGAAGCGATCTGCCACTGATCTACGAGCCCTCGACAGTTTCTATCCGCGGTTTCTATTTGTAGCTTGTGTTTCGCGGGGAGCCTGTGGTGTCCTCACGCACCCCGACGTCCTCAGATCGAGCGCTGGCCGGCTCGTTGCCGACGCCGTTCCGGCTCGAGCACGCCCGCGCGCCCGGCGAGCAAGCCGACGAGGAAGCCGGCGAAGTGGGCGATCAGCGCGACGCCCGGGGCACCCGTCGCGATGGTGACGACCGCGGCCAGGATCAGGAAGACCAGCAGCGTCATCCACCAGGGAACCTCGATCCGGGCGGCGATCCCGTCCGAGAGCCGGTTGCCGGCGATCAGGTACCCCATCAGCGCGAACACCGCGCCGCTGGCCCCGAGGACGCCGGGGGTCTGGCCGCCGCCGGAGAGGGTGAGCAGGAACTCGGTGACGAGAATGTGCGTCACGCCCGCGAACGCGCCGGTGAGGATGAAGAAGGTGTGAAACCGGAGCCGGGTCGTCGCTCGAGCGATCGGCCAGCCGAAGACGATGAGGCCGATGCTGTTCGAAATCAGGTGGCCGATTCCGCTGTGGGCGTAGACGCTCGTCACGATCGTCCACGGGCTGTGATCGAGCGGCGGCGAGAGGACGAACAGTCCGGTCATCAGCGCCGCGGCACCGATGACGTACGCGACCGCCTGCAGGACGAAAACGAGCACGAACAGACCGAGCGTCTCCAGAATGGGGTTCCCCCCGGAACCATCGGACATGACAGTTCGTACGACGGGATGGTACAAAAGCGCTGACTCCGACGCAGCCGCTACCGGCTCGAAAACAGGTGAACGGAGATCAGTCCTCGAGGACGATCTCGATCGAAACGTCGTTCGGCACCTGAATGCGCATGAGCTGGCGGAGTGCGCGTTCGTCGGCGTCCAGGTCGATCAGGCGCTTGTGGACGCGCATCTCCCAGTGCTCCCACGTGGCGGTGCCCTCGCCGTCGGGGGACTTCCGCGTCGGGATCTCGAGCGTCTTCGTCGGCAGCGGGATCGGGCCGCTGAGGTTGACGCCGGTGTTGTTCGCAATCTCGCGGACGTCGTCGCAGATGTCGTCCAGGTCCTGTGGGCTCGTACCCGCGAGTCGAACGCGTGCCTGCTGCATCTATTTCTCGTCGACGCTCAGGACCTTGCCGGCCGCGATGGTCTGACCCATGTCGCGGATGGCGAAGCTCCCGAGTTCGGGGATCTCGCTGGACGGCTCGATGCTGAGCGGCTTCTGTGGGCGGATGGTGACGACCGCGGCGTCACCGGCCTGGATGAAGTCGGGGTTCTCCTCGGCGACCTCGCCGCTTGCGGGGTCCATCTTCTTGTCGATGGACTCGATCGTACAGGCGACCTGAGCCGTGTGGGCGTGGAAGACCGGCGTGTAGCCGGCGGTGACGACCGACGGGTGCTGCATGACGACGATCTGGGCCTGGAACGTCTCGGCGACGCTCGGCGGGTCGTCGGCGGGGCCACAGACGTCACCGCGGCGGATGTCGTCCTTGCCGATGCCGCGGACGTTGAAGCCGACGTTGTCGCCGGGGCCGGCGGATGGAACCTCCTCGTGGTGCATCTCGATCGTCTTCACTTCGCCGCCCACGTCGCTGGGCTGGAAGGAGACGTTGTCGCCGACGTTCATGGTACCGGTCTCGAGGCGTCCGACGGGGACGGTCCCGATGCCGGAGATGGTGTACACGTCCTGGATCGGCAGGCGAAGCGGCGCGTCCGTCGGCGGCTCCGTCTCCGGCAGGTCGTTCAGGGCCTCGAGCAGGGTACGGCCGTCGTACCACGAGGTGTTGTCGGAGGCCTCGGCGATGTTGTCGCCCTCGAACGCCGAGATCGGGATGAACGAGGCGTCGTCAACCTTGAACTGGACCTGGTTGAGCAGCTGGTTGACCTCGTCGACGACCTCGTTGAAGGAGTCCTCGGAGTAGTCGACGACGTCCATCTTGTTGACGCCGATGATGAGTTCGTTGATACCGAGCGTGCGGGCCAGGAAGACGTGCTCCTGGGTCTGCGGTGCGACGCCGTCGTCGGCGGCGACGACGAGGACCGCGTTGTCGGCCTGGCTCGCGCCAGTGATCATGTTCTTGACGAAGTCGCGGTGACCCGGACAGTCGACGATGGTGAAGTAGTACTTGTCCGTGTCGAACTCCTGGTGGGCGATGTCGATGGTGACACCGCGCTCTCGCTCCTCGGCGAGGTTGTCCATGACGTAGGCGAACTCGAATCCGCCCTTGCCCTTCTCTTCGGCTTCTTCTCGGTGCTGTTCGATGACGTGCTCCGGAACGCTCCCTGTCTCGAAGAGGAGTCGTCCCACGAGCGTACTCTTCCCGTGGTCGACGTGACCGATGATGGCCAGGTTCTGGTGGGGTTTGTCTTCGCTCATTGTTGTAGCTCACGCGCAGAGGCGCTTATATCGGTCTCTTTTGCCCGTTGCGGTTAAAACCATTTCGAAACCACATTCCGGTGACCCCCGCGCCGGCTTGCGGTTTGTGTTTCAGTCACACGGTTCAGATCTGAGTCGGGACCCGGCCCCGGACTCGCGGACGCCGGGCCGGCGACCGTACGCAGTCGGCCCGGTCACAGCGGCGGGAGTCGACCGACGTCCGACAGCACCGCCGTCGCCGTCTCCGGTCCGCCAGCGCCGCGGCCGCTCGAGTGCAACGCCCCCGCGTGTCGCGTCTCGATCTGGACGATGTTTCTGGTGCCCGAAACGGCCATCGCGCCGTGTTCGGGCACCAGGCGGGGGGCGACGCGTACGCGCTCACGGGTCGCCTCGCCGACGAGGCGGACCGTCCGGCCGTCCTCGGCGGCGACCTCGAGCGCGCTCGGCGGAATCTCCTCGATTCCGGTGACGTCGGCGTCCGCGAGCGAGAAGCCGCCGTCGGCGAGGACGTTCGCGAGGATGACACACTTGAGCGCGGCGTCGGTGCCGTCGACGTCGAACGTCGGGTCGGCCTCCGCGACGCCGAGGTCCTGGGCCTCCCCGAGGACGTGCTCGTAGCCGAGACCCTCGGCGGCCATCCGCGTCAGGATGAAGTTCGCCGTCCCGTTGAGGACGCCGCGAACCGCCGTGACGGCCGCGGGCGTGCAGTCTTCGATCGTCGACAGCACGGGAATCGCGCCGGCGACGGTCGCCTCGAACCTGACCGCGCCCGCGCTGTCGGCCTCGAGGCCCCGCAACTCCTCGTAGCGCTCGGCGACGGGGCCCTTGTTCGCGAGCACGACGTGGCGGTCGGCCTCGAGCGCCCGCCGCGCGTGCGTAAAACCCGGTTCGGCGTCGTCGAGGGTCGTCGGCGTCGCCTCGACGAGGACGTCGTACGCCGTCTCGAAGAGCGCCTCGGGGGCGGCCGAACCGACCGCCTCGCCGCTGGCTTTGCGCTCGAGCGCGCTCGCGGTGTCGACGCCGTCGGCGTCGATCGCGGCGCTCGTCGAGTCGGCCAGTGCGACGACCTCGTGGCCGTACTCCCCCGCGAGGTCGGCGACGGCGCTCCCGACGGCGCCCGCACCGGCGATCGCGAGGCGCATCAGGCTTCACCTCCGGGCAGCGGCTCGACGAAACGGAGGTCCTTCTCGTCGGCGAGGGTCCGGATCGCCGCGAACGCCTCGTCGGCCCGCCCCGAGTCGACGGCGAGCCGGATCCGCGCGCTCGAGACGGCGTCCATCCCGTCGGGTGCGGCGAGCGAGAGATCGACGATCGCCGCGTCCGCGTCGGTTTCGATCGCAGAGAGCGTCTCGGAGAGGTCGGTTTCGACCAGGTGGCCGACGAGGACGATGCTGTGTTCCTCGCCGTAGCGCTCCGCACCCGCCTGGATGACGTTGATCCCGGCCTCGCGGAGGCCGTCGACCACGTCGTCGAACCGTTCGGGCGCACACTCGAGGTCGACCTCGACCGGGATGTGCCCGCGCGGGGTGATGTTCCCCCGCTCGTGGTGAATGCTCAGGAGGTTCCCGCCGTTGTCGGCGATCGGCGCGAGCGCCCGGAGCAACTCGCCGGGCTCGTCGACGAGTTCGAGGCGAACGGTGTGTGCCTGAACGCCGCCGTCGGCCTCGATGCCGCCGTTCGCGTCGGTGTCCGTCGGTGGTGTCGCCTCGCCACGAACGTCGCGGTCAGTCATCGACAGCACCCCCGACCTGCGGGAAGCCACACGTCGTCATGTACTACGGTTGCGTATCGGGCGGGTAAAAGCGTATAGGCGTTCCCAAAACTGTCCGTCCCTGTCAACGCGGGGCACTCAGACGGGGTGCGGTCCCGCGTTACCGGCGCACCCGCAGGCGGGTCGCGGGTGTACCGGAACTGACGGACAGGTGTCCGTCTCAGAAGTGGTCCTTGCCGGGGTTCGAGGATCCCCAGTCGCCGCGGCCGCCCTCGGTGCGGTCGATCCCCATGATCGACTCGGCCTGCTCCGGGCCCCCGAGGCTGTCCCGCGGGTCGGGAACCCGAACCGTCACCTCGTCGATCTCGGGCCACTGGATCAGCGCAGCCTCGATGTTCCCCGTGGTGACGTCGCTGATCGAACAGCCGCTGCAGCCGCCGCCGAGTTCGATGACGACCTCGCCCGTCTCGGGGTCTGCCTCGCGAACCGCGCTCGTCCCGCCGTGCATCTGGATGATCGGCATCTCGCGCGCGAGCCAGCGCTCGACGCGCTCTTTGAGGGGATCGGCGTCGGAGTCGGTCATCGTCGGGGCTAGGGTCTCGAGCGGGGAATAGTGTTTGGTTCCGGAGAGCCGGTCGGGAGCGATCGCGGACCGGTCGGCGCTCAGTGTCGAAGCAGGCGCCGGTCGCCGGTCCCTTCGGTGAGCGCGCTCGCCAGCGCCCCCTCGACGACGACGTCGTCGCCGAGGTCGGTCACCGTGATCTCGGGGACGTTCGTCATCACCAGCTCGGTGACCCGCTCGCGGATGGGGTCGACGACTAACTCCTCGTTGTGGAGGGCAACCGCGCCGCCGAAGGAGACGACGATAGGGGCGAACGAGTGGACGACGTTCGTGACGCCGATGGCGTTCCAGTGGGCGACCTGCTCGATCACGTGGTCGGCGAGGTCGTCCTCGCCGGCGAACTCGAAGACGGTCTTCGCCGTGAAGTCGGGGTCCTCGAGCGGGAGCGCGGTGTCGATCGACGGGTCTTCGTCGGCGAGCGACCGGGCGTACTCGGGTATGCTGTTGCCCGAGCAGTAGGCCTCCCAGTGGCCGTCGTGGCCACAGCCGCAGGTCATCATCCCTTGCGGATCGACGATGCAGTGGCCGACCTCGCCGGCGTTGCCGTCCCAGCCGTCGAGGATGTCGCCGTCACAGCAGACCCCCGCGCCGATCCCCGAGGAGATGGTTACGTACACCATGTCGTCGGGGTTGCGATCGGAGTGAAAGCGCTCGCCGATGACGCCCGCGTTCGTGTCGTTGTGGAGGTAGACGTCCGCCGTGTCGGCGAGTTTCCCGATCGGCCCGGTGAGCGGGATGCGGTCGATCGTATCCGGCAGGTTCGCCGGATCGATTACCGTCCCCTCCGCGAGGTCGAACGGGCCGATCGAGCCGATGCCGACGGCGACGATCCGTTCGGGGTCGATCCCGGCGTCGGCGCAGGCCTCGCGCATCGTCTCGAGGACCTGCTCCGTTACGTCGATACCCGTCGGACCGCGTGGCGTTTCGTTCCGGCTCACGCCGACGATGGTTCCGTCGTCCTCGGCGACGACGGAACGGACGTTCGTCGCTCCGAGATCGACGCCCGCATAGTAGACCATTCCTGTCCTAGGGGACAACGGCCACCCCACTTAACTACACACATCCTTACTCGTCTCCGCATCCCCATTCAGAACCCGTAGACTGCAGTCCGATCGGTCGGAACGTCGTCTCCTTCGAGAACGTCACGGTTCGGATCCAATGATAGTCACTCGGAGAGCAATGACAGTCACTCGGAGAGACTTCTCGCGTGCGTGTCAAAGACGGGGCGAGGGTCTCACTCGGCGCCGCGGACGAACGTGACCGGACACGGCGCCGACAGCAGAACCTCCTGGGCGGTCGAGCCGAACACCGCCTTCCCCGTCGGCGACCGTCGACGACCGCCGACGACGACGCGGTCGGCGTCGACGCTCTCTGCCAGATCGACGATCGTCGGGCCGTGGTCGCCGACGGCGCCGCGGATCACGTAGTCGACGTCGTCGTCCTCGAGCGTCGCCCGGAGGTCGCGGATCGTCGCGTGCCGGGAGGCGACCTCGTCGGGGTCGGCCGCCTCGAGTTCGGTGTCGAAGGCCAACCGCTCGAGGACCTCGTCGTACTCCGACTGGGTGAAGACGTGTCCGAGGACGACCGTCGACCCCGCCGGTTTCGCGACTTCGACGACCGCCTCCGCCAGTTCGTCCGTCCGGTCGGCGTCGCCGGGGCCGACCGCGAGCAGGATCGTGTCCAGGGTCATACGCCCACTAGGCCCGCCCATTCACTTAAACATTCACAGTTTACTCATTCTCGAGTAACATTTTGATCGGGGAGGCGGGCCACCGGGGACGGTAAGGCTAACTCGCCGGCGGCGGAAGCGAGCGTATGAACGACCCGGACCTCTCGGGGCGGACCGTTCTGGTCACCGGCAGTTCGACCGGCATCGGTCGCGAGGTGTTGCTGGCGACGGCGGCTCGCGGCGCGAAGACCGCCGTCCACTACCACACGAGCGCCGACGCGGCCCGCGACGTCGCGGCGACGGCCGACGAGCGGGGCGCCGAGGCGACGATGACCGTCCAGGGCGACGTCACGGACCCCGACTCCGTCGACGGGCTCTTCTCGGCGGTCGAGTCCGAACTCGGACCGGTCGACGTGCTGGTGAACAACGTCGGGGACTTCGCGCCCGCCCACTGGGCCGACCTCGAGTTCGACACCTGGAATCGCGTGCTCGAGACGAACCTCAACGGCACCTACCTGTGTTCGAAGCGCGCGCTGCCCGCCATGCGCGAGGCGGACGACGGTCGGATCGTCAACGTCGGCTACGCCTCGAGCGAGAAGGGGCTGGTCAGCCCGAAGAACTTCCCGTACTTCGTTGCCAAGGCGGGCGTCCTGATGTTCACCCGGATGCTCGCCGCCGACACGAGCGACGACGGGATCACCGTCAACGCCGTCTCGCCGTACGTCGTCGAGAACTCGGCGGAGTTTCCCGAAGAGTTGCCGCGGGACCGCCCGGCGAGTTTCGACGACGTCGTCGCGCCGGTGCTGTTCTTCCTCGATGCCGACAGCGGCTACGTTAGCGGGGAAAACATCGAGGTCGACGGCGGCTGGCTGCCCGAGACGGTGTGAGCGCGGGACGACCGGCACCTTCCCGCCCTCGATCCGTGCCGATCTCGAGAGCCGCTCGCCCGGCACGCGACTCCGCAGCAGTGCGCTTCTTGCCGCTCGCGCCCGTACCGTCCACGATGGATACGATCGAGTACACCTACACGTTCGGGATGAGCGAGTCGGAGCTCAGAGCCCACCTCGAGGACGGCGACGTCGGGGTCCTCGCCCTCGCGAACGAGGGGGCGGCGTACGGGATCCCCGTCGCCGACGACTTCGACGACGGCCTCTACGTTCGGCTCACGCGCGAGGACTCGAGCAAGCGCGCTACATCGAGACGACGACGGAGGCGCGTTTCCTGCTGTACGGCGTCGAGTCGCCGAACCGGTCGTGGAGCGTGATCGCGACGGGAGCGCTCCGACGGCTCGAGGGCGACGAGCGGGCGGCGTTCGACGAGGCGGCCATCAACGAGCGGTTCCACCGCCTCCGGACCTTCGACGAGGACGTCGAGGCGGTCGATATCGACGTCTACGAGTTCGAGATCGAGGCGATCACGGGTCGGAAGACCGGCGGCTGAGCGGGGCCCCGCTCAGCGGTCGCCCGACGGCCGCCGCCGGGAGAGCGCCCGGCGCAGCCGCGAGGTGGTCGGCACGTACCGCCTGGCGAGGATCACCGTTCCCGCGGCGTGTCGCCCGACGCCCTCCGAGACCGACCCCAGGAGCCGGCGTTCGAGTAGGCCGCCGCGCGAGACGCCGAGGAGGGTGAGGTCGTGGTCGGCCGTCCGATCCGTGATCGCGCCCGCGACGTTCTCGGCGGTGGCTACCTCCGTGGTGGTCGCCACGCCCTCGAGAGAGGAGCGCGTGCCGCCGAGCAGGACTTCCGCTTCCGACTCGGTGTACTCGGGGTTCGTCTCGGCGACGACGTGCAGCAGGTGAACGCCGGCGTCGTGGCTGCGGGCGATCGACGCGGCGGCCTCGAGGGCGCACTCGTCGTGGGGGCCGCCCGCGACGGGAACCAGCACGGAATCGGGATCGGCGGGCGAAGGCGTCTGGACCCGCTTGACGAGGACGTCGCACTCGGCGTCGCGCAGAACCGTGTCGACGTGGCTCCCGAGGACGACGTTCCCTCTCGGCGGCCGCCCGCGCCACCCCACGAGTATCGCGTCGGCGTCGTAGCGCGCCGCCGCGCCGACGATGCCGCGCGCGACGCCGCGGGCCATCCGAATCCGTCGCTCGGCGAGAATCCCGGCCTCTGCAGCCCGCTCGGCGGCCGTCTGTAACAGTTCCTCGTGGCGGGAATCGAGCAGGTACCGCCGGCCGTCCGCGAGTGAGAGCTGCGGCGGGACCTCGAGAACGAACACGAGAACGAGCCGGTACGACCGGTCCGTCGCGATGTCGATCGCCGTGTCCAGCTGGCGATCCGCGGTGTCGGGGTTGGCGAGCGGAACCAACAGCGTGCCGCGCGTCTCGGGTGTATCGTCGACCATCGGTGGTGGAGGTACGGCTGCCACCGGTATAACCGACGCCCCGGTTTCGGTTCCCGGCGGCGCGAGACGGGGTCCGGGGGTTCGTATCAGCAGACGATAGATTCGTACTCGCGGCCAACACCTACTTTGTCCGCTGGCGTGGGGAGGTCGAACCATGACAGTCGACACCCTCTCGCGGAGCGACGTCGTAACGGCGACGGTCGAGTCCTCGGTACGCGACCTCGCGGTGACGATGCGCGACGACGGCGTCGGAAGCGTCGTGATAACCGACGGCGACGAGCCGGTCGGAATCGTCACGGACCGCGATCTGACGGTAGCGGTTCTCGCCGAGGGGGCCGACGCGGACGAACTCGACGCGACCGACGTGATGTCCGACGAACTCCGGACGATCGACCACGACGCCGGCTTCTACGAGGCGACCGAACTGATGAACAGCCACGGGATCCGCCGGCTCCCCGTCGTCGGCGCCGACGGCGAACTCGCCGGCATCATCACGGCCGACGACCTGAGCGAACTGCTCGCGGACGAACACCAGGAGCTCACGGGCGTCCTCCGGTCCCAGCGAGCGCCGTACTGAGACACGATCGACGCCGACACGAACGGGAGTTATAGCGGTCGGCGTCGAAGGAGACGGTATGGGTGAGCGCACCCTCGTTCCGTACGACGGGTCACGGCCGACGCCGCCCTCGAGTACGCACTCGAGCGGTTTTCCGACCCGGAGCTGACCGCGCTGTACGTGATCGCGGTGCCGGAAGGGTACTGGGCCGCGTTCGACGACCCCGAGCGGGCGCTTCTCGGCAGCGTCGCCGAAGCGGTCGTCACGCGGTCTCCGGTGCCGGTCGTCGTCGTCCCGTAGGCGTCGGTGTCTCGAGCGCCGTCCGCGGGTCAGCGGCGAATCGGCGCTCGAGCGGCACGCGACCGGGCAACAGTTATCCGCCGGGTTGTGGTAGCCGGTTCCTATGGCGGATTCCCGACAGGACGAGCCACACGTCCTTCTGATTCACTGTCACGACCTCGGACAGTACCTCGGCTGTTACGGCGTCGACATCGAGACGCCGACGATCGACGCGCTCGCCGACGACGGCGCGCTGTTCGAGAACCACTACGTCACCGCACCCCAGTGCTCGCCGAGTCGCGGCAGCCTCATGACGGGTCGGTACCCACACGTCAACGGGCTCATGGGGCTGGCCCACGGCAGCTGGGAGCTCCACGAAGACGAGACGATCCTGCCGCAGTATCTGGGGAACAACGGCTACGAGACCCACCTGTTCGGCCTCCAGCACATCTCCCAGGACACCGATCGACTCGAGTACGACTTCGTCCACTCCGAGGGAAACCTCTACCCCGGCGTCTCGCCGGCGGTCCACCAGGCCAATCGCGCGCGAAACGTCGCCGACGTCGTCTCGACGTTCCTCGAGCGCGGGGCGTCCGACGACCCCTTCTTCGCCAGCGTCGGCTTCTTCGAACTCCACCGGGTCGAAGAGGAGAACGGCCGGTTCGGCTTCGACGCCGACCACTACGACGACGACGATCCCGACGGCATCCGGCCGCTGCCGTACCTGCCCGATCGCCGGGGAATCCGCCACGACTTAGCGGAGATGCGGGGGATGGTGACCGCCGTCGACGACGCAATGGCCTCGATCACCGACACGCTCGAAGCGACGGGGCTCGACGAGGAGACCCTCGTGATCTTCACCACCGAACACGGGATCGCCTTCCCGCGCGCGAAAGGGAGCTGTTACGACGCCGGCATCGAGGGGGCGCTGCTGATGTGCGGGCCGCGACTCCCCGAGGGGGCGCGGTACGACGAACTCGTCAGCAACGTCGACGTGCTGCCGACGCTGCTCGAGTACGTCGGCCTCGAGGTGCCCGACCGGATCGACGGGCGGAGCTTCGCGGCGCTACTCGGGGACGACGCCAGCGCGGGCGACGGCGAGACGAGCTACGAGGAGCGCGAGCGGCTGTTCGCCGAGATGACCTGGCACGACATGTACAACCCCGTCAGGGCGATCCGCACGGAGCGGTACAAGTACATCCGAAACTTCTGGCACCTCCCCGAGGTGTACCTCACGAAGGACATCTTCGCGAGCGAGTCAGGCCGAGAGGTCCGGGAGTCCTACGGGACGCCGCCGCGGGCGTACGAGGAGCTGTACGACATCCACGAGGACCCACAGGAGGCGGAAAACGTCGCGTTCGAGCCGCGGTACGCGGAGATCAGGAACGACCTCTCCGAACAGCTCTACGAGTGGATGGTCGACACCGACGACCCCTTGCTCAACGGACCGGTGGCGCCGGGGGACTACGACGAGATCACGGACTGGACGCACCTGGACGAGTGAACCGTCAGCCGGCGACACCCCCCGTCCTATTTGCCGTCAGTCGGCGTAGCGAGTGCGGCCGATACCCGGCGCGAGCGCACCCCATGAACTACAAGGAATTCATCGGCCAGGTCCAGCACAGACTCGAGTACGCCCAGTTCGGCCAGGCGGTCCGGGCCACGCGGGCGACGCTGACGACCCTCGGCGAGCGGCTCCACGAGGGGGAGGCGACCGACCTCGCCAGCCCGCTCCCCATGGAGATCGACCGCTACCTCACGGAGGCCGACTCCGGCCAGCGCTTCGACTACGGCGAGTTCGTCGGCCGGGTCGCCGACCGCGAGGACGTCGACCGACCGACGGCGAACTACCACGCCCAGCAGATCGTGGCGCTGCTCGCCGAGATCGTCCCGCCGGGGAACCTCGAGAAGGCGCGCAACCAGCTTCCCGACGACTACGAGCGGCTGTTCGAACTCACCGACCTCGCCGCCGAGGAGTGAGCCGTCGCGCCGCAGGCGTCAGATAGTAACAACTGAAACGGTGTACTGATTTTCAGTGGCTACTATACCCGTGGTCGCCGTTGGTGCCGGTATGATCGCGAGACGGACCGGACGGGACGACGCCGACGGTCGCGGATCGGGCGGGCCACTCCCGGCGGGTGACTGCGGCCGATGACGACGGTTCTCGAGCCCCGCGGGGATCGCCTCTGGACCCACGAGGAGCCGCTTCGCTTCTACGGCTTCGAGATCGGCCGCATCACGACAGTGATCCGGCTCTCGAGCGGGGGGCTGTTCGTCCAGTCGCCGGCCGAACTGACGCCGGCTCTCGAGGCCGACCTCAGGGAACTCGGCGGGGTGCGGTTCGTCGCTCCGGCGAGCAAGCTTCACGGCCACCTGTACATGGAGCAGTACCGCGAGGCGTTTCCGGACGCCGAACTGCTCGCCGCGCCGGGGCTCGACGGCCGGCGGAGCGACCTCCGGTTCGACGGGTTACTCGGCGACGCGCCGGACCCGCGGTGGGCGCCCGACCTCGATCAGGTCGCCGTCCTCGGCAACCGGCTGCTGACCGAGATCGCGTTTTTCCACCGGCAGAGTCGAACCCTGATACTCGGCGACGTGGGCTACCACATCGGGCGGGACAGCCCGCTGAAGACCCGCCTCATGGCCCGTCTCCTGGGGATGTACGAGCAGGTCGGACCGCCGAGGGACTACCGGTTGGCGGTAACCAACGAGGCGAGTTTCCGCCGATCGATTCGGGAGATCCTCGCCTGGGAGTTCGACCGGGTGATCCCCGGCCACGGCGAGATCGTCGAAACGGGCGGCAAACGCGCGGTACTCGAGGGGTTCGACTCGCTGCTATGACCGCACAGAATCTCGTCGACGCCCTCGGAATCGACCGCGACCGCGGCGTCACCTGCGTCGTCGGCGCCGGCGGGAAGAAGTCGACGCTGTACGCCCTCGCCGACCGCCTCGAGCGGGCGATCGTCACCGCCACGGTTCGCATCCCGCCGTTCGAAGAACACGTCGCCTCCCTCGAGGTGACCGCCGACCCGATCGCCACCGCTCACGACGCTGTTGTGAACGCCGAGGACGAACCGGACGCAACGCCGGATGGGAGGTGGCCGCTGGGACTGGTCGCAGCTCGAGAGCGCACCGATCGGTACCGGGGGTACGAGCCGGCCGTCGTCGACGACCTCGCCGCGGCGGTCGACGTCCCGATCCTGGTCAAGGCCGACGGCGCCCGAACCCGGTGGCTCAAGGCGCCGAACGACCGGGAGCCACAGCTTCCCGCCGCGGCGGACACCGTGATCCCGATCGCGAGCGCCCGCGTCGTCGGCGAGACGCTCGACGACACGCTCGTCCACCGCCCCGAGCGCGTGGCCGCGGTGACCGGCCTCGAGGTCGGCGACGAAATCACCGCCGAGGCCGTCGCGACCGTGCTGACGAGCGAGCGAGGCGGCTGGAAGGGCGTTCCCGACGGCGCGACGGTCGTCCCGCTGCTCAACATGGTCGACACGCCCGCCCTCGAGCGGACCACTCGCGAGGTCGGGACCGAGATCCTGCGGCAACGGGACGTCACCCGCGTCGTGCTCACGCGACTGCTCGAGGACCGACCAGTGGTCGACATCCTCGAGTGAGGGCGGCCGACGGAGCGCAAGCTGTGGACACCCGCCCGCCTAGCGGATCAGCGACACCCGCATCGGAGCGCGAAACGCGACCGCCTCGGTAACACTGCCGACGAGGGGGTGAGCGCCGGTTTCGCGGCCGTGACTGCCGAGGATGATCTGATCGACGTCGTTGTGGGTCGCGTACTCGATGATCTCCCGGTCGGCGCGGCCGATCGCGCGCTCGGTGGCGATCGAGCCGTCGTGGTCGGCCGCGGTCGCCGTCAGTTCGTCGAACAGGTCGTCTACCAGTTCGTTGGCACGATCGTACCACGCCTCGGATCCGTGGCGCGGCTCGGTCGTGTGGTCGTACTCGGCGTCGGCGACGCTGTACCCCGGTTCGCTGGGGTCGATCACGTGGAGGACGACGATCCCGCTGTCGGGGTGTTCCTCGAGGGCCGTCTCGAGCGCCCGGCGCGACAGCGGCGAGCCGTCGACCGGAACGAGGATTCGGTCGGTCATGCAGGGGTCGTACCACGAACGCGCTCAAAAAGGGAACGCGCACGAACCCGATCTTCTCCACACCGCGATCCGGTGCGGTCTCGGCGGATCGACGTTCGCGAGTCCGGCTACGCTTAAGCGCCCTCGGGTAGTAGCGCCGCACGACCCACTGCAATGGACGAGACGATTCTGGTCGCCGTCGACGACAGCGACTCGGCAAACGACGTCCTCGAGCGAGCGATGGCGTTCGCGGCCGCGACCGGCGGCGACCTGCACGTCCTGACCGTGGTCGAGCCCCGTCGAAGTCGGCTGGCGTTCGGCATCAGCGAGGTAGACGATCTCAACACCGCGACGGCCAGCCTCGCCGACCACGTCGCCGAGGCGTACGACGGCTATTCGGTCGACGTCCACGCCGAGGTTCGCCGCGGCCGCCCGGCGGCCGAGATCCTGTCCCACGCCGACGAGATCGGCGCGACCCTGCTCGTCGTCGGCAGACACGGAACTACGGGGCTTCCCAGGGCGCTCCTCGGCAGCACGGCCGACCGCCTGACGCGGCTGTCCCGCGTTCCGGTGGTGCTCGTTCCGGGTCCGGACGCCGACGACGAGGGCGAACCGCGGCGCTGACGTTCTGTCGCGCCAGAACGGCACACGATTTTATACCGGCGTTCGTGGTAGCCCCGCCTGCATGGTACCTACGCTCACCGACGACGAAGTCGGCAAGAAAGTGGTCGACGCGGAAGGAAAGGAGCTCGGCATCGTCGCGAAAGTCGACGGGAGCACGGCCTACGTCGATCCGAACCCGAGCGTCGCAGAGCACATCATGGCGAAAGTCGGCTGGGAGGGCGAAGACGAGGAGGACTACGTCGTCACCACCGAGATGATCGACCGCGTCGACGACGAGATCGTTCTGCAGGGCGACATCTGAGGCCGTAGATCCGGCTCGAGTCGCGTGACCGCCGCCGACGCCCGAGCCCCGGCCGCCGAACCGACCGACGGATCGCCGTCCCGGCGGGGGCGAATCACTCCGATAGCGGCGGGGTAGTCTCCGGCGGCCGGCGGTGGTCGGTCGCTTGCTCGAAGGAGTACGCCAGCGCGAGCAGCGTCGGTTCGTCGAACGGACGCCCCAGCAACTCGAGGCCGACCGGTAGCCCGTCGCCGGTGAAGCCGGCCGGGACCGAGACCGCGCTACAGAGCGACTGCGAGGCGATGATCGTGTTCGTCGCGAACGTCATCGTCTCGTAGGTCCCCTCCCGGATCTCGCGTTCCGTCGGCGGGACGACCTGTACGTCGGGGAAGACGATCGCGTCCAGGCCGTGGGCCGCGAACACGGCCAGGATCTCCTCCTGGAACGCGTGCTGTGCGTTTCGGCGCTTCCAGTAGTCGAGGTTCTCCGAGAGATCCGCCGGTCCCTCCTCGGCGAACCCGACGAACAGATCCAGCAGGTCGTGGTACCGCCCGCTCTCGTAGAGGTCCTCGACGGAGTCGACCGGGCCGTCGCGATCCGCGAGGAACTCGTTCAGGTCGTGTTTCGACTGCAGAATGTAGAGCATCGTCTCCTCGAGGTAGGCGTCCAGTCTCGGGATTTCGACGGGGTCGACGAGCGTCGCGCCGGCGTTGCGCATCGTCGTGAGCGCCCGCTCGACGGCGTCGACGACCGGCCCGGAGTCGGGGTCGTCGGCGTCGCCGAACCCGTCCCGGAGTACGCCGATCCGCGCGCCGTTCAACCCGTCGGCGAGGAGGGCGTTCGTGTACGAGCCCCGGTCTGCAACCAGTGTCGTTCGGCCGGTGAGCGTGTCGCGCTCGTCGTAGCCGACGAGAACGTCGAGCAGTTTGGCCGTGTCGCGGACGGTTCGCGTCATCGGGCCGGCCGTGTCCTGCTGTGAAACCAGCGGGCTCACGCCGGCACGGCTGATGAGACCGGGCGTCACGCGAAACCCGACGAGGTTGTCGAACGACGCGGGCACGCGGATGGAGCCGCCGCAGTCCGTCCCGATGCCGACGGCGCCCAGGTTCGCGGCGACCGCCGCTCCGGTTCCGCTGCTCGAGCCGCCCGGGTCCCGCGTCGGATCGTACGGGTTCTTCGTCCGGCCGGTGTTCGAGGAGAACCCGAACCACGACGTCGCCCAGTCCGGCATCGTCGTTTTCGCCAGGACGACCGCTCCCGCCTCGCGCAGCCGTCGGGTCACTTCCGATTCGGCGTCCGGAACGTAGCCGTCGAACGCCTCGGAGCCGTACGTCGTCGGAATGTCGGTCGTCTCGACGTGATCCTTGACCACGACCGGGATCCCGTGGAGAGGGCCGACGAACGTCCCGGACTCCTCGAAGGACCGGTCGAGTTCGGCGGCGCGGGCTGTAGCCTCGTCGTGTACCGTCACGATCGAGTTGAGTTCGGGGCCGGCGCGGTCGTAGGCGTCGATGCGCTCTCGGTAGCGGTCGACGAGCTCCTCGCTGGTCAGCGTCCCGGCTTCGAACGCCCGGTGGATCCGGTCGATCGTCGCCTCCTCGAGCGGAAACGTCGTGTTCGTCATGCCCGGCTCCCTTCCACGAACGGCCGCATAGTTCCGCGGGGTCGTCGGAGGGTATGCGCTCGAGTCGATTCGGCCGCTCCTTCACTTTCACTCCGGTGGGTTCCGCAACCGACAACCCTTCATTTGTCCGGGCGCTGACTCGGGCTAGATGAGCAAGGAGTACATCGAGGTGCGGGGTGCAGAGGAGCACAACCTGAAGGACCTCGACGTCTCGATTCCGCGCGAGTCGTTCACCGTCGTCACCGGCCTCTCGGGGTCGGGGAAGTCGTCGCTCGCGTTCGAGACGGTGTACGCCGAGGGCCAGCGACGCTACATCGAGAGCCTCTCGGCGTACGCCCGGAACTTCCTGGGCCAGATGGACAAACCCCAGGTCGAGACGGTCGAAGGCCTCTCCCCCGCGATCAGCATCGATCAGAAGAACGCCGCCAACAACCCCCGCTCGACGGTCGGAACGGTCACCGAACTCCACGACTACCTCCGCCTGCTGTACGCCCGCGTCGGCACCCCGCACTGTCCGGAGTGCGGCCGCGAGGTCGGCGAGCAGTCGGCCCAGAACATGGTCGAGCGCATCCTCGAGCTACCGGAGGGAACCAGAGCCAAACTCGCCGCGCCGGTCGTCCGCGACCAGAAGGGGGCCTTCGAGGACCTGTTCGACGAGCTGGTCTCCGAGGGGTACGCGCGGGTCGAGGTCGACGGCGAGGAGCACGACCTCACCATGGAGCGTCCCGACTTGGACGAGAACTACGACCACACGATCGACGTGATCGTCGACCGCGTAAAGGTCTCGACGGAGGCTCGTCCACGGATCATCGACAGCGTCGAGACGGCGCTCGAGGAGGCCGACGGCGTCCTCAAAGTCATCCTCCCTGATGCACCGGAGGAGGTCGCCGCCGAGCTGGGCGAGGAGTCCCGTCGGACCGGGGCGCTGGGCGACGAAATGGAGGAGGACGACCGGTTCGTCGTCGAGTTCTCGAAGGATCTCGCCTGTACGCACTGTGGCATCGACGTCCCCGAGATCGAGACCCGCTCCTTTTCGTTCAACTCGCCCCACGGCGCCTGCCCGGAGTGTGAAGGGCTCGGCGAGACGAAGGAGGTCGACGAGGAACTCGTGGTTCAGGACCCCTCCAAACCGCTGAAGACCGTCTTCGAGCCCTGGAGCTACAACCGCTCGTACTACCGGACCCGGCTGGACGCCGTCGCCGAGCACTTCGACGTCTCGCTGTCGACCCCGCTCGAGGAGATCGACGACGACGTCCGCGAGGCGTTCCTCTACGGGACCAGCGAGCAGGTGCTGTTCAAGCGCCGGACGAAAAACGGCACCCGACGCAAGCGAAAGCGGTTCGAGGGCATCATCCCGAACTTAGAGCGACGGTACCTCGAGACGGACTCCCAGGGCACCCGCGAGCACATCGAGGACTACATGTCCGTCACCGAGTGTCCGGCCTGCGACGGCACCCGGCTGCGACCCGCGAGCCGCGCCGTGCTGGTCGACGGCACCTCGATCACCGAGATCAACGCCGCGAGCATCGGCGACGCCCTCGATCACTTCGAGTCGCTCGAGGCCAGTTTCACCGAGCGCGAGAAGGTGATCGCCGAGGAGATTCTCAAGGAGATCCGCGCCCGGCTGGGTTTCATGTGCGAGGTGGGCCTCGAGTACCTCACCCTCGACCGGGAGGCTTCGACCCTCTCCGGCGGAGAGAGCCAGCGGATTCGCCTCGCCACGCAGATCGGTTCCGGGCTCGTGGGCGTGCTGTACGTCCTCGACGAGCCCTCGATCGGGCTCCACCAGCGGGACAACGACCGGCTGCTGGATACGCTCGAGGAACTTCGCGACCTCGGAAACACCCTGCTGGTCGTCGAACACGACGAGGAGACGATGCGTCGGGCGGACAACGTCATCGACATGGGGCCCGGCCCCGGCAAGCGCGGCGGCGAAGTCGTCGTCAACGGCCCCGTCGACGAGGTCGTCGCCTGCGAGGGGTCCATTACGGGCGACTACCTCTCGGGCCGAAAGCAGATCCCGGTCCCCGAGGAGCGTCGCGACCCCGCGGGCGCGCTGACGATCCTCGGCGCCCGCCAGCACAACCTCAAAGACCTGGACGTCGACATCCCGCTCGGCTGCTTTACGGCGATCACGGGCGTCTCGGGTTCCGGGAAGTCCACCCTGATGCACGACGTCCTCTACAAGGGGCTGGCCCGCGAGATGAACGACAACACGAGCGTCATTCCGGGCGACCACGACGGCCTCGAGGGCCTCGAGGCGATCGAAACCGTGCGGCTGATCGACCAGTCGCCGATCGGGCGCACCCCCCGGTCGAACCCGGCGACGTACACCAACGTCTTCGACTACGTCCGCGAACTGTTCGCGGAGACGAAACTCGCCAAACAGCGCGGCTACGAGGTGGGCCGGTTCTCCTTCAACGTCAAGGGCGGCCGCTGTGAGGAGTGTGGCGGCCAGGGAACGGTGAAGATCGAGATGAACTTCCTCTCGGACGTCTACGTCCCCTGCGAGGAGTGCGAGGGGGCTCGCTACAACGACGCCACTCTCGACGTCACCTACAAAGGGGCGACCATCGCGGACGTACTGGACATGGAGGTCGAGGAGGCCTACGAGTTCTTCGAGGCGAACTCCCAGATCCGACGTCGCCTGAAGCTGCTGAAGGACGTCGGCCTCGACTACATGACCCTGGGCCAGCCCTCGACCACCCTCTCCGGCGGGGAGGCCCAGCGGATCAAACTCGCCGAGGAGTTAGGGAAGAAAGACACCGGCGAGACGCTCTACCTGCTCGACGAGCCGACGACCGGACTCCACCACGAGGACGAGCGCAAACTGATCGACGTGCTCCACCGGCTGACCGACAACGGCAACACCGTCGTCGTCATCGAGCACGAACTGGACCTGGTGAAAAACGCCGATCACGTCATCGACCTCGGCCCGGAGGGCGGCGAGCACGGCGGCGAGCTCGTCGCGACCGGCACCCCCGAAGACGTGGC
The DNA here is from genome assembly GCF_024362525.1 of Natrononativus amylolyticus. GTDB lineage: Archaea > Halobacteriota > Halobacteria > Halobacteriales > Natrialbaceae > Natrononativus > Natrononativus amylolyticus. The sequence goes on from NZ_CP101458.1 coordinate 2,493,780, forward strand.
GCGACTCGAGGACTCCCACACCGGCCACTATCTGCGGGACCTGCTGCCGGGCGTGGATCTCGAGGGGCCCCGCGGCGAGCGCGTCGAACCGGTGACGGCGCCGACGGACGACTGACGGGCGGACGAGCGCTCGTCCGGAGGCGGTCGAAAATCAGTTCCGGAGTCGCTGTTTCGCGAACGTCGCCAGCAGCGGGATGTCGTCGAGGTGGAGCAGCTTTCTGATCGCCCGCTTGTTCCCCTTGTTCGCCTCGCTCAGGGTGTCGGGGTCGAGCCGTTTGAGATCCCGGAGCAGGGTGTCGTAGCGGTCGTTGGGCGCGAGGTACATCAGCTGCGTGATGAACAGCCGCGCGTCCATCCGCGGCGCGACGTCGCGGTGCCAGAGGGTGTCGTACAGCGAGATGTTCTCGGCCGAGGTGTCGGGGGTGTCGGGCGTGAGACAGTGGTCGGCGGCGATCGCGGCCGCGCGGGCGGACTTCATCCCCTTGTTGATCCCCTCGCCCCACAGCGGGTCGATCGTCGGGACGGTGTCGCCGATCGCCATGAAGTTGTCCGTGCTCAGCTGTCCCGGCGGCTGGATGTGCGCCGAGCCCCGGTGTTGCTTGCCCTCGAGTCGCTCGGCGCCCTCGAAACGCGGGTCGGTGTCCATCCAGTGCTGGAGGTAGCCGTCGACGGTCCGGTCGGTGCCGTAGCGCTGATAGCTCTCGTTCTGGATGTAACAGACCCCGACCTTCGCGGTGTCCTCGCCGGTGTGGAAGATCCAGGAGTAGCCGCCGGGCGCGTACTCGTGATCCAGGCGCAGCATCATCGCGTCGTGGAGGTCCGCGTACCGCGGGCGGCCGCCGTCGAGTTCGACCCCCTCGAGTTCGTACTCGAGGCCGATCGCCTGGTTCTTTCGCTCGAGCGAACTCACGCCCAGTCCCTTCGCCAGCGGCGCCGAGGGCCCCGTCGCGTCGACGATGATGTCGCCGTACACCTTCTCGGAGCCGCTGTACTGGACGCCGACGATCTTCCCCCCTTCGGTGATCGGCTTCGAGACGCGGGCGTCGAACCGGTACTCCGCGCCGCGCTCCTGGCCGTCCTCGACGAGAAAGGTCTTGAAATCCGCAAACTCGAGGACGGCGCCGGTCTGTTCCTGGACGAAGTGGTCGTTCGGCGACTCGATGACGACGGTGTCGGTGAACTGCATCACGACGTCGTCCGGAATCCCGAACGCGGTCATCATCGACGGGAACGTTCCCCCGGTCGACTTGTTGCTCTGACGTGGGAACTCGTCCTCCGGTTCCGTCTCGAGCACAACCACGTCATACCCCCTCGCAGCCAGATCGCGTGCACACTGTGCGCCGGCCGGGCCGGCACCAGCGATAACCACGTCAAAGCTGTCGCGCATAACCTGTGATACGACCTGCCCTATATGAAGGTTGTTGACTCGTTCGTCTCGGGGTGAACGTCACCGCGTTCTCGTCGAACGGTTCCACCCCGCCCCCGAGCGTCGCCGGCCGACGGAAAGCGATTTGACCGCTCGCACTCGAGTCGGAGACGAGATGGGGTCGCGCGGAGAGAGTCAGTGTCAGATGAAGGGGTGTCGCCGGGAGGCGACGGAGACGATGGCGTTCCGACGTCACGAGGACGTCGACGTCTGTGCGGCCCACTACCGCCGGAACAGGCACATTCGATACCTCGTCCTGTTCGCGATTCCGCTGGCGCTCGCGCTGGCCGGCCTCGCGCTCTACTGGTTCGTACTGTAGCCGATTCTCGTGACGGGGTGAGCCGGTCTCCGGCGAAGGGTGAAACGAAGACCGATCACCAGCCGTCGTGGCCGGAAGGCTAACACTTCTCACGGGTCGGCCCGTACTTCGGTCCATGACGACGATCTACGCCGCCATGCGAAACCGACTGCTCGCGTGTACGACGGGCGACGGATCGGACGACTGGGAAACCGCGGTCCGTCTCGAGGGCCGCGACCTCGAGTGCGTCGCCGTCTCCTCCGAGAACCCGGAACGGGTGTTCGTCGGCACGTTCGAGGACGGGCTCTTCCGCTCGACCGATGGGGGCGACTCCTTCGAGGCCCTCGAGACCGACTTCGCCAGCGAGGCGGTGATGTCGCTCGCGATCAGCCCGCACGACCCCGACGTGCTCTACGCGGGCACCGAACCGAGCCGGATCTACCGCTCCCCCGACGGCGGCGACGCCTGGGAGCGCCTCGAGGGACTCACCGACCTCCCCTCCGAGTCGGAGTGGTACTTCCCGCCGCGGCCGCACACCCACCACGTGCGCTGGCTCGAGGTCGACCCGTTCGATCCCGACCGGCTGTACGTCGGGATCGAGGCCGGCGCGTTCGTCCTGAGCACCGACGGCGGCGAGACGTGGCAGGAACGCCCGCCGGGATCGCGCATCGACAACCACAGCCTCGCCACCCACGCCGACCGAGAGGGGCGGATCTACTCCGCGGCCGGCGACGGCTACGCCATCTCGGACGACGGCGGTGAGAGCTGGGAAAATCCACAGGAAGGACTCGAGCACACCTACTGCTGGTCGGTCGCCCCCGATCCCGGCGACCCTGAGCGGGTGCTCGCCTCGAGTGCGAGCGGGGCCTCGAAGGCCCACACCGCCGAACGGGCGGAATCCTACGTCTACCGGAAGGGCGGGGACGAACCGTGGGAGCGCCTGGACGACAGGGGGTTGCCGACGGGCGAAGAGGTGGTCCGAGCGGTGTTCGCGACGACCGGCGACGCGGGCGTCGTCTACGGCGTGAACAACCGCGGGCTGTTCCGCACCGAGGACTTCGGTGACTCCTGGGAGCAACTGGACGTCGAGTGGGCAGAGGGACTCGAGACCCAGACCCCGCGCGGGCTGGCGGTGCTCGAGGGGTAGTTACGGCTGCGACGGCACCGCCAGCCCGCTTTGGCGTCGGTGCTCGAACAGCGACGCGATCGCCGCGGCGTGGATCGGGGCGACGAGCGCACCGGTCAGGAACGCCCCGGCGATCGGAACGCTGCCGAGGAGCCAGGCTCCGAGGCCGAGGGCGAGGACCAGCCCGAGCGCCGTCCAGCCGTCACCCCTGATCCAGGCGCCGCTTCGTCGGACCGCCGTCCAGGGCGAGGCGCCCGCGACGACGAGCCCTGGCGCGGGAAACAGCCACACCAGAACGAAGAGCAGTAGCGCCAGCGGGACGAGCCCGAACAGCCCCATCCCCTGAACGGACCCGATCGAGCCGAGCAGTCGGCCGGCGAGATCGAGTCCGACGACCAGTCCGAGGTACGACGGGAGCGGCCCGAGGTGCATCTCGCCGTCCAGCAGCGCGGTCAGGGTGAGCACCCCCGCCACGCCGATCGCGAGCAGCGAGAGAAGGTGCAGGCCGAGTCCCCAGGCGAGATAGGGGAGTTCGAGTCCGACGAGCGCCTCGAGCGGGAGCAGCGTTCGGCTCGTCGCCGTCGGGTAGCCGACGAACTCGAGGTGGATCGTCCCCTCCCCGAGGCCGCCGGAGATGAGCGCCGGGATCGGATCGCGGCTGCGAAGGACGTCGATAACGGCGAGGACGATCCCCGCGAGCGCGAACGGAACGAGCAGCGTGGGGTTCCGACGGAGTCGCGCGAGGGCCGCCGAAAGGACGCCCGCGACGTCCCACTCCCGACGGTCGTACGCGCCGTCGGCCCGGTGGTCGTGTGCGTCGTTAGAGGTGCCGGAGGACACGGTTAGCTCGCCTCCTCGAGAGCCAACAGCCCCTCACCGTCCAGAACGTACAGTACGCCGTCGCCCACGATCGGCTGTGAGAAGTAGATCGACCCCTCGTAGGTAAAGCGGCGTTCGCCGGTTTCGGCGTCGATCGCGGCCAGTTCGCCGTACTGGTAACCGAGGTAGACGACGCCGTCGGCGACGACGGGGTCCGTGTCCGGACCGTAGTCGGCGGTCCACGCCCGATCGCCGCTCTCGAGGTCGATCGCGTGCAGCGAACCGTCGCCGTCGGTGACGAACACCGTTCCGTCGGCGACCGCGGCGCTGCCGTCGGTGGCGTTCCCGCCGTGGGTGTATTCCCACCGAACGCTGCCGTCGGTCGGCTCGAGCAGCGAGACACCGATCCGGTGGGGAACGACCAGCCCCTCGGCCGTCGCCGTGGGCGGGTGGAACTCGCGGTATCTCCGGTGGTCGCCCTCGACGAGTTCGGGCGCGACGCTCCAGCGGCGCTCGCCGGTCTCGGCGTCGATGGCGGCGACGTCTCCGGAGTACGCCGAGGCGTAGACCGTCCCGTCGCGGACCGCCGGTCGGTGTACGCCGCTCGAGAGAGCACTCCCGACCGTCCGCTCCCACCGGACGCGGCCGCTGCTCGCGTCGATGGCGACGACCCGATCCGTGTCGGGAACGGTCGCGTACACGGTTCCGTCCGCGGCGACTGGCGACGGCTCGCGCGCCGGCGAGCCCGACCAGTTTCCGGTGTCTTCGCCGGGCGCGTGCCAGCGTTCCGTGCCGACCGAGCGACCGAGCAGTTCGTAGCCGCCGCCGGCGCTCAGCCCATAGACACCCTCGTAACTGCTGACGGCGAGGGTGTCGCTGCGGTAGGCCGTCGCGTCGGCTCGAGCCGGGCTCGACCAGTACTGTCCCTCCCTCGTAAACCGGATCTCGCCAGTATCGCGGTCGAAGGCGACGAGGTCCTGTCGGCCGACGCCGTACAGCGTCTCGCCGACGAGTATCGGCGCCGTCAGGCCGTGCATGGGCGACTCCGTATCTCGCAGCCACGCGACCTCGACGCCGTCTTTCGGTCCCGAGGCGTCGGGGTTGTAGCCCGTTCCCGCGGGATCATAGCGCGTCATCGGCCAGTCGAACGGCGAGGACGACGAGCGGTCGGCGAGCACGCGGCCGCCGAGCGTGCCGACGAGGGAGACGCCCGCCCCCGCCAGAAGGTGTCGTCTGGAGAGCATTTGCCTGGAAGATCCGCCGCCGTGGTAAAATCTTTGTCATCTATCCGCTCGAGGGGCGAGGAGTCACCGATCGGGACACGCTTCCCCCTCGAGCCCGTCTCCGCCGCGGTAACGGGTTCGAAATCCTTTTAGGCGCTACACGGGGATAGTAGAGTAACTGAGTGATATCATGGACGTCGACATCATCTCCGAAGAGGAGAACCCCATGTTGCACCGGACGGACGTCACGTTCGAACTGACCCACGAGGAGGCCACCCCCTCCCGCCTGCAGGTTCGCGACAGCCTCGCCGCGAAGCTGAACAAGGACGCAGACGAGGTCGTCATCCGCAAGCTCGACACCAAGTTCGGGATGCGAAAGACCGTCGGCTACGCGAAGGTCTACGAGACGGCCGACCACGCCCGCGACGTCGAGCAGGACCACATGCTCGAGCGAAACAAGATCGTCTCGGACGACGCGGAGCCGGAAGCGGAGGAGGCCTGAGATGGCACACTACGAGATCTACAACGACGACGGCGAGGCAGAGCGCGAGAACTGCCCGCGCTGTGGCGATTCGTTCCTCGCGGACCACGGTGACCGACAGCACTGTGGGAAGTGTGGGTACACCGAGTGGGAGTAAAGCGATGTGCCGAGCACGAGCGAGGCACATCGGGATGACGAACGGCGACGAACGGAGCCGTGAGTAGCGAGACAACGAGCGAAGCGAAATGTCTCGGGAATGCGAATTACGCGGGACCTGCGGTCCCGCGAACCACGCGAACGGACGGCTCGCGTCCGTGAGCAGACGGGCGCTCCGCGCCCGTGAGCAGCGATGTGCCGACCGCAGGCGGGGCGCATCGAAGTTGCGAACGGGGAACGAAGTGACCCGTGAGCAGCGAACACTAGCTTACTGTCGTTTGCAACCTCGAGAGACGGCTCCACACCCGTCAGACACGGTGAGTACCAGGAGGCTACCGTGACCGCCACTCGCATTCTCGGCCTCGAGGGCACCGCCTGGGCCGCCAGCGCGGCGGTGTACGATACCGGCACGGAGGACGTGTTCATCGAGAGCGACGCCTACCAGCCGGAGAGCGGCGGCATCCACCCTCGAGAGGCCGCCGAACACATGCACGCGGCGATCCCCCGGGTCGTCGAGACCGCACTCGAGCGCGCCCGCGAAACGCACGACGGGGCCGCGAGCGAGCCACCGGTGGATGCAGTGGCCTTCTCCCGCGGCCCCGGCCTCGGCCCCTGCCTGCGGATCGTCGCCACCGCGGCCCGCGCGCTGGCTCAGACCCTCGAGGTGCCCCTCGTCGGGGTGAACCACATGGTCGCCCACCTCGAGATCGGCCGCCACACCTCGGGGTTCGAGTCGCCGGTCTGTCTGAACGCCAGCGGCGCGAACGCCCACCTGCTGGGCTACCGTAACGGTCGCTATCAGGTCCTGGGGGAGACGATGGACACCGGCGTCGGGAACGCTATCGACAAGTTCACCCGCCACGTCGGCTGGTCGCACCCGGGCGGGCCGAAGGTCGAGGAGGCCGCCGAGAGCGGCGAGTACGTCGACCTTCCCTACGTCGTCAAGGGGATGGACTTCTCCTTTTCGGGGATCATGAGCGCCGCGAAGGCGGCATACGATGACGGCGTGCCCGTCGAGGACGTCTGTTACTCCCTCCAGGAGAACGTCTTCGCGATGCTCACAGAGGTGTCCGAACGGGCGCTGTCGCTGACCGGCAGCGACGAACTCGTCCTCGGCGGCGGCGTCGGCCAGAACGCCCGCCTCCGGGAGATGCTCGCGGAGATGTGTGAGCAACGCGGCGCCAGCTTCCACGCGCCCGAACCCCGCTTCCTCCGGGATAACGCCGGCATGATCGCCGTCCTCGGTGCAATGATGTACGAGGCGGGCGACACCCTCGCCCTCGAGGAGTCCCGCGTCGATCCGAACTTCCGGCCCGACCAGGTTCCGGTGACCTGGCGCGACGGCGAGGACGTCTCGGTGCGCCGGGAGGGCGACGAGCGCGAGGTTCGGGGCGCCGAGGCGACGGTGACCCTCGAGCCCGCCGCCGGCCGCGTCGTCAAGCGTCGCGTTCCCAAGTCCTACCGCCACCCCGAACTCGACGCGCGACTCCGGCGCGAGCGGACGACCCTCGAGGCCCGGCTGACGAGTCTGGCCCGCCGCGAGGGCGTGCCGACGCCGCTCGTCTACGACGTCGACACGCGCAAGGCGACCCTCGAGTTCGAGTACGTCGGCCGCAGCGACCTCCAGAGCGGCCTTTCGGTCGACCGCGTGCGCGACGTGGGGCGCCACCTCGCGCGCCTCCACCGGGCGGGGTTCGTCCACGGCGACCCGACGACGCGAAACGTGCGGGTCGGACGATACGACGCGCCCTCGAGCGAACGAAAGGCCGACGGCAGCGAGTGGCGCGCGGAGAGGACGTCCCTCATCGACTTCGGCCTCGGCTACCACACCGACCACGTCGAGGACTACGCGATGGACCTCCACGTCTTCGACCAGAGCCTCGTCGGCACCGCCGACGACCCGGAGCCGCTGCGCGAGGCGGTTCTCGAGGGGTACCGCGAGATCGGCGACGAGCGGGTGCTCGAGCGCCTGCGCGACGTCGAGGGGCGAGGCCGGTACGGCGGCGGCGAGTGAGCCCTCGAAAACCGCGAGGGACCGCCGAACCGGGGCGTTTACGTGGATCTGACCGAACCTCGAGCCATGCAGCCAATCCTGCTGACCGGCTACGAGCCGTTCGGCGAGTTCGAGACCAACCCCGCACGTCGGCTGGCAACGACCCTCGACGGCGAGGAGGTTTCGGGGACGCCGATCGTCGGCCGAGAGCTTCCCGTGTCGTTCGATCGAGCGCTACCGGCCCTTCGGGAGCGGATCGACGAGCACGACCCCGCGCTCGTCGTCTCCGTCGGCCTCGCGGGCGGCCGGAACGCGCTCTCGATAGAGCGGATCGGGATCAACCTCCGAGAAACGGGCGAGACGCCGGACAACGACGGCCGGGAGGTGGTCGACGAGCCGGTCGCTTCGGAGGGGCCGGACGCTTACTTCTCGACTCTGCCTGTGCGCGAGATGCAGTCGGCGATGTGCGAGGCGGGGGTGCCGACGACGCTCTCGACCGCCGCCGGCACCCACCTCTGTAACGATATCCTGTACGCGACGCGCCACCTCGCCGAAACCGAGGACCGCGGATTTCGGTCGGGGTTCGTCCACGTCCCGTTCAGCCACGAGGGGGCCGCCGCTCGCGGGGAGGGCGAGCCGAGTATGAGCCTCGAGACGATGGCCCGCGGGCTCCGGGTGGGCCTGGAGACGGCGCTCGAGACGGCGTAGCAGGACTTTTCGCACTCGAGGCCCTCTCTCCGCCGATGGCCGCTCGCCAGTGTTACGCCTGCGACCGCTCGTACGACGAGCACAGAGCCCGCTGTGACAGCGGCGAACCGCTCTGGGTTCCGCTGCAAACGACCGCGACGTGGCCCGGTTCCGACGAGCAAACGAGACGCGGTCGAGATCCAGCCTCGAGCGGCATCTGGCGCTACGAGCCGCTCCTCCCGGCCTCACGGCCGCCAGCTGGCGCCGACCTGGCACCGGGGGCGACGCCGTTGCTCCGCGCGGCGGGCCTCGAGCCGTACGCGGGTGCCCGCCTCTGGCTCAAGGACGAGGGGCGAAACCCGACGGGCTCGTTCAAGGACCGCGGCAGCGCCGTCGGCGTCGCCGAGGCGCTCGAGGCCGGCGCCGACCGCGTCGGCACCGTCTCCCACGGCAACATGGCGCTTTCCACCGCCGCCCACGCCGCGACGGCGGGTCTCGAGTGCGTCGTGCTCGTCCCCGACGACATCGCCGACGCCCGGCTGCGAGCGATCGGGCGGTTCGATCCGCAGATCGTGCGGGTGCAGGGTGACTACGGCCGCCTCTACCACGACGCGCTCGCGCTGGGTGCTGAACACGGGATCAGGTTCCTCAACTCCGATGTCCCGCTGCGGGTGGCCGGTCAGAAGACCCTCGCCTACGAACTGGTCGATAGCTCCCCGGATCTCGACGCGGTCGTCCTCCCGGTCAGCAGCGGCGGCAACGCGAGCGCGGTGTGGAAGGGGCTGCTCGAGGCGCGTGCGAGCGGCCGGATCGACGCGCTCCCCCGACTGTACCTCACCCAGGCGGCGGCCTGCGATCCGATCGCGGCGGCGTTCCGGGCGAGGGCGGATCGGGTCGAACCCGCGACGGACGTCGCCGAGACGGTCGCCTACTCGATCGCCAACGCCGACCCGCCGAGCGGCACTCGTGCGCTGGCGGCCGTCCGCGACACCGGCGGCGCGATCGTGTCGGTCGGCGAGAGCGCGATCCTCGAGGCGCAGGATCGGCTCGCCCGGACCGCCGGCGTGCGGGCCGAACCGGCCTCCGCGACGACGCTCGCCGGCCTTCGGCAGCTGACCGCCGAGGGCGAGATCGGAGCCGACGAGCGAGTCGCCTGCGTGCTCACCGGTCGCGGCTACGGCGACGGCGGCGGCGTGCCGGTGACCGAGCGCGTCGAACGAACGGATCTCGAGGCGGCGATCGCACTCGAGTGAGCGACCGTCGGTCGCCCGCGGCCCCGCGGAGGACGGTTTCGGCCGCCGGAGCGAGCACGCGAGCACACAATACTCTTATCAGGTGACGTTGTAGACCCGCCCATGGCAGACAAGCCGAGTTCCGGTGAGATCTTCGGAGTACCGTACAATTTCGAGCGACCGAGCATGGGGCGAATGCTCTCGTCGTACTGGAAACCCGGCGAAGGGATGCTGGTCGAGAAGCCGTTCGGCGTCGGCTACACGCTGAACATGGCCAACTGGCGCTCGTGGGTCGTCGTGCTCGTCGCCGGCGTCCTGCTCTGGCAGCAAGAACAGAGCAAGAACGCCGCCGCGGCCGCCGAGGAGGAGGCCGAGGAGCCGGTCGAGGTCATCGTCGACGACGACGAGTAACGGCGGTCCGTCGCGTTTCGACTTCTGCGGGCGTTACCTGGTGTCCTCGAGCGAGACGCAGCCGCCGGCGTCGGCCGAGCGGTAGATCGCGTCGATCACCCGCTGGACGACGAGCGCGTGTTCCGCGGAGTTCAGTTCGGGCGGCTCGCCCCGAACGACTGCCTCGGCGAAGCGTTCGTCGCTACCGAGCCAGCCGGTGTGCTCGAGCGATCCTTCGGTGAGCGTCGAGTCGATCAGGTGGTCGGTGCCCTGTTTGCCGGCGCCGTACAGCGTCAGCTCCTCGCCGCCCATCTCGAGGCTCGCGCCGGCCTCGGTGCCGCGGGCGACGAACTCGCTCGTGTCGGCCTGATTGGCCGCCCAGGTGACCTCGAGGCTGATCGTCCGGTCGTCGGCACACCGGATCATCGCCGTCGCCGAGTCCTCGACGTCGAAGACGGCTTCCTCGGTCTCGTCGTACCAGTCGCCCGGATCGACGTAGTCCTCGCGGTGGCCGAACTCGGTGCGGGTCACCCCGAAGACCTCCTCGACTCGCGGGAACTCCATCAGGTAGAGCGCGAGGTCGATCGCGTGGACGCCGACGTCGATCACCGCGCCGCCGCCGGCGAGTTCCTCGCTGGTGAACCACGAGCCGACGCCGGGGATGCCCCGCCGGCGGACGTAGTTCGCGTCGACGTGAGTGATCTCGCCGAAGTGGCCCTCCGTCTGGTACTCTTTGAACACCGCGACGGGGGTCGTCACGCGGTTGTGGAAGTTGACCATGCAGAAGCCGTCGGCCTCGCGGGCCGCCGCGGCGATCCGTTCTGCGCTCTCGAGGTCGTTCGCCAGCGGCTTCTCGCAGAACACGTCGTGGCCGGACTCGAGCGCCGCGACGACGCTGTCCTCGTGGAAGGCGTTCGGCGTCGAGACCGCGACGGCGTCGAGGTCCTCCTCGTGGTACATCGTCCCCGCGTCGGCGTACGTTCGCGCCCCGTAGGCGTCGGTGAACGAATCGCGGGCTTCCTCGGCGACGTCGGTGCCGGCGACGACTTCGTGGCCGAGTTCCTCGAAGTTCGTCGCGTGCGTCTGGCCCATAAATCCGAGTCCGACGACGCCGAGTCGGACCGGGTCGGGGATAGTACTCATACGCGAGTACCCTATGCCGGCCACCAAAGGTGTGGTCATTGCGGCGAACCCTCGCCCGCCGACCGGCGAGGAGAAACCGACGGGGATTAGCCCCCTCGACGCCGGCCCTCGAGTATGGCTATCCAGTTCGTGACGGGTAACGAGGGGAAGGTCGACGAGGCCCGGACGTACCTCGAGGGGCTCGAGCGCGTCGAGCAGGTCGCGTTCGACTACACCGAGATCCAGTCCGCCGACCTCGCCGAGATCGCCGCCACCGGCGCGCGCGAGGCGTTCGCGGAACTCGGCGCGGACGACGGCGTGCTGGTCGACGACACGGGGCTGTTCGTCGAGGCGCTGGGCGGGTTTCCCGGTCCCTACTCGGCGTACGTCGAGGACACCGTCGGCGTCGAACGCCTGTGGCGGCTGGCGGAGACGGAGGCGAACCGCCGGGCGCACTTCAGGACCGTCGTCGCCTACTGCGACGCCGACGGCGTCGAGACGTTCGCCGGCTCGGTCGGCGGAACCCTCGTCGCCCCGCGCGGCGAGGGCGGCTTCGGCTACGATCCGATCTTCGAGTACAACGGGCGGACGCTGGCGGAGATGGGGACGGAAGAGAAGAACGCCATCTCCCACCGCGGGCGGGCGCTCGCGGCGTTCGCGGAGTGGTACGCGACTCGAGACGACTGAGGCGACGTCGCGTCGCCACCCGTATCAGGATCACTTTTGGGCGGGACCGACGTACCGTCGCCCGTGACCGAAGACGCGAGCCCGCGGGCGCTGATCACCGGCGGCAGTCGCGGGATCGGGCGGGCGCTCGCGGCGGCGTTCGCCGCCGACGGCTACGACCTGGTTCTCGTCGCGAGAAACGAGGAGCGACTCGAGGCAGTCGCCCGAGAACTCGAGTGTGGCTACGGCGTCGACGTGACAACGGTTTCGGCGGACCTCACCGACCCCGACGCCCTCGAGGAGGTGTACGAGAGAGCGACCGCCGGGGGCGCCGTCGACGTGCTGGTGAACAACGCCGCCGTCGCCGTTTACGGCCCGGTCGCCGAGACGGACCTCGAGGCCGAACGCGACCAGGTCCGGTTGAACGTGGCTGCACCGGTCGAGTTGACCAAGCGGTTCCTGCCGGCGATGCTCGAGCGCGACTCCGGACACGTCGTCACCGTGGCCTCGACGGCCGGAATGCGACCGGGACCGTTTCTGGCGGGCTATCACGCGAGCAAGGCGTATCTCATCTCGTTCTCGGAGGGGCTCACCGAGGAGTTGCGGGGGACCGGCGTCGACGCGACGGTCGTCTGTCCGGGACCGGTTCTCACGGGGATTCACGAGCGGAGCGGGCGCGGGTCGCGCTGGCTCGAGCGCCGGTTCATGCGCTCGCCGGACGCGGTCGCGGCCGACAGCTACGAGGGGATACGGGCGGGAAAGGCGGTCGTCGTTCCCGGCCTCCGCTTTCGGCTGCTCCCCTGGGTGAGCCGGCTGTTGCCCCGACCGCTCTCGAGGCGGCTGGCCCGGCTGATCATCGACCGGGGCGATCCGCTCGAGAGCGACCGGTGAACCGTCTTCGGTGGGTTACGACCGCGGATCGACGTCCGGCCCCGGGTACGTACCGCCCTCGACCGCCTCGTAGAGACTCTCCGGGTCGAACAGCATCGCGAACGCGTCGGGGGGCCGGACGCTCACGGAGACCCGCGGCTGGAGGGTCAGCCCCGCCTTCGCCGAGGTGAGCCGGTCGTCGAACGAGAGGAGGTGAGCCGCGTTTCCCCGGTAGGCCGACGCCAGCGCCGGGTGGTCCTCGTCGGGGTGGGAGACGAGGACGCAGTCGGCCTCGAGGCGCGTCCGGTGGTCGGCGGCGAGGTCGGGGTCGGCGAGGGCGGCGACGAGCGCCTCGGCGTCGGCGAGAAGCGGGTCGCTCGCGACGAGGTCGACCCACGAGTGGCTGCGGACGTGATCGAGGGCCTCGCGGGCGTCGCCGCCGACGAGCAGGTCCGCCGCGAGCACGTCCGCGTCGGCCACCACGCGGGCCGGGTCGGGGTTGTCGGCCCCGCTCGAGCGGTCAGCCATCGTCCCCCGCCCGCCGGTCGCCGAGTTCCTCGCGGATCGACTCTGTGGAGACGTCGTACGCTGCGGCGCGGTCGAACAGCTCGCGCCACGGCTCGGTGCGGGTCATCGACTACCGTTCACGCGGCGCGCGCAAAAAAGTGAGTGAACGAGTGAGGTGAAGCTTCAGGCGTGCGTGAGGTAGTTTCCGGAGCACCAGACCCAGGCGTTGTACGCTGGCGCGTGGACGCCCCACCACGTGATGCCGTCGCTGTCTTCGGGGCCGTTCATGATCTCGCCGGTCGTCCCCTCCGCGAGCACTTGCTCGACGTCGTAGTGGAGCCCCGGCCCCTCGCGGCCGTTGAGGTCCGTCGTGGTGACGACCTGGTCGCCGTCCTGGAACTCGCCGCCGCCACCGCCGCCACCACCGTCCCCGTCGCGGACGTAGTCCATGAACGTGTCCGGATCCCAGTCCGGGCCGGGACAGGACTTCGTGGACGTGCTGCCGCAGTGACTCGAGGAGGTCGGCGCGTGGCGATGACCGATGATGCCGCCGCCCTGCTCGCAGCGCGCCTCGTCGTAGGTGAAGTACCGCAGCGGGATGTCATACTGGTCTGCGAGCTCGCGGACCAGCGACGCGGAGGCCTGGTAACACTCCTCGGTGAAGTAGCGGCCGTAGTCCTCGTGCCACTCGTGTTCGATGCCGATCGAGGGGCTGTTCGTCCCCGAGGCGTGCCAGGCGACGTCCTCGTGGTGGACCATCTGGGTGACGTGCCCCGGCGCGAAGTTCGTGTGATCGTAGTTGCTCACGACGTAGTGTGCCGAGACGTTCGAGTCGGAGTTCTGGAACCAGCTGATCGCCCCCGAGTAGCTGCCGACGGTGCAGTGGACGACGATCCAGTTGATGTCGCCCGCCCCGCGGGAGGACGCGCTGTAGTTGCTCGCGTCGGCCGCGACGAACCGGTCGGCCGTGTTCGTCTGGGTGTGACTCGCTCGTGCGGTGTCGATACCTGTGGCGTACAGTCCGCCTGCCCCGGCGGTTGCGCCAGTTGCCTGAAGGAAGCGTCGTCGCTCCATAATGCGTTAGAGACTGTCAAGCGAGAACGAATCAGTTCACCCCATGACTGTCAAACGTGGTTATATCCTAGTGCGATTACCATTGGATGTTTGACACGCACAGTCGCGGGCGAACGGATGGCGGACTCGAGTCGTCACACTCCCTTCGACGCGCGGTTCAGCGCAAGGTAGACGACCACGCCGACGAGGAACGCGATTCCGAGGTTCGTAAGCAGGCTCAGCAGGCCGATTCCGACCGACAGCGCGAGATTCGACGACTTGCGAACGCTCTTGCCGAGCGATACGGCGACGATCGCGAGCAGGACGCCGAGCATTGCGAGCGGAAACGCCCCCAGCAAGGTCGCCGTCGCGACGAACGCGGTTCCGAGGTAGAGCACGCCCATAACGACGTTCGCACCGCCGGTGCGGGCGCCGAACTCGTGCTTCCCGGCGACGCCGTCGCAGCCGTGACACATCGGAATCCCCCCGACGGGAATCGCGAGGAGGTTCGTCGCCCCCATGCTCGTCGAGAGCTCGTCGGGGGAGACGTCTTCGTCGAACAGGTCCGAGAACAGGAGCGACGTCGCGAGCGCCGCGTTTCCGATCGTCATCGCGAGCTGGGCGAACACGCCGTCGGCGGTTCGACCCAGCGCGGCCTGCTCGAGCGGCGGCACCGGCGGCGCGCCGGGCCACTGCGGCGACGGGAGTCCCGCCGTCGCGAGCGCCACGGCGACGCCGACGACCAGTACCGCGAGGGCGCTCGCGGTTTTGTAGCCGGCCAGGATCGCCCCGACGGCGATCGCCAGCCCGACGCCGGCGAGGAGGAGGTCCTCGCCGGCCAGACCGAGACCCGTCTCGAGGAGCAACAGGCCGACCGCGAGCTGCACCCCGCGGATGACCGGCTCGCCGATCCACCGCTCGACCCTCGCGAGCGTCCCGGTCACGCCGATCGCGAGGAGGACGACGCCCAGGAGCAATCCGGCGAGCGCCAGCTCTGCGTACGTCAGCACCCCGGCGATCGCGAGAGTCGCCAGCGCCTTCATCGGCTCGACGGAAACCGGCAGTCCGTACCTGACGCCCCAGACGATCTGGAAGGCGCCGAACGCCAGCAGGACGTGAGGGAGGGAGATCTCGGTCAGGAGCGCGAGGGCGACGACCAGCGGGAGAACCGTAACCGAATCCCCTATCGCGCCCGTGACCTCCCGCGGCGTCAACTCGAGACGCCCGCGGTCGCCCCATCCGGATGAAAACGCCATCTACACACCGTATGGTCGCGGTGGACTTGAGCGTGGTCAGAAACCACTGAGGACTACGGCAATCCGATATCGAAACCGAAATTCGTTACTCCGGTCAGGCGTCGAGCGCCGCCTCCAGCAGCGCCTCGAGTTCGTCCGCCGCCGCGCCGTCGACCGGCGTCAGCGGGCGACGGGGGTACCCGCCCGGCTGGTCGCGCAGTTTCAGCGCGGTTTTCACGGCCGGGATGCCGTACCGGCTGGTGAGCGCGTGGTTGAGTTCGACGAGCGCCGTGTTGAGCGAGCGGGCGGCGTCGGCCTCCCCGTCGGCGTGGAGCCGGTAGACCCGCGCGCACTGTTCGGGAACCGCGTTCGCCAGCGCGAGGATGCCGCCGTCGGTGCCGACGTCGAGCGCCGAGGCGTAGACGCTGCCGCTGCCGACGATGACGTCGAACGCCTCGTCGGCCGTGAACCGGAGCAGCCGCTGCAGCTCCGCGATGTTGCCGCTCGAGTCCTTGATCCCCGCGACGTTCTCGTGGTCGGCCAGCGACTCGGCGGTGCGCGCCGAGAGCGCGTGGCCGGTAAACGGCGGGACGCTGTAGAGGTAGACCGGGAGCGGCGACTCATCAGCCACGTCGCGGTAGTAGGCTCCGAGGGCGGCGTCGTCGGAGTTGTAGTACGACGGGGTGAGGACGAGCGCGGCGTCGGCGCCCGCGGCCTCGGCGCGCTCGGTCGCCGCGAGCGTCGGCTCGTACCCCTCGAAGCCGGTGCCCGCGAGCACCGGGAGATCGGTCGCCCCACAGACGGTTTCGACGACCTGCGCGCGCTCCTCGGCGGTCAACAGCGGAGCCTCACCGGTCGACCCGCAGGGGACGAGAAAGTCCACGCCGGCCTCCTCGACCCAGCCGGTGAGCGTTGCGAGTGCCTCGTGATCGACCGCGCCGGTATCGTCGAACGGCGTTACGATCGGGACGCCAGTGCCGTGCATGCCCGCCGGTACGAACAGGACGGATAAAGTCTCGCGGGTCGCGGTACCACTCACCACCGGACAGCGAGTCGACCAGTACGGCTAAGGGCTCGTCGGAACTCGGTGTAGGCGTGAGCGACCTCGGAAAGATCGACCGGAGCTTCTTCGACGAACGCGTCGCCTCGAGCCTCGGCGCCGACCGCGACGACGTCAGCCTCGGGCCGCGCCACGGCGTCGACTTCGGCGTCCTCGACGTCGGCGGGCGAGCGGTGGTCACCGCGACCGATCCGCTCTCGATCGTTCCCGACCTGGGCCTCGAGCGCGCCGCCCGGTTCGCCCTCGACCTGGTGCTGGCTGACGTCGCCGTCAGCGGCGTCCCGCCGTCGCACCTCTCGATCTGTTTCACCCTCCCGCCGGCGATGAGCGACGCCGACTTTACGACCGTCTGGGAGACGATCCACGAGGAGTGTGCGGACCTCGGCGTCGGCGTCGTCACCGGCCACACCGCCCGCTACGCCGACTGCTCGTACCCCTGGGTCGGCGCGGCGACGGCCCTCGGCGTGGGGAACCACGACCGGCTCGTCAGGCCGGACGGCGCCCGCGTCGGCGACCGGCTGGTCGTGACGACCGGCCCCGGCGCAGAGACCGTCGGCCTGCTGAGCACCCTGTTCGGCGACCGACTCGAGCTCCCCGCCGAGACCGTCGACACCGCCCGGGAGCGCCTCGAGGACGTCTACTGCGTGCGCGACGCGCTGACGGCGGCGGCCGCCGGCCCGGTCACCGCGATGCACGACGTCACCGAGGGCGGGCTGGCGGGCGCGCTGAACGAGATGGCCGCCGGCTCCGACACCCGCTTTTCCCTCGAGCGCGACCGGGTACCGGTCCGCCCCGGCGTCGAGGCGGTCTGCGAGCACTTGGGGATCGACCCCTGGCACGTCACGAGCTGCGGTACGCTCGTCGTCGCCTGCGATCCCGACGGGGTCGACGATGTCGTCGGGGCGCTCGAGGCTCGCGGCACCGTCGCCGCCGACGTGGGCCGCGTGGAAGCCGGCGAGGGCGTCTTCGTCGACGGCGAACGCCTCGCACACCCCGACGTCGATCCGTCCTGGGAGGCGTACGCGACCCTCGCGGAGGAGTCCTAACGCCGGGACGCTGGGTACTCGGCGGGGTCGAACGGAGCGACCCGCGGGCGAGGGGCGCCAACTATACCCGTACCCGTGGTCCGTTCCGCATGTCGAACGGTTCGCTCGAGGCGCCCTCCGACCGCCGCCGGCTCATTTGGTGGCTGCTGGCACTTGCCGTCGCCGCCGTCCTCGCGGTCGTTCTCGTGCGGTTCCTGGGCGTCGTCGCCTTCGGACTCTTTCTCTACTACGTCGCCCGGCCGGTCGCCCGGCGCCTCGAGGGCGTCGTCGGCGTGGGGCGAGCGGCTGCGCTCACGCTCCTCACGTTGATCCTCCCGCTGATCGCGGTGCTCGGCGTCGTCCTCACGGTCGCCGTCGGCCAGCTGCTCAGCCTGACCGGCGCCGATATCGACCGCGCCCTCGAGGCCGTCGGAACGACGGTGCAGGTGGACCGTCCACCGGAGTCGCCCGGCGAACTCCTCTCCGTGCTGGTCGGCCGCCTCCAGCCGACGGACGCGACGACGCTGCTCGACGTCGGCGGCGAGGTGCTCGGCCAGATCGCCGGCGCCGTGCTGACGCTCACGCTGCTGCTCGCGTTCGTCTACGTCCTGCTGTGCTACGACCGCAGCATCGGTCGCTGGCTTCGCGGGCTCGCGCGCGAGCCCGACTCGCCGGCCGGGGCGTACCTCGCAGCGGTCGACCGCGAACTCGGCCGCGTGTACGTCGGGCAGCTGCTCACCGTGTTCGTCGTCGTCGTCCTCTCGTGGCTGCTGTACGCGGGCGTAAACGCCGCGTCACCGGCCGGCGTGGCCGTCCCGTTCCCGGCGCTGCTCGCGCTGCTCACCGGCGTTGCCTCGTTCATTCCGCTGATCGGCCGGTCGCTGATCTACCTCCCGCTGGTGGTCTACCTCGTCTTCCGCGCGCTCCAGACCGGCCCGGAACTGCTCTGGGTTCCCCTCGCCGTCGCCGTCGGCGGCTGGCTCGTCCTCGACTCGACCATCCGGTACGGCGTTCGACCCTACCTCTCGAGTCACGGCACGCCCTCGAGCGTGATGCTCGTCGCCTACCTGGTCGGCGGGGCGCTCGTCGGCTGGTACGGCGTCTTTCTCGCCCCGCTCGTCGTCGTGAGCTGTCGCCAGTTCCTGGCCGACGTCTTCCCGCCGCTGCTCCGCGGCGACCCGATCGGGACGGCGGCGGTCGCGTCCGAACCGAACGCCGCGCGCGAACCGCCGGAGGACGACCCCGCCTCGAGCCCGGAGACGACCTGATCGCCGATACGAGTCACCACTGATTTATACAACCGCAGAATACAGCCGACTATGCGATCGCCCACGCCCGAACTCCCGCCCGTCGCGCTGACGATCGCGGGGAGCGACTCCGGCGGCGGCGCCGGCATCCAGGCGGACCTGGTGACGATGGCCGCCAGCGGCGTCTACGGGACGAGCGTCGTCACGGCGGTGACCGCCCAGCACACCCGCGGCGTCGAACGCTCGTTCGCCCTGCCCGCGAGGGAAGTCGAGGCGCAGCTGTCGGCCGTCGCCGACGACTTCGAAATCGGGGCGGCGAAGACCGGGATGCTCGCGACCCCCGAGATCGTCGAGACGGTGGCCGAGCGGGCCGCCGACTTCGCGTTCCCGCTCGTCGTCGACCCCGTGATGGTCGCCACCTCCGGCGACCGGCTGCTCGAGCCGGCCGCCGAAGCCGCCTACGAGGAACTCGTGGGGACGGCGGCGCTGGTGACCCCGAACACCGACGAGGCGGCGGTGCTGACCGGGATCGACGTCGCCGACGAAACGAGCGCGAGAGAGGCCGGCGGGGCGCTGCTCGAGCGGGGCGCCGACGCGGCGCTCGTGACCGGCGGCCACCTCTCCGGCGAGCGGGTCCGTGACGTGCTCGTGACGCCCGGCGGCTCGAGGACGTTCGAGCACCCGCGAGTCGAGACTGTGGCGACCCACGGCTCGGGCTGTACGCTCTCGGCGGCGATCACCGCGCGGCTGGCCGCCGGAGAGGACCTCGAGGCCGCCGTCTCGGCGGCGACGGAGACGGTGGCTCGAGCCGTCCGCCGCTACTACGACGTCGGGCGGGGTCCCGGCGCGGTCAACCACGCCGTCGATCTGCGACCCGATGCACCGCGGTCGTCGCCGGCCGGCGCGCCCAATCGGGACGGGTAGCCCGAACGCCTGCCTCGGTGGGGAGATTTTTGCACCCGTGGCGCGTCGACGGCGTATGGTCGAATCCCCGTTCGACGCGGAGATCCGCGTCGGTGAGGTGCTCAGCGCGGAGGCGTTCCCGGAGACGAACAAGCCGGAGATGGTGAAACTCCGGATCGACCTGGGCGGAGAGACGGTGCAGTCAGCCGCCCAGCTCGGCTACAACCACGACCCCGCGGAGCTTCCGGGACGACAGGTGCTGTGTGCGACCGGACTCGGAACGGTGCGGATTGCGGGCTTCGAATCCGAAGCGCTGACCGTCGGCGTTCCCGACGACGACGGTCGACCGGTGCTCGTAACGCCCGACCGGGAGGTGCCGCTGGGCGGACGGCAGTACTGACGACTACTGGTCGACGCGTCGCTCGAGGCGAGGTCGCCAATAAAATACGCACGTCCCCACGGTGTCGATCCTGCTCCAGCGTCGTGGTCCCCACCACGTCTTCCCGGAAGCGGTCAGTTGACGTTCTGAACCGTCACGTTGTCGCCGCGGTTGTCGAGACCGCGTCGCTGCGGATGACCGCCCTGGTCGATCGTGACGTTACGGAACGTGACGTTGTCGCGGAAGTTGAAGATCGCCGGCCGGTTGCCGTTGATCCCCATCGTTCCGTCGATGGTGACGTCCTCGACGAGCGCCGGCGCCGCGTTGGAGCCGACGTCGTCGAACAGCAGCGTCGAGCCGCCCGCGGCGTTGTGATCGAACGTCGAGTCCTCGATCGTGAACTCGTCGGGGTTGATCGACGCGTTCGGGTTGCCCCGGACGCGGACCCCGTTGATCGGACGGTCGACGTCGATGTGAACGTCGAGATTGCGGAACGTCACGTCGCCGACGTCGCGGCGCAGCAGAATCGCTTCCGACGCGCGACCGTCGCTCATGTCGATGTCGACGTTCTCGATGACGGTGCTCTCGGCGCCGCTCTCGAGGCGGATCGCGCGCTGGCGGACCTCGTGGCCCTCGGAGCTCATGTTCGTGTCGGTGACCAGCGTCGCGCCGTCGACGTAGTTGTCGCGGCCGCCGAGTCGGAGCTGTGCGACGTTGTTGTTCGCGTAGCGGCCGCCGATGACGCGGACCGCGCCGGGGCCGTTCGAGGCGTACAGCCCGTTGTTCGGGAAGCCGACGAGCACGCAGTCCTGGTAGGTGAGCGTCCCCTGGTGGTAGTCGTTCGAGAGGAAGCCGATCGGACCGATGCTCTGGGTCGAACCGGTGTTCACGTCGGACGTGAACTCGCCGCCGTCGGGGACGCGGAAGCCCTCGACGAGCCCGGAGCCGGCCGGGTCGGCGATGGCGATGCGCAGCGGTCCGAAGGCGCCGGAGTCGTGGCGGCCGTGGACGTTGACGTTGCGGACGACGAGGCCGTCGTAAACGTCGGCCTCGATCACGCGCAGCCCGGTCTGGGGCGACCGCCAGTCGATGTCAAAGCCCTCGAACCGGAGGTTCCGACCGGGGCGACCCCAGTCGTCCGGCTTGCCGAAGCGGAACAGGCGGTGGATGTGACCGCTGCCGTTGAACCCATCGTAGTCCGGGTGGACGATCTCGACGGTGTTCTCGGTCTTGTTCGCTTCGGACTCCTCGTCGGCGTCGTCGGTGATCGAGTCGCCGTCGTCGGAGCCGTCCTGCTCGTCGTCGCCGTCGTCCGCGTCGGACTCGTCGTCCGAGTCACCCGTCTCGCGGAACTCGG
The DNA here is from genome assembly GCF_024362525.1 of Natrononativus amylolyticus. Taxonomy (GTDB): domain Archaea; phylum Halobacteriota; class Halobacteria; order Halobacteriales; family Natrialbaceae; genus Natrononativus; species Natrononativus amylolyticus. The sequence continues at coordinate 2,515,035 of NZ_CP101458.1, forward strand.
GGTCGATACGACAGAAGTCCGGCAGGTCGTCGTCGTCTTCGACTTCCGGCTCCTCTTCGGTCTCGTAGACGTCGTCCGGTTCGGACGACTCCTCCGGCGTCTCGTCGTCGCTTTCCTCGTCCTCGTCGGCGGTCCCCTCGGGCGCGACCGCGGCCCGCTCGCCGACGAAGCCGATGTTATTGAAGCCGGTTACCTCGAACTCCCGGTCCATGTAGTACCGGCCGGCCGGGAAGTAAAACAGCGTATCGTCGCCGTGGTCGGCGTAGATGCGCTCGAGAATCGGAACGATCGACGCGCTCGCGTCGTTGGCCGCTCCGTAATCCTCAACGACGTTTACCACGCTCGAGTACTGGTCCGCGTACGGAATCGAGGAGTCTCCTCCGTCGGAACTCGCGGCCGCCCCGCTCGAGGCGTACGCGAGACCGACACCGGTTGCCGCGATCCCCTTGAGACACGTTCGTCGAGATGGCCCCCGTCGTGCTGTTCGTTCGTCTGTTCGACTGCCTGTAGATGATTGTCCTCCACTCATTATTGAGGCTGTCACGGACCTCCGAGTCGGCGGATACCGGTCCGTAACGTGTTTCGTTCACTCCGCCGGTGTGGCCGTCACACGCCTGTTAGTTAAACATTTATCCAAATATGTACATAATATACTGTAATATCACACCAAAATATACGATCGTATCAGCACTAATCGTCGTTGAGTGTGTCACGTATTGGCATGATATAAATTGGCGCGATAGTTTCGGCGTTGCGAGCGGGGGCCCGTCCGTCGCCGGATCGAGACGCTCGGCGGAACCCGCAGCATTTTACCGGTGGGATCGTACTGACCGGACATGACCGAGGCGACGGGCATCGTGGGGGAGTTTCTCTCGCTCAAGGCGGAGACCGACGCGGAGTTGCTGGCGATGCAGTGCGGGGACTTCTACGAGTTTTTCGCCGAAGACGCGGAGATCGTCGGCGACGAACTCGACCTGAAGGTCTCCCAGAAGTCCTCCCACGGGTCGTCGTACCCGATGGCCGGCGTGCCGCTGTCGGAGCTCACGCCGTATCTCAAGGCGCTCGTCGAGCGCGGCTACCGCGTCGCCGTCGCCGACCAGTACGAGACCGACGGCGGTCACGCCCGCGAGATCGTCCGCGTCGCGACGCCGGGAACGCTGCTCGAGACGAGCGACGCCGACGCCCAGTACCTGGCGACGGTGGTCGACTCCGGCGAGGGGTACGGCCTCGCCTTCGCCGACGTGACGACCGGCCGCTTTCTCGTCACTGGCGCCGCCGACGCGGACGAGGCCCTGACCGAACTCTACCGCTTCGCCCCCGCGGAGGTGCTCCCCGGACCCGAAGTGCGAAACGACGACGACCTCCTGGGTCGGATCCGCGAGCGGACCGACGCGAAACTGACGCTGTTCGACGCGGAAGCGTTCGCTCCCAAGCGCGGCGCCCACGCCGTCCGCGAGCAGTTCGGACGGGAACTCCTCGAGCGCCTCGACCTCGCGGCGGCGACCGTCGCCGCCGCCGGCGCGGCGCTCGCCTACGTCGAGGAGACCGGAACCGGCGTGCTGGCCTCGATGACGCGCTTGCAGACCCACCGCGGCGACGACCACGTCACCCTCGACGCGACCACCCAGCGCAACCTCGAGCTCACCGAGACGATGCACGGCGACCGCGAGGGGTCGCTGTTCGCGACGATCGACCACACCGAGACCAGCGCGGGCGGGCGCCTGCTGAAGGAGTGGCTCGGCCGACCGAGACGCGACCTCGAGGTCGTCTCCGAGCGCCAGGCGAGCGTGGGTGCCCTCGCGTCGGCGGCACTGGCCCGCGACGAACTCCGCGAGGCGCTCGGCGAGGCATACGACCTCGAGCGGCTGGCCTCGCGGGCGACCCACGGCAGCGCCGACGCCCGCGACCTGCTCGCCGTCGCCGACACCCTCGACACCCTCCCGCGGGTCGCCGACCTCGTCGGCTCGACGCCGGAACTCGCCGACTCGCCGCTCGCGTCGGTCGTCGACCGACCCGACCGCGAGGCCGCAGCCGACCTGCGGGAGACGCTCTCGAGCGCTCTCGCGGCCGACCCGCCGTCGACGGTCACCCAGGGCGGGCTGCTGACGCGGGGGTACGACGCCGAACTCGACGAGGTGATCGAGCGCCACGAGGCGGTCCTCGAGTGGCTCGAGACGCTCGCCGACCGCGAGAAGCGCCGACACGGGCTCTCTCACGTCAGCGTCGACCGGAACAAGACCGACGGCTACTACATCCAGGTCGGCAAGTCCGCGGCCGACGGCGTCCCCGACCACTACGACGAGATCAAGACGCTCAAGAACTCAAAGCGGTTCACGACCGACGAACTGGCCGAGAAGGAACGCGCGGTGCTCCGTCTCGAGGAGCGACGAGGGGAGCTCGAGTACGAGCTGTTCGAGGAGCTCCGGGAGGAAGTCGCCGCCCGTGCCGAGTTGCTCCAGGACGTCGGTCGGACGCTCGCGACCGTCGACGCGCTGGCGAGCCTGGCGACCCACGCGGCCGAAAACGGCTGGGTTCGGCCGACGGTCACGAACGAGGGCGACCTCGAGATCGACCAGGGCCGGCACCCGGTCGTCGAGCAGACCACGGAGTTCGTTCCCAACGACGTGCGGTTGGCCGACGACCGGCGGTTCCTGATCGTGACCGGTCCCAACATGTCCGGAAAGTCGACGTACATGCGCCAGGTAGCCTGCATCGTCCTGCTCGCCCAGATCGGGAGCTTCGTCCCGGCCCGCGAGGCCACGGTGGGACTGGTCGACGGCATCTTCACGCGCGTGGGGGCGCTCGACGAACTCGCCCAGGGCCGGTCGACGTTCATGGTCGAGATGAACGAGCTCTCGAACATCCTCCACAGCGCGACGGAGGACTCCCTCGTTATTCTGGACGAGGTCGGCCGGGGAACGGCGACCTACGACGGGATCTCGATCGCCTGGGCGGCCACGGAGTACCTCCACAACGAGATCCGGGCGAAGACGCTCTTTGCGACCCACTACCACGAGCTCACGGGTCTGGCGGAACACCTCCCGCGGGTGGCGAACGTCCACGTGGCCGTCGACGAGCGCGACGGCGACGTCACCTTCCTCAGAACCGTCCGCGACGGCCCGACGAACCGCTCCTACGGCGTTCACGTCGCCGACCTGGCGGGCGTCCCCGAGCCGGTCGTCGACCGCTCGCGGGACGTCTTGGAGCGCCTGCGCGAGGAGAAGGCGATCGAAGCGAAGGGGAGCGGCTCGAGCGAGCCGGTCCAGACGGTGTTCGACGTCTCGAGCGGCGGGTTCCGGGGGCCGGCCAATGCGGACGGGGGTGAGCCGAGCGAGTCGCTGGACCCCGAGACGAAGCGGGTGCTCGAGGACCTCGAGGGAGTGGACGTCAACGAGACGCCGCCCGTGGAGCTGATCGCGAAGGTCCAGGAGTGGCAGCGGCGACTCGAGGACGGGTAGCCCGGGCGAGGACTGAATCCCGCAGCTACAGCGAGAGCAACACCAGCGCGTAGCCGGTCGCACCCGCTGCGAACGCCCAGAATCGGCTCTCGGCCGTCCGCGGGAGTTCGTCCTTGATCGCGTTGAACACGACGCCGCCGGTCAGCAGGCCGAGCAGAACCGTGAACGTCCCCTCCCCGAGCGTGTAGACGGCGCCGACTCCCGCGCCGGCGACGACAGCGGCTGCGAGAACCCAGCGGCCAATTCGACGGTATGTCTCGCGGTGGTGGGCCTCGAGCGCCGCGTCGTTGCCGAGCAGGTGCAACCCCATCGCGACGGCGAACAGCGCGGCGCTGTCGGCGCCCGTCTCCCCCTGGACGATCACGTAACCGATGAACGCGTTGTAGACGACGAAGCTGCCGACGTGGAGCCAGAACACCGGCTCGTCGGTAAAGGGCGGGAGCCCGTGCTCGAACTCGTGGGCCTTAGAGAGCGTCGCCAGCCGCTCGAGGCCGTAGAACAGCGCGACCCCGACGAACGCGAGCGCGTAGATGTGGTGGGCGGCGAGCGTGCCGACGAGGACGTCGAGACCCTCGAGACTCTCCCGGCGTTCGTCGAGCTCCGGAAACATGTGGAGGAAGGCGTAGACGACCGAGACGCCGCCGGCCGTCGAGAGCAGGCTGTGCCGGGAGAGCCCGCTCGAGACCGGTATCTCGTCGGGCAGCAGGTGGACGGCCGCGACCGCGAGGACGAGCGCGACCACGAGGAGGGAGTCGCCGACGGCGGCCGGGGCGAGCGCGGGGCGCATGGGACGGAGTTCACCGCCCAGCGTGCTTGCTCTTTCCCCCGGACGGCGACTCGGCCCGGGAACGGATCGCGCGTACAACTCGTACGGACGCAAGACATAACCAGCCGCCCTGACTACGGACGAGCGATGAGATTCGGGAGCCGCCAGGCGCTCGAGCGCACCGCCGCGGAGGGGAACCGATGAGCGACGGGTCCACCGGAGAGACGGCGATCCGACGGCTCGACGAGGACACCGTCGCCCGCATCGCCGCCGGCGAGGTCGTCGAACGCCCCGCGAGCGCCGTCAAGGAGCTGGTCGAGAACAGCCTCGACGCCGACGCCACCCGGATCGACGTCAGCGTCGAGGCCGGCGGCACGGAGCTGATCCGCGTGGCCGACGACGGCCGGGGGATGACCGAGGCCGACGTTCGCGCGGCGGTGCGCCAGCACACGACGAGCAAGCTCGAGGGACTCTCTGATCTCGAGTCCGGCGTCGCCACCCTGGGCTTTCGGGGCGAGGCGCTGCACACAATCGGCTCCGTCTCGCGCCTGGAGATCCGGACCCGTCCGCGCGCGCGAGCGGACGAGGACGCGGCCGGAGAACGGGCGGGAACGGACGCCGCGGGCACGAAGCTCGTCTACGACGCCGGAACCGTCGAGACCGTCGAGCCCGCGGGCTGTCCCGAGGGAACCGTCGTCGGGGTCACCGACCTCTTTTCGAACACGCCCGCCCGCCGGAAATTCCTGAAGACGACGGCGACGGAGTTCGCCCACGTCAACCGGGTCGTCACCCGCTACGCGCTGGCGAACCCCGACGTCGCGGTCTCGCTCTCCCACGACGGTCGCGAGGTGTTCGCGACGACCGGCCAGGGCGACCTGCAGGCCGCGGTGCTCTCGGTGTACGGTCGCGAGGTCGCCACGGCGATGCTCCCCGTCGAGGCCGACGCCGACGACCTCCCCGTGGGGCCGCTCGAGTCCGTCTCCGGGCTGGTCTCGCACCCGGAGACGAACCGCTCGAGCCGGGAGTACCTCGCCACCTACGTCAACGGCCGCGCGGTCACGAGCGACGCCATCCGCGAGGGAATCATGGGCGCTTACGGCACGCAACTCGGCGGCGACCGCTACCCGTTCGTCGTCTGCTTCCTCGAGGTGCCCGGCGACGCCGTCGACGTCAACGTCCACCCCCGAAAGCGGGAGGTGCGCTTCGACGACGACGACGCCGTGCGGCGGCAGGTCGACGCCGCCGTCGAGTCCGCGCTGCTCGAACACGGCCTGCTGCGTTCGAGCGCCCCCCGGGGCCGGTCGGCACCCGCCGAGACGCGGGTCGAGCCGTCTCGAGAGGTCGACCTCGACGACGCGACGGCGCCCCGAGGGAACGACGCGAGCGCGGCGGAGTCGAGAGGCGCTCACTCGGAGGCGTCGAGTTCACCCCCGACCGCGGGATCCGGGCGGTCCTCGGAAGTCGAACCGACGGCGGGGACGACCAGCGAGTCGCAATCCTCGAGGACCGACAGGGGCCGACCGAGCGCCGACCGGTCGGCCTCGAGTCAGGACCGTTCGAGGGAGGTGGGCCGCTCGAGTCCGGCCGAGCCGTCGTCCGGTGCGGCCGCCCCCGAGGACTCGTCGACGGCGGACGGGGCTGCGGGTGACTGGACCCGGCCGGCCGACGAGGGGCACGAACCCGACCGGGCGGCTGCCGGTCGCGAGGCGCGCTCTGGCGACCGGCGGTCGCTCGCCGGTCCGACCGACCAGCGGACGCTCGAGGGCGAGTCGGCGGCCGCCGAGAGCGAGTACGACTCGCTGCCGTCGCTGTCGGTGCTCGGGCAGTTCCGGGACACCTACCTCGTCTGTGAGAGCCCCGACGGGCTGCTTCTGGTCGACCAGCACGCCGCCGACGAGCGGGTGAACTACGAGCGCCTGCGCGAGGCGTTCGCCGACGACCCGACGACCCAGGCGCTGGCCTCGCCGGTCGAACTCGAGGTCACCGCCGCGGAGTCGGAGGCGTTCGCCCAGTACCGGGAGGCGCTGGCGCGGCTCGGCTTCGTCGCCGACCGCGTGGACGACCGCACCGTGGCGGTGACGACGGTGCCGGCGGTGCTCGAGAAGACCCTCGCACCCGACCGGCTGCGTGACGTCCTCTCGGCGGTCCTCGAGGGCGACCGCGAGTCGGGCGCCGAGACGATCGACGCGCTCGCCGACGAGTTCCTCGGCGACCTGGCCTGTCACCCTTCGATCACCGGCAACACCTCGCTGACGGAGGGGTCGGTGGTCGACTTACTCGCCGCGCTCGACGGCTGCGAGAACCCCTACGCCTGCCCCCACGGCCGGCCCGTGATCGTCGCGATCGACGACGCCGAGATCGACGAGCGCTTCGAGCGGGACTACCCCGGCCACGGCGGCTGACCGGGCTCACGGCCTCGAGGCGTTCGTCCGCCAGTGGAGCCAGAGCGTACAGAGAAACGCCACGAACCCGGCAGCCGTGGCGATGGCGAACGCGACGCGGTAGCCGGTCGCCGTGTAGACGCGGGCGCCGCCGACGATCTCGCCGGTCCAGTAGGCGTCGAGGGCCCACCCCATCAGCGTCGGGAGGACGGCCGCGCCGACGAACGCCGCCCCGTTGATCGTTCCCGTCGAGATCCCGCTGGCGCTCGCCGGGTGGCGATCCTTGACGATGGCGTAGCTGAGGACGAACGCGCCGAGCAGAACGCCCGTCAGGAAGTAGACGACGGCGACGACCCACAGCGGCGGGTCGCCGACGACCGCGATGACTCCGAGCGCGACCACGTAACAGAGCCCGCCGCCGACCATCAGTTCGGTCCGGGACTCGAGTCGGTCGGAGAGCCAGCCGAGCGACGGCGGGCCGACGATGAGTCCGACGCCGCCGAGCAGCGTGAAGACGGAGGCGGTCGTCACGTCGACGCCGTAGGTCTGGACGACGTAGGGAACCCCCCAGAGGCCGAACAGCGTGAGGTTGACGCCGGTCGTACAGAACAGCATGAGGCTGATCACCCAGGTCCAGCGGTCCCGGAAGACGTCGCCGGCGGCGGTCCGAAGCTCCGCGGCGGTGAGCGTCGGCTGGCCGGGGACCCCCGCGATCGGGTCGAAGCCGGCGCGCTCGGGGGTATCCCGGACGAACAGGTACACCGCGGCGGCGAAAACGAGTCCCAGACCGCCGAGCCAGCCGATCGTCGCCCGCCAGCCGGCGGCGCCCGCGGCGACCGCGAGCGGTGTCGTCGCGAGCACGCCGCCGATCCCCGAGACGGCGAACGAGAGGCCGCTCATCGTCGCGAACTCGTCCTCCCGGTACCAGTTCGCACAGAACCGCAGGATGCAGACGAAGATCACGCTCCCGCCGAGACCGACGAGACCGCGGGCGAGCACCGCCGCCAGGTACGTGTCCGCGGCGGCGAACCAGATCCCGCCCAGGCTCATCGTCAGCGCCCCCGCCGCGGCCGTCCGCCGGGGACCGGTCCGATCCGCGAGCAGCCCGGTCGGGATCTGCATGACCGCGTACACCCAGAAGAAGATCGCGTGGAGCGTGCCGAGCTGGGCGCCGGTCGTCTCGAACGTCGCCATCAACTCCTCGGCGAGGACGGCCGTCGAGAGCCGGTAGACGTTGACGAGCAGGAAGACGGCCCCGAGCGTCCCCCACAGCAGCCAGCGGCGTCGGAGCGGGTTCGACCAGAGACCCATTCGTCCTCGAGACGGCACCGAACCACCGAAAGCGTTCAGAAAGCGGAAGTCTGGGAGACGGGACGCCCCGGCGCCGACGCGAACCGTTTTCTTGCCGACGGGTCCTACCTCGAGTATGCGCGAACTCGACGGCAGCGACGCGGGCGGACAGTACCTGCGAAGCGCCCTCGCGCTCGCCGCGCTTCGCGGAGAGCCCGTCCGTATCGAGAACGTCCGGGGCGATCGGCCGAATCCCGGCCTCGCCCACCAGCACCTCGCGACGCTCGAGACGGCGTCCGCGATCTGCGACGCCGACGTCTCGGGGGCCGACCTCGGCAGCGAAACCGTGACGTTCGAGCCGGAACCCGGGCGGATCGAGGGCGGCAGCTACCGCGCGGACATCGGCACCGCCGGCAGCATCAGCCTGCTGTTCGACGCCATCCTCCCGCTCGCGACCCGCCTCGAGGCCCCGCTGTCGGTGACGGCCACCGGCGGGACGGACGTGGCGTGGTCGCCGCCGATGGACTACCTCCGGTACGTCACCCTCCCGCTGCTGGAACGGTACGGCCTGCGGGCGAGCCTCGACCTCGCGCGCCGCGGGTTCTACCCCGTCGGCGGCGGTCGGGCGACCCTGGAACTCGAGCCGTCGACGCTCGAACCGATCGAACTCGGCCGACGGGGCGATCCCGAAGGGGTCCGCGTGTACTCGACGGAAGCCGCCGCGCTGGCCGACGCCGAGGTGGCCCGCCGCCAGGCCGAGGGGGCGCTCGAGCGCCTCCGTGGGACGGGACTCGAGACGCTCGAGCGCGTCGAGACGACCGCCCAGAGCGCCTGTCCCGGTTCCGCGATCGTTCTGCGGCTGGAGCACGAAACCGGACTCGCCGGCTTCTCGGCGCTCGGCGAGAAGGGGAAACTTGCCGAGCGCGTGGGCAAGGAGGCCGCCAACGACCTCCTCGGAATTCTCGAGGGAGGCGCCTCCGTCGACCGACACATGGCCGACCAGTTGCTCGTCCCCCTCGCGCTGGCCGGCGGCCGGGTACGGATTCCGGCGGTGACCGACCACGTCGAAGCGGGAGTCGAACTGCTGGCCGAGTTCGGGTACGAGATCGGACTCGAGGGCGCCGAGGAGGGGGCCCCGACGGTCGTCTCCGAGCGGCCGACGGGCGACTAACGCGACAACTTATGCCACGCCCGTTCGTTTGGCGAGGTATGACGGACGCAACCGCATTCGACCCGAGAGGGAGGGGACAGCCGTGAGCGACCTCGTCACCTTCGGCGAGACGATGCTCCGGCTGTCGCCGCCCGGTAACGAACGCCTCGAGTCGACGACCGAACTCGAGGTTCGTGCCGCGGGCGCCGAGAGCAACGTCGCGATCGCCGCCGAGCGGCTGGGCGCGGTGTCGACCTGGACCTCCAAGCTCCCCGACTCGCCGCTCGGGCGGCGGGTCGTGAGCGAACTTCGCGGCTACGGCATCGAGACGGAGATCGTCTGGAGCGAGGAGGGACGCCAGGGGACGTACTACCTGGAACACGGCGGGAAACCCCGCGGAACGAACGTCGTCTACGACCGGGAAAACGCCGCGGTGACGACCGCCCGCGCCGAGGAGTTCGACCTCGAGTTGATCCAGAACGCCCGCGTCTTCTTCACTTCGGGGATCACGCCCGCGCTGTCGCCGACGGCGCGCGAGACGACCGCGAACATGCTCAAGGCGGCGAAGCAGGGCGGGACGACCACGGCGTTCGACTTCAACTACCGCGCCAAGCTCTGGTCGCCCGAGGAGGCCCGCGAGACGCTCACCTCGCTGTTCCCGGGGATCGACGTGCTCGTCGTCGCCGCCCGCGACGCCCGGACGGTGCTCGGCTACGACGGCGATCCGCGACAGCTGGCACACAAACTCGGCTCGCAGTTCGACTTCACGACCGTCGTCGTCACCCGCGGCGACCGGGGCGCGCTCGCCTGGCACGACAACGTCGTCCACGACCACGACGCCTACGAGACAGACACCGTCGACCCGATCGGCACCGGCGACGCCTTCACCGGCGCCTTCCTGGCCCGGCGACTCGCCGGCGAGGACGTGCCGCGGGCGCTCGAGTACGCCGCCGCGACGGCCGCGCTCAAGCGGACGATTCCGGGCGACGTCGCCCTCGTGACGAAGGCGGAGGTCGACGCCGTCGTCGCAGAGCAGGCCGACGAAATATCGCGATAGCCGCCGGACGGGCGAGTCGACGGTCGACGACCGGCGGCTACCGCAGGTGCGTCTCGAAGGCGCCCTCGAGCTTTTCGATCGTCCGCGCCCAGGTCGCCCGCCGGGAGAAGACGTGGCCCTCGTCGGGGTAGTACTCCGCCTCGAACGCGACGTCGGAGTCGAGCAGGGCGTCGACGACGAGGTCCTGCTGTTCGACGTTCACGTACCGGTCGGCGGTGCCGTGGAAGTTGTACAGCGGGGTCTCGTAGCGATCCACGTGCGTGATCGGGCTGGAGTCAGCCCACCGCTCCGGCGCCTCGAGCGGCGTGCCACCCATGCGAACGCTCGTCGCCGAGGCGATCTCGGGGAACTTCGTCTCGGCGGCCCACTCGTAGTAGTTCGCCCGGTCGACGAGCCCGGCGAGATTGACGGTCACGTCGAACGTTCCCGGATGGGTACCGGGAAGCTGGAGTGCCGCGTATCCCCCGTAGGAGAGCCCCCAGAGGCCGACGGCGTCGCTCGTGTACTCGAGGCCCCGGAGGAAGTCGGCCCCGCGGGCGATGTCGTCCATCTCGGCGCGCCCGGTGACGCCGGCGATCGCCGCCCGAAACTCGCGGCCGTAGCCGATGCCGCCGCGGTAGTTCACGAACAGTCCGACGTATCCCTTCGCGGCGAGGTACTGCTGGATCGCGTACTGCAGTCCGTAGGACCGCTCGGGGTGGAAGCCGTCGCGCATCTGACGCATCGGGCCGCCGTGGACGTAGACCACGCTCGGCAGGTCGGTCGCGTCGTCGGGAACCGCCTCCCCCCTCCGGGGGTCGAGGAGGTAGCCCTCGACGGTTAACCCGCTGCTCTCGTAGGAGATCCGCTCCGGCTCGGTCGGCGGCGACGGCCAGGACTCGACCCCCGAGCGGGTGAGTCGGCGGTCGCGGACGCCGTCGTCGGCTGCGGCGGTTCCGGCCGCCGTCTCGCCGTCGCCGGTCGGGGTCGCGCCTCCCTCGAGGTCCAGCACCCGGAGCTCCGTCGAGCGCTCGGCGCTCGCGTGGCGGTAGGCGAGTCGGCTGCCGTCGGGGGACGGGCGCGGATCGACGGCCGTCCCCTCGCGCTCGACCAGCGGCGTGATCTCGCCCTCGAGCGTGACGGCGTAGAGCTGTCGCTGGCCCGGATCGCGGCGGTTGGATGCGAAAACGAGCGTCTCGTCGTCGAGCCACCGCGGCGCCGACCCCGCGAAACCCTTGTCCTCGAACGCTCCCGCCGTGAGCTGGGTACGCTCGCCCGACTCGAGGTCGATAACGTAGACGTGCTCGAAGCCGTCGAGCGGAAACGCCGCGGCCAGGTTCGAGCCGTCCGGTGACACCTGCGGCGAGCCCCGCGAGAGCGTTCCAACCTCGCCGTCTTCCTCGCGAAAGAGGGTCGTCTCGCCTCCCTCGAGGTCGGCCGCGACGAACTCCCTGACTGTGCCGTACTCCCCGCTGCGCTCGAACAGCAGGCGACCGTCGGCGAGCCAGACCGGCGAGTGCGAGGACGTATCGGGTCGGGTCCGCCAGACCAACTCCCCCGAGTCGGTGTCGATCACGCCGACGCACTTCGCCTCGCGCTCGACGAACCGGTAGGCGAGCAGGCCGTCCTCGCGCGGGGCGAGCATTCGCGACTCGCCCAGGAACGGCCCGCGCTCGGGGACGTCGAAGCCGCGTTCGATGCCGTCTGCGAGCGAGCGTATCCACGGGCAACCGTCGCGGTAGAATGCGATGCGGTCGCCGTCGTCCGACCACGCGAACGAACCGTCGCCGTCCGGAGTTCGGGCGAGTTCGGTGATGGTTCGCTCGAGCGGGTCGAGGAGGACCATCGCGCCGTCGTCGGTTCCACAGACGAGGACGGGATCGGTCGGCGACCAGGCGAACTCGGTAACGTGGGCGTCGTTCGGACGGACCCGCCAGGGATCACCGTCGTCGCCGGGACGAGAAACCAGTAGCGCGTTCCCGTCGTCCTCGTAGATCGTCGCCCCGAGAAACGCCGAGTCGGTCGACCACGCTGGCGGGCCGGGCCACTCGAGGTCGAGAACGTCGTCGACTGTGAGCATAGGCCACGATTACGCCGGCGGGGTATGAACGGTTGGGCGACGGCAAGGGCCGCATCTTCCGGGACCCGCCCCTAGCGAACGAGGACGGGTATTTTAGTACCCTCCCCGACTCGTCGTAGTCATGTCAACTGCTGACATTGCGTTTCGAAACGCGCGGCTGATCGACGGGACGGGCGCGCCGTGGACCCGCGGTGAGCTCGCGGTCGCGGAGGGCCGGATCGCCGAGATCGGTCACGACGTCGGCGACGCCGCGGTCGAGATCGACCTCGAGGGCCACGTCCTCGCGCCGGGCTTTATCGACATCCACACCCACTCCGACTTCACGCTGCCCGCGAACCGGGAGGCCCACAGCAAGGTCCGCCAGGGGGTGACCACGGAGATCGTCGGCAACTGCGGAACGAGCGCCGCGCCCACCTACGGCGAGTGCGCCGAGTCCGTCGCCGAAGGGTTCGCCTACCGAGGGGTCGGCGACGTCGTCGACACCGACGAGTGGGTGACGATGGCCGACTACCTCGACTACCTCGAGGAGGGCGTCTCGCTCAACGTCGGCTCGCTGGTCGGCCACGAGAACGCCCGCGAGGCGGTGATCGGCTACGAGGACCGCGAACCCACCGAGGAGGAACTCGAGGAGATGAAGGAAATCGTCGACGAGGCGCTGGCCGACGGCGCCGTGGGGCTCTCGACGGGGCTCATCTACACCCCCGGCGCGTTCGCCGACACTGACGAGATCGTCGAACTCGCCTCCGTGGTCGCCGACCACGGGAAACTGTACTGCACCCACATGCGAAGCGAGGGCGACGAGCTGTTCGAGGGGCTCGAGGAGGCCATCGAGATCGGACGACGGGCGGGGGTTCCGGTCCAGGTCTCCCACCACAAGGCCGTCGGTCGGGACAACTGGGGGAAAGTCGAGTACACCCTCCGGCGGATGGAACTCGCCCGCGAGCGCGAGGGCGTCGACGTCCAGTGCGAGCAGTACCCCTACGTCGCCTCCTCGACGAGTCTCAGCGCCCGCGTGCCCACGTGGGCCCGCGACGGCGGCACGGAGGCGCTGCTCGAGCGGCTGCAGGACCCCGACACCCGCGAGCGGATCGGGCGCGAACTCGCCGAGAACACCGACTCCTGGGACGACATTCTCGTGACGAACGTCCGGACCGAGGGCCTCGAGCACCTCCAGGGGTCGACCATCGCCGAACTCGCCGCCCGCGAGGGCGAGTCCCGCAGTCCCGAAGAACTCACAATGGACGTCCTGATCGAAGATCGGTGCCGGACCAAGCACATCCACTTCTGTCTGAGCGAGAACGACGTCGAGACAGTTATGCAGCATCCGTTGACGATGATCGGCAGCGACGGCAACTCGATGCGAAACGAGGGGCCGCTCGGCGAGGGCGTGCCGCACCCGCGCAGCTACGGCACCTTCCCGCGGGTGCTGGGCCACTACGTCCGCGAGGAGGGGGTTCTGGGGCTCGAGGAGGCGATCTTCAAGATGACCGGTCAGCCCGCCGCCCGGCTGGGGCTCTCCGATCGCGGCCTGCTGAAGGAGGGGGCGTTCGCGGACCTCACCGTCTTCGATCCCGAAACCGTCGCTCAGGGCGGCACGTTCGTCGAGCCGGACGTCTACGCCGAGGGGATCGACCACGTGCTCGTCAACGGCGAGTTCGTCGTCCGCGACGGCGAGCACACCGGGGCGCGGCCGGGCGTCGCGATCCGGTAGCCCCGAAAACGGCGGAATCGACCGCCGCGGCAACGCCTTTCACCGGCGGTGCTGTAGCACGATCATGCTTCACGTCGCAATCGTCGGCGCCTACGGCAGCGCGGGGGTCGCCGTTGCAGACGAACTGCTCGAGCGAGCCGGCGACGACGTTCGACTCACGCTGATCGACGACGGCGAACCCGGCGGCGGCCTCTGTATTCTCCGGGGCTGTATGCCCTCGAAGGACGTTCTCTCGGCGGCCGAACACCGCTACCAGGCGCGCCACGACGACCGGCTCGCGGGCGAGGTGCCGGCGCTCGACCTCGAGACCGTCATCGAGCGGAAGAACGAGCACGTCTCGGCCTTCGCCGACCACCGCCGGAGCCACGTCCACGGCCTCGACGACCGCGAGAACGTCGAGTTTCTCCACGAAACTGCCCGCTTCGTCGACGACCGCACCCTCGCCGTCGGCGACCGGACGATCGAACCCGACTACGTCGTGATCGCGACGGGGTCAACGGTGAACGTCCCCGACCTGCCGGGGATCGGCGAGGTCGAGTTCGCGACCAGTGCGGACGTCCTCGAGGCGACCGAGTTGCCGGAGTCGGGGATCGTGATGGGCTTTGGCTACATCGGCATGGAACTCGCACCCTACCTGAGCGAGGCCGGAACGGAGCTCACGGTGATCGAACACGACGACCATCCACTCGAGGAGATGGAACCCGAGTACGGCGAGACGATTCTCGAGCTCTACCGGGAGCAGTTCGGCCTCGAGATCCTGACAAACACCGACGAGAAGCGCGTCGAACCGACCGCCGACGGCGGCGTCCGGATGGTCGTCGAGCGGGCGGGCGAGACGGAAGTCCTCGAGGCCGATCAGCTCTTTTGCTTCACGGGCCGGCGACCCGCGGTCGACCGACTGGGCCTCGAGGAGACGAGCCTCGAGGTCGGGGACGGCTGGGTCGACTCCACCCTGCAGGCGGCCGCCGACGAGCGGGTGTTCGTCGTCGGCGACGCCAACGGCCGCGAGCCGATCCTCCACGTCGCGAAAGAACAGGGGTTCGCCGCGGGCGAGAACATCGTGCGCCACCACCGCGGGGAGGACCTCGAGCCTTACACCAACATCCCCCACCACGTCATCTTCTCGGGCCTCGGGGTGTATCCGTTCGCGCGGATCGGCCACACGCCGGAGACGGCCGCAGAGACGGAGATGGACGCGATCGTCGTCACCCGCAAGGCGTCCTCCGACGGGGTGTTTAAGACGAAAAACCACCCGGAGGGGCGGGCGACGCTGATCGTCAACGCGGCCGACGGCACCGTGATCGGCTACCAGGCGCTGCACTACCACGCCGACGTGATGGCCAAAACGATGCAGGTGATCATCGCGACCGGCCTCGACGTCCGCGAGGTGCCGAATCGGGCGTACCACCCGACGACGCCCGAGATTCTCGACGGGTTGATCCGGGACGCCTGCGCCGAACTGGGCGACGAGCAGCAGTGCGTCGGCGACACCGGTTCCCGCGATCTGGCGCTGTAGCGACGTGCTATCCCGCGTCCAGCAATGCTTATTATCAATCGTGACATATAATACTCGATTACGATGAGATCGTTCGACGAGATGAACCGCATGTTCCGAGAGATGGACCGCACCTTCGAGCAGTTGCGCCGCATGTGGTGGGACGAGTTCGAAACCCCCGCGCTCGAGTCGCCGTCCCGACCGGCCCTCGAGGGTGAGGGGACGCCCCGACTGGTCGGCACCCGCGGCGAGGCCGCGATGAGCCTCGAGCGAGAGGGCGAGGGGTACGTCTTCGTGATGGACCTGCCGGGCTTCGAGCGCGAGGAGATCGACCTGACCTTCGAGGAGGGGCTGCTCTCGGTGCGCGCCCGCAGCGACCGTGAGAGCGGCGACGAGGGGCGCCAGCTCCTGCGAGAGCGGCGGGTCGCCCGCCAGGTGACGATCCCCGCGGAGGTCGTCGAAGACGAGATCTCGGCGAGCTACCGCAACGGCGTCCTCGAGGTCCACCTCCCGATGCTCGAGGCCGAGACCGCGGAGGAGTCGCGCCACCGGATCGATATCGAGTAGGTGGGTCTTCGAGTGGGCCGAATCGCCCGGTCTCGGTCGCGGCGGCTCGGCCCGTTCCGGGCGTCAGTGGGTCAGTTTTCGTTTTTCTGCGGAACGGTTCCCGTTTTCTGCCACGTACGCCGTTACTCGAGCCACGCCTCCCGAAAGAGCACGTACTGAATCGTATCGACGTACTCGCCGTCGACGAACAGATCCCGGTGGACCCGACCTTCTTTTTCGAAGCCGAGCGACTCGAGCAACCCCCGGGAGGCGTCGTTCCACTCATAAGCGCCAGCACCGACGGCCGGGTGCTCGTGGGTGCGAAAGACGTGGTCGACGAGCAACGACACCGCTTCGCTTCCGAGGCCCTCGCCGTGGACCTCGGGGACGAGCCAGTACGCGAGGGTGGGGCGGCGCCAATCGGCGTCGGAGACGGAAACGACGCCGATGCGTTCGACTGTCTCCTCTTCCGGCTGGCCGGGATCGGCGTCGTCGTCCTCGAGACAGACCACCAGCCGCGTCCCGCCGTCGTCGATCCACTCCTCGAGTTCCGACTGGTTCTTGAGCAGCGACCCCATCGGATACCGGATCTCGGGGTTCGCGAATCCGCGCTGGACGAAGGGGACGTCCTCGGTCTCGAGCGTGCGGAGTGAGATCCGGTCGCCGCGACTGACGAGTGCACCTGGCATACGGGCGACTCTCGAGGGCGACGAAATAGCTCTTCTGTCCGTCTGGGAGGGACTGACAGACCTGCTACCGCTCGCGACGTCCCCGCACGTCGGTTCGGTCGGGGAACGGCGACTCGAGGGCCGCCGCGAGGACGTCGACGGTCGCCTCGGCGTCGGCCATTTCGATGGTCTCGACGGGCGAGTGGGTGTACCGGCAGGGAACCGCGATCGCCCCGGCGTGGCGCGCGCCGCCCGCCCGTTGAAACTCCGTCGCGTCGGTGGTGCCGCCGATCATCACGTCGTGCTGGAGGGCCACACCCGCGGTGTCGCCCGCCCGTTGGAGCCACTCGAGGCTCTGGCGGTCGACCAACACGCCGCCGAAGAGGTACTCCGAGGTGCCGTCGGCGAACTCGACGACCGGGCCGCCGCCGAGGGAGACGGAACTCGAGCGCTCGCCGTCGACGGGGTAGTCGTCGGTGGGGAAGATCTCGAGGGCGACCGCGATGTCGGGGTCGACGTCGTGGACGGCCGCCCGCGCCCCGCGCAGGCCGACTTCCTCCTGGACGGTGGCGGCGTAGTGGACGGTTCTGTCGGTGTCAGTCTCGCGGGCGACGGCGAGGAGGATCGCCAGCGCGATCCGGTCGTCGAGCGCCCGGCCGGCGAGGCGGCCGCCGACGAGGTCGACGAGGCCGCGGTCCCACGTGGCGTGATCTCCCGCCTCGACGTTGGCCGCAGCCACCTCCTCGGGGCCGCTGGCTCCGATGTCGATGTGGGTCGTCTCCGGCAGATCGCCCTTCTCGTCGTCGGACATGAAGTGACGCGGCTTCGCGGCGATAACGCCCGGCACCTCGTCCGGTCCCACGAGTACGCGCTGGCCGAGCAGGTAACCCCGGTAGTGGCCGCCGAGCATGGAGTACGAGAGGAGGCCGTCGTCGGTGATCCCGTCGACGAGCAAGGCGAGTTCGTCGGTGTGGGCGGCGAGCATGACTTCTTCAGCCTCCGGGTCGTTGCCGTGGCTCGTCGCGATCACGTTGCCCAGTGCGTCCCAGCGGATCTCGTCGACGTGAGGGTCGATCAGTTCCTCGAAGACCGCTGCGACGGCGTGTTCGTCCCCCGGCGGGCCGCGGGCGGCGACGAGTCGGTCGAGTTCCGCGCGCTCGAGTGTCATGCGTCGGCGGTAGGTCGACGGAAAGGTAGCTCTTCCGACCGCTGACGAAAGGCCCAAACCGGGGTCGTTCCTCTTCCCTACCGAATGAGTCGAGACGACAGACCCCGTCCGGCGCCGGGCGAAGCCGTAGAGCGCGACTCCCGCGAGGGCCGCCGCGTCGGGTTCGTCGGCCCGCGGCTGCCGACCAGCCTCTCCTGTCGGCTGCTCTCGTGTTCGCTCGAGGCGCCCGCGAGGGTCGTCGCGGGAACGCCGGCGGCGTTTCACTTCCACGTGAAAAACCGGGCGCCGATGAGCCTCACGCTCGCGTGTTCCTCGAGTCGTTCGTGGGGGTGGACGGTCGACGGCGTTCCCGAGGCGGGGGCGGGGCGGTTCGATCCCCCGGCGACTGCGGCAACCGTCGCGCTCGGTCCGCGAGAGCGCCGGACGTTCACCGGCCGGTGGGACGGACAGTTCCTCGAGACGGACGAGCGCGGAGAGCGGTGGACCGCGGAGCCGGGGATTTACACGCTCACGGCGTACGTTGCGGTCGAAAACTGGCGGTACCGAGGCGTGTTCGCGAGTACGGATCTCGCGGTCGAATCCGGTCGGGGCTAGTATGCTAGGAGGCGGGTATTTCCCCTACCTGTGGGAGTACAACCCATACCAGAGGTGTGTTCTGTATGAACAAAAACCACGATCGATCGGATCTGAACCGGCGACGGTTTGTCAAGTCGATGGCGGCCGTTGGGGGAGTAGGACTGTTCGCGGGTTGTACCGGCGACGACGAACCACCCGTCGGCGGCGACGACGATGGCGGGAACGGCGCGAACGGCGGCGGTGAGGGCGGGACAGCGATCATCGCTCAGGGGGGCGAGATCGAAACGCTCGACCCGCGGATGAACTCGCTGGCGTGGTACAGCACCGCGGCGCACTACATGTTCGACTCGCTGCTCATGATGGAGCCGGACGGCGAGGGAACCGTCCCTCACCTCCTCGAGGATCACCTGGAGGAAGAAGACGAGGTGACCTACGTCGGACAGCTCGAGGAGGGCGTCATGTTCCACAACGGCGAGGAGATGACCGCCGAGGACGTGGCGTACACGTACAACTGGGTGCTCGACCCCGACAACGCCTCGCCTCGAGCGTCGTTCATCGACTTCATCGACGAGGTCGAGGCGACCGGCGACTACGAGATCACGCTTCACCTCGAGTACCCGTTCGCGCTGCTCGAGAACATTCTGGCGGGAATGTACGCGCCCGTCGTCCCGATGGACGCCGCCGAGGAGATGGGACAGGAGGAGTTCGAGCAGGCGCCGATCGGCACGGGGCCGTTCCAGTACGCCGATCACGGATCGGCGTCGCACCTCACGATGGAGCGCTTCGACGACTACTTCCTCGGCACGCCGCGTCTCGACGGCGTCGAGTACGAAATCATCCCCGAAGAGGAGGTCGCGTTCGTCGAACTCGCGACCGGCGGCGTTCACCAGACCTCGGTTCCGGAAGTCCTCATCGACGAGGCGGAGGAGAACGAGGAGGTCAATCACAAGATCTTCTCGGCGTTCAACTACCGGGGGTTCATCCTCAACTGCCTCGAGGAGCCGTTCGACGACGTAGAGGTTCGAGAGGCGCTGCACTACCTCGTCGACTACGACGAACTGATGCTCGGCGCCGTCGACCAGCTCGGCTCCAGAAGCTGGGGATACATGCCACAGGGAGTCGTCGACGTCTGGGACTTCCCCTACGAAGAGTGGGAAGCGGAGTACTATCCCGATCAGGACCGCGACCAGGCGGCGGATATGCTCGAGGGCGCGGGCGTCGACCTCGACTCCCTCGACGTCGACATCCTGGCGCTGTCCGGCGAGAACTGGATGGGGATGTCGGTCGTCCTCCAGAACGAGTTCGAACAGATCGGCGTCGACGCCTCCATCCGCGAGGTCGGCACCGGCGAGTGGCTCGACGCGCTCGACGAAGGGACGTTCGACATCTGTACGTACGGGTTCGGCGTCGGTGACGACCCGGACGGCATGTTCTACAACTTCTTCCGCGACCTCGAGAACGACGACGGCGGCATGGACGAGGGAACTCTCGGCAACTCCTCGGCGGGCTACGTCCACGAGGCCTACCGGGGCACCGACACCGAAGACGAACTCCAGCGCCTCGACCAGCACATTCGAGACGGCCGTTCGACGCTCGACCAGGACGAGCGCTACGAACACTACGTCGAAGCGGCAGATATCGTCCACAGCAACTACGTCGGCATTCCGGTGTACGCGGGCGAGAACGTGACCGGCTGGCGGACCGAGCTTCAGGACTACGAACCGACGGAGTTCGGCGATCAGGAGCTGTTCAACCACTGGCAGGAAGCGTGGCTCGACGAGTAAGCCCTCGACCGAGCGTAGCCTGTCGCTGAGATACCGCACCCCCCTTTCGAAACCTCCAACTGTACGCAACTATGGGAATGCTTCGTTACACGCTCCGACGGCTCGTCCAGATGATTCCGGTGCTGTTCGGCGTCGTGACCCTCACCTTCGTCATGATGCACGCCCTGCCGGGCGACCCGGTCCGGATCTACCTCGGGCTCGAGCCGAGTCAGGAGATGGCAGACGACCTCATCGAACACTACGGATTCGACCGACCGTGGTACGAACAGTACTTCGACTACCTTCTGCGGCTCGTCCAGGGCGACCTCGGCTACTCGTTTACGTACCGACAGTCGGTTAGCAACCTGATGCTCGAGCGGATGGGGCCGACGGCGGTCATCATGACCCTGTCGTACCTCATCGCGCTGCCGACCGCGATCGGGCTGGGCGTCTACGGCGCCGCCCGACACAACCGCGCCGGTGACCACGTCTCGCGCATCCTCGGTCTCGCCGGCATCTCGACGCCGAACTTCTGGCTGGCGCTGATGCTGATCTACCTGGTCGCCTACGAACTCCAGGTGCTCCCGGCGTCCGGCTACGTTTCGCCGCTCGAGGACCCGATCGAGTCGGCGAAGCTGCTCGTCATGCCGGTCGTCACGCTCGCGACGGCACAGACGGCGCTGCTGATGCGAATGACCCGCTCGAGTATGATCGAGGAACTCCGCGCCGAGTACGTCGAGACGGCCCGTGCCTACGGAATCCCCGAGCGACGGGTGCTCTACAGGCACTCGTTCCGGAACGCGCTGTTGCCGCTGATCACCATCATCGGTCTGCAGATCTCGTTCCTGCTCAGCGGGAGCGTCATCGTCGAGGAGATCTTCGCCATCCCGGGAATGGGGCGGCTGTTCTTCGACTCGCTCGTCCAGCACGACTACTCCGTCGCGATCGGCGTCACGCTGTTCTTCTCGACGCTGTTCCTGATCGGCGTGTTGCTGACCGACCTCGCGTACGCGTACATCGACCCACGGATCAAGTATGATTGAGATGACTCCAGACAGAGCGCTCGACTCGGACGTCTCGCGGCGAGACGATGGGACGACTGCGGCCGGAGGTGACAGATGAGTTCCGAACAGAGTCGCGTCGCCGACACGGACTTCGACTCCGGGAGCGGTCTCCTGGCGACGCTGAAGAAGCTCAGGTACAGCCCGACCTCGCTCGTCGGCGTCTTCCTGATCGGGATGCTCGTCGTCATGGCCGTGTTCAGCGCCATCGACAACTTCCTGCTCAACAGGGCGGTTATCACGTGGTTACACGCCGATCCGCACGCGATGGATCAGAGTATGCGCTACTCCGAGCCGTCGCGCGAGCACCCGATGGGGACCGACCGCTACGGGCGTGACATCCTCGTCCGGATCGTATACGGGAGCCGAACCGCGCTCACCATCGGCATTCTGGCCGTCGGTATCAGCTTCGTCGGCGGGATCATCACCGGTGCCGTCTCCGCCTACTTCGGCGGCTACATCGACGACACGCTGATGCGCCTGGTCGAGATCCTGTACGCCATCCCGGGGCTCGTCCTCGCGATGATCTTCATGGCCATCTTCGGTCCGAGCATCGAGAACCTGTTTATCGCGTACGGCATCGTCGGCATCCCGGCGTACGCCCGCGTGATGCGTTCGGAGGCGCTGTCGATCCGCGACCGACAGTACGTCGAGGCGGCCAAACTCGCCGGCCTCCCCCGGCGGACGATCCTCTTTCGCGAGATCGTCCCGAACGGGCTCGCGCCGGTCGTCGTGCAGGCGACGCTCTCGATGGGCGGCGTCATCATCGGCGCGGCGGCGCTCTCGTTCCTCGGGTTCGGGGTGCAGGAGCCGACGCCCGACTGGGGGCGCATGCTCTCTGACGGCCGGACTGCACTGCTCGTCGCCTGGTGGGTCGCGTTCTTCCCCGGCCTGATGATCTTCATCACCGTGATGGGATTCAACATGCTCGGCGACGGCCTGCGCGACATCATGGACCCGAAGATGACCGTCGAACCAACTCCCTACGACGACTGGAACTTAGAGGAATGGACCGCAGACCAGCAGACCGAGACGGGCGACCCGGACCTGCCGGCCGACTCGCCGGCGGCCCGTGCCGACGGCGCCGGCCCCCAGACCGGGGGTGATCGCTCGTGAGCCTCCTCGAGGTCTCCGACCTCCGGACGTACTTCTTCACGCCCGACGGGATCGTCCAGGCCGTCGACGGCGTCAGCTTCGAGGTCGACGCCGGCGAGTCCCTGGGGGTCGTCGGCGAGAGCGGCGCCGGCAAGAGCGTCGCCGTCAAGAGCATCATGGGACTCATCCGCGAGCCCGGCCGGGTCGTCGACGGCAGCATTCGCTTCGACGGCCGTGAGCTCACGGATCTCTCCGAGACCGAACTCAGACGGGAGATTCGCGGCAACGAGATTTCGATCGTCTTCCAGGACGCGATGTCCGCGCTCAACCCCGTCTTTACCGTCGGCAGCCAGCTCGAGGAGGTCATCGTCGAGAACACCGGCCGCACCAAGTCGGAAGCCCGCGAGCGGGCGATCGAACTGCTCGACGACGTCGGCATCCCCGACGCCGACCAGCGCATCGACGAGTACCCTCACCAGTACTCCGGCGGGATGCAACAGCGAGCGATGATCGCGATGGCGCTCGCCTGCGACCCGCGGCTCATCATCGCCGACGAGCCGACGACCGCGCTGGACGTGACGATTCAGGCGGGGATCCTCGAGCTGTTCGACGAGATCCAGGAGAAACACGACACGAGCATCGTCTACGTCACCCACGACCTGGGAGTCGTCCGCGAGGTCTGCGACCGGGTCGCGGTGATGTACCTCGGGAAGGTCGTCGAGTCGGCGCCCTACGACGAGCTGTACCGGAACCCGAAACACCCCTACACGCAGTCGCTGCTCAACTCCGTGGTGACCCCCGACGAGACCTTAGACGAGATCAACCCGATCGGCGGCACGATGCCTTCCGCCGTGTCGCCGCCGTCGGGCTGTCGGTTCCGGACCCGGTGTCCGGTCGCCTACGAGGAGTGCTCGACGGTGGCTCCCCCGCGGTACGACGTCGGGTCGGACGACGTCCACCACGACGCGGCGTGTCTGCTGTACGAGGAGGGAAACCCCCGCGAGGAGCCGCGGCTGCACGAGACGGAGGTACCGACGGAATGACCGCGACCGCAGACCGCCCGACCGGGGCGACGACCACAACGGAGGCGTTCGCATGAGTACGAATCCACAGGCCGAATCACGCGCCGTCCGCGAGGACGGCGCGGAGCCGCTGCTCGAGGTATCGGGACTGAAAAAGCACTTTCCGGTGAACGCGGGGCTGTTCGCCTCGGTTCGCCTCGACCGCGAGTCGGGTGGGCTCCCGTTCCGGTATGACGACACCAGCGTCAAAGCCGTCGACGGCGTGGACTTCACGCTGCGTCCCGGCGAGACCCTCGGCGTCGTCGGCGAGTCCGGCTGCGGGAAGTCGACGCTGGCTCGCACCATCCTCGGACTGGAGGAGCCGACGGCCGGCGAGGTCCGATTCGACGGTCGACTCACGGCCGACATTCCCGAATCGGAGTTCCGCAAGCGGAGCCAGATGGTGTTTCAGGACCCTCACTCGAGTCTGAACGGCCGGCGCAAGGTCGGGCCGATCATCGAGGACCCGCTCGAGGGGGCCGGCTGGGAGAAGGAGAAACGGCGCGAGCGCGCCCTCGAGTTGCTCGAGCAGGTGGGGCTCAAGCGGGAGTACTACAACCGCTACCCCCACGAGTTCTCGGGCGGCCAGCGCCAGCGGATCAACCTCGCGCGGGCGCTGTCGATCAACCCCGATCTCGTGGTGGCGGACGAACCAGTGAGCGGCCTCGACGTCAGCGTCCAGGCCCAGATCCTCAACCTGATGGACGACCTTCAGGAGGAGTACGGGCTGACCTACCTGCTGATCAGCCACGACCTGAGCGTCGTGCGCTACATCGCCGACCGCGTGGCGGTGATGTACCTCGGCGACTTCGTCGAGGTGGCGCCGACCGAACAGCTGTTCGCCGAACAGCACCACCCCTACGCGCGGGCGTTGCTGGGGGCGGTGCCGAACCCCGACCCCGACAAGCCCGGCGTTCGATCGCAGATTTCGGGTGCCGTCCCGAGCGCGTCGAACCCGCCGCGGGGCTGTAAGTTCCACACCCGCTGTCCCGAGTTCATCCTCCCCGACGGGTTCGGCCGGGCGGCCTACGACGAGTACGAGGCGCTGCTCGAGGACGTCCGCGGGCGCGAACTCGCGGCGAGCGAGTCGCCGAAGGCGGTGTTCGAGGCGTACATCGACAGCGGCGGGGTGCCACGGGAGGCGGAGAACACCGTCAAAGCCGCCGCGAGCGAGGCCCTCGACGGGGAGTGGGAGCGGGCGGCCCGCACCCTCGAGGAGTACGAGTCGCCGTGTCAGGCGACCACGCCGCCGCTCGAGCCCACGGACCGGCCCGAACACGAGGCCGCCTGTCACCTGCCCGCCGAGGAGGTGAGAGACGATGCAGTCTGAGGCCGAGAGCCGGGAGGGACCGGTCGAACGGGCCTTTCCGGACCTCGAGTCGACGAGCGCGAGCGTGTTCGCCCGCGACCTCCGGACCGGCGAGGTGCTCGCGGCCTCGAGCCCGGAGGTCCCCCTGCTCCCGGCGTCGAACGCCAAACTCGTCACCGCCGCTCGAGGGTTCACCGAACTCGGCACCGACTACCGCTTCGAGACGCGGGTGTACGCCGTCGGCGAGCGCCGCGAGGAGCATCTCGTCGGCGACCTCGTCGTGGTCGGCCGGGGGGCGCCCGACCTCTCGCAGGCCGACCTGATGACCCTCGCCGCCGAGGTCGCCGACAGCGGGATCGAGACCGTCGCCGGCGAACTCGTCGTCGACGCCTCCGCGTTCGACCGACAGGCGCTCGGGCCGGGCTGGACCTGGGACGACGGCCAGTTCGCCTACGGCGCCAAGAGCACGCCCCTCGCCCTAGAGCGCAACACCGTCGACATCACGATCACCAGTCAGGACGGCGCCGTCCAGGTCGACGCCTCGCCGACCTCGGAGATCGTCCGGTTCGACGTCGACGTGACGGTCGACGAGGCGAGCGCGGAACCCGACCTCTCGGTGTACAAAAAGCGCGCCTCGGAGGTGATCCGCGTCGAAGGGACGGTCCCTCCGGAGACGACCGTCGTGGAGGCGAGTCCCGTCGACGACCCGATGTTTCACGCGGCGAGCGTCTTCCGGGACGCCCTCGAGAGCAAGGGCGTCTCGATCGACGGCTGGATGCGTATCGACCACGAGCCGATCGAACCGGAACACGCCCCCGTCGCGACCGCCGAATCCGCGCCGCTCTACGAACTCGTCCGCGGGATGCTCACCGACTCCGACAACTTCGCCGCCGAACAGCTCGCGCGAACGGTCGCCTTCGAACTCGAGGGGTCGGGCGGCTGGGCGGAGTGGGAGTCACACGTCGTCGAATTCCTCGCGGACCGCGGCACCGAGGCCGTCCGGCTTCGGGACGGCTCCGGGCTCTCGCGGTACAACTTGCTGTCGGCGTCGAGCCTCGTCGCCGTCCTCGAGTGGTGTCTCGAGCAGCCCTGGCACGAGCAGTTCGTCGACTCCCTCCCCCGCGGCGGCCACGAGGGAACGGTCGAGAACCGCCTCGAGGACGTGCCGGCGACCGTTCGAGCGAAGACCGGGACGCTCACGGGTGCGCGGGCGCTGTCGGGCTACCTCCTCGCGGACGGTGAGCCCGTCGTCGTCTTCTCCTGTCTCCGCTCGAACCTGACCGGAGAGGCCGAAACCGCCGCGACCGACCGGATCGACGAGTTCGTCGGATCGCTCGCCGTCGAGGCCGGATTCGAGGCGTAGCCGTCGCTCCGACGTCTCGAAGCGATTCGCGGCCGACCTGGGTCGAGGGACGAAGGCGCGGCCGACTACAGCGCGTTCGTCCGTCGCCGTTCGCGGTCCCGGAGCTCCCGGAGCACCCGGTCGAGGATCGCCGCCTCCCCCTTTCGAAGGTGCTCGAGCGCCGTCGGCGCCGAGACGTCGTTTTTCTCGGCCAGTTCCTTCGCGGAGACGTCCCGCGGCCAGCCGTAGTACCCTTCCTCGAGCGCCGACAGCAGGTAAGACAGCTGGCGCGCGGAGATGTCGCGCTGGAGTTCGTCGACGAGGTCGTGGGCGTCGATCTCCTCGGGTTTGTAGTCGATGACCCGCCGGACGTCGACGTCGGCGACCTCCTCCAGGGCCGCGACCGACTGGCCGATCTCAGACCCGTCGGCGAGCAGCGTCCAGTGCTCGCGGTCGTCGACGACCCGGACCTCGCCGATCGGCGTCAGCGAGGAGGAGACCAGCGTGGTGTAGATGGAGTCGTTCGCGTCGGACCGGGTGTGGATCCGCACGGAGTCGCCGCGGGACTCGAGGACGTCCGTCGAGCGGACGGAGCCGTACGTCGTCACCGCCGCTTCGACCTCCGCGAGGTCGGCGTCGCCGCTCGAGGTGAGCACGACCGTCGCGAGGATGTCGGTGCCGTCCGAGCAGATGTCGGTGACGACGAGTTCGGCGCCCGGAAACCGCCTCGTCAGTGCCAGCATCCAGCAGTCTTCGTGCCAGAGACGAAGCCCGATCCGTTTTTTCATAGCACGTCAGTATGCAAGTCCATCTCACACAAAGGGTAAAAACGTATCGCACTGTGAACAACCCTTACCGCGCGAGAAGCCGGTACACCGCCTCGCCGACGCCGGCCACCGCGTCGGTCCCGTACCCCCAGTGTGCGAGGCGGTCGGTGCAGACGGCGTAGACGAGCGTTCGATCGCCGACGGTGAGCAGTCCCGCGTCGGCCGCGACGGACTCGATCGACCCCGTCTTGTGGGCGATCTCGACGTCGTCGGTTTCGGTCGGCAGGTACCGAGCGGCCATCGAGGCGTCCGTCTGTTCGGCGAGCGGGACGAGCAGGCGCTCGGAGGCCGCCGGGGACAGCCGCTCGCCGCGGTGGATCCCCCCGAGGAGTCGCGCGCAGTCGAGCGGCGTGACCGTGTTCAGGTACGGCCCCTCGGGAACCGACGCCCCCGCGAGCGGCTCCGTCCGCATCATCTTCCGCCGGAGCGCCGTCCCTTCCAGCCCCAGCCGATCCGCACACGCGGCGATCCGCTCGAGGCCGAGGTGGTCGATCAGTTCGTTCGTCGCCGTGTTGTCGCTGATGGCGATCATCGCGTACGCACACTCCTCGAGGGTGGGGCGGGGCGACTCGAGCAGGTGGAACAGGCCGGCGCCGCCGACGCGGTTCTCCGGCGAGATCGGCCCGCGCTCGGAGAGTTCCTCGAGGCGGCCGTCGTAGCGCTCGTAGAGCGCGTAGAGGAGCAGGAGCTTCACGACGCTCGCGCTGCCGAACCGCTCGCTGTGCGCCCGCGCGACGATCGGGTCCCCTTCGGGGGCGTCCGCGTCGCCGACGTACACCCCCAGTCGCCCCTCGAGCCCGTCGGCGACGGCGTCGACGTACGTCCCGAGTTCGGCCGCCGACCGCAGCGACGGTGGCGGACGGGCCACCGTCCGACCGCGCTCGATTCCGCCGTCGTCGCGCCCGAAAGCGTCGCTTCCGTCCATACGGTGCGTCCGGTCGCGGACCACCAGAACCGTGACCCTCGCATGCTAGGGCCTCCCTTTTCACGTGACGTGGGCATGGCGAACGTATGCACCTCGAGGCACGGCGAGCGCGGCTTCTCGAACGGGAGTCGGCGCTCCGGTCGCCGTTCGAAACGCCAGTCTACGTCTTCTGGGAGGACGACATCAGGGAGAACTACCGGCGCCTGCGTGGCGCCCTCGACGACCACTACCCGGACTCCGCGATCCACTTCGCGGTGAAGGCGAACTACAATCCCGGCATCCTCTCGGTGCTCCGCGACGAGGGCTGTCGCGCCGAAGTGTACGCCGGCGGCGAGCTCACCGCGGCCCTCGAGGCCGGCTTCGATCCGTCGGAGCTGCTCGTGACCGGGATGAACCGCCGGCCGGCCGACGTCGAGCGCGCTCTCGAGTGCGGCGTCGAGCGGTTCCTCGTCGACAACGCGACCGAACTCGAGCGGCTGATCGAGATCGCGACCGACCTCGAGCGCCGCCCGCAGGTGCTGATTCGCGGCAACCCCTCCATGGAGGTGCCGACTCACCCCGAGGTGGCGACGGCGACCCACGAGACCAAGTTCGGGCTGGACATCGACTCGGGCCGGGCGATGACCGTCGCCGAGCGGGCCGTCGACTCCGCCGCCGTCGACCTGACGGGTGTCCAACTTCACATCGGCAGCCAGATCAAAAGCGCTGAGCCCTACGGCGTCGCCGCGCGGGCGATGTGCGGGTTCGCCGCCGAGATCCGCGACGAACTCGGCGTCGAGATCGACGTCCTCGACCTCGGGGGCGGCTTTCCCGTCTCCTACGACGAGGACGTTCCCGCCGCCGAAACGATCGTCGAGCGGATCGCCGACACCGTCGCCGAGGCGACGGCCGAGGCAGGACTCCCGGCGCCGACGCTCTACCTCGAGCCGGGCCGGCGGCTCGTCGGCAACGCCGGCACCCTGCTCGCGACCGTCGGCGTCGTCAAGGAGACCCCCTACCGGACGTTCGCCGTCCTCGACGCGGGGACGAACGCCGTCTCCTCGTACTGGCCGTACCCGATCTACGCCCTCGCCGAGGGCGAGCCGACCGAACGCTACCACGTCGCCGGTCCGCTCTGTTACTCCGGGGACGTGATCGCCGAAGACGTCCCCCTGCCGCCGCTCGAGCGGGACGACGTGATCGCCGTCGACCGGATCGGCGCCTACTCGCTGGGCAGCGCCTCGAACACGAACGCCCAGCCGAAGCCGCCGGTCCTGCTCGCCCGCTCGAACGGCGACGTCGACGTGATCCGCGAACCCGAGCGCTACGAGGACGTCATCTCTCACGCGGCGGTCCCCGCCGACCTCGCCGACGCGGCGCCGGTTCCGTCCGCGACGGACGCGGAGGGTGGACGATGACGACGCCGGCCGATCTCGCCCTCGAGCGCGCCGCGGCGGTCGCCGCCCCCGACCGCCGGGTCGAGCCGTTCGACCTCGAGGCGCGGGTCGAATCCGACGGCGTCGTCCTCGAGGGAGTCCTCGGAACCGAGTGCGTCCGGCGAGCGGTCCGCCGGGAACTCGACCGGACCCCCGGCGTCGGAGTCGTGCGAGACGAGACGGTCGTCCTGGAGGGAGACGGCGAGGCGCTGACGGTGAGCCGCGACGCCGTTCCCGTCCGCGGCGCGCCGGAGACCGACGCCGAGCAGGTGACCCAGGCGCTGTACGGCGCCGCCCTCACCGGCTACGACCGGGAGGCGGGGTGGCGGCGGGTCCGGGTCTCGGACGGCTACGTCGGCTGGGTCGAGCGCGAGCACCTCGAGCGGCCGGCGGACGAAAACGGCGGCTCGTGGACCGCCGATGCGGTGATCACCGCCACACCGGCGACGCCGCTCGAGGGCGGGCACGGAACGCCCGCCCGCCTCCAGGCCGGAACCGGCTGTCGGTTCGAGGGCGAATCCGACGGGGTCGCGACCGTCGCGTTTCGGACCGGCGCGAGCGCCCGCCTTCCCACCGACGCGGTGCGCTCGCTCTCGGAGGCGACGCCGGCAGCGCCCGTCGGAACCGGCGAGGACGTCGTCGCTGTCGCCAGGGGCTTCCTCGAGACGCCCTACGAGTGGGGCGGGATGCGCGCCGACGGCATCGACTGCTCGGGGCTCGCCTGGGTGTCCTACGCCACCCTCGGCGTCGTCCTCCCGCGAGACGCCGACCAGCAGGAGACGGTCGGCGCCGACGTCGACCGGGACGACCTCGCTCCCGGCGACCTCCTCTTTTTCCCCGGCCACGTCGCCATCAGCCTCGGCGGGAGCGAGTACGTCCACGCCTACGGCGACGCCGACGGGGTGACGATCAACAGCCTCGACCCCGACGACGACCGCTACGTCGAGTCCCTTGACGACTCCCTGCGGACGACGAAGCGGCTGCTCGAGTAGGCGCCCGCTCAGTCCACCCGTCGAAGCGAGAGGACCGCCGTCGAACACGCTTCCACGTCGAGGTCGACCGCGACCGTCTCCCCCCGAACCGCGAGCGCGGCGTCGACGTCCGATGGGGACTCGAGGTCGAGTTTACCCTCGAACGGGCGCTCGAGGTCGAGACGACACTCGTGATCGACGGTCGACCAGTTCGTGACCACGAGAGCGGTCTCGTCGGCCGAAACCCGCCAGTGGCCGGCCAGCACCGCCTCGAGGGCGACGTCGTAGCGGCCGTGGCGGTACATCTCCCACTCGACGGTGTGGGTCGGCACGCCCGCGACCGCGGGGTCCCGAAGGCGTTCGCCCAGGGTGATCGCGCGAGCGCGCCCCTCGAGCGCCTCGACGGCGCGACGGAGGTACCGCCGCTCTGTCTCGTGTTCGTCCTCGAGCAGCGCCTCGGCGACGTAGTGGCTGAGCCAGCCGAGCTGGCCCCCGAAGACGAGACACTGGGCGACTTTCGACCGGAACGCCGCGCCCGACTCGAGGTCGCACCCGAAGAACTGCCGGCCGAAGGTGGCGCAGTAGTCGCCGTACACCGCGGGAAACAGCGGAATCAGGCCGTCACGCGCGGAGTTCCACATGAGGTAGCCCGCGAGGCGATCCATGTACGGTTCGGCGTTGTTCTCGGTCGTCACGGCGAACTCGGGTCGGGTTTCGTCGGCGTCAGCCCGGATTCCAGCGAGGAGGTCGCGGTAGCCGTCGACGCCGTAGCTCCCCCCGCCTGGCGGGTGGCCGTGGTCCGTCGCGACGCAGTCCGGCGGCGCGTACGCTCCGAGCTGGTCGAGGTACACCGCACTCGCGGCCGTCTCCTCGCGGAGTTGGGTGACGACGTCCCGGATCGTCTCGCGCCACGCCGAAACGGCGGGACACATCGCGACCATCCGCTGGCCGCCGTAGCTCTCGTAGGCGAGCGCGCGATCGACCGGCTCGAGGCGGGCGCTCGCCACCCGCGCGGCGGCGTCCTCGAGCCCGCGGCGTCGCCACGTCTCGCCGTTCGGGTCGGCGATCCGGGCGTTGACGTACGGCATCACCCGGACGTCGTCGGCCTCGAGGGCGGCCACCGCCTCGAGCCACCCCTCGCGGGCCGGGAAGTAATCGGGATAGTCGACGTCGAACGGCCCCTGGTGCCAGGTGTACCAGTGGACCCCCGTCGGCACCGGGAACGCGTCCCGGAGGCGCTCGAGGAGGGCGAGGTCGCCCTCGATATCGGTCTCGCGCGGGGCGAGCAACCACCAGAGCCGACGCTCGAGGAACCACTCCGGAACGTCCCCCCGATCGGCGAGCGGTCCGGCGTCGGTCCAGCCGGCGCCCGCCGTCGCCCACCGGCGGTAGCGCCGGGCGGCGTCGTACCAGTCGCCCGCAACCGTCGCGGTCACGACCGGGTACGGAAACGAGACCGTCGTCGCCGGCTCGCCGACTCCCGGAGGTCGATGACTGATCTCGAGGCCGAGCGCGCCATCGGCGGGATCTGTCGCGAACGACTTGGGTCGGCCCCGCGGGTCGTGGGCCGCGACGTAGGCGCCGCCGTCGCCCCCGAGAACCGAGAGGAACTGCATGTTACAGCGGGCGCCGGGATACCGGGCCTCGTAGGTCGCGTCGTCGGGGTTCTCGAGTGGCTCCCTGACACACCGCCCCCAGCCGTCCGGCAGCACCAGTTCGGTGTCGCCGCCGGTACCGCTGTCGACGACCACCTCGTCGACGGCAGGTAGCGACACCGACTCGAGACTCGCCGCGACGCCGTCGACCGCGAGTTCCGCGCTCCAGGAGACCGCGCTGGAGCCGTCCTCGAGCCGTCCGGAGAGCGTCGTTGAGACGGTTCCCGACTCCGCTTCGAACTCGAGGGGTTCTTCGCGCCAGCGCAGGGTCACCTCGGCGCCCGTCGCGGTCGCGGTGCGGTCTGCGGTGAACGTCGCGCCCGCCCCGTTTGCCGTCGCGGCCACGCCGTCCGCGTCGCGGAACGCGGCCGTCCAGAACGCGCCGTCGTCGGCGCGGAACGCGACCCTTCGCTCGCCGTCTGCGAGAATCAGTTCCGAACCGCCGCCGCCGACGGTACACTCGAGGCCCTCGACCGAAACCGACACCGACTCGTCCGTCTGCGGAGCCATTTCCGGATCGTACGGAACCGAGGGTATAGTAGCCACTGAAAGTCACTGCACACTGCTCGCGGAGGCTCGCCCGAAGCCGCCCCCACCGCGCCGGTTTCGGGCGTCGCGTGCGAGCAGTGTGCAACCCGTTTCAGTTGTTACGATATCAGTCCCGGTGGAAGCGACAACCAGGTCGAACTCACCGTGACTCGTCCATTGTTGGGCCGGGATTCATAAGCCGACCCCGACAATCGCTCGCCATGCACGCACGTCCACGACGAACCGACCGCCGATGGGGGAAGCGATGATCGTCGACAGCGTCGACGTCTTCGAACTCGATCTCGCGCTGACCGACGCCTTCGAGATCTCGCTCGGAACCAAAGAACGGGCGGCGAACGTCCTCGTCCGCATCGAGACCGACTCCGGAACCGTCGGCCACGGCGAGGCCGCCCCGCTCGAGACGATCACCGGCGAGACCCAGGCGAGCGCGGCGGCGGCCGCACGAGCGGGGGCGGCGGTCCTCGAGGGCGGGGACCTCCGAAACCGGCGCGGCCTCGTCTCGGAGCTTCGGAGCGCGCTTCCAGGATCGGTCTCCGCGATTCTGGCCCTCGAGACCGCCTGCTACGACGCCTACTGTCGCGAGCGGGGGATCGCCCTGGCGGAGTGTTTCGGCGGGAAGCCGACGCCCGTCCGGACGGATATTACGATCTCGATCGTCGACGCCGAAACCGCGGCCGCCGAGGCCGAGGCGGCGATCGAGGGCGGTTTCGACGAACTCAAAATCAAGGTCGGCGGCGACCTCGCTGACGACCTCGCGCGCGTCGCGGCGGTTAGAGAGGTCGCCCCCGACGCCGCGGTCAAGGTCGACGCGAACCAGGGCTGGACGCCCAAGAAGGCGATCCGGTTCGCCGATCGGGCTCGCGCCCGCGACTTCGACCTCGAGTTGCTCGAACAGCCCGTCCACCGCGACGACATCGCGGGGTTGAAGCGAGTCACCGACGCCGTCGACGTTCCCGTCGCGGCCGACGAGGCGGTCTTCACGCCCGCCGACGCGACCCGGATCGCGCGCGAACGGGCGGCCGACGTCGTGAACATCAAGCTCGCGAAGTCGGGACTCACCGACGGTGCGGCGATCGCCGAGATCGCCCGCGGCGCGAACCTCGAGTGTATGGTGGGCTGCATGCTCGAGTCCGCCCTCGGCCTGCACACCAGCGCCCACCTCGTCGCCGGGCTGGGCGGCTTCGCCTACGTCGACCTCGACGGCAACCTCTCACACGCCGACCGGCTCACGGACGTCCCGCGCGGACCGGTGCTCGACGTCGAGGGGCCGGGTCACGGCATCGTCCCCGACGCGGACGTCCTCGCGGACCTCGAGGACGCCGGCCGATGAGCGCCGCGGGCGGAACGGAGCCGTTCGAGGTCGGGGAGACGGCCGACGCACCCCGCGTCCGGGCACTGCTCGAGGAGGGCCTCGAGCGGGAGCGTTACACCGGCGCGGTCGCGGTGTTCGGCGGACCCGACGAGCCGCCGGCGCTCGAGGCCGTCGGCCAGCCCTCGCCGACCGACGACCGGCCCGTCACGGGCGAGACGCCGTTCGACGTCGCCTCGCTCACCAAACCGATCGTGACGACCACCGCGTTCTTCCGACTGCTCGAGCGCGGCGACCTCACGCTGACGGATACGGTGGGCGATCACGTGCCGGCCCTCGAACGCCGGCGCCGCGGCGAGATCCCGCTGCACCGGCTGCTGACCCACACCTCGGGGCTCCAGCCGTACGCGTTTTCCGAGGAGTGGTCGAGCCGGGAGGAGGTTCTCGAGGCGCTGTACGACCGCCACCTCTTCGACCGGCGGATCGGCGACGGCTTCGTCTACAGCTGTCTGAACTACGTTCACCTGGCCGAGGTGCTCCGCCGGGTGACCGGCGACTCGCTCGCGGCCCTCGCCGAGGAGCACGTCCTCGAGCCGGTGGCGATGAGGGGAGCAAGCCTCGGTCCATACGATTCGCCCCCGTCGACGGGCGTGGTCGCGACCTACGACCGCGAGTACGACGGCCGCGGCGAGATCGTAAACGAGGTCCACGACCCGATCGCGAACGCGATGGGCGCCGAGAGCGGCAACGCCGGCCTGTTCGCCTCCGGCCTCGACGTCGCGCGGTTCGCGCGCTCGTTGCTGGCAGACGCCGGGGGCGCGGGGCGGGTGCTGTCGGCCCCGACGGTCGACTGCCTGGCGGTCCGGCGAAGCGGAACCGAGACCGCCTCGCAGGGCTACGGCTGGCGCGTCGCGACGGACCTGATTCCGGCTCCCCAGTGGTCCGGGCGGTCGATCGGTCACACCGGGTTTACGGGGACCTCGCTCTGGCTGGATCTCGAGGCCGGACGCTTCGCCTGTCTGCTCACGAACGCCGTCTACCACGACGTCCAGCTCTACCGGTTCCGCCAGCGCTACCACGCGATCGTACCCGCCCGCGGCTAACCGCCGGTCGGACGAAAACCCTTTTCGGAGTCGTCAGCGAACTCGAGTCGTGACGCGCACCCGAGAGATTCGACGGGCGGCGCAGACGGACGCCGCGGCCATCCGCGATGTCGCCCGCGAGAGCTGGCACGCCGCCTACGACGACCTGCTCGGGAGCGATACCGTCGACGCCGTCGTCGACGACTGGTACGCGATCGACCGCCTCCGGAGCGCAATCGGGGCGTCGAGCCACCACGTTTTCGTCGCCGGCGAGGTCGTCGGCTTCGGCCACGCCAGCCCGTGGGAGGGAGCCCCCGACGTCGCCCACCTGACGCGGCTCTACGTCCACCCCGCCTTCTGGGGCGACGGCGTCGGCTCGCACCTGCTCGAGCACCTCGACGCCGCTCTCGCTGGAGAGGGGTACGAGCGGCTGCGACTCGAGGTGTTCGCCGAGAACGACGTCGGCGTCGGCTTCTACGAGTCGCGGGGGTTCGACCGACTCGAGACGATCGAGGAGGAGTTTCTGGGTGAGACGTACGACGTCGCGGTCTACGGGCGGCCGATCGGCTCCGAGTGAGTACGAACGGGATGACTTCCGCCAGGAACGGCGCGGCAACCGGTACGGACGATCAGGTGTACAGGAGGTGAAGCGCCTCCCGTATGTGGTAGGTCGCCTCTCGATCGTCGCTGCGCGCGAGTGCCTTCTCGAGGTGGTGTTCGATTCGTCGGTGTTCGGAGTCACTTTCTTCGGTCGGCCCGCTGAACTCTGCACTCATGTCGTCTTCACCAGTAATGGTGATATCTAAAGGACATAAATCCTTCGTCGGGTCGCCGACATGAATCGGAACGAGTCGGGAAACGGCAGCCGAACGACTGGAACGGCGGTCTCTCGAGGGCTTCGCGTCGCGCGGTGAAACCGCGCGAACGGTATGCTGGACCTCTGGTCCCGCACTACTCAACTCTCGCTCTCCTCGCGGCATTCGCCGCTCGGTACGTCGAGGCCTCGTTCCCTTCGCTCACTCGGCCTCGCTCTCCTCAACCACCTCGATCCCCCGGTTGTTGACCGCCTGGGGGTCGAGGCCGACCTCCTGGAGGAACCCCTTGTACTCGCGTTCGCACTGCTCGGCGGCCTTCTGTTTGTCGCTCGCGCGATCGCACAGGGCGATGAGGTTCTCTGGCACGTCGTTCTGGTAGACGATCCAGTGGTTGATCAGGTCGCTAAGCCTTCGGATCGGGCTGGTGAAGTGGCCGTAGATCTCGAAGTTCAGCGCGTGGTGGCCGCCGAACGGGTCGTTCATGTACTTCGCCCGCGGCATCACCTTCATCACGGCCCACTGGATCTTGTCGAGCTGGCGACCCGGCGCGGTCTCGAGCGTGGCGTTGACCGCTCTCCGGGGATCGTCCCAGGTGTCGCCGGGGATCGAAACCCCGTCTAGCTCCTGGATCTCCTGGAGGGCTTTCGACCACTCGTCGGGGCTGGGCTGGGGGTGGACCCGGTACATCGCCTCGACCCCGCGGGACCACATCAGCTCGTGCGTGACGGCCTTGTTCGCCTTCAGCATGCACTCCTCGATGATGGTGTGGGCGCGGTCCCGACTCGGGTTGAGTACCAGCGAGCCGTCCTCCTTTCGCTGCTCGTGCATCCGGTCTGCGACCTCGTGAACCAGGACGTTCTCCTCGTGGAGGGGCGCGTCGGGGTCCTCGAGTCGCTTCTCGGCCTGGGCGTAGGTGAGCCGCTCGTCGGACTCGATGACGGACTTGTAGATGTCGATGGACTCGTAGGAGAGCTCCTCCTTGTCGAGGTGCATCTCGACGGTGTGGGCGAAGCGCTCCTCGTTGGGAACCAGCGAGCAGACCGACTCCGCGAGCACCGGCGGCAGCATGTGGATGGTGTAGCCGGGCAGGTAGACGGTGTTGCCCCGCTCGACGGCCTCGGCCCACATCGCCGACTCGGGGTGGACGTAGTGGGTCACGTCGGCGATGTGAACCCAGAGGACGTACTCGTCGTCGCGCTCCTCGATCGAGAGCGCGTCGTCGAAGTCCTGAGCGTCGATCGGGTCGGTCGTCCACGTCGTGAGGTGGCGCAGATCCGTCCGCTCGTCGTCGTCGATCCCCTCGCTGATCTCCGACTGGATGTCTTCAGTGCGCGCTTCGGCCTCCTCGAGCACCTCGGGCGGAAACCCGTCGCGGATCTCGAGTTTTTCGAACAGTTCCTCGCGTTTGTTCTCGAGGTGGCGGGCGAGTTCCTCGCTGATCTCGACCGGACCCTGTCCCTCGGCCGTACCGGCGGCCGCCTGGGCGTCGGCTGCGTCGTCGCTCATATCCTCGCCTACGAAGGTGAGCGTCAAAGACGTGTCGGGAGCGCTCGAGTCGGACGAACGAATCGACCGCCGATCAGGACTCTTCGAGCGGGCCGTACCGTTCCTCGACGACCGCCAGGTACCACGAGAGGAACTCCGCCTGGCTGCGCTCGCCGGCACCGACCTCGACGAGCAGCGCCTCGAGTTCGGCCCGCGAGTGGCGACACAGGTCGTTGTCGCAGGGTTTACACAGGTGTTCGAACGTCTTTCCCTCGCGGTCCCACCGGTCGCCGTACTTGTCGTACTCCCGGGCCCGGTCGCGGGCGAGCTCGCGACCGCAGGCGATACAGGTCACCAGCCGCTCGCGTCGCCTGGCACGCCACATACTGTCACCCTGTTCGTGTTCGTACTTAGCGGTTGCCACGCCACACCTCGCGGGGAGCGGGCGTTTTATAGCCGGACCGGTCGTTGGGCCGGGTATGCAGGTGAAATCACGCCACCACCTTCGCAGCGACGCCGTCTCGGACCTCGAGACGGCCATCGCCGAGAAGCTGGGTGTGACGCTCGACGGCGACAGCTACGAGCGCGTCGAGTTCGAGGAATCAGATACCGAAGTCGTGCTCGTCGACGGCGAGCCACACGTCACGTACTTCGACGGCGAGCCGTTTCTCACCGTCCGCGGCGCCAACGCCTACGAACCCGACCGCCGCGATGTCGTCGTCGACGCCGGCGCCGTCTCGTTCGTCAGCGACGGCGCGGACGTGATGCGACCGGGGATCACCCGCGCCGACGGCGAGATCTCTCCGGACGACCTCGTCGTGATCGCAGAGGAATCCCACGGAAAGATCCTCGCCGTCGGACGCGCGCGCGTCCACGGCTCGGAGATGACGGGCAGCGAGGGGAAGGTGATCGACTCGCTGCACCACGTCGGCGACGAACTGTTCGAGTTCACCGGCTGAGTTATCGACCGGAGTGAGCACCAGACGGGCTTCCGGGGGCTGTTCCGGCGCGACCCTGCGGATCGCAGTCGTGCCGAGAAACCGGCGCCGCAGACCGCATCAGGCGCTCTCGGTCGCCTCGAGCGAGTCCGACTCGTAGGCCTCCTCGTAGCGCGCCATCGCGTCTTCGTACCCCTGGCTCGCCAGTTCGTACGTCTCCCGGAGATCCGCGAGCGGCGTCTCCGTCGCGTCGACCCGGAGGTCGTCGTAGAACGGTGCCAGCTCCCGGTCTTCAGTCGTCCGCACGCGGACGGCCGCGCTCTGGATCGGTAACTCCTCGCGTTTGTCCCCGCCCTCCTCGTGGCCCGCCTCGAGGGCGTCGATCAGCCGTTCGGCGAGCGGCGCGTCCCCGCCGGCCTCGTAGGCGTCGGCGGTCGCCTCGAGCACCGCTTCTCCCGTCAGGAGGTTCCCCGCGACGGTGTAGCTCTCGCCCTCGCGGTGGCCGTACCACCCCTTGCACTCCTCGCCCGAGAACGCGAAGCTTCCCGAGGCGTCGACGCCGTGGAGCTGGCGCTGGGCGGCGCCGTCGTCGGCGTTGAGCAGCGCCTCGAGCGCGTCGTCGACGGCCAGTCCGTCGTCGATGTAGGCGATGCCGCGCCGGCCGAGGTCGACGTTGACCAGGCTCTGGGTCGCCACCGCCCCGTTTTCGCTCACGAACGGACAGAGCGTTCCCACGCCCGGCAGGCGGGTCGTGACCGCCACGCCGAAGCGGTCGTGGGTCTCGCCGTCCTCGCTCTCGTAGGTTTCGTGAACGCAGATGCTGAACGTCATGGGAGAGGTCACGGACTGCGTTCGCAAAAAAGGGCGCCTGGCGGCAGGACCGTCAGTAGCCGGTCGTCTCGCTCGCCTCGTTACCCGCCTCGTCGACGACCGTCAGGCGGACGCCGTCCGGATCGTCGCGCGTGCGGAGTTCGTGAGTCCCCGACGCACTCGAGCCGCTCACGGACGAGGACTCGCTCTCGAGGACGGTCGAGCCGTCGAGCAGCTCCGTCGTGACCGACTCGAGTGCACCGTCGTCGTCCGATACCGCCCAGTCGACGTCGGCGCTGGACCACGGGCCGTTTCCGGAGGCGTCGACGGAGAACGAGTCGATCATCGGCTCGGAGTCGATCGGATCGTCGTCGCCGTTGTCGTCGTCATCGTCGTCGTTGCTCTCGATATCGAGCGCCGCAGCGACGTTGAGCCGGCCGGCCCCCTGATCGGTGTCCGGGAGACCGATGTCGTCCGCCGCCGCCTTCAGTTCGTCGCGGACGTTCGCGGGGTTGGTTCCCGCGGCGATCAGGGTTGCAGCGGCGCCGGCGACGTGCGGACACGCCATCGAGGTGCCGGAGAACTCGGCGTAGTCGTCGCGCGGAATCGTCGAGAGCGTGTCGACGCCGGGGGCGGCCAGTTCGACCTCTGGTCCGGTCGAGGAGAAGTCCGCGAGGTCGTCGTTCTCGTCGGTCGCACTCACGGCGATAACCTCGTCGTAGGCGGCGGGATAGCCGACGCAGTCGGTACACGGCCCGGAGTTGCCCGCGGCCGCGACGAGGACGACGCCCTGATCCGCCGCGTACTGGACGGCGTCCTCGACCGCCGAGGAGCCGCTGTCCGCCCCGAGGCTCATGCTCTGGACGTCGTGGCCCTGGTCTGCCGACCAGACGATTCCCTCCGCGATGTCGTCGAACGTACCGCCCCCGTCGCACTGGAGCACCTTTACCGCGTGCAGCGTGACGTCAGGAGCAACGCCGAGGACGCCGACGCCGTCGTCGGCCGCGCCGACGGTCCCGGCACAGTGGGTGCCGTGGTCGTTGTCGTCGTCCCACTCTTCGAGACACTCCTCGATATCGTTGCCGCCGCCGAACGGGCCGCCGCCACAGCCGGTCGTACAGGCGGCGTCGTCGGTCGCGTACCCCTCGCCGAGGTTCGCCGCGAGGGTTTCGTGCTCGGCGTCGATACCCGT
This sequence comes from Natrononativus amylolyticus, assembly GCF_024362525.1. Lineage (GTDB taxonomy): Archaea > Halobacteriota > Halobacteria > Halobacteriales > Natrialbaceae > Natrononativus > Natrononativus amylolyticus. The sequence continues at coordinate 2,554,964 of NZ_CP101458.1, forward strand.
GTCGAGGACGGCGACGCTGACGCCGTCGCCGGTCTCGCCGTCGTCGATGGCGAGATCGGCCTTGACCGTCTCGATACCGTACGGCGTCGTCTGGCTGAGGGCGTGCATCCGTCCGTTGGGCTCGACGTACCGGACGTTGGGGTTGTTTCGCAGTCCGTCGAGCGCCGCCTCGGAAAACTGACCCGAAACCGCCCGGCCGATCGAGCCGAAGTCGAGTTCCTTGCGAACCGAGTCGGCCGCCCGCCGGGCCGTCTCGAGGCCGCTGTCCGGTTCGACGCCGACGATGTAGGCACCCTCGTCCGCGCCGGCGACCTGTCCTGCGAGCGCCGATGCAGCCACACCAGCCCCGACCCCCTTCAGCAGCGTCCGTCGTGAAACGTTCTCATTCGTCATGGTAAGCGACGACTACACTCATGCGGACGCGATATATAATAAATCCGTATATTATCCCAGGGAAAATACCAATAGAAAACACATATGAGTATACTAATACAATATAGCTACTGGTAACTGATAGCGGACGCCCGGGCGGTCCGCTCGAGGCGCGTATCGGTGTCTCCCGGGCAAGCCGTCTGACGTAAGAACTATACCGGCAGCGACGGTGGCTTTCGCCTATGGGATTCATGGACAAGATCGTCGGCGGCGGGCAGTCTCGAAGCACGGAGGAGTACGTCGAACTCGACCTCGACGACGCCGCCCACGCCTCGAGCGAGGCGGGAATGCACGTTCACATCGCCGAGATCGACGGCCAAGCCGCCGCGATAGACATCAAAGACGCCGTCTACGACGGCGACATCGTCATCGCGGACATCACCCGCCTGCGGACGAAAGACAGTACGACCGAACACATCGTCGACGAACTCCGCCAGGTCGCAAAGGAGGTCGACGGCGACATCGTCCTGAAGGGCGACGACCAGATCATCATCACGCCGACGGGCGTCGGTATCAGCCGGGAGAAGCTCGGTCGGTAGGGGATCGTCGCGGACGGCTAACGACGCTGAGCCGTCGCACATCGTACTGCTTCGGTCGTCGGCTGAGAGAGGAGCGGATGCTCCGGCAGCGCAACGTGAGAAGAGAAGAGAAGAGAAACCGAACCGGAGTTAGATGTAGTTGATCGACTGGGGGAGCTCGAGCTTCATGCCCTTTCGCTCGCGGATCTCCATGATCTCCTCGGTCTGCAGCGAGTCGGACATGACCTCGAAGCCGGCGTTCTCCGTGTTCCAGGAGGCCCGCCCCTCGGTCGCAGAGCGGATGTCGCTCGCGAAGCCGATCATCTCCTCGACGGGTGCGATACCCTCGACGACCATGAGGTCACCCTCCTGGTACATGTCGTCGACGCGGCCACGGCGACCCTGGATCTCGCCGCTGGCGGCGCCCATGTGGTCGTTCGGGACGTCGATGCGGACGTCCTGCATCGGTTCGAGCAGCTTGATGTGGCCGTCGATCAGCGACTTGTGGACGGCTTCGCGGGTCGCGGGGATCACCTGTGCCGGACCGCGGTGGATGGTGTCCTCGTGGAGTTTGGCGTCCTGCAGGCGGATGAGCGTCCCCTGAACCGGCTCGTTGGCGAGCGGACCGTTGTCCAGGGCCTCCTCGAGCCCCTCGATGAACAGCTCCATCGTCTCGTTCAGGTGCTGGATCCCCTTCGTCTCGTCGAGCAGGATGTTGGTGCCGTGGATGTGCTCGACGTTCTGGGAGTCGTCCTTGTGCATGCCGGCGTCCTGGAGCGCCTCGCGGCGCTCCTGTTCGGGCATGTCCATCGTCGCTTCGCCGAGTTTGAGGATCTCGACGAGCTCCTCGCTGAGCGGCTCCGCGGAGAGGTAAAAGCGGTTGTGGCGGTTCGGCGAGATGCCCTCGACCGTGTCGCTCGCGCGCTGGACGGCCTCGCGGTAGACGACGATCGGCTCGCCTGTGTTGACCGGGATGCCCTGGTTCTTCTCGATACGCTGGGTGATGACCTCGAGGTGAAGCTCACCCTGTCCGGAGATCAGGTGCTCGCCGGTGTCCTCGTTGATCGTGATCTGGATTGTCGGGTCCTCCTTGGAGACCTGGCGTAGCGTCTCGATGAGCTTTGGCAGGTCGTCCATCGTCTTCGCCTCGACGGCCTTCGTGATGACCGGCTCCGAGATGTGTTCGATCGACTCGAACGGCGTCATCTCGATGCTCGAGACGGTCGAGCCCGCGATCGCGTCGCGCAGGCCGGTGACGGCGGCGATGTTCCCGGCGGGAACCTTCTCGACTTCCTCGCGCTCGCCGCCCATGTAGATGCCGACGGACTGGACGCGGTTCTTGCCCGCGGTGCCCGAGACGTACAGCTCCTGGCCCTTCTCGAGGGTTCCCGAGAAGACGCGACCGGAGGCGATCTCGCCGGCGTGAGGGTCCATCCCGATGTCGGTGACCATGAAGACGACCTCGCCGGACTCGTCGACGAGACGCATCGTCTCGGCGAGTTCGGACTCGTCGTCGCCGCGCCAGATGCGCGGGATACGGCGGGGCTGGGCCTCGAGCGGGTTCGGGAAGTGCTCACAGACCATGTCGAGGACGACGTCCGACAGCGGCGTGCGCTCGTGAAGCTCCTGGCGTTTGCCGGCCTGCTCGAGTTCGATGATGTCGCCGAAGTCCATCCCGGTCGCCTGCATCGAGGGCATCGAGACGCCCCACTTGTACAGCGCCGAACCGAAGCCGACGGTACCACCCTCGACGGAGACGGTCCAGTCGTCGACGTCGTCCATGTCCTGGGTCATCCCGTCGATGAGGTCGTTGACGTCGCCGATGACCTTCAGGAGGCGCTCTTGCATCTCCTGGGGGCCCTCCTGGAGCTCGGAGATGAGGCGGTCGACCTTGTTGATGAACAGGGTCGGCTTGACGCCCTCGCGGAGCGCCTGGCGCAGGACGGTCTCGGTCTGGGGCATCGCACCCTCGACGGCGTCGACGACGACGAGCGCCCCGTCGACGGCTCGCATCGCACGCGTGACGTCGCCACCGAAGTCGACGTGGCCCGGCGTGTCGATGAGGTTGATGAGGTGGTTGGTGTCCTCGTACTCGTGGGTCATCGAAACGTTCGCCGCGTCGATGGTGATCCCACGTTCCTGCTCGTCTTCCTCCGTGTCCATCGCGAGCTGTTCGCCGGCAGTCTCGTCGGAGATCATGCCCGCGCCAGCGAGGAGGTTGTCAGAAAGGGTCGTTTTTCCGTGATCGACGTGTGCGGCGATGGCGATGTTCCGGATGTTCTCCGGTTCGTCCATCAGCCGTTCACACTCTTGGACGATCTTTTTGCGTCGGCCCATATACCCCCTACTATCGGTAGCGGGGTCAAAAGGGTAGTGTTTCGCCGCGAGACGAAATCCGGCGAGCGCCCGGTTGGACCGCCGAACACTCAATATCCAGTGAGTGACTGTCACACGGCGGTATCCAGTAGCGACAACCGTTGCAGCCCCCGTCGAGCGGACACCACCCGGCACAACCGGGCGCAAAAGCCATACCGTCTCGAACCCTGATACGGGTACACATGGATCTCCGCGTACAGGGGCCGGGGCCGACCGCGCCCTTTCTCGGGGCTCGAGACCTCTTCGAAACCGAGTACGAGCTCTCCCTGCCCGTCCACGTTCAGCTCCGGGAGGACCCCGACGAGCGAACCTGGGCCGCCCACTACGACGACCGGCACGTCCTCAACATCTCGAGGCAAGCCGCCTCGAGCGCCCTCGCTCGCGAACTCGCCCTCCACGAGTTCTCCCACATGGCCCGCCACGAGGAGAGCCACCCCTCACACGTCCAGTCGACCGAGGAGGTGCTCTACCTCGCGCTGGCCGGAAAGACCGTCGAACGCCGAAAACTGGCCCACTGCTACCAGATCGCTAACCACATGAAGGACATCTACGCCGACGACATCACCCTCGCGGTGGGTCCCGGCGAGAAACTGCTCGCGTTCCTCGAGTCCTCGCTGGCCGCCGCGGTCGCCGACCGGCCGACGGCGCCGTCGGGGCCGAACGTCACGCGCATCTCACCCGGCGCCGATCCGGAGATCACGGCCGTCAACGCCGCCTTCGCGCTCGCGCTCGCCGAGCGACACGACCTGCTCGCGGCCGATCACCGGCTGTACGACCTCGCCCACGCCGCCAGCGAGGACGCCCCTGGCGTCGACTTCGAGGGCTTTCGCGAGCGGTTTCGGGAGCTGACGCGGGAACCGGACTCGAGTTCCTACCGACAGGTGCTGGTGGACGCGACGCGGGCGTACGTAGACGCCGACGGCCGGGCGGCCGACTGAACCGATCCGCGCGAGCGGCCACCCGACACCGTCGGCGGGGTCGGTCGCCGAGGCGCCGTCCGCGACTCGAGCGCGAAGAGGGGGACCGGTCGGTAGCCGGATCGCAGAGAGCAATCGAAAAGTCGCGAACGGCGAGTCGAACCGTTAGCGGGCAGCAGCCGCGACGCGCTCTTTCTCTTCTTTCTGGCTGATCGCGTACGTCTGGACGTCGTAGTTGGCCGCGCCGATGAGCTGGTTGGCGATGGCCTCGGGGACGGAGGTCGGCGTCTTGAACGACGCGCTCTTGACGCCCTCGGCGATGAACTTAAGCGCCTGGTCGACACGCCGCTGCGGGGCGACGTCGACGGCCTTCGGGACCGAAATGCCACCGTACTTCAGGCGGACGGTCTCCTCCCGGGGGGCGGCGTTCTCGACGGCCGTGACGAGCACCTGTGCCGGGTTCTCCTCGGTGCGCTCGTGGATGAGGTCGAACGCCTCGCGGACGTGGTTCAGGTTCTGCTGTTTCTTGCCCGTGTTCTCCTCGGTCTGCATCAGCCGGTTGATGAACCGCTCGACGACCGAAACCTCGGACTTCTGGAACTGCTTGCCGGCGTGACGACCCGCGGTGTGGGCAACCGGGGTCACCGCCAGGTACCGCTCCGTCGAGGGGTCGTTGTAGGCGATCTCGGAGACGTCCCACTTGCCGAACAGCTTCGCGGTGAGGTCGCCGCCGCCGGCGGGGGCGTCGGGGTCGGGTTGGTCTTCTGCAGCCATGGTTATCGCACCGGTTTCTCCGCGTTGCCGCGAACGAGTTCGAGCAGCGCGACGCCGTTGACCTTGTCGACCTTGTAGTTGACGCCGGAGAGGTCACCCATCGCACGACCCTTCGCCCCACCGATCCCCGCGATGGTGACTTCGTCGTGCTCGTCGATGAACGAAATCGCACCGTCACCGGGACAGAAGGCGGTGACCTGCTTGCCGTTCTTGATGAGCTGGACCCGGACGCACTTCCGGATCGCCGAGTTGGGCTGTTTCGCCTCGATGCCCACCTTTTCGAGTACGATACCTCGAGCCTGCGGGGCGCCCTCGAGGGGGTCTGACTTCTCGCGGAGGCCCCGTGCGCGGCGCGCGTAGTCGGAGTCGGACCACCGCTGTTGCTGGCGGTCCTTCTTGAGCTTGCGCGCGGCGTACTTGCCGTTTGCCATGCACGTCGCTATCCGACGGAGGCACTTAAGCACCCCGTTTCGGAGTTCCGCGTTACGCCTCGAGAGCGCCGGACGGGGGGCAACGAAGGAATCTGAGGGCGTTTCGTCCCTCGAGGGTAGCTCTCGTCGAACGAGGGGACAGACGTCCTACGGCCGTCGCTCCGGACCGACGGCCGATAGCCCGGGGCGCCTCCGTCGACGGGTCGAGTACCCGTGCGCCGGTTCTTGTTAGCTATCCCGACGGTAACTACCGAAAATAACTTATGAATTGGATATAGAGGTAATGTTACTATGCGATCCAGAGGCTATGAAGCGGTCCCGATCGGTGCCGCGGACGGCCGAGAGCGACCGGACCGTCCGATCGACGGTCCGGTAAACGGCGGTGTCCGAGTATGACCGAACCCCCGGCGCCAGAGGAAGTGAGAAACCCGTCCAGATCGGCGGTGTACGGGCTCGGAACGGTCGTGTCCGTCGGGGCGATCCTGCTCTGGGTCGTCGTGCTCACCGAAGGGACCGGTGGACGGCACGGCACCTACGTCCGCGCCTTGTTCGGGCTGGTGCTCGTCGGTTTCGCTTTCACGGCGTCTCGACGAGCACTGAGTCCGGACTCGAGAGCCGAGATCGCGACCCGCCTCGCCCTGACGACCGGGGTTCTCGTCGGCGCGGTCCTGCTCTGGGCGGCGGTCGTCTCGGGCGTCAACGGTCCGCAGCCGAGGACACAGTTGGCCGTCCTCGTTCTCGGACTGGTGCTCGCCGTCTACGCCGTCGAAGAGATCCGGCGAGCCGTCGAAACCGACGCGCGGTCGACCGCCGTCGTCATGGTCGGCGTCGCAGCCGCACTGGTCGCCGCCACGTGGTACTTCTATCGAAACGCGCTCGACCTTCTCGGTCGGGGAGATGTGTCGACAGTCGGAGGCGTTTCCGCCGCGCTGGTCGTCCTCGTCGTGTGTTACGTCGTCTGGCGGGAGATCGGACCGGTACCCGTTCTGGCACTCGCCGTAACGGTCGCGTACGCGTTGCTCGGCGGGTGGTTCCCGGAACTGCTCGGCCACGGGGGGATCGGAATCGAACGGGTATTCCTGATTCTGGCCGCCGGGTTGGACGGCGTGTACGGCTTCCTGACCCAGCAGGCGGCCCTGATCATCGCGGCGCCGGTGCTCTACGTCTCGCTCGTCTACGCCTACGGCGGGTTTCGGGTGATCCGAACCGCTGCCGTTCGGGCGTCCCGGTCCCGGCGCGCGGGATACGTCGTGACGACGACGCTCTCCGCCGCGGCGATCGGTTCCGTCAGCGGCGCGTACCTCGCGAACGCGGACCTGACCGGCGGCCACACCGTCTCGAATCTGCGAGATCGCGGCGTCCCGGCGCGAATCGCCGCGGGCGTCGAGGCCGCGGCGTCGACCGCCGGACAGGTGTTGCCCGTGCCCGTCGTCCTCGCTGCCGGCGGCTTCCTCCTCGGAGAGCGACCCCCGCATCGCGAGGTAGTGCTCGCCGGCCTGGTACCGGCTGCGGTGCTGGTGGCCTGCCTGCTCGTCGGCGTGCTTCTGGTGACCAGAACGAGTGCGACACCGGAATCGACGGGCGCGACGTCGAAATTTACGACCCCGAACGAGGGAGTGCCTCGGACGCTATCCCGTGCAGGCGCGGTCGGGGAAACGATCCGCCTCGGCGCGCCGCTCTTGCTGTTCGGCTACCTGGTCGCCGACCAGCGGCCGCTGTCGTTCGCCTTCGCCGCGGCGGTCGTCGCGCTGCTGACCCTGGGGATCGCCACCCCCGTCTTCGAAGCTGTCTACCGGTCGGCGACGGGCGAATCGTGGTTCCGCGACGGGCGCGAACCCACCGCGGAGACGCAGCGGGATAGAGCCGCCGGGACGACCGTCGAGGGGGTCGGAGCGCGGCTCGAGCGAGCCGCGACGATCGCCGCCCGATTCCGTCCGACCGCGGCGCTTTCGCGGGCGCTCGAGGAGACTGTCAGCGGATTGCGAACCGGAGCGCTCGTTCTCGCGCCCCTGATAGCCGTCCTCGCCGTACTCAACGGCGTGATCGATCTGCTGCAGGCCGTGAATGTGTTCGCCACCGCGGCCGATTCGCTGGATGCGCTCGGGCAGGGCGGGCCGTTCGCGATCGTCGCGCTCGCCCTGGCGGCCTCGCTCGTGCTCGCCGCGGGCCTCCCCACGGTCGGAGCGGTCGTCGTCGGCGGACTGTTCACGAGCGTCTTGGTCGCGAGCTACGGAGCCGACCCCCTCACGGTCTTCTACGTGGCCCTCTACGCCGCGCTCGCGGCGGGCGTCGCCCCGCCGGTCGCCGCCGCGGCCGTCCGGACCGCACGGATCGCCGACGCGAACACGTGGGCGGTCTCGAAAGTCGCGACGGGGCTCCTCGCTCCCCTGTTCGTCCTTCCCTTCGCGTTCGTCGCGCATCCGGAACTCGTCTCGACGACCCTCGACCTCGCCACGCTCCGCGCGGGTTCCCTGGCGTTGCTCGGCGGGTTCGGGATGGTATACGCGTTGTGTGCATCCTTCGATGGCGTCGCTCGCTACGAGTCCCTCCGCCGGCTCGTCCTCGTCGCCGCCGGCGCCGTGGCGATCGCGCACCCGACGGTCGCGATCCAGGTCGCAGCCGGCGTCGTCGTTCTCGGGGTCAGCGGCCCGATAGTTCGAGAAGCAGGATGAAGACGGCCGCTGCTCGCCCGTCACGAGTACCCGTTCCAGGCGCGACCGGCACCGCCACGTTTCGGCTGTCGAAGTCACGAGCAGTATTGACAGAAAGGTATACTATACTACGATTGCGATTGTTCCAGGTGAAGCGAAGAGCCGTCCTCGCGGGGTGTTCGGATCCGAGTACGACGATTCGACTCGAGGCTCACTCCCCGGAGGCCGTAGGCACCCCGGTCGACGGCGGCCGGGACTGGTCCATCTCGTTCGATCTCGAGTACGAACTGACCGGTTTGAACGAGACCGATGGCCTCTACGGGGTCGGGTCGTTTCTGGTCGACAGCGACGGGAACGTCCTCGAGCGCATCGAACACGGAGATCTAGCGTGGAACGCGCTCGCCGCGGACGAACGAGAGACGACCGAATCGGAGGACGGATTCGAGTTCTATCGCGGAACGGTCCGCGAGACGGTGTCGGCGGCGACCGACCGACCGCCACGCTGGATCGTGTTCACCGCCGATCGCGCGGACGGTGCGCGGTCTAGCGTGAGGGTGTACGGCCTCGCCGTCGACGACGCGCTCGAGTTACCGTCGATAGACGGCGACTGTGAACGCGTGATCGCCGACCGTGAGGAGATCGAAATCACCGACGATGACTGGGACCAGATTAGACTCGGCCGCTATACGTCGTTCCCGCCGACCGACGAGATTCCGTCCGAAGAAACGGAGGCAGATGCTGCGAAAGCGACGACAGAAGCAACTGTCGTGAACGATACAACGAACGAGACCACAGACGGCGCATCGAACCGATCGAAGACGCGAGACGCAGTCCCGGAAGGCGGCTGTGCTTCGGACAACGAGACGACGGCCACGGACAACAAGACACCAGCGAACGCGTCGGCCGAAGACTAACGACGAATCCGCGGTCGGTAGCGGGGACGATCAAAGCAACTGTACGTCGTCGATCTCGAAGTGCCGGCGCGCGAGCGTTCGGGCGGCCTCGATCGTCCGGCCGTCGGTGCCGATAGCGACGCCGCGATCCTCGTCTGCGACCTCGACGTAGGCGACGGTGTCCTCGTTCTCGCTGATCGTGACGTTGTACACCGCCGCCGGCGCAAACGCGTTCGCGACGAACTCCTCGGCCCGTTCGGCGTGTTCGATCAGCCGAACCGGCTTCCCGACGCGCTCTTCGAACCGCTGTACGTGCTGTCCATGCGACCCGATCGCCTCGCCCATCTCCCCTCGAGCGACGACGACGAGGAGCCGGTCCCCGTCGATCACGCAGTCCCGACCGCTCGCGCCCGTGATCTCCTCGAGGGTCGCGAGGTACCGCCGGGCGTCGTCCGAGAGGGTGACGACCATCTAGTCGGCCTTCGGCGTGGTCGAGCCCATCCGGAGGTCGACGTCGCCGGTGCCGAGCTTGATCGGCTTGCCGACGATAACGTTCTCGGTGACGCCGTTGAGTTCGTCGACCTCGCCGTGGATGGCGGCGTTGAGCAGGTGGTTGACCGTGACCTCGAACGCCGCACGCGCGAGGACGGAGTCCTTCGACCCCGAGATGCCGTGGCGGCCGATCGACTCGATGGTTCCCTCGTTGGTCATCATGTCCGCGACCAGCATCAGGTGGCGGACGTTCACGTCGTCCAGCCCCTGTTCGGCCAGCGTGTTGTGCGTCTCCTCGATGATCGCCTCGCGGGCGGCCTCGATACCGAGATTGCGGTGGATCTCGTGGATGTTGTTACACGTCGTTCGGGAGGCGTCGACGCCCTCGATCGAGAGCACGTCGCCGAACGCCGATCCCTCAGTGTAGAGGACGAACTGCTCGTCGCCGTCTTCGAACTCCTCGCGGCGGATAACGACCCGCGAGATGTCTTCGATTCCCTTGAACGTGATGTCCCGAAGCTCCTCGACCAGCTGGAGCAGGTCGCGGTAGGAGGGGTCCTCGGGGCCGAACTCGACGGAGGTCCCTTCCTGAACGGTGCTCACTCCCAGCGAGTCCTCGATGATCTCGGCGACCTCCTCGGGCGTGATCATTCGCTCCTCCAAGGTGTCGCGGTTGAGCGAGATCTGAACCCGCATGTCGGCGACGTTCGTCGAGACGTCACCCAGCGCCAGGATCTTCGTCGCCTCGATCTTCCAGACGACCTCGTGGGCCATCTCCCGCTCGGTGGCGTACTCGTCCTCGAGGTAGACCGTCATCATCGGCGTGTCCGGGGTCTTCCGGGCGTCGACCAGCTCGATCAGCCGCGGCAGTCCCTGGGTAACGTCGATCTCCGCGACACCCGCGTAGTGGAACGTGTTCATCGTCAGCTGGGTCCCGGGCTCGCCGATCGACTGCGCCGAGACGGTGCCGACGGGGTCGAGGGGGTCGACGCGCGTATCCAGGTACCGGTTCTCGACCGCCTGGGCGATCTCGTTCGCCTGTTCGACGGAGATCCCCTCGCGGGACTCGATCGTCTCGTAGACCCGGTCCTTGAGTCGTCGCGGCAGGTCGGTGTCCTCGACGAGCGCGACGACGTCGTCGTCGACATCGAAGGCGACCTCAGTCATCGGAGGTCACCTCCGCGCCCCCGCCGACGCGCCGACTGTCGGCGTGCTCCGACAGGTTCGTCGGCCGCCGTTTCGTACCGAGGAACTCGGCGCGCTCCTCCTCGGAGGCGAACTCCGAGTTGAGGACGCGGTCGGCGATCCGATCGACGTTGATGTCGTGTTCCTCGCCGGAGGAGACCATCACGGGCGAGGTGCCGTCCTCGCCGAACTCGAACTGGACGATCGTGTCGCTCGTATCGCGCACGGTGCCGTCGTACTGGGCCTCGAGCTCCGACAGCGCGTTGATCAGCCGGCGCTGGAGGTAGCCGGATTTCGAGGTCCGGACTGCGGTGTCGACCAGCCCCTCGCGGCCGCCCATCGCGTGGAAGAAGAACTCACGCGGGGTGAGCCCGGCCGTGTAGGAGTTCTCGACGAAGCCGTGGGCCTCCGCAGAGAGGTCGTTCGGTTTGTAGTGAGAAAGCGTTCGGTCCTCGTAGCCGCGGTTGATCCGCTCGCCTCGAACCGCCTGCTGGCCGACGCAGCCGGCCATCTGTGTCAAGTTGAGCATCGAACCGCGGGCTCCGGAGGTGGCCATGACGACCGCCGGGTTGTCCTCGGTGAAGTGCTCCTCGGCGATGTTCCCGGCGTTGTCACGCGCACGCGAGAGCGTCTGCATGATCTTCATCTCGAGGGTCTCGTCGATCGTTCGGCCCGGCAGGGACTCGAGTTCGCCCCGCTCGTAGGCCTCGATCAGCTCCTCGACGCGGTCGTTCGCGTCGGTGATCGTCTCGTCGATCCGCGACCGGGCTTCCTCCGGAATCGTCTCGTCGTCGATCCCGATCGAGAACCCGAAGTGCATGATCGCCCGCATCGCCAGCGTCGAGACCTCGTTGATGAAGATCCGGGCACGGGTGTTGCCGTACACCTTCGTGATCGTGTCGACGATCTCGCCGCCGAACTCGCCGACCTCGTCCTCGGCGATGGTGCCCTCGACGAGCTGGCCGTTCTCGACGATCACGTCCTCGCCGACCGTACCGGTAAATTCGAGGTTCAGATCGTCGGGCAACAGCTCCGAGAAGACGTCCCGGCCGGTCCAGAACGGCTCGTCCTCGTCGTCGATGCCGCTCGGCTCGGGTAGTTCGTCGATCCGCGTCGCCCGCAGCAGGTCGAGCGCCTGCGTCTCGTTGAATCGCGGGTTGTCGTGGGTGAGCAGGTACGTGCCGCTGATGTGGTCCTGGATCGCGCCGATGATGTTGCCGCCGAACCGGGGCGAGAGGATTTGCTCCTGAACGCGCATGAGGACGCGGGCCTCCGCGCGGGCCTCCTCGTTCTGGAGGGCGTGCATGTTCATCTCGTCGCCGTCGAAGTCGGCGTTGTACGGCGGGCAGACGACGGTGTTCAGCCGGAACGTCTTGTACGGCATCACCACGACCTCGTGGGCCATGATCGACATCCGGTGGAGCGACGGCTGGCGGTTGAAAATGACGATGTCGCCGTCGATGAGGTGTCGGTTGACCTCCCAGCCGGGGCCGACGGTCTGGATTTCGGACTCCTCTGCCTCCTCGCTCATCCCAGCGAGCGCCTCGCAGTTCTTTTCCGTCACCTTCAGACGCCGACCGTCGGGACGGCGGACGTAGTTCGCGCCGGGGTGGCCGTTCGGGCCGTTCGCCACGTACCGTTTGGCCTCCTCGACGTTGCGCTCGGTGACGAGCATCGTCTGGGTCATCTCCTTTGCGACGCGGTCGGGGACGCCGACCTCGTTGAGCGAGAGGGTCGGGTCCGGCGAGATGACGGTTCGGGCGGAGAAGTTCACGCGCTTTCCGGACAGCGAACCCCGGAACCGCCCCTCCTTGCCCTTGAGGCGCTGGGAGAGGGTCTTGAGCGGCCGGCCGGAGCGGTGTCGGGCCGGCGGCGTTCCCGAGATCTCGTTGTCCATGAACGTCGTCACGTGGTACTGCAACAGCTCCCACAGGTCCTCGATGATCAGCTGTGGCGCGCCGGCCTCGCGGTTCTCCATGAACCGCTGGTTGATCCGGATGATGTCCACGAGCTTGTGGGTGAGGTCGTCCTCGCTGCGCTGACCGTTGTCGAGCGTGATCGACGGCCGCGCGGTGACCGGCGGTACCGGCAGCACCGTGAGAATCATCCACTCCGGTCGCGAGCGCTCGGCGTTGATGCCGAGCACCGCGATGTCCTCGTCCGGAATCGCCTCGAACCAGTCGCGGATATCGCTCGGCATCAGCTTGTTCGTGTCCTCGACGGTGAGGTCGATGTCCAGGGCCTTCTCGATCGCCTTGCGCTGGCCCTCGCGGGGGCGGAACGAGCCCGAGAGGATCTCGTTGATCCGGCTGAGGTCGATCTCGGTCTTCGCGGCGAGTTCGTCCGGCGTCGTCCGCTCGATACCGGCCTCCTCGTCGCCCTGCATCGCGCCGGCGATCCGCTGGGAGTACTCACTCGAGAGCACCTGCTGGACCTCGTAGTAGGTCGTGGGCTTCTCGTGTTCGATGTCGTACTGGATCTCGCCGCAGTGGGGACAGCGGTCCTTCTTCCGGGCCTGGCGGATCGCCGCCTTCGTCACGTTGTTCAGGTCGTGGCCGAGCTTTCGGTGCTGGTCGAGCTGGCCGTGGAACTCCTCTTTCTCGTCTTCGGTCAACAGGAGCCGCGAACACTCCCGGCAGGTCCCCCGGAGCAGGCGCCGGATGAGCTTCGTGAAGCCGACGTGGATCACCGGCGCGGCGAGTTCGATGTGACCGAAGTGGCCGTTACACGACCCCGAGTGTTTGCCGCAGGTCTTACACTCGAGTCCGGGGTCGATAACCCCTAACCGGGGGTCCATCAGCCCCATGTCGATGGGGAAGCCGTCGTCGTCGTAGGTGTCGGCGGTGATGATCTTCGTCGCGCTCATCTCCCGGTACTCCTCGGGCTCCATCAGCCCGAAGTTGATCGATCCGATGTCTTTCGGTGTTGATTGAATCATTTAGACGGCGTCCTCCAGTTCCAGTCGCGGTGCGATTCCGAGCGCCTTCATCTCGTCGAGCAAGAGCTTGAACGCGTAGCTCATCTCGATCTCGTGGATGTCGGTTTCCTCCTCGCAGTTCGGACAGTACACCCGGCGCTGTTCGACGTTCTCGACCGCGCTCATCCCGCAGTTCCCGCAGACGTGGATGAACTCGCGGTCGGACTCGTCGAGCAGCCGTTCTTTGAGCGTCATCGCGGCGCCGTGTCCGATGAACACGTCGCGTTCCATCTCCCCGATACGCAGTCCACCCTCGCGGGCGCGACCCTCGGTGGGCTGGCGGGTGAGCACCTGCACCGGCCCGCGTGAACGGGCGTGCAGCTTGTTCGAGACCATGTGGTAGAGCTTCTGGTAGAAGATGATCCCCACGAAGATCTCGGCCTCGATCTTCTCGCCGGTGACCCCGGAGTACATCGTCTCCTTGCCGGCGGAGTTGAATCCGTTCTCCTCGAGTCCGCCCCGCAACTCGTCTTCGTCCTCGCCGAGGAACGGCGTGCCGTCGACCCGACGGCCCTCCATCGCGCCGAGTTTGCCGCCGATCATCTCGAGGATGTGGCCGACGGTCATCCGCGAGGGCAGCGCGTGCGGGTTGACGACGAGGTCGGGGACGACGCCCTCCTCGGTGAAGGGCATGTCCTCCTGCGGTGCGAGGTGGCCGACGACCCCCTTCTGGCCGTGGCGGCTGGCGAACTTGTCCCCGAGTTCGGGGATCCGCTCGTCCCGTACCGACACTTTCGAGAGCTTCGAGCCGTCCTCGCCCTCCATCAGGGTGACGGTGTCGACGACGCCGGACTCACCCGAGCGCATCGTCACGCTGGTTTCGCGGCGCTTCTGGGGCGAGAGGCCGCCCATGTCGTCCGGTTCCTCGAGGAATCGGGGCGGTGAGGTCTTCCCGAGCAGGACGGAGTTCTCGTCGACCGTCGTCTCGGGGTTGACCAGGCCGTCCTCGTCGAGGTGCGTGTACGCTTCCTCGCCACGGGCCCCGCGGACGTCCTGGGAGGGGATCTCGAAGCGGTCCTCCTGGCCGCCGGGGTAGCGTCGCTCCTCGCCCTCGTAGGTCCGGAAGAAGTGCGAGCGGGCGAGCGCCCGTTCCACGGAGGCCTTGTTCATGACCAGCGCGTCCTCGATGTTGAACCCCTCGTAGCTCATCACGGCGACGACGAAGTTCTGGGCGGCGGGCCGGTCGTCGAAGCCGATCTGCTCGGTGGTCTGGGTCTTGACCATCGAGAGTTGCGGGTAGTGCAGCAGGTGCTGGCGCGTGTCCGGTCGGATCCGGTAGTTCGCCGACGGCAGCCCCAGCGACTGCTTGATCATCCCCGCACCCATCGTAATCCGGGGGCTCGCGTTGTGCTCGGGGTACGGGATCATCCCCGCGCCGATCCCGAAGATGAGCTGCGGGTCGATCTCGAGGTGCGTGTGATCCTCCTCGAGATCGTCCTCGTCGACGGCGACGTAGATGTCCTCTTCCTCCTCGGCGTCGATGAACTCGATGTAGCCGTGTTCGACCAAGTCCTCGAACGTGAGGTCGCCGTTCTGGAACGCCTCGATCTCCTGTCCCGAGAGGCGGGGCTCGCCGTCCTCGACGACGAGCAGCGGGCGCCGCGCCCGTCCCGCGTCGGCGTTGACGATCACTTCGCGCGTGCGATCTTTGACCGACACGTTGACCATCTCGCTGACGTCGCCGAGCCGGCGGGCTTCGCGGATCTGTTCGGCCAGTTCGTGCGGATCGGGATGGGTCCCCACCAGCGATCCGTTGACGTACACCTTGGCTTCGCGTTGTTGGCTGCTCATAGTCTGTTAGTCGTCTGCCGGCGTTCGGGTGGTTCCCTCGAGGCCCGGAATGCCCTCGACTCCCATCGACGCCAGTTCGCGTTTGAGTTCCTGTTCGTCCTCGACGTTCTGGGAGAGCTCCATCGCCTGTGCGAAGTTCTTCACCAGTCCACAGTTCGGCCCCTCCGGCGTCTCGGAGGGACAGATGCGACCCCACTGGGTCGCGTGCAGGTCCCGCGCCTCGAAGTGGGGCTGGCTGCGCGAGAGCGGGCTGCGGAGCCGGCGCAGATGGCTGAGAACACCCATGAAGTCCGTGCGGTCGACCAGCTGTGAGACGCCAGAACGGCCACCCACCCAGTTGCCCGTCGCGATCGGATGCTCTAAGCGTTCGGTGAGCACGTCAGAACGCACGACGGTGTTCACCGAGAGGTTCCGGTTTCGCATGTTGGCGCGCTCGAGCTGGTACTTCACGTCCCTCGCCAGCTTGTTCAGGGCGGTCCGGAACAGGTCCTTCATCAGGTCGCCGCTCACCTTGAGGCGCTTGTTCGCGTAGTGGTCCTTGTCGTCGGATTCGCGCCGCCCGAGCGCGAGTTCGAAACACGCCTCGGCCATCCGACAGAGGTAGTGGGCCTTGTTGATCCGGACGTCCTCCTCCTCGACGCCCTCCTCGTGGAGGTGCGGGAGCAGGTAGCGGTCGATGACGTAGTTCGCCCGTTTGAGCTGGTAGTTCTTGCCTTGCCCCGAGGCGACCCGTTTCCCGAGGGCCTCGATCGCCTCCTCCTCGGTCTGGACCTCGGCCTCCTCTAAGTTCTCGAGCATGTACTTGACGACCTCGGGGTCGTTCGAGACCTTGTGGACGATCTCCTCGTCGCTCTCGAGGCCCAGTGCGCGCACGAGCGTGACGAAGTTGATCGAACCCGACACGGAGGGGAAGCTGACCTCGAGCAGCCCGTTCCGGGTCCGCTCACACAGCACCAGCGCGCGGTACCCGCGGCGCTGGCTGAACGTCTTGGCGACCTGGATCTCGTCGCCGTACTTGGTGTCGTACTCCGCGAGGATCTTGTTCGGCGCGAGGTCCTCAGAGGTCATCAGCACCCGCTCGGAGCCGTTGACGATGAAGTAGCCGCCGGGATCGGCGGGGTCCTCGCCGATCTCGATCAGTTCCTCGTCGGAGAAGCCCGCGATGTTACACTTCTCGGAGCCGACCATGATCGGCATCCGGCCGATCTTCGTCTCCGTCGAGTCGACGACGCGCTGGTCGTTCTCCTCGCCCTTGACGATGCTCATCTCCATGAACACCGGCGCGGAGTAGGTGATGTTTCGGAGGCGGGCTTCCTGTGGATACAGCAACTCCTCGCTACCGTCGGCCTCGCGGACCCGTGGGGTTACCACGCGGACGTCGCCGAGTTCGACGTGGACCGGCTCCTCGCCCTCCTTGTCGCCGATGTCCGTGTCGATCGTTGCCTTCTCGTCGACGACCTCCTGCATACCGCGGTTGAGGAAGGCGTTGAACGAGCGGTAGTGATGCTCCGCGAGGCGCTCTCGCGAGAAGTACTCCCGGGAGATGTCGCGCCGTTTGTCTCGGTCGAGTTCGATTGCCATTTATTCCACCACGAGTCGGTATACCACTGCCTGGTCGGTCGTGCGCGAGTCTCGGACGATTTTGATGACGTCCCCGACGTCCGCCTCGTCGGGAAGCGCCGGGTCGTTGCGTTTGATCTTCGGTAGGTCTGTGCGGTCGATGTCGTACTCTGAGAGCACCTCCTCGAGGACGGCTTCCTCGAGAACAGTGTGCTCCGGGACGAGTTCGTGTTGGCTTACGTCT
This sequence comes from Natrononativus amylolyticus, assembly GCF_024362525.1. Taxonomy (GTDB): domain Archaea; phylum Halobacteriota; class Halobacteria; order Halobacteriales; family Natrialbaceae; genus Natrononativus; species Natrononativus amylolyticus. The sequence continues at coordinate 2,572,205 of NZ_CP101458.1, forward strand.
ACCATGTGTTGGTGTGGGCTAACGGGAGAGAAGCGGCTGTCACGAGATACTACAGGGACGTATCGGCGGCAGGCATTTAACGGTTACTAACTGGAGCGGAGCCACCGCTATCCGGTCTGGCGAACCTGACCGGGGAGACCGTTCACACCGAGTGATACCCCGTTCTCAGTTAAATCCCTTTGGATGGTGTGACAGCATAGCACGGAACGGGGCTCGAGCGGCGATATCGTGGGCCGGTGGCCCCTACCACGGAGCGACCGATTGGAAAGCCTTAATACTCCGACCCGGCAACGAAGAGTTGCGAGCAAGCCCGGGTGGTGTAGTGGCCTATCATACAACCCTGTCACGGTTGTGACGCGGGTTCAAATCCCGCCTCGGGCGTCTTTCTTCCGCGAACAACCTCGACGAGCACCGCGTAGCGTGTGCTCATTATACGTGAGCGGAAGAGACCCCATACGAGGGATTTGAATCAGGGAGTGAAGCGAGTGCCAGCGAGCGAAACGACCGTGGTTCAAATCCCGCCTCGAGCGGCTTTCTACCCAGTTCGGCTTGCAACCGGCTGGAACCGACACTAAGCACCTACTGAATAGAACCGGCACTAAACAGTTAGTGGATAGCTTTAATTGCCCACGGTGCTTACCGGTAGTTGGCGATCTGAGACTGACTGTCGCCACCCCCCCCCCCCCCCCCCCCAACTTTCCCTTTCCCTTTAAACGACCCGTAGAGCCGTCAGGAGCGACGGATCGGCAGTCACTCCCACTCGATCCACTCCTGCTCCCAGCCGGCCCGCGCGCTCGCCCGCTGGCGAGCGTGCTCGACGTCCTCCCGGGCCGTCCGGTTGCGCTCGAGCGAGCCGGACTGCTCGCCGTCGACGAGCAGCGGGTCGAACGAGACCGCCGCAAAGCGTTCCGTCGAGCCGTCGGCGGACACCGCCTCGAGACGTTGGCGCTGGCTTCCCCGCGGGAACACCAGCCGGCCGTCGGCGCTGAGTTGCTCGAGCAGCGCCCGCGGCGGGTCGATCGCCGCCGCCTCGACGAGAATGCGGTCGAACGGCGCGTACTCGGGGAGGCCGCGCGCGCCGTCGCGACAGTCGACGAGCACGCCGCCGTAGCCCGCCCGCTCGAGATTGGCGCGCGCCTCGTAGACCACCGGACGGGCGATGTCGACGGCGTGGACGTTGCGCTCGCCGGCGAGTTCGGCGACGACGGCGACCGTGTAGCCGACGCCCGCGCCGACGACGAGCACCGAGTCGCCCTCGCGGACGGCGAGCGCCTGCAGCAGGCGGGCGACGCTGCTCGGCGAGAGCACGCGCGTTCCGAGGCGGTCGCTGTCGCGGTCGGCGTAGGCGACCCGCTCGTCCTCGAGGAACTCGTGTCGGGGGACGTCGCGCATCGCGACGGCGACGGCCTCGTCGGTGAGGACGCCCTTGGACTCGTGGATGAGTCCGTCGACCATGTCCTCTCGAAGCGCCGCGGGGTCCATGCCGTCGGGTATCGCCCCGACGCTAATCAATGGCGCGCTTGCCCACTCCCTTGATTCACCTCGAAGTCGACGCTACCCGGTCGGCTCCGGCGTTCGCCCGCCGATTGCCTGTCGATCGGTTCCGGGAATCGCCTCGAGTCGAACAGACTCGAACCCCGCCGTTCGAAACCACTCGCGGTAGGTCGACTCGTCGTACGCCCGGCCGGCCGGGGTCTCGAGCAACGCCGCCGCGGCCGCCCGGCTCGCACCGGCCGAGTGACCGGCCACCCGGTCGACGACGACCGTCCAGCCGCCGGGTTCGAGCGCGTCGAACGCCGACTCGAGCAGCGCCTCGTTCTCCCCGGGGGCGTTCCGGACCGTTCGGTCGATCGAGACGACGAGATCCGGTCCGTCCGCGTCCGCCGGGACGGTCGTCACCGGCCCCTCTCCGGGGACCTCGAGTCGAGAGACCGGAGCGCCGGCGAGGACCGACTCCGAGGCTGCGAGCCGGGACGGACGGTCGGCGAGCGTGACGGGACGACCTCGCGCCGCGAACTCGACGGCGTGGCGGCCGGGAGCCCCGCCGACCTCGAGAACGCGATCCGCGTCGGGCGCGAACCGGCAGGCCGCGGTTACGACCGCCCTGACCGCGGCCTCGTCCGCGGTCGCGGCGGCGGCCAATCGGTGTCGCTCCTCGAGGTCGGTGGACGGCCGCGACTCGCCGGTCCGGAGGGTCTCGGCCAGCTCGAGGCCGCGGTCGAGCCTGTCGAGGGCCGCCGGCACGGGTCCGATCGAACGGACGTCGGTCTTCGCGAGAAAGCCGAGCGCACGGTTCGTGGGCTCGTAGACGGTCGTCTCCCCGCGGGTCGCACGCACCCGTTCGAGAAACCCCTCCGCCTCGAGAATCGCGACGAGCACCTCGGCGCTTCGCCGGGTGATCCCGGCCTCCGCGGCCAGTTCAGCCGGGGTGTCGGCGGTGGTCATCAGCGCCTCGAGCGCCCCGGTTTCGCGGGCGGCGCGCAACGCGAGCAGCGTCTCCGGCTCGAGCGGTCGATCGGTCATACTCGGAGGTCGCGCGGTATCACGAAAAGGGACGCGCTCGTCGACAGCGGCAAGGTGAAAGCGCGCTTTGAGCGTGCAGAAAGGGTTTACCGTAACGTTCTGATCGGAAGACATGAACAGACGCGGATTCCTCGGCCGGCTCACCGTCGGCGCGGCCGGCGTCGTATCGGTGAGCGGCTGTCTCGGTTCGTCGGAGTCGCCGCCGGAGGAGCGGTCGAACGGGACGGACGACGGCGGCGGCCTCGAGGCCACACCCGACGAGTGGCGCCACGACGTCGGCGGCGGAATCGACGCCGTCGCGGCGGGGCGGGTGATCGGCCGGGAGTTCTGGCGCCACGACGACGCCGACGGCGGGATCTTCGCGCTCGACGCCGAGACCGGCGAGCACCGGTGGACGTACGGCGAAACCGGAGGCTTCAGCGGCTACACGGAGGTCGCCGTCGACGACGCCGCCTACGTCGGCCTTGGTGACGACGCGATCGGAAGCGGCTCCGGCGAGCTGGTGGCACTCGAGTTCGACGGCGAGGTGCGGTGGACGGCCGACACGGGAAGCGTCTACGCCAGGCCGCAAGTGGTCGACGGCGTCGTCTACGTCGGCAGCGACGACGGCGTCGTCAGGGCGCTCGACGCAGAAGACGGCGGGGAACTGTGGTCGGTCGAACCCGGAGACGGAGAGACGAGCCAGGCGGTAGACGTCGCCGCGGTAACCGACGTCGTCTACGTGGAGGCGGGACGGCTCGTCGCACTCGAGAGAGACGACGGGAGCGTCGCCTGGCGCTACGGCGAGGCGAACGGCCGGGTGGGCCTCGAGGCGGTCGCAGACGACGTTGCGTACGTCGCGGACAGCGACGGCGTCGCCGCCGTGGTCGACGGCGAGGCGGCCTGGCACGTCCCGTTCGAGTCCAACCGGTGGATCCGAGGGCTCGAGTCGGATCGGGTGCTCGTCAGACACGAGTGGGACCTGTACGCCCTCGACGCCGGGGACGGCGAGCAGCGGTGGGTCGTGGAGGATCTCGAGCAGATGCGGATCGCGACTCACGACGGACGGGTGTACGTCGGCTCGGATCGACTGAGCGCCCTCGACGCCGAGGACGGCCGCGAGGAGTGGGTGACCGACGTCGACGACGGAGAGCCGGTAGAGTCGGTGGCGGTCGCGGCGGATGGGGAAGCCGAACCGACGCTGTTCGTCCACAGCGGCGACGCTCGCCTGGCTCGAGTCGACGCCGGCGGGACCGAGACGTGGACGGAAACCGTCGACGGGTCGGTGTACGGCGGCGGCGAGATTCGCCCCGAGGGAGGCGATCACGCGTTCGTCGGCACGACCGAGGCGATCTACTCGCTGAAACCGACGTAGCCCCGGCGGATCAGCCCCGCATCCGGACGAACCGAACCCCGCCGTGCTCGCTGCGCTCGAGCGAGCCGTCCGCGCGCCTGTCGATCGCGACGAGCGTCTGGGAGACGGTTCCCACCGGCGCCAGAAGCCGACCGCCCGGCCGGAGCTGCTCGAGCAGCGCGTCGGGAACCCCGGCGGTGGCGCAGGTCAGGTAGATCGCGTCGAAGGGCGCGTGCTCGGGCCACCCCTCCCGACCGTCGCCGACGCGGACCCGCACGCCGTCGTCGCCGATCTCGGCGAGTCGATTGCGGGCGTGTTCCGCGAGTTCGGCGCTGTACTCGACCGAGTAGACGTTCTCCGGGCCGACGAGTTCGGCGGTGACGGCCGCGTGGTAGCCACAGCCGGTGCCGACCTCGAGCACCTCGTCGCCGGGCTTGAGGTCGAGCAGTTCGGTCATGATCCCGACCATGTGCGGCGCGCTGATCGTCTGGTCGTCGCCGATCGGCAGCGGCTGGTCGCTGTACGCCTGCTCCCGACGGGCGGGCGGGACGAACGCGTGTCTGGGGACGGTTTCGAGCGCCTCGAGGACGCGCCCGTCGGTGACCCGGCTGCGGCGCTCGAGTCCCTCGACCATCCGTTCGCGGTCCTCGAGTCGGTCGTCTCCGCCGGTCCGGTCGCGGTCGCCCCCGGTCATCTCACCAGGCCGACCAGGCGGTCGAGGTCTGGTCGAAGGCGTAGACGCGCTTTAGGTCCTTCGCGAAGCCGACGTCGCCCTCGACCTCGAAGCGATCCCGTCGGTAGCCCTCCGCGTCCTGGCGGACGACGAAGGCGTCGATCTCGAACTCGTCGTCGCCGAACTCCTCGACCGCGCCGACTTCGAACTCGTAGTCGCCGGGGACGTAGACGGTGACGCTGCGGCTGTCCTCGCGCCGGCCGTCCTGGGGGTGGATCGTGACGTCGACGGAGACGTTGTCGACCTCGCGGGTCCAGACGGTTTCGACGTCCTCCGCCGTGGCCGACTCGCGTCGGCGCTCGTCGCCGATCTCGAGGCTGGTGATGCGAACCGTCGAGAGCACCTCCTCGGTCTCGAGGAGGAACTCGTCGCCCGTCTCGAGGGTTTCCTCGGCCGGCGTCGTCACGTTCGCGGTGAACGACTCGCCGTCCTGGGAGACGACGACGTCGAGGGAGACCTCGCGCTCGCGTTCGGGCTGGATCTTGTGGACGTGTCCGCAGTCGCTACAGCGAACGGTGAGGTGGCCGCCGCCCTCGGTCAGGACCTCGTGGACCGTCTCGAGGTCGGACGAACACGAGGGGCAGGGTGTGGGAATCCGATCCGGAATGTCGCTCATACGCCGGGGTACACGCTACGGCCGTAAAAGGCGATTGAACCGCTCGGCACGGAGCTACGCTCGAGGAAGTGTCACTTCCTCACCACTCACGGCTCGTCGCCGTTCGCCATCGGCAGCCTCACGGCTTCCCCGTCTCGCGGTTACACCGCTCGACTAGGCCTGAGGAAGTGTCACTTCCTCACCATCCGCAAACACCGTCGGCTCCCGAAGAATGCCGTCGAGATGGATCGGCGCGTCGACGTCGCCGCCGATGCCCGCGTCGTCGCCGATGGCGATGTGGACCGTGCCGCCAGCCTTCTCGTCGAGCAGCACCGAGCCGATCAGGTCCGTCACCGCGACGTTCGTCCCGATACCGAGCTCCGCGAGGTTGTAGGCGGCGTCGCCCACATCCTCAGCAGCGGTCTCGACCGTCTCGCGAATCTCGTCGTCGGAGATGTGCGTGACCAGACCGTCCTCGACGTCGAAGGTGAGTTGCTGGCCGTCCTCGAGCAGCCCGTGGGGGCGCATCGTGCCATCGACGACGAACCGGCCGTCGGCGCTCTCGGGGCTGACGAACACCTCGCCGGCGGGGAGGTTCGACATCGTTCCGGCCTCGTGGACGATGCCGGTGTCCGAGAGGAACTCGCGGTTCGCGACATCGAACGTGATGTCGGTGCCCGCCTCCGTCGTCACGCGAATCTCGCTCGCGCCGTCGACCTGCTCGCGGACGTCCGCGCAGTGGGCGGCGATCCGCTCGTAATCCGCGTCGAGCCCCGTGACGAACACTTCCTCGGTGATACCGGGGAGGGTGGCGACGCGGGCACCCGCCTCGTTCGCCTCGGAACGGGCGCGGGTGTGGCTCAGGCTCTTGGTCGTCGGCGCGAGCACCACGTCAGCGTCGGCCATCGCCGCGGCGACGGGTGCCGGCGGCTCGCTGCCGTGGGTCGGCCCCGGCGGATACCGGAGGATCACGGCGTCGTCGGTGATCTCGCCGGCGACGGCGTACAGCGCCTCGCCGATCGGCTCGCGCTTGTCGTCGGTGACGATCAAACACGATTCGTCCCCCTCGAGAGCCATACACTGTCGCACCGCCGTCTCGGCGGCCGCCTGCAGATCGGACATGGCTACCAGTCGACTGAGCGAGCGGATAGGTCTTGCTCATCGCGTCCGGAACCGTACCCGAGAGGGGCCGTTGGTCGTGTCTTAACCCCGCACACGCGATCGCCGAAACGGCGGTTAGCAACTCCGAAGCGAGTAACAATCACGCGGGAACGCTCGAAACGATTATCCGGGTCGGCACTGGACTGGCGAGTACATGCTGCAGGTCGCCATCAACGGCTACGGTACGATCGGGAAACGCGTCGCGGACGCCGTCCGCGAACAGCCCGACATGGAGGTGCTGGGCGTCGCGAAGACCCGTCCGAACTTCGAGGCCGAAACCGCCATCGAGAAGGGGTACCCGCTGTACGCCGCCATCGAGGAGCGCGCCGACCAGTTCGCGGAAGCCGGCCTCGAGATCGCCGGCCCCGTCGACGACCTCGTCGACGAAGCCGACGTCGTCGTCGACGCCACGCCCTCGGGAATCGGCGCCGAGAACAGGACGCTGTACGAGGAGTACGACACGCCCGCGCTCTATCAGGGCGGCGAGGACGCCGCGGTGGCGGACGTGAGCTTCAACGCCCGCTCGAACTACGCCGAGTCCGTCGACGCCGACCACGTCCGCGTCGTCTCCTGTAACACGACCGGGCTCTCGCGGGTCGTGGCGCCCCTCGAGGAAACGTACGGCATCGAAAAAGTCCGCGCGACCCTCGTCCGCCGCGGCGGCGACCCCGGCCAGACCTCTCGCGGGCCGATCAACGACATTCTGCCGAACCCCGTCACGGTGCCCTCCCACCACGGCCCCGACGTCAACACCATCTTCCCCGATCTGGACATCGACACGCTCGGGATGAAAGTGCCCGCGACGCTGATGCACATGCACAGCCTGAACGTCACCCTCGAGGAGGGGGTCGAGGCCGCCGCGGTGAGAGAGCTGTTCGCCGACGAGTCGCGGCTGTTCCTGATCCCCGAGACGGCCGCCATCGACGGCAGCGGCAAGCTCAAGGAGTACGCCTTGGACGCCGGTCGGCCGCGGGGCGACCTCTGGGAGAACTGCATCTGGGAGGAGTCGATCTCGACGGTCGGAAACGACCTCTACCTCTTCCAGGGCATCCACCAGGAGTCCGACGTCGTCCCCGAGAACGTCGACGCGATCCGTGCGGTCACCGGCACGGCCGACGCCGAAGAGAGCATGGAGACGACAGACGAGACGCTCGGAATCGGATTCTGATCCGGGTTTCGCCGGCGAGTATCGGATCCGACAGAAGGTTTTTGCCGCGTCGCCTGCTACGCTCGCGTATGCGCCGAGATGACCGCGACGAACCCTTCGACGACCTGTTTCGCGAAATCGAGCGGATGATGAACGACATGATGCGCGGCGCCGACGTCGACTTCGAGTCGAGTATGGAAACCGGGTTCGGCGCGGACACTCACGTCGACGTCCACGAGACGGACGACGAGGTCCGGATCGTCGCCGACCTCCCCGGCGTCCCGAAGGAGAACATCGACCTCGAGTGCGACGGCAAGACGCTCACGATCTCCGCCCACAGCGACCACCGCGAGTACGACGAGCGGGTCACGCTCCCCCGTCGCGTGAACGAACACACGGCCTCGGCGACGTACAACAACGGCGTCCTCGAGGTCGTCTTCGATCCCGCAGAGCAGTCCTCGGACATCAGTCTCGAGTAGCGCGATCCGAGAGACCGCCGTGACGCTATCCTCGCCGTTCGTTTCACCGGCCAAAGACGTATTTCCCGACGATCCGTACGACGGTTCCAGACCTGGCAAGGGGAAGGTCGAGTACGAGTGACCCGCGTGACTCTCGAACTGCGGAACTGGTGCTGGAAACATCCCATTTCGTCCGGAATCGCCGGCTCGTACGAGGAAGCGGACGTCGTAAGACGAGCCAAACCGCCACAGGTCGGGCAGGTCCGCCGACGGCTTCGCCTCAATAGTAAGAACGCGACTGTCATCGATTCGAGGGCGATCGAACGGTTCCGTTTCGGTGAGATCCACCCCTCGAGGCGAGACAACAGCGAGTTGCCGGAGGAGACGGATCGGAAACGGTCTGAGCGGTTTATGCCGTCCGTGACGCTTGGAGGCTTAGAGGGGGGCTCGAACGGCGACTGAAGTAGTGAGAAGAGAAGACGCGTATCGGTACTCAGCCAGGACAGGACAGTCAACTGTAGCCGGAAGTCGGTCGCGAACAGCCCCAGAGACACCGAATGAGAGGGCAACGCGAAAACGGAGCGGAGAGGGAGTACCGATACGGCCCGCCCGAGAGTACAGTTGCCGGGATCGTCGCATCGTCGGCCGATGGCGGTACGATAGACGAGATCGGTCAGATTCGGCGAGCGAAGGCTGCCGGCTACGACGTTCTCGTCGCGCTCTCGAGCGAACGGTCACCGGAACTGGCCCGATTCGCCCGGCTGATCGGTGCGCAGGTCGTCGACATCGACCTCGACGTCGACGACGCCGTCTCCCGGGACGTTCTCGCCTATTTAGCCTCCCAGCAGGGATACTCGAGCATCACGTATCCGGACGGCGATGCACCGACCGAACCGATCGACCCCGTCGAGCGACTCGAGTGGGCGACGGAACCCGACCGATCGGGGCGAGCGGACCGCCGACCGCCGCACGTCGTCGCGATACCCGCCTACAACGAGGCGGGAACGATCGCCGAAATTGTCGAATCCGCGACCGCACACGCCGACCGCGTACTGGTGATCGACGACGGGAGCGTCGACGAGACGGCCGAGCGGGCGCGCGAAGCGGGAGCGACCGTCATTCGGCACGACTTCAACATGGGGTACGGCGCGGCGCTCAAGACCGCGTTCGACGACGCGGCGCGGCGAGGAGCGCGCTCGCTCGTCACGCTCGACGGCGACGGGCAACACGACGCCGTAGACATCCCGGTACTGCGCGAGGCGCTCGAGGCCGGCTCGGCGGACGTCGTCATCGGGAGCCGGTTCGTCGAGGGGGCGGCGACGGACATCAGTCCGCTGCGTCGGTCGGGGCTCTGGCTGATCAACGTCCTGACGAACGTGAGTCTGGGCTACGTCGGCCCCCGCGGGCGGATCTCCGACACCCAGAGCGGCTTTCGCGCCTACAGCGGCCGAGCGGTTCGCTCGCTCAGCGGGGACGACCGACTCGAGAGCCAGATGGGCGCGAGCACCGACATCCTCTACCACGCGCGAAAGTACGGCTACGAGATCGAGGAGGTCGGGACCAGTATTTCGTACGACGTCGCGAACTCGAGCAGCCAGGGGCCGTTCTCCCACGGAATGACGCTCGTGACGAACATCGCGAAGACGGCCGCGTACCAGCATCCGGTTCTGAGTCTCGGTCTCCCGGGGCTTGTAAGCGTACTTATCGGGCTTTGGTTGTCGTTCGTGGTTGTCGTGGGGTATCTCGAGACGGGGACTGTGGGTATAACGTCGTTCATAGTCGCAATTCTCTGTGGGTGGTTCGGTGCCGTCGCGTCGATTACAGCCGTACTTATCGTGGTGCTCAAGGTACACGGTGGTCCGAAATAAGACAGTTTCACCCTCGTTTAAAACGACAAATTAAGTAGATATGAATGTACTTCAAATAGATAAGAAATCGCCGTACCCGCCATCGAGTGGGGCCGAAAAACGCGTGTGGAGAACGGCGGAGAGACTATCCAAACTGGGCGAGGTGTGGCTCGCCGCTCCTGACTGTGGCAGCGGTTCCGTTCCAGCGCCGGTCGAGTTTGTACCGATTCGGTCGCGAATGATGACGCGGAAGTTCGTGAGCAATGACCTCTGGTACGGTGGGTTTGTGGTCGGCGAACGAAACCCCGTTCAGTGGATGCAGACAACCGTAATCACTCGCAGTCTTACCGCTCTAGACGTGAAATTCGATGTAGTCGTCTCAGAGGCTCCACAAATGATTCCTCCCGCAAGAACAATGGCAGAGAAACACAACGCGAAACTACTAATAAATAAGCACAACTCGTATTTCGATTTGTTGGATCAGTATCTCGTACAATCAGCCTTTCCAGATCCGCTTCGCCAACGTGCGGTAAAGAACTTGAAACGGTACGAACAACAATCTATTAACGTTGCAGATATCGTCGTATTTCAGTCTGAGGACGACCAGAAATCTTTCGAGATACCCCAAGACACCGTAACGATGGTGATTCCGAACGGAACAGATTACGAGGAGATACAATCTGGAGGAGATCCCGACGACCTTGCTGGTAAGCTAGGTATCAGTACAAATTCGTTCGTCTGCCTATTCATCGGTTCGTACGATTACGAACCGAATACTGCTGCGGCCGAGACAATCATATACGATCTTGCACCCCAACTGCGAGAAATGGAGTTCGTACTAGTTGGGCGAAATCCACCCCCTACGTCCCAGCCAAACGTCCATACTACCGGGTACGTCGAACAGTTGAGCGACGCGCTCGAACTCGCGGATATCGGGCTTTGTCCGATACCGCGAGGGTCCGGCACAAAATTAAAAATGCTCGATTACATGGCTGCCGGACTCCCGATCGTGACGACGTCTGTCGGAGCACAGGGACTGCCGATCGCTGGCGGCAAGCACGCGCTGGTATGCGACGACGCGGCCGCGATGATCACAGCAATAACGGAGGTAGCCGACTCCCCCGAACTCCGTTCGCGGCTTTCGACGAATGCGTACGCACTTTCACAACAATACGCGTGGAGTACGCTCATGGACGGTTACGACCGCTTGTTCGAGGTAGAACTCCTACAATTAGAGTGAGAAATCATCGGCGCGAGCTCCCTCCGAGGCTTGTAAACTCTACCATCGCATCAGTTCGTGTATACATCGATCAATCGGTCAGTGTGGTCATCGAGCGTGTAGTGAGTTGCCCATCGTCGGGCATTCTCTTTCAGTGTTTGGAGGTCTCGACCCAACACCTCATCGGTCATTGCGAGGAACGCGTCGACGTCACCAGGTGGGAAGAGCGCCCCGGTTACGCCGGGTTCGATCAACTCGGGGAACCCGCCGATATCGCTGGCGATCACGGGTAGACCCTGTGCGAACGCCTCGATGATAACCAATCCGGCGGTCTCACGAACAAGCGATGGTACGACAGCCACAGTCGACGCCTGACGAAGCGTCTCGAGTTCGGATTGCGAAAGAAAACCATGATACCGTACATTGTCTAGTTGGACCGCCGCATCCAGAACGGCCCGTTCGTATGGTCCCGTTCCGCAGATGTGAAAGGTGATGTCGGGGCGACGCCGAGCTGCAGTCAGCACGGTTTCGACCCCTTTCGCTTTCGTTAACCGTCCCGCAAAAAGGACGGTCGGTGCTGCTGGTGGAGGTGGCACCTCGTCGACTACGCGCTCAACACCGTGGCGAAGTAATACGCATACAGTAGTCCGAAAGAACCCGTGCGCTCGGTGTTCGTCGATCACATCGCGACTAGGGCCGATCACGGTGTCGGGCACACCGAACAAGAACCGTTGCAAGCGACTGAAAACCGCGCATATAAAGGGATGATTCCCGACCGTGCGTAACTCCGCATTGCGAACCGACGCGAGTCGTGGGTTGCTGTTCGGACAGACGAGATTGTAATCATGGAGCGTATGAACGTGCCGTATCCCACGCCGTTGAGAGATCTGACCCGTGAGCGTTGAAATCCCGTCAAGGTTGTTCGTATGGACGACGTCTGGTTGCTCTTGTGTCAAAACCCACGAGATAGCAGCAGCAGCGTGTAAGTTTGCTGCATCGAGGAGTCGCCAGCCGGCCTGGATCGGAAGACTATGTTGCTCATACACACTCACGTGGGCCACGTTGAGTGGGAAGAACCGCCAAATTGTGATACCGTCGTAGGTATCGTTCTTCGGAACGAGAGAGGTAATGCCCTCGTATGGTCTCGTCGTGATCACGACGGTGTCGTGTCCCCGCCTCTGGAGAGATTTCGCGATCCGATGAACGTAAATCTCGGCGCCGCCTCTAACCGATAGTGGGTTCCCGGATACTAGGGCAACTTTCACACAGGGTATGGCATCGAACGAGCGCATAAATCTATATATCAAATTTGATCTATTTTCACATAGGATTCTGTAACAATCGCCAACTGTAGGACGGTATGTCAGTACACCAATTGATCACCCACAGGATGGCCCGTGGTTGCACATGTAACCTCCGCATCACCCGATTGTTCTGAAATACCAGATAATAGATGGAGGTCTCTAGTACGAAAGACGGTGTCAAAACCCCATGGTGAGTGTCAACCGGTGGAAACGAGCACAAGCAGGGAGTCGAAAAGTTGGGCACACGAGAACTGCTGGGGAAAAATGGTGTACAGAGATATTTTCAGGAGAGATCCAACAGGAATATGGCATCATTCGAGGGCGAGTGCGTTCTCGCAGTTGGCTCGGGCACCGGCGGAATCCACGACATCCCAGTCGATTGTTTTTCGGTTGGAATCGATCCGTTGACGGTCGAATTTTTGGGTACCGTCGAAGACACTAACGCCCATCTAATCACAGGGGTCGGTGAACGACTCCCGTTTTCAGAGAACACCTTCGATTCGTCTGGTCACTCAACGTACTCGATCACGTGCAGAAACCTGCAGATGTAATCGCTGAAGCATTCCGTGACCTTCGGCCGGGAGGTAATTTGTATTTAGACGTCAATTGCTTTTCCCTCCCAGCCACTGTTCGTAAACAGCTCGGATGGATAGATCAGCTACACCCCCATCATTTTTCTCCTACACAAATGCGTTCATTAATTAGTTCTGCCGGATTCACTATCAAACAGCTCGAGGTCACCAAAGCCTCCTTCGAACAATCAGGAAAAAAGTTCATAGCAAACTGAAATTTATATCTAGAAGTCATATTTTCCGACTCAGAAAAGGATATCTTATTGGTCAGAAGCCGACCGAGCGGAGATGAACTCGGCCAAAGCGGATCTTACAGAATAAAAGTGAATTACCTCCAATACGGTAGCAATACTTTAGAATGAGTACGAGCTTCATATGAGCTAATTGTGCGTATAAAGCATCTCCAAGCTCTAGAACAGGCGTTCTATCCCATAGCAATCCTTACAATAATCGGAGTACTATTATTGGTCTACGCACTGGTTGGGACGATATCTGCAATCAAAGGAAGCTACGTACTCATCGGCCTGCTTCTCGCGTATAGCATCACAGCGGTCGTGATACCAGGAGAGCGGTCTCATCGCACGATGCGAACGGATCGCTATTTGAAACTCCTCGTCATCAGCTGGCTGTTCGCTCTTGCGGTTGCGGTTTTAACCGCGAACCGGTTGTACGGACTGTTGATCGGTCTGCCGATTGGTTATCTTCTCCTAGGGCTCCAGCTTCGATCGAAAACGTCACCCCCATCGTATCTGTTCCAGATTGCGCTACTGTTCTCACTGGGACCACTGACAAAATATCTAACAAACGGATTCTATTTCGGGGAAGGGGATATATTTCACAACTCGAGATGGATCAATGAGTTGGTAGAAAGCGGTCAACTTGCGTCGCTCGAGCGGTACGCTGATTTCCCCGGGTATCATCTTCTGAGCGCTACGGTAAGTGCTGTAACCGATCTTCCAGCCTACGATACCGTGGTGATGGTACAGCTTTCGGCATTTGTAATGTCAATAGTGGTAATATACCTCCTGGGGGAGATGTTATTGAAAGATGCCCGGTTGGCGATTATCATTGCGTTAGGAATGTCACTCGTGTTTTGGATGTCATTCTACGTGATGCGTGGGGTTCCACAAACGGTTGCCACCACACTCGTTGTGTTTATCTTGTACATCGCGTTTCGTAGTCGGATACAGAACACCAATTTGAGATGTATAGCGATGGGGATCATCGTAGGATTCACACTCGTTTTCACACATCACCTCACAATATTATTATTTGCACCGATCATCGCAGTTATTCTCCTCACACCCTGGATCCAAAATCGCTACACTGACATCCCATCAGCACGTCAACCACAAGCGCTTGTATTTATCATCACCGGCGTATTAGCTGTGTTTTATTGGTCCGTCCAAGGGCAATTTACCGGAGAGTTATTGTATTTTTCCCGAATCATGTTACAAGCGGTAATCTCAACCGGAGAGGGTGCCGGAAATCTCACATATGCATTCGGGTATACGTTGCCCCCGCTAAGTGCTCGGTCCGCAGCTCGCAGTCTCTTGACCCCTGAAGGGATCTATTTTATCCTCCTCGTGACTGTCTCAACCCTCGGGATCCAACACTTACTTTCCAGGCTCGACCGGTATTCGAACGTACTCGGACTCTGTCTCGTCGGTATACTCGGTGCACCGCTCGTCCTTCGATCCCCAATCCTCACCGAACACGACCGGCTTCGGTTATCGTTCGCGATCTTTTTCGTTTTTCTCGTCGGAATCGGGTTACTTCGTGTACTCGAGGCGGGCCACAGAGCACGAAGCGCCCAAGTGATTTTCCTCGTTCTGTTAGTAGCTCTCGGAACGCTCTCTCCACTCATCGCCGGAGACGACATGTACAGTGTACGCCAGGGTGAGAGCCTCTACGATGATCGGCCGCTCCCAGAGCCGGATAAGGAGTTCTCGGCAGGGGAATACAATCAGCTTCGGGACATCAGTTCGTTTGCACAAGCAAGCGACGGCGGAATTTCGAGTTTCTCACACGAGACCCGAGCCCTCGAGATGTTTGGGGTTGATAACGCGACCGACGATTCATTATATGTGTCATCAGAGGGGCTGGATTCCGACCGAAGCCTGTTCCTGTACCGTGATCGGTGGCCAGACCATCGGACCCCACACGACCAGTCGGAAACTCTCTTACGAATCACGATGTCCGAAACATGGCTCGAACAGCTGATTGTAACAGAAAACAAGGTGTACGATACCGGGGAGATGGGTCTTTTGTGGAAGAATGATGGCGGCACATACGGCAGCGAAGCCACAGAAACGGTTGATACTGGCACACAATAGCATCCAGAAGCCAAGATCTGTATACCGCTCTTCTGTAGGGATTGTTGATACTGCTCAGTTGTGACTCTCGAATCGAAGACGACAGGGACACTGCTGACGCGGTGCCCGATGCAGATGATTCCGATCAATGTGTTTGGGTCGGAATCGGTCGCAGCCAACCTATTGCAGCAGGTTCGCTATAGTAGTCGTTGAAACGATTTACTCACCGGTCGCACGGGAGCGGCCAGCAGGCACGCGCTGGCCGCACATTCACGACTGGGAGTGCAATGACATTCAACGACTACTATAGCATAACGGTGTTTCTTGTCCCCGCTGCCGTTCTGACCGCAACGATCAGAACGGCAGCGGGCACTCCCAGCGCTATCTCTGTAAGAATTGCGACCGTACGTTCAACGATAAGACTGGCACAATCTTTGCCCACGCGATCAAAGCCATGCTGTGAAATCAACAAAGTGCTACACAAGAGGTATACTTTAGAGTGCTTCGCATACTGTTCTGTAAGCATGAGATCTGCGCCCCTACTGGAATCACATAACGGCGTTTCAAATCCAGTTCTTAGTGCTGCAGACGTTACCGACTGTGCAAATCCCGAATTCGTTGCCGATCCGTTTTACGCATTTCACGACGATACTCATCACCTCTTCTTCGAGATTTTAGACGACGGTATGGGAGTAATCGGGCACGCAACGAGTGACAATGGCCTGAACTGGAGCTATCAGCAAGTCATTCTTAAGGAACCCTTCCATCTATCGTATCCGTATGTGTTCCAATCGGGTGGCGAGTGGTATATGTTGCCGGAACACACGGCAGAGACGCAACGCTCGCTCCGAATTTATAAAGCGGTCCAGTTTCCGCGTTCATGGGTGCTGGCAGAGACTGCGTTATCAGGGAAACGGATTATTGATCCCACGCTGGTACAAACAGATGATACGTGGTTCCTTTTCGTTAGCCACGATGGGGCAAGCGTGGAACTGTATTTTTCGGACAAGTGGTGTACGGACACATGGATCCGCCACCCGAAGAGTCCAATCACGGAGACAGCCTATATGGGGCGGATGGCTGGGCGTCCGATTGGTGGTGAACCGCTCTTTCTCCCGTTTCAGGACCTACGATACCTTTACGGAGAACTGGTTCGATGCTGTCGGGTAGATCGGCTGACTCCGACGGAGTACAGCCACACCGAAATCGGCGGCTCACCGATTCTTCGGGCGCAATTCACTCATAAGTGGAACGACCGAGGGATGCATCACATCGATTGCAGTCCGGTTACAGAGTTCGGACACGACTTTGTAGTGGTTGACGGCTGCAATCCAGTAGGAGCCTGGTCAATCAGCCTCTATCAACCGACTACAAGAGCGGAAACGCTATTGAGGGAACAGAAATTACTCCGACGCCAAGCTCGCCGAGGCAAAATTATTGCAACCGCTCAACTCAGGGAAGCATACCGCATCTACGAGGAGTATGGAGCACGCGAACTGGTGCGGCGTGTCGGGGAAAGAGCGCGTGACCACGTTCGATAGCGGTAGGTCGATC
Source organism: Natrononativus amylolyticus (assembly GCF_024362525.1). Lineage (GTDB taxonomy): Archaea > Halobacteriota > Halobacteria > Halobacteriales > Natrialbaceae > Natrononativus > Natrononativus amylolyticus. Next base: position 2,588,966 of record NZ_CP101458.1, read on the forward strand.
AGCCACTGGAGTCTGGAGGTTAGACGACTGTAAACGGAAGTAGTACTCAACTTTTATTTCCGGGTAGTGGACAACGTTGGATCGGAGGCAGGTAGTTACTCGAACGACTGCGTCACTGGTACTTTGGCGGAGACGATGAACTGGCCGCCGCTATGTCGTGTCCAGGGAAGTGAAGCGAGACAGTGCTGTACACTAATCGTGGTCTCGAGGTAAACACGCGAGAGTCGCTGTGAAATGGTCTCGAGGATGGGAATTCCGGCCCAGACATACTCATTGAAGTAAAACGTTGATGTGATCTCTGTATCCGTAAATCCCGCTACCATCAGTTGGAAGCGTACGTCTGGTAGTGAGTGTAGCGCGACATCATACTGCTGTGGAGCCCATTCACCCAATCGCGGGAACAGTCGGTGTTGGTTATGCACAGTAAATACGAGCTGTCCCTGGGGAGCAAGCACGCGGTTGATATCCCGCAAGAGGGGCACGAGATCCTCGATATACTCGAAAATCCCGATAGCGGTTACTAGATCAAAGGTGTTCGACGTGAAGGGGAGTTGTGATGCGTCGCCCCGGACGAAATCATGAGGAGATCGTGTCTTTGACTGCTTGAGCATTTCTGCGGAAACGTCAAGGCCGACGAGTTGCGAGTACTGTCCAGTCCGATTTAACACGCGGACAAAGCGACCGCCGCCCGTTCCTATGTCAAGCACCGACCCGGTTGTCGTATCTATCAGTTCAATAATGTAGTTGGTCTCGAGTTCGGTTAGGTATCGCCCCTCAAACCCTTGGTACCGGTCTTCGTACGTTTCGGCCTCGGAATCGTACACCTGTTTAATCCGTTCTGTCAATTTAATCATGGTAAAGACGTGCGGAAGGGGCTTATAGTAATCATGTGCCTATAGCGATCTTCCAGCAGCCGCTTAATTACGCCCACATTATAGTTATATTAATATTGTCTCCAGTAGTTACGTCGGAACAAAGAATTTTCTGCGAGAACTGACCGGGTAACATTGAGTTTCCGGTTGATGGCTAACTACGCTCTCCGGTTAGATATGGGTTGGCCTTTGACTACAGCGGCCAGAGTTAAAAGAGATGGTTTCAGATGATGAAAATCCAAATTGATCCCCTCCATACAATCTGGGCGGGCAATCCGGCAAACTCTGGACATTGAATCGGTCAATTCGTCCACCACTAAACGAAATCTGCTGATCCAGACACTCACCCGCCGTACACCAGTGTGTCGCTTCAAGCGTCAACTAGTACGTGAAGCAACGATGAAGGAATGGTGTTAGCTGATCAATTCACAGCTGAAGCAGCACTATAGTAGCTACTGAAACTCAGTATACACTGCTCGCACAGGCTCGCCCGAAGCCAGCCCCACCGCGCGCCCGGTTTCGGGCGTCGCGTGCGAGCAGTGTGTAACCCGTTTCAGTTGTTACGATAGATCGTACCACCTACATCTGATGTATGATTGCACCGACCAAACGGTAGACAACCAGCGTTGTAAATACCTCGTACTACTAAAAGTCTGTTACAACTTTTCAGCGCTCTACGGTATGGTGGATGTATTAAGGCAGTCGGCGTGGTATCCATTAACGAACGAGACTTCGTGCCAGGTGGAAGCAGCATATAGCGATCAGATAGGCGAAAACCCGCTGCGGAATCGATACTCTGCTCCGATGGCCCTATTGTACCATGAACGATACTTTCACGACTAGCCAATTTGAAACGATACAAGACATCGCACGGCAAACGTTTGATGAACAGCTATCAGTAGCCGATCCTGATGGGAAGGAGGTCTCGTTCGCAGACCTCCTTGCCATTGGCCTCACACGAAGACAAGCCCTAATTGTTCTCGGCCTCGTTACAGGAGGTGCCACTATCGGATTCGCGCTTGCAGAAATCGATCGTGACCAAAATGAATCAATATCCCTCTCACTGAACGACGATAATTATTCGTCCATCGAACATACAGCAATGAACGGCTTGATTGTGCCTATTGCTCCTGGTGTACGTCTCTCAGACGCGATAGACCCAGAGAAAATGGAAAGACCAATACAGAATGCGGTTGACCTCGTCGCAGATACGGGCGGCAGAGTGCTCCTCCCACCAACGCAGATTCTAGAGTCAGAGACAATCACTCTTCCTAGCAAAACAAGCATCCAGGGATACTGGGGAAACACCTCAATCTCGTTTCCACCCGACACCGACGGGATCCTTTTTGATCCAGATTCTCCGCTATCGGTAACCGATGATGACTATGTTAAATACATCGCTATCGATGGAGTGACTCTCGACGGGCCGGGCCATAATATACCGACCTCTGGCGTAGCAATCCGCGATCGGGGGCTTTGGATGTCACATTTCGGGCGGGTGGAATTCAGAGATTGGAACGGAGTCACCTGGTGGGTAGAAAACGGTGCGATGAGTTTTGATAACCGTTTTAATTACGTACATTTTACTTCTTGTGACGCTGGTGAGCCGACAAAGGATGGAGACGGGTTGATCAACTGGAAATCCGGCGGGGCGTCTAACTACTTCGGTTACATCACATCATTCCCAACTAATAGTTACAGCGGCGAGAACTCCCGTCTTTTCTCGGTCGAAGGAATTTCAGCAATAATCAACGGGATTAATTGTGGGAAACATTCGGGAGAGGCAATACGCGGATACTATAACCAGTTGTACATCAACTCACTCCACTGGGAGCCAGAAGACCAATCATCACCGGAGGAATCAATACTGAACCTTCGCCATAGTAGTCCCTTCTATCTCAGCAATCTCAAAATGGATATGACTGCGTCAGCGGAGTACGCCTATATCATCAACGACTCCGGGCCGATGCAACTTCCAGTGCCCGATACCGCACACGACACCGAAATAACCGAAAATGTCCTGCTGATCGAAGAGGCCCCTGTCGATCATATAACGTACCACGGCTCATCAGGGGATGTAGACGATAACGCTGACGATGAAACTTCGTTAGTACACTGCATCGGTGATTTTGAACATGTTGGCTAAATTAAGACCAACACTACGTTATATTGATCTCAACCAGCAATCCGACTTGCACCATTGTATCGATTTTTTCGGCACCCAATACCGGTTTCAGATTGTCTCGTTATAGAGGTGTAATAGGTCCAATGAGATCAGATTTACATCAGGGTATTGCCTCTGTATTTCTTTCTCGAGGCGGAGAGTTGTTACTGGGCTTACTGATAACACCAATTCTCGTTCGAATACTCGGAAGTTCTCTGTATGGTGATTACGCGACAATGCTATCGATCATTGCAATTTGCATGATCTTCCTTAGCGAGGGTATTTTCGATGGTTGCCGAAAGTACATTGGGGAGGACCCGACCTCTACCGATTGGGCTACTAACGTGTTCGGGTTTTATTTTCGTATTGCACTATTACTTATCGTTCTAACTATACCTTTTATCATTGTGTTTACGTATGCAGGATTCGTACAAGAAATATTTTCAAAAGATTTTGTTTTATATTTCTACATTTTGCCAGCGGTGTTGTTCGCACAGCAGATGTTCACCGTCGTACGTGGTACACTAATGGGTTTCAATCTCGAACACCGGTCTGAACCGCTTCTCATCGTCCAAGCGTTTGTCTGGGGCGTTCTCAGTATCAGTCTTGCATACTTAGGATACGGTGTGTTCGGAGTCCTCGTTGGGCATGTGATATCTCTGGGGTTGGCTGCACTACTCGGTTTCACAATAATTTTCAGCCGCATAAACATCAAAAATGTAATTGGAGGGATTCCGAGTTCATTTCCCCGACAACAGCTTCTCCTGTTCAATTCCCTCTCTGTGATTCTTGCACTTTTCATGACGTCCCTATATCATGTTGATATACTCCTACTCCGAATCTTCGTTGGAAGCACCCAAACGGGATATTATAAGGCGGCGCTCGTGGTTGCGGAATTTCTCTGGTTCGCACCAATTGCCGTCCAGATGGTGTACCTCCAGTCATCCTCCGAAATGTGGACTAAAGGAGAATATGCCGAGATTAACTCGCTCATCTCTCAAACGACGCGTTATACATTGCTGTTTACGCTTCTTATTGCAATTGGTATCGCTTCGCTCACCAGGCCATTTATACAAGCCTACTTCGGTCCAGACTTCACTCCGGCAGCTTTGCCGCTCTTAATTTTGCTACCTGGTTCGCTGGGATTAGCACTCGCACGACCGATTTATGCTATTGGACAGGGAAAAGGTGATTTACAGCCGCTACTGTACGCGACTGGAACCGCGGCGAGCATCAACATCGTTTTGAATCTTGCGCTCATTCCAACTTACGGCATGACTGGTGCTGCGGCGGCGACTTCAATCGGATATGGATCGATGTTCGTCTTTCATACACTAGCTGCCCGCCGGATCGGTTTCAATCCGATTAGGGACATACGAGCGCAACGGGTAATCGCCACAGCGGTTGTCGCTGGACCGGCCATCTTCGGGCTCGCTGCAATTATACCCTCAGACACCCTCTCGCTCCTCGTGGTTCCGCCCGTTGGCTTTGTCATCTACTTCGGTGTAGCAGTCGGTGTCGGTGCACTGGACTTTAGGGAAATATCGTATCCATTCAAAAGCATATGAGAGCGTCGACTCAATCGGTATATCCACGTGAGAGCAGTAACCACATCACCGTTGGTGACCCAGGGCTTGAACTGGCAGATCGACGGCATTAGGACCGATATTCCGTTACAGGGCAGAGTGACGTTTTCATCACAATCTAACAAAAGGAAGTGAACCTCTCGTATTATTGTGGTTGCTAGTGTACTCATCAGTTATGAGGCCGCGCCGGTCAAAAGAGGAATAGCGCACCCTCTGGACAGAATGCATCGTTTACGACGATGGGGTGAACAACTGAGAAGTGACCTACGACTAATGAACGGACAGAGAATACACAAGGAAAAGACCGAATACGTACTGGTGACAGAGTATTTCTACCCGGATACGGCCTCCTCCGGGCGGTTAATGACGGAACTAGCAGTCGGACTCAAACGCCGTGGGATAGATATCTCGGTCTATACGAGTCAACCTAATTATCATCACAGTACGACCCAAAAACAAGAACGGCGGACCACGTATAAAGGCGTACCCGTAAGACGAACGAGGGCGCCACAGGTACGACAAACCTCGCTTCCCCGTCGGCTTTTCAACTGGTTCGTCTTTACCACCGCAACGTTCTTTGGGTTGCTGTTCAGTCGACCAAAACCCAATCGAGAACTCGTTTGTGTCTCAAACCCTCCGTTTTTGTCTATCGCAGTGTGGCTCGTTTGCCGAATCCGAAGATGTGAGTACACCTATATCGTGCACGATCTGTATCCGGACCAGCCGGTTGAGCTGGGATACCTCGAAGAAGGAGGTGTGGTTGAAACGATCTGGTCAACGGTCCAAGAGCACGTCTACTGCGACGCGAAACACGTCGTGACAAACGGCGTCGTAATGCGGGATCGGATTAGTGAAAACACGGGTGGTGCGGTAACACCGGAGGAGATCACGGTGATCCATAACTGGGAGAACGGGGACCTGATCAGACCACGTCGAACCGACGACTGGGTGCGTGAAAAGCTGGATCTGAACGATTCGTTCGTGCTGCTCTACTCGGGGAACATTGGATTATACCACGATTTCGAGACAGTAGTCGAGGCAGCTACCGAGTTCAGTGACGGAGAAGTCGCATTCGTCATCATCGGCGACGGAGATAGTAAGGCAACCGTCGAGCGACTGGCCAAGAAGCGAGGAATATATGGGACGAAGGTACACTTCCTTCCGTTTCAGTCTCCAGAGGTGTTTCCGTATAGCGTCACTTCGGGCGACGCCCATCTTGTCACCGTCCGTGAAGGGTTTGAAGGAGTGAATCTCTCGATCAAGACGTACACGGCGATGGCCGCCGGGAAGCCCGTCCTGGCAATCGCTCAGCCGTGGGACGATGAATCATTCCTCATTGACAACCACAATATCGGCAAACACGTCTCTCAAGGTGACGTTGCTGGCGTCGTCCGGGCTATCGAGGAATGGAAGATGAACCCGGCACTCGTCGATCAACAGGGGAAAAATGCCCGACGTGCATACGAAGAGCACTATACGAAGACAGCAGCAATACAGAAATACGAACAGTTGTTCACCCACGGGGCAGCAGCCGTCGAAAATAGTTTTCCGTATGCCAACTGATCGACAGCCCGAAATCGGCGTAATCAGATCATCACCGCCTGAAGATTGTACCCGGACCTATAACACATCTAACTGTTTCTCGAGTGTGTCAAAGTCGAAAGTGGCTAACAGTGACTCGAGTTTCTGTTCCAGTGCACCCATCCCATAGAAGCTAACAAATTTTTTATGCAGCGGTAATCGCGTACTCGTGATAGAAAGGTCAAATTCCCAAGGGTGGAAATACAGTATAGCAGGAACTTCACATTTATTGAGGTTTGAGATCCCTTTCGATATGAATCGCTCTGGCATTATACGCGCATAAAACCCGCCTGCAATGGGAACTCGGGCCGTCGGATGAAACGCCGCTAGCGGAAATTCCAGCAAACCCTCATCTACACCTTCGGAAAACGGATCATCGACATCGACATGATACGGCCGGATCGGCGCCCCCGAAACACCGTACATCGGCGTCCGCACCGGAAACACGCTCGAGTCATACTCGAGCCCCGACCGCTCGAGGACGTCGAACGCCCACGCCGTCTTCGGTGTGATCGAGAAGTTCGGAGCGCGAAACCCCTTCGGCGGCGAACCGACCGCGTCCTCGATCGCGGCGGCGCTGTCGGCGAGTTCGGCTTCGAACTCCTCGGGGGTGAGTTCGAACAGCGGCGTGTGGGTGTGCCCGTGGCTCGCGATCTCGTGGCCGTCGTCGGCCAGTGCGGCGATCAGCTCCGGATACTCGAGGGCGACCTCGCCGACGACGAAGAAGGTCGCCCGGACGTCGTGGGCGTCGAGCAGGTCGCGAACGATGCGGACGGAATCCTCGAGTCGATCCACCGGATCGTCGACCGCGTCGCGGATGAGCGTCGCGGTGTACCAGTGCTCGAGGTCGAACGAGAGAACGTTCGCGACGGCGCCTCGCTCGCCGTCAGCGGCCGGTCGCGGGGATCCCCGGCTGTCGGCACTCGAGCGCTCGAGGTCGGTCATGAATCTGCTCGAAGTCCGGTGTCGGTCGGCTTTGTTAGCGCCGTCGTACAGACGCGACATCGCGACTTACTGTGCCCGTGAAACGGACTGGTCGCCGACCGAGAGCGAGAGCGCACCATTCCCGGGTCGCACTACTCGACGGTCACGCTCTTGGCACGGTGACGCGGCTTGTCGATCGACCGCCCTATCCCGCGGGCGACCCAGTAGGCGAGCAACTGGGGCGGGACGTTCACCAGAATCGGCGTCAGTCACGGGTGAGCCGCCGGCACCTCGAGAACGGAATCCGTGTACCGCTCGACCGCCCGGGCGCATCGGTCACGGCGATCACGGGCGCTCCCCGAGCGTCGGTCTCGCTGACGTTACTCAACGTCTTTCTGAGTGGTTCCTGGGGCCCGGCCACGAGCGCGATCGTCGGTGATCTCCTTCCTCTTCAGCGCCCCCTCGAGGGCGACTGGGGCCTGCAGTCCGCGGCCGACGAAGAAGTGGGCGTCGGCGCCGGCGTACGCCTCGGCGACGTCGCGGGCGGTCGACGTATCGAGGATCGTCTGACTCAGATTCACCAGATCGCGAACCTCGACGAGGAACTCGGCGTCGCACCCGACGGCCGTCTCACGGACGTTCGGGAGGGAAACCGGACGTTGACGTCGAAACGGTCCCTCGGCGCTGCGCGTGTCGGAGCCGGGGTTCTCGGTGGGTACCGATCCCGACGTCGCCGGCCGGAGGCCGACCCGGCGTTAGCTTCCCCGACCGGCGATTATGGCTCCGACTCCGCAACCGCTGCGATCGAAGCAGCCAGCCGGTCGTAAAACCCCGGCTCGTACTTCGTCGCCGCGTCGATCGTCGGCCGGGCGTTCGTCTCGTTGACGACCGCCCGGTCCCCGCTCACGAGCAGGTCGACGCCCAGAAACGGAATCTCGAGGGTTCGGGCGACGTCTTCGGCGAGTTCGCGCCACTCCGCCGGAAGCTCGACGCCGGTCGCCGTCGCCCCGCGGTGGACGTTGTGCTTCCACCGTCCCTCCGATACCGCGTCCGCGGGAAGACTGCGCTCGACGGCGCCGACGTACTCCCCCTCGAGCACCATCACCCGGTAGTCCGTCACCTCGGGGAGGAACTCCTGAACGAGAAACGACTTGTCGCCGGTCGCCCGGTAGTCGTGGACCAGCGAGAGGTAGTCGCAGATGCCGAGAAACGAGTCGAGGTCGTGAGCCTTCGCGACGCCGGCACCCCGGGTCGTCGAGGTCGGTTTAACGACGACCGGCGGATCGAAGCGGTCGAACACCGACCGCAGCTCCGCCTCCGAGACGGGGTTCGAGACGAACACCGACTCCGGAACGGGGAGTCCGGCCCGCTCGAGGCGGGCGAGCACTTCCGCCTTGTTCCGCGAGGTGAGCACCGCGTCGCGGCCGTTGAGCCACGGAACCCCGAGCAGGGCGTCGGCGACGCCGCCCTCCATCAGTCGGCCGGGAAAGACGAATCCGGCGTCGAACGCCGTCTCCGACAGCGGCGTCTTACCACCCAGGGGGACGGACCGTTCGCGCACGGCGACGTGGTGACAGCGCACCCCTCGCTCCGCCAGGGGCGCCGCCATCCGCTCGAACGTCTCCGCGCGGTTCGCCACCGCCAGGTCGATCATACTCGAGTCTGCGCCCCGGGGGAGAAAAAGCTACTCGAGACGCGCGCCGAACCGTCGCGACCGCTGGGCGGCGGGTGCGGTCGCCAGCCTCGAGCGATCGGGAGCGGCGGCTACGCGGCAGGAAACGGTCGAAAAGTCCTCCGGTCTCAGGAGATGAGCTGCTCTTCGCCCTTCTCGACGACGATCCGACACGGCGGCGTGATCTTGTTGTACGCGCGGCGGAACGCGTCCTTTGCGGCCTCGGCGTCGTCGACGTCACACCAGACGGTGAACAGGCGGTCGCCCTTCTGAATGCGTGCGGCGGTGCCGACGATCTTCCCGAACGACTGGCGCATCCCGTCGGAAACACGGTCCGCACCCGCACCCGTCGCCTGCTTGTTCTCGCGGATGACGTGGTGGGGGAACTTCCGGAGGATCATCTTGTAGTTGCCCTCGCCGGCGTTCTTGATCATGTGGCGGTTCGCCGACAGGCGTGAGGCCTCGAGGCTGCCGTGGCGAATCTGACACTCCTCGTCGAGGACGAGGCTGATCTGGACGGGGTAGTCGTCGGGATCGGCGCTGATGTCGCCCATCTTGTGCTGTGCGATCTTCGAACCCGGGATGCCGGTGATGTACTCGCGTCGCGTGTACGCCGGCTTACTGATCTCCCGGTACATGGAGGCGGGTTTGTCGGACATGGTTGTGATTACTTATGAAAATCGAGGCCTACCGCGCGGATAAAGCCTTCGAACCGCTCCGCAGGCAGAGCGATCGCCCGTCTCAGGATCGGGTCACGTACTCGCCGTCGTCTTTCTCGACGAGTCCATCGGTCGACAGCGAGCCGAGCACGCTCAGGATGGCGATCTTCTTCATCGCGAGCACCTGATTCAGTTCGTCCACCGTCGCTCCGTCGGCGGCCTCGAGGTAGAGGTAGACCAGTTTCGCACGCGGCGAGGTGATCGTTTCGGGCAACGGTTCGATCGGTGACGCGGGACGGTGTCGGATCATTGAACGGAGACAGGCCGAGCTGACGTATAAATCTATATTCAGTGAAATGCATACTGGTTAGTCGATCTATGTGTATTAATACGAGTATTATGATCGCGGGCGGCTACCGTCTCAACGGCTCCAGATTCACTCGCGAGAGGTCTCACAAGAGCAGGAGCCAAACGGCAGCGTGTGACCGGTTCACACGCTGCGGCCCGGATCGTCGGCTACTGAACGACCGTTACCGGTTCGCTCGTGGACGCAACGGACTGCTCGGCGTCCGCGGCTGGCAGCGCGACGAGTCCGGACTCGCTGTCGTAGTCGACGATGCCGATCGCATCGAGCACCGGCAGGTCGACTACGTGGAGTTCCTCGTGGACGTCACCCCATCGCTCGAGCCGTCCCGCCGGCTCGCTGGACGGCGCGACGAGGACGTCGACGAGCTGATCGACGGTCGCGGGCACGTCGAGGCGCTCGAGCGCGGCGACGATCGACCGCTGCCGACACGTCGCGCTCACGTGGCTACCTCCGTCACGCTGGCCGGAAAGTACGGAAGTAAATACATTCTATATAGACATTCACGGCGTCCTAGTACTTAACAATCGTGGTGAACAGGATCGGGGTATTTGAACCGGCTGTGCGTGAGATCGGAGTCCGGCGACGGGTCTCGAGCCGTCGGTCGCCACCGTACTTATGCCCGTTCCCCCGGTACTGACTGGCATGAAGAGTTTCAAGATCGGGTCGCTCTTCGACATCCCGATCAAGCTCGATCTCACGTTCTTACTGGTGTTACCGCTTTTCGCCTACCTCATCGGCGTCCAGATCGGCCCGGTCGTCGATCTCCTCAACGCGACCATGGGGGCGAACATCGACGGCGACGCGCTCACCACCGAGTGGTGGCTCCCCTACCTGATCGGACTGATCGCCGCGATCGGGCTGTTCGTCGGCGTCGTCTTCCACGAACTCGGGCACTCGCTGACCGCCCAGCGGTACGGCTTCCCGATCGACTCGATCACGCTCTGGCTGTTCGGCGGGATCGCCGCCCTCTCGGAGATGCCCGAGGACTGGCGCCAGGAACTCACCATCGCCATCGCCGGCCCGATCGTCAGCGTCCTCGTCGGCATCGGCTCCTACGGACTGTTCGTGCTCACCCCCGAGAGTTTCGACGGGGCGCGATTCGTTCTGGGTTACCTCGCCGTCCTCAACGTCGCACTGGCGGTCTTCAACATGGTGCCCGCATTCCCGATGGACGGCGGCCGGATCCTCCGGGCGCTGCTCGCCCGAAGCCAGCCCTACGCCCAGGCGACCCAGCAGGCCGCGAGCATCGGCAAACTGTTCGCCATCGCGATGGGGCTGTTCGGCCTGCTCGTCGCGTTCAACATCATCCTCATTGGCGTCGCCTTCTTCGTCTACATCGCCGCCTCGAGCGAGGCTCAGCAGGTGACGATGAAAGCCGCCTTCGAGGGCGTCACCGTCCGGGACATCATGACGCCGGAGTCGAACCTCCACACCGTCAGTCCCGACACCAGCGTCGCAGACCTCGTCCAGCGGATGTTCAGCGAGCGCCACACCGGCTACCCGGTCCTCGAAGACGGTCGCCTCGTCGGGCTGGTCACCCTCTCGGACGCGCGAACGATCGACGCGGTCGAACGCGACGCCTACACCGTCGAGGAGGTGATGACGACCGACCTCGAGACGATCACCCCCGACGCCGACGCGATGACCGCCCTCGAGCGGATGCAGCGAAACGACATCGGCCGACTGCTGGTCGTCAACGGAACGGGACGGTCCCACCACGACGCCGACCGGGATTCGCCGACGGCCGGCGCGTCGCCGGACACGTTCGACCTCGCGGCGGAACGAGGCTGGGACGACGACCCCGAAGACGACCTCGTCGGATTGATTTCGCGAACCGACGTGATGACCGCGTTCAACATCGTCCAGCAGAGCGGCGCGATCGACCACTCGAGCCAGCCCTACCGTGCGAACTGAATCTGTCGCTGCGTGCGTCCGGCTTCTGTTCGGTCTCGAGTTCGTGACTTGCCGCTCGCGATAGACGGTCCAGGTACGAGAATTGAACCACGGTCGCAGCGAAGCTGCTCCCTAATTCAATTCTCTGTTGGACACCTGTGGCTCACGTGTTTGTTCGCTGTAGGGGGTCCAGGTGCGAGAATTGAACCACGGTCGCAGCGAAGCTGCTCCCTAATTCAATTCTCGACGTTGTACATCTGCGACTCACGGCGGTGTTCGTCGCAGAAGGTCCAGGTGCGAGAATTGAACCCGCGTCTCAGCCTCCACAAGGCTGAAGGATAGTCCACTACCCCAACCCGGACACGTTAGCATCAGTATCTATCGCCGTGTACCTGAAATACGTTACGACTCGAGACGCCAGCGTGTGGCCTCATAGCGCGTGACAGCCCGACACGAAATTGCTCGAAACCGAACACCCGCACCACCGACGCACATCCGCACGCCTTTTGACACCCGCGGCCGTACCACCGGTCAACGCGTGGCCATCACCGACAAAATCTACGTCAAGAACCACCGCCAACTGAGCTCCCAGCTCGAGACGAACATCCCGAAAGGGGCGTTCAAGGGCGCGACCCTCGACGTGCTCTTTCAGGGTGCGGGCCTCGAGAAGCTCGACGACGCCACACGGGAGCGGGTGCTCGACTTCGCGAGCGACTTCCTCGACTGCGCCTGCGACAACAACCCCTACTGTGGCTGTCCCGAACGGAAGTTCATTCGCTACCTCCTCGACCTGCGCGCCCAGGGGCTCGGCCCCGACGCCATCGTCGACGTGATGAGCGACGACTACATGGTGTACGCCTACTCCGGCGACGTACTCTCGTTTCTCGACAGCGGCGTCCGGACCCTCGAGGCCGCGGAGGGGCTGGCCGCCGTCGAAGGAGCCGACGAGACCCGCGAGCGGATTCGACAAACCAAACGGGACCTCGCGCGGTAGCTCAGCGGTGGGCGCTCTCGTCGTCGTCGAGGTCGTCGAGTAACAGCACTTCCTCGGTTTCGTCCTCGGCATCGAGTCGCTCGCGGAGCTCCGCGACGTACGCCGTGTGCTCTTCGACCTGCTCGCGGAGGTGCTCGGCCTCGAGTTCGAGGCGCTCGTGCTCGCGGACGAAACTCTTCGGCACCTCGACCGTGGGCGGAAACGTCGGCTCGCCGTCGTCGCCTCCCGCCCCGAGTTCGGACTCCGGAACGACGGCGACCTGACCGTCGTGTTCGACGAGCAGGTCGACGTAGTCCCGGAACACCGCGGACAACGAGATGTCGCGCTCCTCGGCGATCTCCTGGAGCGCCTCGAAGGCGTCCTCGTTCACCCGAAAGGAGATCGTCTTGTTCTTGTTGCCCATCTCGCTCACACTCGGGGTTCGTGATACTTAATAATTCGTCAGACGGTGGCCCTGAATCGAAGCGTCGGTGCGGGCGATCGGGCGCCTCTACAAGCGGTTCCTCGTGGCGAAAATCAGGAATGGAGCGCGACGGGGGGTCTCAGGCCGTCGCTTCGGCGTCCTCGAGGCTCTCGAGGGCCTGGATCACGTCGCGGCGGTAGTTCTCCGGCGGCGAGTCGTACCGGTCGCGGGCCATCTGGGCGTACTCGTTGGTCGGCGCCGTCGAACCGCTCTCGGGGGCCTCCTGTTCGGCCTCCCACTCGCCGAACGCCTCGACGCGGTCGAGGGTTCGTTCGGCGCACTCGACGACCCACCGGTCGCGGGTCGCGTCGTCGACGACCGAGATCGACTCCGGCCGTAAGGAGACGTTGACCGTGCCGTCGTCGGTCTCGTAGGTCCGCGGCTTGCCGACGATGGCGACGTACGCCGGCGGCTCCGTGTCTCGAAGGACGGAGGCCGCTTCGGGCTGGTACTGCCCGGCGTAGACGAAGAACGTCCCCGTCGGATCGACGACGCGGCCGCGCCAGTACTCGCTCTCGTCGCCGACGTCCTCGGTCTCGGTCAGCGTGCCGACGACGAAGACGCGGTTGGCGCGGTCGCCGGTCGGGAGGAGCGCGTAGTTGGGGGCGCGCTCGTCGTCGCTCTCTTTGAAGGTGTACGTCGCGTCGTTGAATTCGGAGGCGAAGACGCGGCGGGCGACTTCGCGCGTGAGTTCTGCCTGGGACATCTTACATCGACCTCGCTTTGATCAGCAGTTCCTCTGCATCCACCGGCCCGTGGAGCTCCTCGACCTCGTCGGCCAGCACGTACCGGCCGAACGTCGGCCCCTCGATCCGGTAGTAGGTACCGACGACGGCGTCGCGGATCTCGTCCGCGACGACGGTCGTGTCGAGGGCGTCCATCGCCATGTCCTTGGCCTCCTCGAGGCTGATTCCCGTCAGCCCCTCGGTCGCCTCGGCGTCGAAGATGACCTCGTGGGCGTCGATACCGTCGTCGACGACGCCCTTGATCCGGAGGTCGAACTCGCCTTCGACCTCGCCGTGTTCGCTGCAGCGGCCGTTCTGGAGGACGCGTGTGCAGTCTTCCTTGGGACAGCGCTTGATGAGGCCGCTGCCGCTTTGCATGTCGACGAGCGCGCCTTCGATCTCGCTCGTGTCGTCGCCGACCTCGATCTCCTCGTCGAGTTCCTCGATCACCGTCGTCGAGTTGAGCTTGACCGAGTACCGCCCCTGGTACTCGTCGGTGACGACGTTCCGGAGGTCGTAGACGCCGCCTTCCTCGAGGCTCGGGAGGTCGGATTTGGCCCACTTGGTGAACTTGATCGTTCCCGTGGGATCGCCCAGCAGCCCCACCTGCGCGATGGAGTCGCTGCGGGGCTCCCAGAGCTCGATCACCTTGGCGGTGAGGTCGACCCACTGTTCGGGTTCGTCGATCTCCTCGACCTGGGCCGCCTCGCTGCCGCCGCGGGCGATGTCCTCGCGCTCTAAGCCCGCCTCCTCTAAGTAGTGGTTCGTGACGCTGCGGCGGGCCTCGTCGATCGGCACTTTGTACTCGTCGACGAGGGTCCGCAGGCGCTCCTCGACGTCGTCGATCGAGACGTCGAGATGGTCTGAAAACTGGCCGTGTATGTCGTCCGCGTGCTGTCGTACGTCGCTCATTGTGTCACGCCTCCTCCTGGGTTTCACTGGGAGGCACACGTTCGTTCGTTCCCGATCGTATTTAAACTGCCGCAACCGGGGTGAAAGTGAACCGACGGCGGAGATCGGTCGCCGCAGTCTGTCGATTTCGACGGGGCATCGGCGACCGGCGAAAGTGAAGAGCGGGCGACGGGCATATGTGGCCCGCGGTCGAAAGCGGGTGTAGAACATGCCAGATCGGCGTCGCCTCGAGCGCACACTCCGAAAACAGCTCAGACGGGCGGGCGAGCAGTACGAGGAGCTTCGCCGGTCGACCGACGGCCAGCTCGACGAGGCCCGCGAGGCGTACGCCTCCGCACGGAACGCCAAGCGTCTGCCGACGGACCACGCGGGTCGGGCGAAGATCGTCTGCCGGCGCTACGCCGAACAGCGGGCGGCGAAGCTGGACGAGCAGTATCGCCCCGCGTGTTACGAGGCCGACCACCCCGACTGCGAGGGCTGCGTCGAGGACGTCCGCGACGGGCGGATCGAGACCTGGTAGCCCGTTCCGAGAGAGGGCTCAGTAGACGAAGCGGTGGTAGAACGACTCGGCCAGTCGCGGGAAGGCGAGCGCAGCGAGAGTCGAGACGGTCGCCCCAACGGCGAGCGACAGCGGCGGCGTTCCGACCTCGGTCGCGAGTGCGACCCCGCCGAAGACCCCACACGCGAGCGCGAGGTTGTAGTACACGAGCCGGAACGCGACGAGCGAGAGTTTCAGCGACACCCAGCCGCGGACGTCCGTCCGGAGCGGCGCGATCCAGCCGCCCCGGATCGCGACCGCGACGGCCACGAAGGTGAACCACGCGACCATCCCCGTCGTCACGACCCCGAACGGGCGGGTATCCTGGGTGGCGTAAACGGCGAACAGGATCGGGAGGATCGAGAACGAGACGTCACCGAAGACGCGTGCGGTATCGTGGAGCACGCAGCCGACCGGGTGTTTCTCGGTGGAGAGTCGCTTCCCGTAGCCGTACCAGCCGTCGCGCCGGCGGCTGGTCGCGGGACGGGTATCTCGTGCGGGCCGCCGTTCCATGGCTCGAGTTGGCAGCCCGACGGCATAAGTACCGGTCTCGCTAGCTCCGCAGGAGTCCGCCGTCGATCGGCACCTCGGCGCCGGTGACGAAACTCGAGCGCGGACTCGAGAGGAAGGCGACGACCTCGCCGAGCTCTTCGGGGTCGCCGATGCGCTCCATCGGGATGTCGCTCGCCAGGTGGGCGAGGCCGTCCTCGTAGTCGTCGTACTCGCCGCGGTCGATCCGCGCCTCGATGAGCTCCTCGATCCGCGGCGTCTCGATCGTCCCCGGCAGCACGGCGTTGGCCCTGATCTCCGGGGCGAACTCCCGCGAGATCGTCTTGACGAGGCCGATCACGCCGCGGCGGACCGAGTTCGAGAGGAGCAGGCCGTCGACGACCTCCTGGACGGTCCGCGAGGTGATACAGACGACCGTCCCCTCCTCGCTCTCGAGGAGGTGCGGGTAGGCCTCCTCGACCGTCCAGACGACGCTCATCACGAGCAGGTCGTACGCCCGGTACCACTCGCGCTCGTTCGTCTCGAGAAAGGTCGTACTCGGCGGCCCGCCGGCGCTCGTGACGAGGTGGTCGATCCCGCCGAACGCCTCGGCGGTCGTCGCGACCAGGTCGGCGACCTCGTCGGGATCGGTGAGGTCCGTCTGACGCGCCAGCACGGCCGCGCCGTCGGCCGCCTCCCGCTCGACGCGTTCGCGGGCGGTCTCGAGTCGGTCTTCGTCGCGCCCGCAGATGGCGACGTCCGCGCCTTCGCGTGCGAGAACGACTGCGCTGGCGAGTCCGAGGCCGCTCGAGCTCGCCGTGACGAGTGCTGCGTTTCCCTCCAGTCGAAGCGACATGGGGGTACCGACGGCGGCGACGTACAAAGGAACACGGACCGGGGCAACTCGGGGTCGAAAGCCGCGACGGAGCGTGCGCGTCGGCGACCCGCGATCACTCCGACTGACGGACCCGAACCGTCCCCTCGGTGGTGACGCCGACGACGAGCGCCTCGACCACTTGCCGGCCGCTCACCGCCTCGCCCGCGGCGTCGCTGACGACCTTCATCAGATCGGGGGCGGTGTGACTGACCTTGACCCCCGCCTCGTCGCAGGCGTCGTACACCTGCTGTGGGACGTCGTAGAGGTCGGTGCCGGCCGGAACGTGAACCCTGACCGGGGCGCGCAGCGCGTCCGCGAAAGCGACCGTCTCGCGCGCCTTCGCGAGGTTGTCGCGGGCGCTTCCCTCGATCGAGGAGACGTTCGCCCGCGAGGTCCCCAGCTCGTCGGCGATCGCCGCCTGCGAGACGTCGCGTTCGCGAAGCGCCAGCACCTGCGCCTGTCGGCGCGTCAACACGCTCGCGTCGGGATCGAACCCGATTTCCTCGAGCAGCGCGTCGACGTCGGCGATCACGGCTGCCACCCCGTCTCACGAACACTCATACTGTACCGTAGACCGCGGCGGGGTCAAAGCGTCTGCGGTCCAACCAGCGAACCGAAAAGAGAGGGCGAATCGGGTGACTGTCCACGTCCGCCGTTCAGGAGCCCCAGAAGTTCTCGCGGCTGCCAAGTCGTTCCCGGTGAGCCGCCCGCTCCGACTCCTCGTCGTCGGGCTCCTCGAGTCCCGGCTCCTCCTCGTCAGGTCCCTTTTCGTCGTCCTCGTCGGGCTCGAGCGGCAGTCGCTCGAGTTCCTCCGCGCGGGCGTGGTTGCTGTGGACGCGGGTGATCTCGACGCGGGCGCGGGCCTCCGGCAAGATCCCGTCGACCATTACGACGAAGCCGTCGTCGGTTCGGCCGACGCCGGCACCGCTTTCGTGCATGTCGACGACGTCGACGACGACCTCCTCGCCCGGCTTGACCGGCTGGGTCTTCAGGTCCTGAATCGGCTGGTTGTAGTGATTGCACCACTCCTTACCCCCGCGGTCGCCGTAGTGTTGACACCCCATTCCGGAGATGCGCTCTGAAAAGCTCGGGCAGTCGTCGGCAAGTGGACAGTCGGCCATACGGAGTACTACCCGTGGAATCGTTAAACCGCTTGCGTATTGGAGAGAACGGGTGATCCCGGCCGTCGCCCGATCCGACACCTCCCGGGTATCGGGCAGTTCGTGAGAAAAACACCCTCCGTGACCCGAGGAGGGGTCATACATCAGTCGACAGGTCCGCCCGTCGACGCTCCGAATCAACCGCACACACTCCGCACGGCGTTTCGAAAACGTTTACGGCACGGACACCGCAATCGACACTGATGAAGATTCTCGTTACGGTCAAAGAGGTGGCGACCGTCGAAGACGAGTTCGAGATCGACGGCACCGAGATCGACGAGCGGTTCCTCGGCGCCGACTTGAACGAGTGGGACGACTACGCCATCGAGGAAGCCGTCCAGCTCCAGGAAGCGGGCGTCGCCGACGAGGTCGTCACCGTCACCATCGGACCCGAAGAGTGCGAACAGACCATCCGCCAGGCGCTCGCGAAGGGTGCCGATCGCGCGCTGCGCGTCTGGGACGACGACCTCGAGGGCGTTTCCCTCCTCGACGTCGGCGCGAAAACCGACATCCTCCAGGCCGTCGTCGACCGGGAGGAGCCCGACCTCGTCCTCACCGGCGTCCAGTCCGGCGACGACAGCTGGGGCGCCACCGGCGTCTCGCTGGCCGACGCCATCGGCTTCCAGTGGGCCGCCGTCGTCAACGACCTCGACCTCGACGGCGACACCGCCTCGGTTCACCGCGAACTCGAGGGCGGCGTCGAGGAGCTCACCGACGTCTCCCTGCCGGCCGTGTTGACGATCCAGACGGGGATCAACGAGCCCCGCTACGCCAGCCTCCGCGGGATTCGGATGGCCCAGCGAAAGGACCTCGATTACCTCACCCTCGCGGACCTCGGCGTCGACTCGAGCGCCGTCGAGGGCGACCTCACGCTCACCGACATGTACGAGCCCGAAACCGAAACCGACGTCACGATCTTCGAGGGCGGCGCCGACGAGACCGCAGCGGCGTTAGCCGAACTCCTCCGCGAGAAGGGGGTGGCTCCATGAGCGACGTCCTCGCGATCGCCGACCACCGTCGCGGCGAACTGCGCGACGTCAGCTACGAGATCATCACCGCCGGCCTCGAACTGGCCGACGAGACCGGCGGCGACCTCCACGTCGCCGTCATCAGCGGTCCCGTCGAAGAGTTCGCCGAGAAGCTCAACCGCACCGGCGTCGACGCCGTCCACACCGTCGCCCACGGCGAGGAGTTCAACCACGACGTCTACGTCCAGGCGATCACCCAGCTCCACGACGCCGTCTCGCCGCAGTACCTGCTGGCGCCCAACAGCGTCAACGGCCTCGACTACGCCCCCGCCGTCGCCAACCGGCTCGGACTGCCCCTCGTCACCGACGCGGTCGGCCTCGAGACCGACGGCGAGACGCTGATCGCCACCCGCGAGATGTACGGCGGCAAAGTCGAGACGACCACCGAACTCGAGGGGAGGGCCGTCGCGACGATCCGCGGCGCCGAGTGGTCCGTCGCCGAGGGGACCGGTGACGCCGCGATCGAGGCGTTCGACGCCGAGATCGACGAGAGCGCGATCGGCTCCACCGTTACGGGCTTCGAGGAGGTCGGCGGCGGCGACGTCGACATCAGCGAGGCCGACGTCCTCGTGAGCGTCGGCCGCGGCATCGATGAGGAGGAGAACCTCGAGTTGATCGAGGAGCTCGCAGACGCCCTCGACGCGACGGTGTCGTCCTCGCGACCGATCGTCGACGCCGGCTGGCTGCCGAAGAACCGTCAGGTCGGCCAGTCCGGGAAGGTCGTCACGCCCGACGTCTACATCGCCATCGGGATCTCCGGGGCCGTCCAGCACGTCGCCGGGATGAAAGGCTCCGATACGATCGTCGCGATCAACACGGACCCCAACGCCCCGATCATGGACATCGCGGACTACGCGATCCACGACGACCTCTTCGACGTGGTGCCGGCGCTGATCGAACAGTTCCAGTAGGCGATCCGCTCCCGGGTCCACGCGGTACTTTTTCGAGCTGGCTGCTGTCGCGTGCAGTGATCGAAGCGCCGCGCACTCGCACGAGACGGCAGCGCACCTGCGGGATTCGACCGAACGGCCGGAAACGGGAAAATCGATCCGACGAGTGCTACGTCTCGGCGTCCCCCTCGCGGTGTGGATAGGTGCGTCCGAACAGCGGCCACGCGAGAGCGGTCAGCCCGACCAGGAGCGCGACGAAGGAGACGCCGACCAGCGACCCCCGCAACCCGAGTGCGTACAGGCCGGCGGTTCCGGCGATCGCCAGCGCGACGATGACGACGAGCAGCGCCTGCGCGTCGCCGTAGCCGCCGGTGGCGTTCGAGTCGCCGTACATGACACCGCCGTCGTCACGCAGTGATAAGTATCTTGTGAGATATAGAAAAGTTACACAGGTGAACGGGAGAAGATATTTATCCCACCGTGACAGACCGGAAACCTGTCAATGTTCCCCGCAAACCCGACGCACGGGTTCGAGAAGGTCCAGCTGGTGGCGGTCGGCGTCGTCGCCCTCGCCGTCGGTGGGACGGCGACGCTCCACTGGCTCGGGCTCCCGACCGGGGGGACGGGGGTCGTGTTCATCGTGCTCTTTACCGTGCTGATGGGGCTGGCGTGGCCGCTGTTCACGAAGTTCCAGCCGGATCACGGACAGACCGAATCCGACTGAATCCGAGGTGGCTCTCGAGGCTGCGTCCGCGGTGGGCGGATCGTCAGCTACTTTTTCGGGCCATCCCAAACCGGGGTAATGGAACTGCTCGAGCGCCGTCGGGCGCTACTCGAGGAACGCCTCGTCGAGGTCGTCGACGGCGTCGAGCCCGAGACGCTGAGCGAGGAGGTCCGCCACGTCGCGCTGTCGGGCGGCAAGCGCGTCAGGCCGACGGTGACGGTACTCGCGTGTGAAACCGTCGGCGGCAAGGCCGAGGACGCCGTTGACTTCGGCGTCGGCATCGAACTCGTCCACAGCGCCTCGCTCGTCGTCGACGACATCATCGACCGCTCGGAGCTGCGCCGCGGAACGGCGAGCGCGTGGGCGGAGTACGGGTACGGGCCGGCGATCGTCACGAGCGACGGCCTGCTGGGGGAGGCGTTCGCGCTCTTCTCTGCGGACCCGAAGGCGACGCAGGTGGTCGCTGAGGCGATGGTCGAACTCGGCGTCGGGGAGGCGACCGAACTCACAGCCCAGCCGGAGAACGAAACGGAGTACATGCTGCTCGCCCGGCGAAAGACCGGCGCGCTGTTCCGCGCCGCGGCCGAACTCGGCGCGATCGCCGCCGACTCCGACCCCTTCACGGTCGAGGCCCTCGGGGAGTACGCCGAGCGCGTCGGCGTCGCCTTCCAGATCAGAGACGACGTCCTCGACGCGACCGCCGACGCCGCCGACCTCGGCAAGCCCGCCGGCCACGACGCCGAGATGGAACGCCCCTCGGTCGTTCAGGTCACGGATCTCACGCCACGGGAAGCGAACCGACGCGCCCGGGAGGAAGCCGACCACGCGATCGACGCCCTCGAGACCGTCGACGTCACCGACACCGACGCGCGAGACTACCTGCTCGAGCTCGCGGAGTTCGTCGTCGAGCGCGAAACCTGACGCGCGGTCTCATACGGACTACTGGACGTCATTGACGGGCAGCCGCAAGACGGTTCGCGGTTGCGCCGGTAAACCGGTACAGCAGACCGTCTCAGGCGCTGTCGGCGCGGCGTCCGGTCTCGGAAAACCGGTCCTCGGCAACTGCGAACGCGAGCGTGCTCGCGATACCGAGCAGCGTTCCCGCCGTCAGCGCGGTCGCGAGGTAGGCGATGCCGACCTCGTCTAAGAAGAAGGCGCTGACGGCGTGGAGGACGACCGCGATGGCGATCACGTAGAACGGCGCGTTGAGGTAGCGCCACTCGAGGCTGCCCGCGATGTACTCGTCGGTGATCTGTCCCAGGCTGGTGGTGACGCCGGCGGCGGCGAACCACTGGATCGAGCCGTAGACGAGCGCGGCGAGCACCATCGGGATGCCGACGTCGCCGGTCGTCGACGCCTGGAGCGCCTCGAGTTCGTTGATCCCGCTGACGCCGCCGAGGACGAGCAGCGCGGCGGCGACGACGTACGCGAGCAGCGTCGTCCGACCGGCGTACAGCACCCGCCGCCCGCGGTCGACGGCGTCGTCGAGGCGCTCGCCGAGTCCCAGTCCGCGCGAGATAAAATACAGTCCGAGCAGGGCCGAGGTGCCGCCGATGACAATGCCCGGATAGTCGAGGAGGGTGCCGATCAGGGCGAGCGGATAGATGAGCAGCACGATTCCGAGCGGGATCAGGATCGTTCCCCGCGTCTCGGGGTCGTCGAGCACTTGCTTGATCGTGTAGTACATCGACTCCAGGTTCTGGGACTGCCGGACGACGACCCGCCGGACGCCGTCGATGGGGACCCGCGAGCGAATAATCGGCACGACGGACTCGTCCTGTGCGCCGTCGGTGATCACCAGCGCGGTGACGTCCTCGCCGGTCGAGAGACTCGCCAGGACGGTGTCGACCTCGTCGCCGACCTCACGGTTCGCCTGAACCTCACCCTCTTCGTTACCGGTGACGACCGCGACCTCGACGCTCTCGCCCCGACTCGCCAGGTCGTCGTAGACGTGCAGCCCCTGGAAGATGACGTTCACGTCGCTGTCCTCGGGGTCGGCGGTCGCGAGCGCGACGGCGGCCTCCTCGACGGGAGCGCGGCCGATCACCGGCGTCGAGAAGCCGGTCTTGCGGCCGAGGTCGTCGTCGAGATCGACACAGAGGACCAGCAGCATCGCCAGAACGTTAGTCACCGCGGTATATGCCTTTTCTGGGAGGGCGGAGTATCGAGGCGGGACGAAGCGTTCAACGCTCTCGAGGCGCAGGTGTACGTATGAACCCCGATCCCGCGCCGGCGGAGTCACTCTCGGAAACCGCCGCGCTGGTGCCTATCGACGTCCAGACCGGCTTCGACGATCCCGTCTGGGGCGAGCGCAACAACCCCGGCGCCGAAGCGCGGATCGCCGACCTGCTGGCGACCTGGCGCGAAACGGGGAGGCCGGTCGTCCACGTGAAACACCGTTCGACCGAACCGGACTCCCCGCTGCGACCCGACGCCCCCGGCAACGCGTTCAAACCCGAGGCCGAACCCGAAGCGGGCGAGCGCGTGGTCGAGAAGGAGGTAAACGGCGCGTTCGTCGGCACGAACCTCGAGTCGTGGCTCCACGACCGCGGGGCGAAGACGCTGGTTCTCTGCGGGTTCACGACCGACCACTGCGTCTCGACGACGACGCGAATGGCCGAGAACCGCGGCTTCGAGGTGGTACTCGTGGGCGACGCGACGGCGACGTTCGACCGGGAGGGCCCCGACGGCACCCGCTACGACGCCGAGACGAGCCACGACCTCGCGCTGGCGCACCTCCACGGGGAGTTCGCGACGGTGCTCGAGACGGCCCCGGTGCTCGAGGCGGCGGCCCTCGAGTGACCGCTCACTCGTCGAACGCGACGCCTTCCATCAGGGTCGCGATTCGGTCGTCGCCGCCGGAGACCCGTCGCGGGTAGACGCCGATGCAGGCGACGTACTCCTCGTCGTGTTCGATCGGGTCGGTGACGTGGAGGTCGACCTCGAGCGTCTGGCCCGTCGAGAGGAACTCGGCGTCGGCGCGAAAGCGGCCGACCGTCGCCTCCGAATCGAGGATCGACAGCGAGTACTCGTCCTCCTGCTCGACGTTTCGGACGTCGTCGTACCGGTGCTGGATCTCGGCGGCGAGGTCGGCGCTCGAGAACTCCGAGACGTAGTTGAACTCCCTGCCGAGGACGCGCACCTGCGGGGTCGTGATCGCGGCGAAGACGGCGAGGTCGGCGACGGTCGTCCCCAGAAGCGAGAGCGACCGGGTGTACTCGCTGACCCAGTTCGTGACGCGAACCTCGCGGCTCACCCCGAGCGCGGAGACCGACTCGACGACCACCTCCTCGTCGATGCGGTCCTCAGAGAACCCGCTCGACTCGAGTGCGTCGGCCGAAACCCGCGCCGGCGTCGAGGCGAACTCGACGGAGCCGGCGGCGACGGCGTCGAGACAGCCCGAAAGGGCTCCCGCCAGCGTCACGGAGCCCGCGGCGAGCAGCTGTCGACGGCTGTAGGTCATCACCCTCGAGTGGCGATACGGAGGGGTAACTCTTTCGGACAGTATAATTAAATAGTCAGTCGATCCCCAGAGGGCCCGAGAACGGGTCGGTCGCCGCAGTGAGAGTCACGGGCGGATTCGTGCAGTTTTTGGGCGCTGACCGATAACCGGGTGTACTGAATGATCTCGAAGGGCTGTGAGCAGTGTGCGAAAGGCGGCAAGATGGTGCTGTTCGTCTACGGCTACTGCGACCAGCGCGACTGCTTCTACTGCCCGCTTGGCGAGAACCGCAAGAACGTCACCGACGTCTACGCCAACGAACGGCGGGTCGAGTCCGACGCGGACGTCCTCGAGGAGGCCCACCGGATGGACGCCCTCGGAACGTCGATCACGGGCGGCGAACCCCAGGAGGCGCTCGAGCGAACCTGTCACTACCTCGAGCTTCTGAAAGACGAGTTCGGTGCCGAACACCACACCCACCTCTACACCGGCATTACGGGCGGCCGCGAGAACATGCGCCGGCTCTCGGAGGCCGGCTTAGACGAGATTCGCTTCCACCCGCCCCTCGAACTGTGGGGCGAGATGCACGGCACCGAGTGGGAGGAGATCCTGTACGTCGCCCGCGAGGAAGGACTGACGCCGGCGTTCGAGATCCCCGGCATCCGCGCCGAAGAGGAGTTCCTCGAGTTCCTCGACGAGGGCGCAGCCGACTTCTGTAACGTCAACGAGTTCGAGATGTCCCAGGGGAACTACCGCCGGATGCAAGCGGAGGGGTTCGAACTCAAGGAGGGCCACATGAGCGCCGTCGACAACGACCGCGACGGCATCCTCGAAGTGATGGGCGACCACCCCAGAGTCTACTTCTGTACCTCCGTGTTCAAAGACGCCGCCCAGCACCGCCGCCGGCTCAAACGGATCGCGCGCAACGTCCGCCGGGAGTTCGACGACGTCACCGACGACGGCACCCTCGTCTACGGCAAGACGTACGCCGATCCGACGACGTTCGAGACCCTCGGCGTTCCCGAGGAGTTCTACACCGTCAAGGCGAACCACGTCGAGGTCGCCTGGTGGCTCCTCGAGGAAATGATCGAGGAGGGCGACCTCGAGGACGGCGAGATCGTCGAACAGTATCCGACCTACGACGGTCAGGTCGTCGAGCGGACGCCGCTGGCGTAGGCGACCGGAGAACGGGCGGGTTCGCGGGCGTTTCTCGAGGGTCGAGACGAGTCCGGCGAGAAAAACGGTCGCGACGCGGTGGTGGACGACCGGCGGGTGAGACCGAGACGGAGGCTACTCGATCTCGGTCGGATCGGCGTCGGGAAGCGTGATGAGATTCTCCCGGCCGATGCGGAGCTTCTCGATCTCGCCGTCGTCGTCCATCTTCGAGAGCAGTTGCGAGACCTTCGCGTTCGACCAGCCCGTCTCCTTGACGATCGAGGCCTGCTTCATCCTGCCGCCGTTCTCGCGGAGCAGGCGGGTGACGCGTTCCTCGTCGCTCAGGAGATCGAGGTCGACCTCGTCGTCGGGCTCTTCGAAGGCGACCGTCGTCGCAGAGTCGGCGGCGCTGGCCGACGGTTCGTCGTCGATCGGATCCGCCGGTTGGCTCGCTTCCGGTGGGTCGTCCCGCTCGGCCGCCGTCGACTCCGACTCGTCGTCCAGTATCGGCGTTCGTCGCAGGAGCACGACGGCGGCGACGAGGACGACGAGCAGACCGAGTCCGCCGATGGTCGCGACCTGGGAACTGAGGAACCCGTCGTCGTCGTTCGGCGGCTCCGGCGGTCCCTCGTTCGCACCGCGGAGGTAGACGATCTCGAGTTCGTTCTCGGAGAACTCGTGGGGGCCGTTCCAGACGAGCGAGCCGTCGTCGGTCGTGCTCACGGGCGGAAAGCTATCGAAGCCGTAGTTCGGCGGCGACTCGATGATGAGCTGCTGGCCGGCGGTCAGTCCGGGAAACCAGGGGCCGTTCTCGGTCTGGAACGCATCGCCGACGTGTATCTGGCTGCCGTCGACCTCGGCGAAGTTCGTCCACGTGAAGGAGTACGAAACGACGCCGACGCCCGTTTCGGACTCGTTGTCGGCGACCTCCTCGGCGTCGATCTCCGCCGGCACCTCGCTTCCGTTGTCGCGTTCGATCCGCGGCTCGTCCCAGCCGTCGTTCGTGATGTTCATCCCCCGATCTGTTTTCGCTTCGGCGTCGGCCAGGGCGCGCTCGAACGCCGCGAGATCGTACTCGACGTCCCGATCGCCGGCTGCGACGGCGTCGGCGTACGCCGAGAACGCGTCGACGTCGTCCTGGTCCTCGAGGAGGAACCGGCTCTCGATCGCCCACTGGGCGTTGCCGTCGCCGTCGATACTGATGCGGATGACCTGACGCGGCTCGGCGTCCGAAAGCGAGCCGTCGGCGCCGACGGCGAACTGCGCGGAGACGCGGTCGTCGGTGTCGGTCGATGCCGGCGGCGCCGCGGCTACGACCCCGAAGGAAGATGTCACGAGGAGGGCGGTAAGGGCGAGCGTAAGAGCGGTGGAAAACCGCATGCGTATCAACGGGTGGACACTGGAGGGAAAAAACCCTTTCCATCCGAAAATAAAACGTTACAGTAGTCTATAAACGCTCTAAAAGAGTGTCAGGCCCGCAGAAAACGACTGTAACACAGGCCGACCAGTTTTTGTACTTGGAGGTCAGATGCTGGATGTAATGAAGAACGCGGCACCCGTCCTCTTCGCGTTACTTCTGTGCATTTCGCTCCCGGCGATGACCGTCGTCGCGTCGGAACCCGCGGGCGACGTCCGCAGTCAGTCCGCGCCGGTCGATGCAGAAGAAACGCCGAACCGCCTCGCGCTCGAGGGCGAGGTCCGAGCCGAGTACAGAAACACCGGTCCGGACCTCGGAGCGACCCTCGCGTCGACCGACGACGCGTTGCGAACGGATCGGGAGCTGTACGCCCTCGAGGCGGGCCTCGAGGACGCCACCGCCGACGAGCAGCGTGAACTGCTCGAGACGACCCACGACCGCCTGGCCGAGCGCCTCGAGGCACTCGAACAGCGCGAGCAGGCGGCGGTCGAGGGCCACGCCGCGGGGAACGTCTCGGATGCGGAGCTGATGCAGACGCTGTTCGCGAACTACGCCGAAGCCGAACAGCTCTCGAGTGCGTTCGACGACCTCGAGGCCGCCTCCACCACCGTCTCGGGCGTCTCGATTTCGACACAGGGCGAGCAGGCCGTCCTCGACACCTACCGGACGCCCGTCCGCGAGCGCCTCGAGGCGGCGATACGCGGCGACGACCGGCGCGGATCGCCCGTGATCGTCCACCGGACCGCCGAGACGGGCTACAGCCTTTCGATGATCGACGGCGAGCGCTACACGAGCGAGACGACGCGGTTCGACAACCGCAACACGTCGGCGACGGATCAGTTCGAGGGGAGCATCTCCGGCGCCCACGACCGCGCCGCCGAGCACTACCCGTGGGTGTTCGACCGGCCGTCCTCGACGACGGCGGGGATGTCCGCGCCGGCACAGCTGTATCACATTCAGGTCGCCCACACGCAGGGTGACCTCAGGCTCTACCTCGACGGCGGAACGACGGAGGTCTACCAGGAGCGACACCACCTCCGGCTGGCGGAGCTGCCGTCGGAACCCGTCGAGGAGACGTGGATCGACGACGGTCTCGAGCTCTCGATCAACGAGACTCCGGCGAACGGCCCCGTCGAGGTCACGGTGACCGAGGACGGCTCCGGCGAACCGGTCGACGCGACGGTCTCGGTGGACGGCCACGAGATGGGCGAGACCGGCCCCGGCGGCTCGCTGTGGGTGATCCCCGCGGCCGAAAGCTACGAGATCGACGTCGACGCCGACGGTCGAACGGTGAACGCGACCGTCGAGTAGCGGAGGCCGTCTTTTAAGTACGAGGACGAGGCGAGAGCGGTGCGTGAATCGGCGGTTCGAGCGAGCGCACGACCGCGGCCGAGCCATCGCACCCGTCGTCGCCGCCGTGGTGCTCGTGGCGATCGGCGTGGTGCTGGCCGGAACCCTCGCCGTGGTTCTGGGTGCCGTCTCGCCAGCAGACCCCGCGCCGATCGCCACCTTCGAGCTGAGCGTCGACGGCGAGGACTCGCGGATCACGCTCGAGCACCGCCGCGGCGAGGCGATCGATGTCGACGAGCTCGCGATGGTCGTCGAGGTGAACGGCGAACCGTTGACTCACCAGCCGCCGGTTCCGTTCGTCGGCGCGAGCGGCTTTCGGGGCTCGCCGAGCGGGCCGCTCAACGAGCGATCCGAGACGACGTGGGAGCAGGGAGAGCGCTCGAGCCTGCGAGTCGCGGAGACGAACGAGCCGCGGATCGAACCGGGTGACGAGGTCGCCGTCACGCTGGCAGTCAACGGACGCGTGGTCGCGGACCTCGAGGCGACGGCAGCGTAAGGTGCGATCGAGCGCGGGAAACGGCTACTCGGGCACCCGCCCGATGGTCGTGATCGCGACCTCTGGCTCGTAGGACGGCCCCATGAACTTGTGTTTGACGTCCTCGAAGCCCGCCTCCTTGAACATCCGGTCGGCCTCGTACTCGTCGTAAAAGAGCATCATGGCGTCCGCGAGCGTCCGGGCGACGACGTTGTCGGGGGAGTTCGGCCCGACGACGAGCACCTGTCCGCCCGGTTCGAGGACGCGACGGAACTCCCGGAGCGTTCTGACGGGGTCCGGCCAGTACTCGATCGATCCCGACGACCAGACGATATCGAAACTGTTCGTCGCGAAGGGGAGTCGCTCGGCGTCGCCCCGGTGGAAGTGGACCGGACCGCCGGTCCTGCCGAGTTTCGCGTAGGCCTTCTCGAGCTGGTGTTCGCTCTGGTCGAGCGCATAGACGGTGTCGACGTGCTCGAGTAGTCCCTCGGTGCCGAAGCCGGTGCCACAGCCGACGTCGAGCACCATCGCGTCCTCGGGGAACTCGAGCAGCGAGAGCGCCTCCGCGCGCATCTCCTCGTTCCAGATGAACGGATTGATCCGGTCGTACACCCGCGAGAGGTACTTGTAGAACAGCCGAGCGCGGGCCTTGTTCTCGAGAATACCCATTGGCCGGTGCTTGTTCACCGGGCGCAATATGTCTACTGTTCTGGCGCGCGACGGCGTGGTACGCCGTCTCGAGCGGGCGCCGCGTTCGAGTCACTTTCGCAACTACCTTATACGCGCTCAGGCAAACGTCGCCTGCTTAGAGTATGCCGAGGCCAGAGGTTCTCGAACGAATACAGTCGGCAGAGGAGGAAGCCGACGAGATCGTCGCACAGGCAGCAAACGACCGCGACGAGCGGATAGCCGAGGCCCGGGAACGTGCCGAGGAGATCCGCACGGACGCGGAACAAGAGGCGCGGGATCTCAAGGAGCGTCGCCTCGAGGCGGCGCGCGAGGAGATCGACGCAGAGTGCGAGCGCGTCCTCCGCGAAGGCGAACAGGAGCGCGAGGCGCTCGCCGAGCGCGCCGAACGCCGGGTCGACGACGTCACCGAGTACGTCGTCGACCTGTTCCAGGAGGACGTGTATGCTCAGACCTGAGCGGATGAGCAAGGTCTCGGTGACCGGCTCCCGGGGCGTCATGCCCACGGTCATCGAGACTGTCCACCGGCTCAACCTCGTCCACCTCTCCGATTACGACGGCTCCTGGGAGGGGTTCGACAACGGTAACCCGATCGCGGGCGCCGACGAGGCGTCCGAGAAGCTGGTGACGGTTCGCGCACTCGAGAGTACGCTCGGAATCGAGGCCGACGAGACGGAGTTCGGCGGCCTCGAGAACGACTGGGAGCGCCGGCTCGAGCGGACCCGAACGCGGGTCAACGAACTCGACGACCGCCGCAGCGAGATCCGCGAAGACCTGCGGCAGGTCGACGAGCGGATCGACCGCGTCGCGCCGTTCGCCGCGCTCGGGGTCGACCTCGACCTGCTGTCGGGGTACGAGACCGTCGACGTGGTCGTCGGCGAGGGCTCGCGGGCCGCCGTCGAGGCCGCCCTCGAGGAGGCCGCGGAGGTCCGCGCCTACGAGACGTTCACCGGCGACGGCGTGATCGCGATCGTCGCCGCACCCGCCGAGGGAAGCCCCGAGGGCATCATCGACGACGCGCTCGTCGGTATCGAGTTCACGCGCCACCCCGTCCCGGAGACCGCCGAGGCCCCCGAGACGTACGTCGCGGAACTCGAGGGCGAGAAGCGCCGCCTCGAGACGTCGCTCGAGGAGATCGACGCCGAACTCGAGGAGATCCGCCGCGAGGAGGGCGCCTTCCTGCTCCGACTCGAGGAGGAGCTGACGATCGACGTCCAGCGCGCGGAGGCGCCCCTGCAGTTCGCGACGACCGATCGCGCGTTCGTCGCGGAGGGGTGGATCCCCGCCGAGACCTACGACGAGTTCGTCGCCGCGCTCAGAGACGCCGTCGGCGAGAGCGTCGAGATCGAACAGCTCGAGGTCGCCGACTACGAGGAGCACGAACACGGCGCGGAGGCCCACACCGGCAGCGGCGGCGACGGCGAGGACGAGGAGTCCGAGGCGACCGCCCAGCCGGCCCAGAAGGCCGCGACCGACGGCGGGACGAAGCAGACGGGCGGCCACGGCAGCGGCGCCGTGACGATGGACGACCAGCCGCCGGTGATCCTCAACAACATCACGCCGGCGAAGCCGTTCGAGTTGCTGGTGAAGATGGTGAGCCAGCCCAAGTACAGCGAACTCGATCCCACGCTGCTGGTGTTCCTGACCTACCCGTTCGCGTTCGGGTTCATGATCGGGGACATCGGCTACGGGATCCTCTACATGCTGATGGGCTGGGGCTGCTGGAAGCTCTTCGACTCGGATGCAGGAAAGGCGCTGGGTACGATCGGTATCTGGGCCGGCGCGTTCACGATACTGTTCGGCTGGCTGTACGACGACATCTTCGGCGTCCACATGGAGTACTTCGTTCCCGAAGGAATCCACGGCCCGATGCAGGACTACCTGTTCGTGGCGAGTCTCGACAAGGGCCTGCAGGCGACGGAGTGGGCGATGCTCTGGATCATCCTGAGTTTGATCTTTGGACTGATCCACCTGAACATCGGCCTGATCATGGGCTTCATCAACGAGCTCAGTCACGGCGTCAAGACTGCGGTCTACGAACGACTCTCGTGGATCCTCGCGATGAACGGCCTGTTCATCTGGTTCTTCGCTCACGAAGACGCGGGGAGCTTCGACCACGGTATCGGCTTCCTTCCGGATGATCTCGCGTTCTCCGAGACGAAGCCAGACTTCCTCGTCGGAACGACCGATGAGGCGGTCCTGAACTCGTTCCTCGGGTTCGTTGGATTGCCTGAAATCGTCGGCGTCATCGGACTCGCTGCGTTCATCGTCGGTGCCGTGATGGTCGGCGTCGGCGAGGGGATCGCGGGCGTCTTCGAGGTGCCCGCGTGGGCGTTCGGACACGTCCTCTCGTACCTGCGGATGGTCGCCGTCCTGCTCGCGAAGGGTGGGATGGCGTTCGCCGTGAACCTGCTGGTCTTCGGCGCCTACGAGTACACCGAGGACGGCTACACCTCGTTCGCGCTGTTCGAGGCGCCGAGTTCGGTCGCCGAAGGTGACGGCGGCACGGAAGTCGCCTTCGAGGGCCTCGTCTGGATCGGCCTCAACGCCGACTTCATCGGCGTGACGATCCTCGCGCTCATCGGTGCAGTCCTCGTGTTCGTCTTCGGGCACATTCTGGTCCTCCTGCTGGGGATTACCGCGGCGGGTATCCAGATGCTCCGTCTCGAGTACGTGGAGTTCTTCCAGAAGTTCTACGAGGGCGGCGGCGAGGAGTACGAGCCGTTCGGCCACGGCCGGAACGCCGACGCCGACCGGTCCGCACAGCCTCAGGCCGACTGAGCGGCGACGGCTGTTTTTTCCTCGAGCGGAGCAGGGCGGAATCACACGAAGGATTCGACAGCGGTGAGACCTATCGTGGTGTGTGTTCACAAACCAAAACGCTCTCGATATCCGGTGATACAGTGTAGCTATGTCGAATCGTTTCGAGAGTTTTATGGGGAGCGCAGAGACAGATACGGCTGTTCGGAGCAATCGAACTCACAGTGAGTATTAGACACCAATGATTGGACCTGAAGCTGAACTCGCCGACATCGTACTGCAAGACGTGAACGAATCGCCCTTCCTGACCGACCACGGGGCTGCTGCACTCGGCGTCGGTCTCGCTGCACTCGCTGCAGGATACGCCGAGCGAGGTATCGGTGCCGCCGCCGTTGGCGCTATCGCAGAAGATGACGACATGTTCGTTCCAGGGATCGTTATGACGGTGTTGCCCGAAACACTCGTCATTTTCGCGATCGTCGTCATCTTCCTGATGCCTTAGCGCTCCTTTCTTTCACCAATGAGTTTGGACACAGTCGTCGAGGACATTAGAGAAGAGGCCCACGCGCGTGCGGAGGAGATACGCGCCGAGGGGGAGACCCGCGCCGAGGAGATCGAGGCGGCGGCCGAAGAGGACGCAGACGAGATCCTCGAGTCCGCAGAGCGCGAGGTCGAACGCGAGATCGAGCAGCTGCGCGAACAGCGACTCTCCAGTGCGAAACTGGAGGCGAAACAGAAGCGCCTGGAGGCGCGCCGGGACGTCCTCGGCGAGGTCCGTGACGGAGTCGAAGCCGAGATCGCCGGCCTCGAGGGCGACACCCGCGAGGAGCTCACCCGCGAGCTGCTCGACGCCGCGAGCGTCGAGTTCGATACCGGTGACGAGGTCCACGTCTACGGTCGTGCCAGCGACGCCGACCTGCTGACGGCGATCCTCACGGAGTACAACGGCTACGAGTACGCCGGCGAGTACGACTGTCTCGGCGGCGTCGTCGTCGAGAGCGAGGGGTCGCGAGTCCGTGTCAACAACACGTTCGACTCGATCCTCGAGGACGTCTGGGAGGACAACCTCCGGGAGATCAGCGGTCGGCTCTTCGAGCAATGAGCACGGTCGTTCCCACTCGTACGGCTCGCCCACTCCCTGCACACGCGAACCGGGGGTGGTTCGCGTGAGCGCTGAAGCCTCGAATCCGGAATACGTGAACGCCCGCGTTCGGTCGCGCCGAGCCGCGCTGTTCGCCGACGAGGACTACCGGAAGCTGATCCGGATGGGGCCGAGCGAGATCGCACGGTTCATGGAGGAAACCGAGTACGAACGCGAGATCAACGCGCTCGGGACGCGCTTTTCCGGCGTCGACCTGATCGAGTACGCGTTGAACCGAAACCTCGCAAAGCACTTCAACGACTTACTCGAGTGGTCCCAGGGTCGGATCTACGACTTGATCGCCCGCTACCTCCGGAAGTTCGACGTCTGGAACATCA
Organism: Natrononativus amylolyticus; assembly: GCF_024362525.1. Classification (GTDB taxonomy): domain Archaea; phylum Halobacteriota; class Halobacteria; order Halobacteriales; family Natrialbaceae; genus Natrononativus; species Natrononativus amylolyticus. Next base: position 2,622,249 of record NZ_CP101458.1, read on the forward strand.
AGACGATCATCCGCGGGATCTACACCGACACCCCCGCCGAGGAGATCCAGACGGACCTCATCCGGGCGGGCGAACTCGAGGATTCGACCCTCGATCGGCTGCTCGAGGTGAGCGAGATCGAGGACGCGATCGACCTGCTGTACGGGACCATCTTCTACGAACCGCTGGCCGAGGCCTACCAGGTCTACGAGGAGACGGGCACCCTCGTCCCCCTCGAGAACGCGCTCGACCGGGAGTTCTACGAGCATCTCCTCGACGACCTCGGACGGCCCCGTGAAGGTCCGGAGGCGATGTACGTCGAGTTCCTGCAGGCCGAGATCGACTTCCGGAACGCCCGGAACGCGCTTCGACTCGCTCGCAGCGGCGCCGAACTCGACCCCGCGGAGTACTACATCGAGGGCGGCGTGCTGTTCGACGCTTCGGAGCTGAACCTGCTGGTCAACGACTACGACGAACTCGTCTCCCACATCGCCGACAGCCGGCGGTACGGTGGTCGGCTCTCGACGGCGCTCGACCGGCTGCGCGATGCCGACAGCCTCATCCAGTTCGAACACGCCCTCGACGCCGCGTTGCTCGAGTACTCCGACAAGCTCTCGAGTATCTATCCCGTCTCGGTGTCTGCGGTGTTTTCGTACATCCTCGCCAAGGAGCGCGAGGTCGAGAACATCCGCGCGATCGCCCGCGGCCGGGAGGTCGGCCTCACCGAAAACGAGATCGAAGAGGAGCTGGTGGTGCTATGAGTCAGAATCGAAACCAGCCCGGAGACGGGAGCCAGGAAATCGCAGTCGTCGGCAGCCCCGAGTTCACGACGGGCTTCCGGCTCGCAGGTGTGCGACGATTCGAGAACGTCCCGGACGACGAGAAATCCGAGGACTTAGACGCCGCCGTCACGAAGGCACTCGACGACGAGGGAGTCGGTATCGTCGTCATGCACGACGACGACCTCGAGTACCTCTCGCGGAACGTGAGACAGGACGTCGAGACGAGCGTCGAACCCGTCGTCGTCACCATCGGCAGCGGCACGGGTGGCGGCGGTCTACGCGAACAGATCAAACGCGCCATCGGAATCGACCTGATGGAAGAGGACCAAGAGTAACATGAGTCAGGCAGACAACACAGAAGCCGTCAGAGAAGACGGCATCATCAACAGCGTGAGCGGTCCGGTCGTGACCGCCGCGGACCTCGACGCCCGGATGAACGACGTCGTCTACGTCGGCGACGAAGGGCTGATGGGCGAGGTCATCGAAATCGAAGGGAACCTGACCACGATTCAGGTGTACGAGGAGACCTCCGGCGTCGGCCCGGGCGAACCCGTCGAGAACACGGGCGAACCCCTCAGCGTCGACCTCGGTCCCGGAATGCTCGACTCCATCTACGACGGCGTCCAGCGCCCGCTCGACGAACTCGAGAAGAAGATGGGCTCGGCGTTCTTGGACCGCGGTGTCGACGCGCCGGGGATCGACCTCGAGAAGCAGTGGGAGTTCACCCCCACCGTCTCCGAGGGCGACGCCGTCGAAGCCGGTGACGTCATCGGCGAGGTTCCGGAAACCGAGAGCATCACCCACAGGGTGATGGTGCCGCCGAACTCCGAGGGCGGCGAGATTTCCTCGATCGAGGCCGGGAGCTTCACCGTCGAAGAGCCCGTCGCGGAACTCGACTCCGGCGAGGAGATCACGATGCACCAGGAGTGGCCCGTCCGCCGCGCGCGGCCGGCCAGCGAGAAGCAGACGCCGACGGTGCCGCTCGTCTCCGGACAGCGCATCCAGGACGGCCTGTTCCCCATCGCGAAAGGTGGGACTGCGGCGATTCCCGGCCCCTTCGGCTCCGGGAAGACCGTAACCCAGCACCAGCTCGCGAAGTGGTCCGACGCGGACATCGTCGTCTACGTCGGCTGCGGCGAGCGGGGCAACGAGATGACCGAAGTGATCGAGGACTTCCCGGAACTCGAGGACCCCAAGACGGGGAAACCCCTCATGTCCCGGACGTGCCTCATCGCGAACACCTCGAACATGCCCGTCGCAGCGCGTGAGTCCTGCATCTACACGGGGGTCACCATCGCGGAGTACTTCCGCGACATGGGGTACGACGTGGCGCTGATGGCCGACTCCACCTCGCGGTGGGCAGAGGCCATGCGTGAGATTTCGAGTCGACTCGAGGAGATGCCCGGCGAGGAGGGTTACCCCGCCTACCTCTCCGCGGCGCTGTCGGAGTTCTACGAGCGCGCCGGCCTGTTCGAGAACATCAACGGCACCGAGGGATCGGTGTCGGTCATCGGCGCGGTCTCGCCGCCGGGCGGCGACTTCTCCGAGCCGGTCACCCAGAACACCCTGCGTATCGTCAAGACGTTCTGGGCGCTCGACGCGGACTTAGCCGAGCGCCGCCACTTCCCGTCGATCAACTGGAACGAGTCGTACTCGCTGTACCGCCAGCAGCTCGATCCCTGGTTCCGCGAGAACGTCGCCGAAGACTACCCGGAGATCCGCCAGTGGGGCGTCGACGTGCTCGACGAGGAGGGCGAACTCCAGGAGATCGTCCAGCTCGTCGGCAAGGACGCGCTGCCGGAGGACCAGCAGCTGACCTTAGAGGTCGCTCGCTACCTCCGTGAGGCGTGGCTCCAGCAGAACGCCTTCCACGACGTGGACACGTTCTGCCCGCCGGAGAAGACCTACCGGATGCTCCAGGCGATCAGGACGTTCAACGACGAGGCCTTCGCCGCACTCGAGGCCGGCGTCCCGGTCGAAGAGATCATCCAGATCGAGGCCGCCCCCCGGCTCAACCGGATGGGCACCGCAGAGGAGTGGGACGAGTTCATCGAGGAGCTCGAAGACGACCTCGAGTCCCAGCTCAGGGAGCTGTACTAACCATGAAAGAGTATCAAACAATCACGGAGATCAGCGGTCCGCTGGTGTTCGCCGAGGTCGACGAACCGGTCGGCTACGACGAGATCGTCGAGATCGAGACGCCGGAGGGCGAGACGCTGCGCGGACAGGTACTGGAATCGAGCGAGGGGCTCGTCTCCATCCAGGTGTTCGAGGGAACGGGCGGTATCGACCGCAACGCCTCGGTTCGGTTCCTGGGCGAGACGATGAAGATGCCCGTCACCGAGGACCTCCTCGGTCGCGTGATGGACGGCTCCGGGAACCCGATCGACGGCGGACCGGAGATCGTTCCCGACGAACGCCGCGACATCGTCGGCGCGGCGATCAACCCCTACTCGCGTGAGTACCCCGAGGAGTTCATCCAGACGGGCGTGAGCTCGATCGACGGAATGAACACCCTCGTCCGGGGCCAGAAGCTGCCGATCTTCTCCGGCTCCGGGCTTCCGCACAACGACCTCGCGCTCCAGATCGCCCGCCAGGCGACCGTGCCGGAGGAAGAAGAGGGCGGCGAGGAGGGTTCGGAGTTCGCAGTGATCTTCGGCGCGATGGGGATCACCCAGGAGGAGGCCAACGAGTTCATGCAGGACTTCGAGCGCACGGGCGCACTCGAGCGCTCGGTCGTCTTCATGAACCTCGCGGACGACCCCGCAGTCGAGCGAACGGTCACGCCACGACTCGCGCTCACCACGGCGGAGTATCTCGCCTTCGACAAGGGCTACCACGTGCTGGTCATCCTCACGGACATCACGAACTACTGTGAGGCGCTGCGTGAGATCGGTGCCGCCCGCGAGGAGGTGCCCGGTCGACGTGGCTATCCGGGATACATGTACACCGACCTGGCCCAGCTCTACGAGCGCGCAGGCCGGATCCAGGGCCGCGAGGGATCGGTCACCCAGATTCCGATCCTCACGATGCCCGGCGACGACGACACCCACCCGATCCCCGACCTGACGGGGTACATCACGGAGGGCCAGATCTACGTCGACCGAGACATCCACTCCCAGGGTATCGAGCCGCCGATCAACGTGTTGCCGAGCCTGTCGCGGCTGATGGACGACGGGATCGGCGAGGGGCTCACCCGCGGCGACCACGCCGACGTCTCCGACCAGATGTACGCGGCGTACGCGGAGGGTGAGGACCTGCGCGACCTCGTGAACATCGTCGGCCGCGAGGCGCTCTCCGAGCGGGACAACAAGTACCTCGACTTCGCCGACCGCTTCGAGGCGGAGTTCGTCCAGCAGGGGTACGACACCAACCGCTCGATCGACGAGACGATCGAACTCGGCTGGGACCTGCTGTCGGACCTTCCGAAGGAGGAACTCAACCGGATCGACGAGGACCTCATCGAGGAGCACTACCGCGAGACCGAAGCCGAGACCGTTCAGGCCGACTGAATCACGGGTTTTGCGGTTTTTTCTCGCGTCGCTCGAGCGACGGCGCTACCGATCCGGTCGATCGGGGTCCGTTTCTTCGGCGTGCCCGCCGCGGACCTTCGCCTCGCGCTCGGCGGCCTCTCGGTCGAGAACCGTCGGGTTCGACGTCTCCGCGCTGATTACGAGGTAGAGTCCGAGCATGACCCCGACACCGACCAGCAGGAAGCCGAACGCGAGAACGGCCTCAGGCATTGCAGATCACGAGTTCGGTTCGACACTCGGATGTAGAACACAAAATACTTGCTACTGACAGGTCGTTCGGTTCATATGACCGGCGACCACGCGGACACCGACGAGGGCTGTCCGAAGTGCGGGCACACGGAGACCGAAGTCGACGACATCGCGACGACGGGGACGGGAATGTCGAAGTTCTTCGACATCCAGAACCGGCGGTTTCGCGTCGTCTCCTGTACGAACTGCGGCTACGCGGAGCTGTACAAGGGTGGCTCGACCAGCGACATGGTAGATCTCTTTCTCGGGTAGTCGCTGTCGCGGACTTACTCGAGCCCGCTCGAACGCGCCGACGGCGACTCGGCGGAGCGGGGCGCTGTCGTGCGGCGGCGTCCGTTCTCTCGCGAGGGCGAACTGTAAACAGTTATCCGACTGGGGGCGCTACACCCGCTCAACATGGCCAAGGACGTCAAACCGACCCGCAAGGAGTTGATGCAGATCGAAGATCGCATCGACCTCTCCGAGCGGGGCCACGGCACCTTAGAGAAGAAACGCGACGGGCTGATCATGGAGTTCATGGACATCCTCGATAAGGCCCAGGACGTCCGTGGAGAGCTCTCCGAGGACTACGAGGACGCCCAGAAGAAGATCAACATGGCCCGGGCGATGGAGGGGGACGTGGCGGTTCGGGGCGCGGCCGCAGCCCTGCAGGAACACCCCGAGATCACCACCGAATCGAAGAACATCATGGGGGTCGTCGTCCCGCAGATCGAGTCCTCGAGAGTCTCGAAGAGCCTCGGTCAGCGCGGCTACGGGATCATGGGCACCTCCGCGCGCATCGACGAGGCCGCCGAGGCCTACGAGGACCTCCTCGAGAGCATCATCCTCGCCGCCGAGGTCGAGACGGCGATGAAGAAGATGCTCCGGGAGATCGAGACGACCAAGCGCCGGGTGAACGCCCTCGAGTTCAAACTCCTGCCCGACCTCTACGAGAACAAAGAGTACATCGAGCAGAAACTCGAGGAACAGGAGCGCGAGGAGATCTTCCGGCTGAAGAAGATCAAAGAGAAGAAAGAACAGGAGGAGAAGGAGGCCCGCCAGGTCGACGAGGACGTCGTCTCCGGCGACGAACTCGAGCAGGCGACCGCCGGCGGCCTCCCCGGCGGCGACTGAGGGATGTCCTGTCCGGCCTGTGGCGAGGTGCGAGTCGTTTTTCCCGTTCCCGAGCGATACCGCGAGTACGCACCCGACGGTGCGTCGGTGGCGACGATCTGTCCGCGCTGTCTCGTCGTCGACGTCCCCGGAGACGACGAACTCGAGGGGGCACCCGCTGCCGGAGAGCCGAAATCCGACCCCGAGTTCGACCGACTCGGCGACGCCTTCCCGACCCGGCCGAACCGCGCGATACCGCTCGCGCTCGCGATCGGTCTGAGTTCCTCGCTGGCGACGAACAGGGCCGCGATCGCGGCGCTCCTCGAGGAGACCGAACGCGCCGGGGCCGATCCGCTGCTCGCCCTCGACCGGTTGCTCGCTGAGCCGACCGTCGAACCGGCGGTCGATCTCGAGCGCCGGCGCCACCAGTTCGAACAGCTGCTGTACTGAGACGGGCTGGAACTACTCGAGGCGATCGGCCGACAGCGTCTCGGCGTCCGCCCGGTAGCGCTCGTACACCGACTCAGCCCAGGCGACGGCCTCGGGCGTGTCGTTGTGGATCGTCCCGAGAACGTCGTTCTCATCGCCGTAGACGAACAGTACGACCCGGTGGTCGCCGTCGATTTCGAGGAGCACCAGCCCGTAGGGGAGCGACTCGACGCGGTGAAGCCGGTAGCCCTCGGTCTCGAGTAAGGCCCGCGTACACGCCCGCCTCGACGGCTCGAGGGCGTACGACGCGAGGTCCTCGCAGACGACGAGGTCGGCCGCCAGGCTGCCCTCGAGGACGCGGTCTGCGAGCAGCCGCGGCGTCGTCGACTGCGAGATACAACACGAGAGGCCGCGAAGCCGGTCGGCCCGGCCGAGCAGCCGTTCGAACTCGCTCACCGGCTGGTGGGGAACGGGCGGCGTCGACCGGACGACCGACGCGCCGTCGAGGAACGTGGCGGCCATCGGCGCCTCCGGCGGCAGCGAGGAGAGAAGCGGCCCCGCCGGAACGATCTCGGCGGCGTCGTCGAGACAGGCGAGGTACCGATCGACGAGGAGCCGACCGTACAGCGTCAGCTCGTACCCGCCTTCGGTACGGGTCAGCAAGCCGGCGCTCTCGAGGTCGCGGACCGCCCGGTCGACGGTCGATCGAGAGCAGCCGAGGGCGGCCTCGAGTTCGGGTTTCTCGAGTGGACCGTGTTCCAGCGCGCCGAACAGTTCGATCCGGGAGTGAAGCGCACCGAACACGTCGAGCAGCGAGTCGGTGGGCACAGGGGGAATCGACGCCCCGCGACCAAATACGTGTGGATGTATTCATACTCGATCGAACAGGTTCCGGCGGGCGATCCGGACTACTCGTCGCCGGTCGGCGGCGACGGGACCGGCGTGGCGGCCGCCCGGTACCGGTCGTAGACCGCGGTCGCCCACTCGAGGGCCGCTCGGGAGTCGTTCCGGACCACCGCCGTCGGCTCCCCCGCGTCGCTCGTCAGAACGACGAAGGCGACGGTGGTCGACGGCCGGTCGATGATGCCGAGTCCGTACGGGACCGACGGGATGACGTGGACGCGAAACCGCCCGGTCGCCATCGTCTCCCGGAGCTGGTCGCCGCGGTTGGCGCGCAGAAACGAGAGGAGGTCGTCGGTGAGGACCAGTTCGGCGTCGAGGTCGCCGTGGACCGTCCCGTCGTACAGGAGCGTTCGAAACTGCGGCAGGCGCTCGACCGCGGCGAGACCGCGAAAGCGGCGGGCACCGTCGAGGAGCCGTACGATTTCCTCGAGCGGTTCGTTCGGCGCGTGGCCCGCGGGCTCGTGGATCGTCGCCCCCTCGAGCATGGCGAGCGCCATCGGCGCCTCCGGCGGCAACGAGGCGAGGAGGGAGCCCGCGTCGCCGATCGTCGCGAGCGTCTCGAGCGACCGGCGGTGCTCCGCGAGTGCGAGGCGACCGGCGGTCGAGAGCCTGATCCCGTCGGCACATCGCTCGACGAGCGATCGACCCTCGCACTCGCGTACCGCCCGGTCGACCGTCGAGCGAGAGCACTCGAGGCGGTCGGCGAGTTCGCGCTTGGTTCCGGCGGCCGACTCGAGGGCCGCGAGGAGATCCCGTCTCCGCGAGACGAGATCCAGAACGTCGACGCCGGATCGTCGGGGGCTCATCGCGTGCTACCGGAGTGACCGCTGGAGGAAAAGCGATGCGATTATCCAGCCCCCGTGACAGGACGTCGGGAGCCTAGACGCCCGTACTGTAGCGCAGAATGCCGGCGACGCCGCCGAAGGCGTTGTAGAGCTGTTCGCCCTTCTCGAAATCGGTGGAGATGAACTTCGTCTCGGTGCCGCGCTGTTCGGCGATCTCGATCAGGTGCTCGATGGCGTCCTCGCGGTCGTCTTCGCCGGCCTCGACGGCCGCGCCGCACTCGGAACACTCGTGGTCCGGCGTCGCCTTCCGGCGGTCGATCATCGTCCGATCGGTGTTGTCACACTCGGCGCAGTCGTAGGTGACGACGTCCTTGCGGAGGTCCTCGCTGATCAACAGTCGGTCGACCGAGCCCATCACGAGGTTGCGGCGGGTCTGCTCGAAGCCGTAGGTGGCGAGGTCCCCCGCGTTGAGTTCCTTGAAGAACTCCTCCATCTGCTGTTTGTCCTTGACGACCTCGGCGTCGGCCAGCGCGTCCTCGGCGTTGTCGACCAGGTCCTTCAGCCCGGACTCGTCGGTGTAGGCGACGTCGAACTTGCCGATCACCGAGTCGCTGATCTCGTGGTGGAGGTAATCGCCGTCGAGGAACTCGTCTTTGGTCGGGGAGGGACCGCCGACGAGCACGCCGTCGAGTTCGTGGCGCTTGGGGACGAACAGGTCGTTTGCCATCCCCGCGACCTCCTGGTAGAAGTTGTCGATCGCCTCGAGACGAAGCCGGGCGAACCGCTGTGCGGACTGGCCACCCTTTCGCTGCTTGCCGGGGACGAGCGAGGAGGCGGATTTTACGGGTTCGATCCGTTTTCCCTTCAGCCAGCCGACGTTGGCCTCGCGGCGGTCGAGGACGATCAGGCCGTAGAGCCCCTTGTCGGTGAGCATCTCCTCGAGGGGGTCAGTCAGGAAGTCGGAGTCGCAGTGGTACCGGAACGACTCGACGGGCTGGGGCGGACTCTCGAGGGTTCGGGTGACCATCTCGGTCTGACCGCCGCCGGAGTCGACCGCGCCCGAGAAGATCACCATCCCGTTCTCCGGCGGGAAGGTGTCGTAGTAGCGCAGCCGGTCCTTGATACTCGTCAGCGCGTCCTGGACGTTGGTCCGCGTCTGCTTGGACTTGATGTTCGCGGCTTCGGAGTGCTCCTGGGTGACGTGGGCGACGACGTCACTGATCTGGCGGTCCTCGGGGATGTAGATCGTGACGAGCTGGGTCCCTGATCCCTCGAAGTTCTTGAGATCCTCGATAACCTTCCGGAACTCGTACTTCTTCCGGTCGGAGTGCTCTTGCTCACCCTCCTGGCTCATTGTCCGTACAAAGCGGCGCTGGGGGTAAGTACCCTTTGACACGTCTCGAACGCCGCGGTCGCCGGGATCGAGCCGGATCGCACCGACCGGCAGGGCGGGCAGAGACGGTTTCCGGCCCGGACGTCCGCCGCGGTACCGACTCCCTACCGGAGTCGACGGCGACGCGACCGGCCCGTGCTCACGATTTAAGGTGCTCCCGCCACACTGTCCGGTTAGTAACCGAGTATGTCTCAGCAAACTGTATATGCGATCGCGAGCGGAAAGGGCGGCGTCGGCAAGACGACGACGACGGTCAACCTCGGCACGGCACTCGCACGGGCCGGAAACCGGGTCGCCATCGTCGACGCGGATCTCGGAATGGCGAATCTGGCCGGGTTCGTCAGCCTCGACGCGGAGTCGACGACGCTTCACGACGTCCTCGCCGGAAACGCGACGGTCGCGGAGGCGACACACGGGCTGGCCGAGAACATCGTCGCCGTTCCGAGCGGCACCGACCTGACCGGCTACGCCGACACCACTCCCGAGGGCCTCGGCGAGGTCGTCGACGCGCTGGGCGAGGAGTTCGACTACGTGCTCCTCGACGTCGGCGCCGGCGTCAGCCACGAAACCGTCCTCCCGCTCGGTCTCGCCGACGCCGTCGTTCTCGTCACGACGCCCGAACCCGCGGCCGTCCAGGACGCCACCAAGACGATCGAGCTCACGGAGCGCGCCGGCGGCGACCTCGCCGGGCTGCTCGTCACGCGAACCCGCCCCTCCGGCGACGTCGCCGCCGAGGAGATTGCCGACAGTCTCGGGCTCCCCTTACTGGGAACGATCCCCGACGATTCGGCCGTTCGCGAGAGCGTCTATTCCGGAACGCCGCTGGTCGTCCACGACGGCGACAGGCCGGCCGCCGTCGCCTACAAGCGCCTCGCCGCCGAACTCGCGGGCGTCGAACCCGCCGAGGTCGACGCGGCGGCGACCGACGGCGCCGGCGAAACCGACCGACCGGCCTCCAGCGACGACGTCTCGAGTGCGATCACGGAAGCCGAGTCCGAGCGCTGAGCCGCTCCCGACCGGATCGAAAGCGGCGGTACCGACCGACTACCCGCCCGACGGGAGGCGTCCCTTCTCGCGAACGCACTGTCCTCCCGACGAGTCAGTAATCGGTTCCTGAGACTCTCCGCGAGCGACGGGACGGCGCCTCGAGGAGGCGTACCGGCCTCTTGCGGCGGGCTCGGCGCCTCGAGACGAAACGCAGTCGGTATGGTCGTCGTGGTGACCGTCTCGAAGTGGGTACGATCTGATTACTAATCACGACGGCTGATGGGGGCTCTCGTATGGAGCGACGACAGATCCTCCTCGGCAGCGGTGCCGTACTCGCAACCGTACTGGCTGGCTGTTCGGAGACAGCGAGCGACGACGGTGACGACGACGACGGCCGTACAGACACGGGAACAGACGACACCTCGCGCGGCGACGACGACGACGGGCGCGACCGCGACAACGACAGCAACGATCGCGGGCGCGAATACGAACTGGACGACATCCCTGGCATCGAGAAGGGCAAGATCGACCTGCAGAAACACGACGTGTCCATCGAACGGGTCGGCCGCGACGGCAAGACCCTCTACATCGACGTGGTCGTCTCGCGCAAGCCGAAAAACCGCGACGAGGTCCACGACGAACTCGCGAAGGTCGGCGAGGAGCTCGCCAAGGGCGTCACCGACCGGAAGAAGTTCGGCGACGCCATCGAGCGGATCGAGCTGGCCGTCTACAACGAGTACGGTGACATGGTCATCGGGCTCTACATCGACGTCAAGTGGCTGATCCAGTTCATCGAGGACGAAATCACCGCAGACGAACTGGCGACGAAGGCGCTGGCGACGAGCAGCTGAGCGAGCCGCCCGCGGTTTTCGGAGACAGCAGGACGCTACATCGAGCGCGGCGGCGACACACCCAGCACCGACAGCGCGTTCGCGATCGTGTGTCGCGAACTCGCCACCAGCGCGAGCCGGGCCTCGCGGACGTCCTCGTCGACGTCGTCGGCCAGCACCGGACACTCCCGGTAGAAGGCGTTGAACCGCTCTGCGAACTCGCGGGTGTAGGTGGCGACCTGGTGCGGTTCCAGGTCGTCTGCGGCCTCGTCGATCACCGCGGGAAGTCGGGCGATCGTCTCGAGCAACTCGCGTTCGGCGTCGGTCTCGAGGCGCTCGGCCGCGTCCGCCTCGAGCGCCACCCCCTGTGCCTCGAGGCTGTCGTCGAGATCGAACCCGCCCTCCGCTAAGATGCCACAGCAGCGCGCGTGAACGTACTGGACGTACGGCGCGGACTGGGCCTCGAAGTCGAGCGCGCGGTCCCACTCGAAGGTGATCGCCTTCGTCGGCTGCTTCGAGACGATGTCGTAGCGCACCGCGCCGATGCCGACCTGGTGGGCGATCCGTTCGATGTCCTCCTCGTCCAGGTCGTCGTCGCGGATGCGGTCGTCGAGTCGGTTCTCGACCTCCGCGCGGGCGCGGTCGATCGCCTCGTCGAGCAGGTCGTCTAAGTCGACGCCGGTCCCTCGCCGGGTGCTCATCTTCCCCTCGGGCAGGTTGACGTAGGAGTAGAGCACCTGGCGGAGCTGCCCGGTGTCGTTGCCGAGCAGCTCGAGGGTCGCGTTCAGCTGGCGGGCCTGGAGCTTGTGATCCTCGCCGAGGACCGTCACGGCCCGGTCGTAGTTGTCGAACTTCCACTCGTGGTGGGCCAGGTCGCGGGTGGGGTACAGCGAGGTGCCGTCCGCCCGCAGGAAGACGAGGTTCTTGTCGATCCCCTGGTCCTCGAGGTCGAGCTGCCAGGCCTCCTCCTCGTACACCGCGCCGTCGAGTTCCTTGAGGCGGGCGACGACGTCGTCGGTGGCGCCGTCGAGCATGAACTGCGTCTCCTTGACGAACCGGTCGAACTCCGCGGGGAGCCGGGCGAGACACTCCTTCATCCCGCCGAGCACCTGGTCGACGACGGCGCTGACGCGCTCGTAGGCCGCCTCGTCGCGCTCCTCGAGTCCCCGCATGATCGCCTCGATCTCGGCTTCAGCCTCGGCGACGTCGGCGGGATCCGCGTTCTCGAGGTAGGCGTTGCCCTTGCGGTAGTACCGAACCAGGTCGTACTCGGCGCGGTCGCGTTCGGGTTCGCCCTCGAGGTCGTCCTCGGCGAACGTCTCGTAGGCCCAGGTGAAGACGGCCATCTGCCGGCCGGCGTCGTTGACGTAGTAGTGGCGGGAAACGTCGTAGCCGGCGGCGTCGAGCAGGTTCGCCACCGCGTCGCCGATGATGGGGTTGCGGGCGCGACCGACGTGGACCGGCCCCGTCGGGTTCGCGCTGGTGTGTTCGACGACGACGGACTCGCCGCGGGCGGGGAGGTGGCCGTACGCCGGGTCGACGCCCCTCGCGAGCGTCTCGGCGTAGTAGGCCGCACTCGGCAGGAAGTTGAGGTACGGCCCCTGGGTCTCGACCGCCGAGACGTACTCGAGGGACGCGGCGTCGATCTCGTCCGCCACTTCGGCGGCCGCCTGCGGCGGGGCCGTCCCGAGTTCGCCGGCCAGCCGAAAGGCGACGCTCGAGGCGACCACGGCGGGGACGTCTTCCGGCGGCTCTTCGATCCCGAGGTCGTCGGTCGGGAGGTCGAGCGCGGCGAGGGCCCCCTCGAGGGCGTCCTCGACCTCCGCGCGTAGGGAGAGGAACATACCACCCCGTTTCGGGGGCTCGAGTAAAGGAATGTCGGGTTCCGGCCGCGCCGCGAGCGGCGATTTCGCGGGCGTTCCCGGCTCAGAGGGTCTTGAGCCCGCTGCCGGTCAGCGGGACGACCACGTCCTCGTCCTCGTCGATCGCGCCGCGCTCGCGGTAGCGCCGGAGGGCCGCGGGGGCGACCGCACACGTCGGCTCGACGTAGAAGCCGTTGCGGTGGAGCCGGTCGAGCTCCGTCTCGACGGGGTCGTCGCCGAGGGCGATGGCGTCGCCGTCGGTCGCCGAGAGCGCCTCGAGGATCTGCGTGCCGCGGGCGGGTTCGGCGATCCGGATTCCGTCTGCGATCTCGGCTCGCTCGTCGCCGGTGTCGCCGCCGGTGGCGGCGACGATGGGCGCGTACCCGGCCGCTTGCGCGCCGAGCAGCCGCGGCACGCGGTCGACGATCCCCGCCTCGTAGAGCAGCGAGAAGCCGCGGTAGGCGCCCAGAAACAGCGTCCCGTGGCCGATCGGGAGGACGACTGCGTCTGGGACGGTCCAGTCGCGCTGGGCGGCTACCTCGAAGGCGAACGTCATCGTTCCGGCGTAGAACGCGGGGTTCCAGGCGTGGGAGGCGTACCAGCCCTCGCCGGCTTCGACCGCGTCGATACACGCCGTCGTGACGTCCTCTCGAGATCCCTCGACGCGCACCGGCCGAGCCCCGGCCCGCTGGATCGCCATCAGTTTCGACTGCTTTACGTCCGCAGGAACGTAGATTTCGGCGTCGAGCCCTGCACGCGCGGCGTACATCGCGATCGCAGCACCGGCGTTGCCCGAGGAGTCCTCGATCACCGTCTCGACGCCCAGTTCGACCGCCCGCGAGAGAAGCGTCGTCGCGCCGCGGTCCTTGAACGAGCCCGAGGGGAAGACGTACTCGAGTTTGAACTGGGCGTCCCAGGCGGGGGCGTCGACCAGCGGCGTGAAGCCCTCGCCGAGGGTGACGCGCTTTTCGATCGGGATGAACTCGAAGAACGTCCAGAGGCCGTCGCTGGTGTCGAGCCGCGAGAGCGGGAGCGGGTTCCCCGTCGGGTGGGGTCTGTCGGTGAACTCGAGGGCGTGACCGCAGGAACACCGCCACGGTTCGTCCGGGCCCGCCTCGTAGCCGACGTCGCAGTCCGGACAGGTGAGATCGGCGGCCATGGTCAGTAGTGGTCGACGTCGGTGCCGACCGAGCAGACGTACTCGCCGGTCGCGACCTGTGGCAGCCTGCGGGTTCGCCAGAAGATTCCGTCGCTGTTGGCGGTCACCTCGGCCTTCGGCTCGCCGAAGGGAGTGGTCACCTCGAACAGCACGTCGCCGCGGCCGACGGCCTCCCCGAGGTCCGTCCGGAACGTGACGAGTCCGCCCGCCGGCGAACCGTACTGTTCGAACCCCGCCGCTCGCGTCTGGGCCTCGAGGTCGACCCCGCCCTCGAGAAAGTCGTAGTACCGGAGGACGTTGAAGACGCCCGCGACGCCCGTCTCGATGCTCGTCTCGTCCCAGCCGACGCAGCCGCCGAGTTCGGGGTCGATCGTCGGAATCCCCTCGTCGGGGGCCGTGCGCGCGAGCTGGCCGTTCGGCCCCTTCTGGTCGAGAACGTAGCCGCAGTTGAACACCTTCGCGAGCTCGAGACACTCCTCGTGGAGTCGGTGACGGGTTCCACACCGGACCCGGACCTCGTCGATCATCCGGCTTGTCGATCCCTGGTGGAGGTCGAGGATCAGGTCGGCGCGGCTGGCCGCCTCGAAGGTGGCGTGAGCGATCCGCTCGCTCGAGGTCCCGGCCTCGTTGCCGGGGTAGGCGCGGTTCATCTTCGTGTCGTCGATCGGGTTGCGGTGTCCGGCGACCTGGAAGCCGTGGTAGTTGACGATTCCGACGACCAGGATCGTCCCCGAAATCTCGGCGGGATCGAGGCGCGGAACCACCCGCCGGACGACCCCGACGCCGTTGAGTTCGTCGCCGTCGCTCGCCGCCTGCATATAGAGCGTCTTCCCCGGGTTTTCACCGTTGATCACGGCGACCGGGAGGCCGAACGGGCTACCGTCTCGAGTCTCGCCGACGTCGAGACGCCCCGTGTCGATCTCGCCGGGAGCCGCGCTCGCCGTTCCGAGCGTCGTCGTCATGTGCCCGACGAAGGGCGCGCTCGCCTTTACTGGTTCGGTATACCGACACACTCGAGCGCGTTCGAGCCGTTCGCGTCTTCTCGCCTCGCGTTTCCGGACCGCACCTCGCGGGTCGGCCGGCAGACGGGCGACGATCGCCGGCAGACGGTTCTCGGGAGCCGCGAGCCAGGAGAGAAAGCGCCGGTTAGAGGAACGGCCGCCAGTAGTAGGGGCTGATGAACCCCTCGATGAACGCGGCGACGGCGAGCAGGATTCCGACGCCGATCAGCACCCAGAACGCCCGCTCGAGGCTGTCTGCGAACGCCGGTCGGTCGAGGCGCCCGCGGAGGGCGCCCCACCAGCGGACCCCCAGGTGGATCCCCACCGCGCCGGCGACGATGATCGCCGGAATCTCGAAGATCCCGTGGGGGACGACGAAGGCGATCAGTTCGAGGAGTTCGACCTCGAGTCTGGCGATGGCGCCGATGGCGACGCCGTTGAACCACAGGGAGACGAGCGCCGGAACCGCGAACGCGACCCCCGAGTAGGCGGTCGTCAGCGCCACCGTCCAGTTGTTGCCGAAGAACTCGAGGGCCGCCCGCGGCGGGAGGTGGCCCTCGAGTCGGCCGGCGATCGACGTTTCGACGATGCCGGCGAAGGGCGCGGCGCCGACCCACCCCATCGCGAGGCCGACCGCGAGCGTTCCGATCGAGAGCGCGTGAATCCCCGGCGTCGCGCGAACGAACCGCACCATCTCGTCCCAGCCGCGGCGCGTTCCCGCGCGGAACTGCCCCCAGAGGCCAGCCTCGGGCAACGGCGGCGGCGCGAGCCGTCCGCGCGCGCCGGTGTACAGCGCGGTCTTCAGCAGATCGAGCACCGGCAGCAACACGATCGTACTCGCCAGCGAGAGCGCCGTCCCCGCGCCGAACAGCGAGAGGATCGAGATCAGGGTCCCGAACGCGAGGAGCGCACCGACGGAGATCACGTAGTAAAACGCCGCCAGGACGGGGTTGTGGCGGATGAACGCCGCGGCGCGTTTGAGCGAGGGAAACGCGCCCACGTCGTCGACGACGACGGCGACGGGCGCGAGCGCGAAGACCGCGCGGATCGCGATCACCGCCAGGAGCCACACCGGAACGGCGGCGAGCGCCAGGAGCACGCCGATCTCCGGAAGTCCCGTCGCGAGGCCGAACACGGCGGCGCCGAGGGCCGCGACCACGAGCAGGCCGAGCGTGACGACCAGCCAGAGCACGACCTCGAGGAGGTAGAGGGCGAGGAACGTGGGCCAGTACCGGCGGACGCCCGCGACGCCGGCGGTCAGCCCGCGGGCGCCGCGAACGCGGGCGGCGCAGGCGGCGAGCTGTCCCGCCGAGAGGAGCGCCGTGAGCACCACGCCGGCGGCGAACATCGCGAGCATCGTCGCCGCGAAGAGCAGCAGGAGAACCCCGCCGATCTCGGGCGAAAACAGCGCCTCGAGTGCGGGCACGAGCTCCTCCGTGAGCCAGGTCGCGAGTTCCTCTTCGGACTCGAGGCCGGGCGCTGGCCGGTCGATCTCGGCGAGTTCGGCCCGGAACGCGTCGAGGCGGCCGGAGATTTCGAGCGCGAGGTAGACGACCAGCAAGGCGGCGATCGGGATGACGCGGACGACCGCGCCCGCGGCGGCGCCGAGGATGTAGAACGGGAGCAGATCCGAGGGGCGGCGGAGCACGCGGTGAACCGCGTTCGTTGCGTCGGATAGTCGCATAGCTGACGTTTCTCTCCCACGAATAAATACTCCAACGTTCCGGAGAGGGCGAACGGGCCGGCCGCTGCGGGCGGATTCGACGTACCTTTGTGCCCTCGAATCCAACGATCGGCCGTGTCACAGGATCGTCCCGAGCGACCGCCGACCGCGCAGTTTCTGGCCGCCCTCAACGTCAGGCGCAACGCCAGAGTCGGGCTCGTCGCCGGAATCTGGTTCACGCTGGCCGTCTACCTGTTTTTCATCGTCGTCCCGGCGTGGTCCTCACAGAACGTCGCCGACATCCTCTCCGCGTACTACCTCGCGCTGGCGTTCACGCTCGCGACGACGACCGCCGGCATCGTCGCGATCGCGCTGACGATCCGGTCTGCGGTCGCGCTCTCGCGGGAGCTGAACGGAAACGAGGACGGGTAGCATAGCCGGAACAGCGGTCGTTCGGCGTCTCGAGGTCCGACTCAGACGATCAGTTTCTCGAGACGGTCGGCGCCCGCGCGGGTCCCCTTCGCGAGGATGACGTCGCCGGCGTGAAGCTGCGTTTCGGGACCGGGCTGGATCTCCCACTCGTCGTCGTGGGGCTCCGGGCTGCCCCGCGGGCGGCGGATCGCGATGATCCGCATGCTCGTCTCGGTCCGTACCATCTGTTCGCCGATCGTCGCCCCGTCGAGGGCGCTGCCCTCGCCGACGGTGTCCCGGACGATCACCTCGTCGCTCTCCGAAACCGCCTCCGCGACGACCGCGTGGGTGCCGAGTCCCCGCAACACGCCCTCGCTGATCTCGAGGGCCGCGTCGCTGATCACCTCGGTGCTTCCCGCGAGGTGGACCAGCCCCCGGAGGCCGACCGGGTCGTCGACCCGGCCGGCGGCCTGCAGCGTCCAGGCCTCGAAGCGCGACTCGAGGGCGTCGACTTCGGCCTCGAGGGCGGCGACCTCCTCCGCGAGATCCGCGCTGTCGTACAGCACCGCGCCGTAGGCTAAGTCGACGGCGAGTTCGCTCATGTTCTTCATCAACACGATGGCGTCGACGGCTCGCTCGAGGTCGCCGATCCCCTGCTCGGCCGGCGTCGGCGTCTCGTAGGGGTTTCCGGAGACGGTCTCGTACACCGGCCCGAGGTTCTCCTCGGAGCCGCGCATGAGCACGACGTCGCCGGGCTCGAGGGTCGTCTCGAGGTCGGGGTTGAGCAGCCACTCGCCCGACCGGCGGATCGCGATCACGCGCACGCCGGTTTCGGTCTCGAGGTTGAGCCCGCCGAGGGTCTGGTCGGCGAAGCGGGAGTCGGCGTCGACGGTCGCGCGGACGACCGACTCGACGGCCTCGGGGAGTGCGGTCCGCATGGCGTCCGGGAGACCGATCTCCTCTAAGACGATCTTGGCGATGTCGCCGGCCGCGTCGGAGATCTTCTCGGCGGCGCCGACGACGCCGAGAACCGGGGCGAGCTGTTCGGCGTCGTCGGTGGTTCTGGCGGCCATCAGCAGGCTCATCCGGGCCTGGAGCTGTAACACGTCCATGCGCTCTTCGAGCGCGAGCACCTCCTCGGCGACCTCCGTACTCCCGAACAGCACCGCCGAGTACGACAGGTCGATCAACAGCTCGGCGGTATCTTTCATCTCGGCGAGTACCTCCTTGACGCTCACAGGTCGGTACTCGACGTCGCGGGCGGCGTCCATACCGGCCTCTTGTATGGGGGACGAGAAAAACGTTATCGAGCGACCGAGCCGGACGCCAGTATCGGAGACGAGGTCGGGAAACGGCAATACTTTTCCAGTCGGGTACGGAATCTCGACTATGACTGAGGATCTCAAGAAGGGGCTCGAGGGCGTGCTGGTCGCAGAATCCGAACTCAGCTCGATCGACGGCGACGCCGGTCGGCTGATCTACCGGGGCTACACCATCGACGACCTCGCCCGCGGCGCCAGCTACGAGGAGGTCGTCTACCTCCTCTGGCACGGCCACCTTCCCGACGAGGGCGAACTCGCGGAGTTCACCGACGCGATGGCCACAGAGCGGACCGTCGACGACGCGATCCTCGAGTCGGCGCGAACCCTCGCCGAGGCCGACGAGGAGCCGATGGCCGCGGTGCGGACGCTCGTCTCGCAGCTCTCGGCGTTCGATCCCGACGCCGACGCCGATCCCACCGACGAGGCGGCCAACCTCCGCAAGGGGCGCCGGATCACGGCGAAGCTGCCGACCGCCCTGGCCGCCTTCGAGCGCGTCCGACAGGGCGAGGAGGTCGTCGACCCGCGGGAGGACCTGAGCCACGCCGCGAACTTCCTCTACATGATCAACGGCGAGGAGCCCGACGAGGTGCTGGCCGAGACGTTCGACCAGGCGCTCGTGCTCCACGCCGACCACGGGCTGAACGCCTCGACGTTCTCGGCGATGGTCACCGCGAGCACGCTCGCGGACATGCACGCGGCGGTGACGAGCGCGGTCGGCACCCTTAGCGGGAGTCTCCACGGCGGCGCCAACCAGAACGTCATGGAGATGCTCAAAGAGGTCGACGACGCCGCGATGGACCCCCTCGAGTGGATTCAGACCGCCCTCGAGGAGGGCCGGCGCGTCCCCGGCTTCGGCCACCGCGTCTACAACGTCAAGGACCCGCGAGCGGTGATCCTCGGCGAGAAATCGGAGGAACTCGGCGAGGCCGCCGGCGACACGAAGTGGTACGAGATGAGCGTCACCATCGAGGACTACCTGCACGAGGAGAAGGGGCTGGCCCCGAACGTCGACTTCTACTCGGCGTCGACGTACTACCAGATGGGGATCCCGATCGACATCTACACGCCCATCTTCGCGCTCTCCCGCGCCGGCGGCTGGATCGCCCACATCTTGGAGCAGTACGACGACAACCGCCTGATCCGCCCGCGCTCGCGCTACGTGGGTGCGGAAGATCAGGAGTTCGTCCCGCTCGAGGAGCGATAACCCCGGCGGTCCGACGCCGTCCTGTCGACGGGTGAGAAAGTATTTGGGGCGCTCACTTCTACTCGCGGACATGCCCTCCAGCAGACGGCGGTTTCTCGCCGGGTCGGGTCTCGTCGTGGGCGCCGGCGTCGGCTACTGGCAGCGCCGACGAATCGTCCGTTACCCCGAGATAGAGGAGCTACGCGCGGCGTTCGAGATTTCGGTCCCGCCCGTCGAAACCGGTCCCGCAGTGAGCGACGACCACCTCGAGGCGAGCTACGAACGGGCTCGCGACGTTCTCGAGGCGTCGACCGCCGCGGTCGACGGCGACTGGCGCGAGCACTCCCCCGACGACGTTCCCCCAGAGTACGAACCCGACGCGCTCGCGGGCGCGAGCGAGGTCGAACGGCGGGACGCCCTCGAGTCCCTGCGGGGCGTGATCGCCCGCGCGGCGAGCGCCGTCGGCGAGTACTGCTACGAGACCGGAGACCTCGACCGAAACGACATCCGCGAGCGCCGCGAAGCGGAACACGTCGCGCTGGCCGAGTTCGACCCCCCGTACCGGGGCGAGTCGCTGACCGAGGCGGTCGTCGCGAACGCGGTGAGCGACCGGCTCCGGAGCTCCGCACGCGGGGGTCTCGAGTACGTCGCCGACAACCCGCCGAGCGACGACTGGGAGTACGGCAGCCGGTGGCGGCGACTCGAGCGGGCCGCCGCGACTCGCCACGACGCGGAGTGGTTCGTCCGCGACCGGGCGGGAGCCGACCGCGCCGACCGGCTGGAGTCGCTGTTGACCGACGCCCTCGAGCGGACCGAAGCGCTCGAGGAGTCGATCGACGTCAGCCACGGGGACGGTGAGATGAGCTACGTCGTCGACCTCTACCGGCGCGAGGTGATGACCACCCCCGGCGCGACCCCGATCGAATCCCACCTGCGGCGTGGCTACCTCGCGCGCGGACTGCAGCGCGCGAGCTACCGGTACACGTACCTCGAGATCCTCGAGGCGTTCGCCGACATACCGTCTCGGGCGGAGTGGGAGTCGCTGGACTGGACCGTCGACGCCGCCGACGTTCCGGCGCGAAAGCGGGAAGCGGTAGAAACCATCGAGAACGCCCTCGAACGGCACGGAGACGACCCGCTCGCCCGGTGGTTGCTCGCGAGCCCCGTCGACACGCTCGAGCGAGCCGACGACACGCTCGAGCGCCGAATCGAGGACGCGAACGACGCAGACGGCGAGCAGTGGCAGCGGTCGATCAACGAGTACGCCGTCGACTGCCTCGAGGCCAGGACGTTCGCCGCGCAGGTGCCCGATACGGTGTCGGCGCTGCTCGAGTGAGCGACCGAGGCCGCCGGGTCCGGAACGGCTCCCGTCTACGCGGGAGAAAATATTTAGCGCCCGACTGGTCTAGAACCGAACATGCCCGCCAGCAGACGCGCCTTCCTCGCCGGTAGCGGCCTCCTCGCGGCCTCCGGCGTCGGCGTCTGGCAGCGCCGGCGAATCGTCCGCTACCCCGAACTCGAGGCGATGCGCGAGGCCGCCGACCACCCCGTGCCGTCGTTCGAGGCGGGCGTACCCGTCGCCGACGCCCACCTCGAGGCGGCCCACGACCGGACCGCCGAGCGGATCGAGGAGTTTCACGCGACCGTCGCGGACGAACACAACAGATCCTCGATCGCCGACATCGGCGAGCGACACGACGCCGAGTCGCCGTCGGAACTCGAGTCGGCGACTCGCGCGGAGCGACGGGAGGCGCTGGACAGCTATCGAAGCAGCGTACGGTCGGCCGCCGGGATCTTCGCCAGGGAACGGTTCGAAGACAGGGAACTCGATCGGACGGACGCAGCGGAGCGAGTCGAGACCGAACGGGCGGCGCTCGCGGCGGTCGAACGGAGCTACCGCGGCGAATCCCTCACCGACGCGGTCGTGGCCAACGGACAGGTCGACGAGCGCCACCTCGAGGCGAGCTACCGGATCGACAGCGCCGAGAACCGAGACCTCCAGGATGGGCTCGAGTTCAGCTGGTCGTGGCGGGACCTCGTCACCGCCGACGTCCACCGCCGGGACGCCGAGCGACACGCCCGCGGCGTCGACGGCGACGACTACGAGGAGCGGCTGGACGCCGCCCTCGAGAACGCCCTCGAGGCGGTCGAAGAGAGCGTAGACGGCGTCGACTGGGGCCACGAGGACGCGGAGCGAAACTACGCCGCGTTCATGATCGTCGGGGCCGGCCCGTTCGGGGGCCGACACTCCGACGTCTCCGCGCGGGAGTCGAGAGCGGAGGGCGGCTACCTCGCCAGCGGCCTCCAGCTCGCGGTGTACCACCACGTCCACTACGAGCGCCTCGATGCGCTGGCCGAAATTCCGGACTCCGGCGAGTGGGCGGCGGTCGGCTGGACCGTCGACGCCGACGCGCTCCCGGAGCGGAAGCGAGCCGCCGTCGCGGCTATCGAAGAGGCGCTCGAGGCCCACGACGACCCGCTCGTCCGCTGGCTGCTCGCGAGCCCCGCCGACACGCTCGAGCAGGCGGACGACCGCCTCGGGCGGCAAATCGACGGCGCGAACGACGCCGACGACGAGCAGTGGCAGCGGTCGATCAACGAGTACTACGCTCGCTGTCTCGAGGCGGAGACGTTCGCCACGCAGGTACCGACGTCGGTCGAGGCGCTGCTCGAGTAGCCTGGGGCGGGGCGCACCGTTCACGTGTCGGCACTCGAGAAAGTATTTACTCCCGCACGTATCTAGCCTCGAACATGCCCGTCAGCAGACGCGCCCTCCTCGCCGGCTCCGGTCTCGTCGCGACCGGCGTCGGCGTCTGGCAGCGCCGGCGAATCGTCCGCTACCCCGAACTCGAGGCGATGCGCGAGGCCACGGACTACCCGGTGCCGTCGTTCGAGGCGGGTGCGCCCGTCGCCGACGCCCACCTCGAGGCCGCCTACGACCGGGCGCTGACGACCCTCGAGGACGCCCACGAGGCGACCCCGGACGGGCAGGGACTCAGCCCCACGCGGAGCGACCTCGAGCGGTTCGCCCCCGACGAACTCGCGGGCGCGAGCCGAGCCGAACGGCGAAACGGACTCACGCGGCTGCGGGAGTACACCCGCGGCCCGCACCGGGCGATCGGCGCGGTCCGCTACGAGGAGGGCGACCTCGAGGAATCGACGCTCGACGAGCGGATCGACGAGGTTCGGGCGGCGCTCGAGGCTGCCGAGACGCCCTACCGCGGCGAGTCGCTCGCGGACGCGGTCGTCGTCAGCGGGATCGTCGACGACCGACGACTCGAGGCCGAACTGCTCGTCGACGAGGCCGACGACAGGGCCCACCGGAGCGACGGGGACTACGCCCGGTCGTGGCGAGACCTCGCCGTCGCGGAGGCCCACCTGGAGGACGGCGACTGGCACGAGCGCGAGATCGGCGGCGACGACTTCGGGGATCGACTGGCCACCGTCCTCGAGCGCGCCGCGTCGCTGCTCGAGGGACGAACTCGCGAGGACGAGGTCGGGCGAATACGCGGCTTCCCGACGTACGCCCGCGACGTCGTCCGGTACCAGATGCACCGCGGAACCAGCGTCTCGAGCGTCCCGATAAAGATCGAGCGCGGCTTCCTCGCCAGCGGCGTCCGCGCGGCGTGTTACCGGTACACGACCTTCGAAATTCTCGAGGCGTTCGACGACGTGCCGTCGAGCCCGTTCTGGGAGCGGTTCGACTGGACCGTCGACGCAGACGGGCTTCCGGACCGAAAGCGGGCGGCCGTCGACGCCGTCGAGTCGACCCTCGAGAACCACGACGATCCGCTCGTTCGGTGGCTGCTCGCCGCCCCCGTCGACATCCTCGAGGACGCCGACAGGGGACTCGGGCGCCAGGTCGAGAACGTCACCGACGCCGATGCCGACCGGTGGCAGTCGGCGATCAACGGCTACCACGCCCGCTGTCTCACGACCGAGGCGTTCGCCGAACAGGTGCCCGACACGGTGGCGACGCTGCTCGAGTAGGCCGTCACCGCGGCCGGGGGACGAGCGTGACGCCGGTGAACTCGAAGCGAGCCCCGCCGTCGTCGGCGTCGGTGATCGCACACTCCCAGCCGTAGGTTTCGGCGAGCTGGGCGATGAACGTCAGACCGAGACCGAGCCCGGTCGCTCCCGTCGTGTACCCCGCCTCGAACACCCGTTCGCGGCGGTCGGCGGGGATGCCGGGTCCGGTGTCCTCGACGTAGAAGCCGTCCTCGAGGGCGCCGACGCGGACGGTCACGCTCCCGGCGTCGTCGGGACGGCTCCCGTCTCGATCGTCCGACGAACCGTGTTCGACGCTGTTCCGAAAGAGGTTCTCGAGGAGGTGGGTGAGGTGGGTGGGCTCGACGTCGATAACGGGGTCGCTCTCGATCCGCAGCGATCCCACCGGTTCGTCGAGTCCCGACCAGACGTCCGCGGCCGTCTCTCCGAGCGAGACCGGCTGCGGATCGACGGCCAGTTCGGTGCCGCGGGTGAGCACGAGCAGCATCTCGATCGTCTTCTCGATGCGGTCGAGGGCCGTCTCGACTTCGGACGCGGCCGCTCGATCGCCGTCGGTGGCCGCCGGGAGGTAGATCTTCCCGATCGACAGCGGGTTTCGCAGCTCGTGGGCGAGCATGCTGGCGAAGCTCTCGAGGCGGTTGTTCTGGCGCTCGAGCTGTTGCTCTCGGCGTTTTCGCTCGGTGATGTCGGTGATGGTGACGACGCCGCGGCTGACGTCGCCGGTCGGGTCGCGAACCGGCATTCCGTGAACCATGATCACGCGCCGGGTGCCGTCGGCCGCCTCCATCTCGAGGACCTCCGGCTCCGTGAGTTCCTCGCCCGCGAGCACCCGGTTCATCGGCCGATCTTCGAACGTGACCGGCTCGCCCGTCTCCGCCGACCAGACGGGGAACTTCTCGTAGTCGGCCGGCGACTCGGCGTCGAAGACGTCGCCGCCCCAGATCTGCTTGGCGGTCTCGTTCGCCTCGATGAACCGCCCCTCCGCGCCCGCGACGACGACGCCGACCGGGAGGAGACGGATCAGCGTCCGGAGCTGATCTTTGTGGCGCTTGAGCGCCTCCTCGACCTGCTTCCGGTCGGTGATGTCGGCGAGCGCGCCCGGGAACGTCTCGGGGTTGCCGTCCTCGTCGCACTCGACGTGGCCGCGGGCGACGACCCACCGGAGCTCGCCGTCGGCGTCCCAGACGCGATACTCCGCCTCGTACTCCTCGCAGCCGTCGACCGCCTCCCGGATCTGTTCGGCGACCCGCTCGCGGTCGGCCGCGTGAATCGAGGAGGTGAGCTCCTCGAGCGGGACGCCGGACCGGGCCTCGTCGGGGTCGACGCCGAACGTGCGGGCGAACGAGGCGCCACAGACGAACCGATCTTCGGGAATGTGCCACTCCCAGGTGCCGACGGCTCCCGCGTCGGTCGCCGCCTCGAGTTGCGACTTCGCGTCCTGCAAATACCGCTCGCGCTCCTTCTGGTCGGTGATATCTTCGAACGCGAGAACCGCAGCCGTCGCTCCTTGGGGCTCGGGGACCGGCGCCCCGTTGACCGAGAGCCAGACCGGGTCGTTCGTCGGGTGTTCGAGTCGGAACTCCTCGCTGTACAGCGCCTCGCCGGTTTCGAGGACGCGGGTGGCCGGGTACGCAGACTCGGAGAGCGGCTCGCCGTCGGCGGTGGTGAGCACCCACTCCGAGTCGGCCGCGCCGTTCATCGCCGCGACGCCGGACGATCCCATGATGTCGGCGGCGCGCTGATTGAACTGCGCGAGTTCGCCGTCGGCGTCGAACATCATCACCCCGGTCGGCACCGTCTCGAGGAGACGATCCGTGAGCGCGGTGAGCCGGTCACGGTGTCGCGAGAGCCGGCGTTCGTCGGATCGCGGGTCCGTGATATCGCGCGCATCGCCACAGTCGTCGACTGCGCCGTCGGCATCGAACGCCTCGAGCGCGCTCTCGAGCGCCTCGCGAAGCGTCGCGAGCGCCGTCCGGTCGTCGGCGTCGAAGGGCGTCTCCTGCGTGATCCAGAGCGCCCCGTACGGCGTTCCGGCCGGGATCAGCGGGACGACCGCGGTCGGAGTTCGCTGCCCGTCCGAGTCGGACTCGCCGTCGACTGGCCGGTCGACGAACTGCGACTCCCCCGTCGTAAGAGCCGCTTCGAGCGCCTCGGCGGCGGCGCTCGAGCCGTCGAGGGGGACCGCCTCGAGCGCGTCGCGGTCGACTCCCGCCGCCGCGTGCGGCCGGATCACCGTCCCGGTTCCGTCGAGTTCGCCGAGCCAGAGCCGGGTGTCGCCCTCTCGAGTCGGAAACGACTCGCAGAGGCCGCTGACGAGTTCCGACCGCGTCGTAGCGGGGACGAGCGCGTGTCGAACGGCGTCGACGAACTCCCCGATCCCCCGATAGTTCTCCTGGGTACCCATCCGTCTACCGCTCACAATGTGGGTCTACCTAATGTATCTCACGCCCGGAAAGACGACGACACTCAGACTCGATGAGTAACGAATTACAACAGGCCGTCTCAGTCGTCGGACAGCGTCCCCCGCTCTTCCATCATCCGTGCCGCCTTCCCGGCCCAGTCGCCGTAGACGTAGCCCGCCGTCACCACGCCGAGCGACCAGATGTAATAGAGGATGATGCCGGCGCAGATGCCGAGGACGCCGTAGCCGAGGGGGACCGCCGCGACGTACGAGAAACAGAGGTAGAACAGAAACAGGCCGCTCGCGCGGGCGATAAAGGGGATGGTGGTCTCGCCGGCGCCCTGGAGTGCGCCCGCGATGACGATGTAGGAGACCAGGAACGGGGCGCCGACGCCGTAGGCCTGGGCGAAGGTGACCGCGTGGTCGACGGTGGCGGGGTCGTCGGTGAAGACCGCGACGAACTGGTGGGCGAACGCCGCGAGGACGATCCCGATGACGCCGACGGTGGCGAGTCCGAGACCGGCGATCGCCCAGCCGTCGAACCGGGCGTCCTCGGGACTGCCGTCGCCTAAGTGCTGGCCGATGACGACGCTCGCGGCGACGTTGTACCCCCGCGAGAGCGGGCTGGTGATCTGCTGGTAGACCCGGCGACCGACCTGGTAGGCCGCGTTGACCTCGGTCCCGAGCAGCAACAGCAGGGCGTTGAAGGGGAACTCGATCGCGGTCGCGACCATCCCCTCGGCGACCCGTGGCGTGCTAACGGCGACCAGTTGTTTCGTGATTACCCAGTCGGTCGGCGCGACGAGCGAGCCCTGGCGCCACGGGCCGGCGATGACCCCCACGAGCACTACGGCGGTGAAGACGTTCGAGAACGCCGTCGCGAGCCCGACGCCGACGATCTCGAGACGGGGTGCACCGAGCAGGCCGAGCCCAAGCACGGCGGAGCCGGTCACGTTGAACACGTTCGCGATCACGTTGACGACCATCGGCGATTTGGTGTCGCCGGTGCCCTGGAGCGCCCGGGCGGCGATCAGCCCGACGTGGCGGGCCGGTGCCGTCGCCATGATGATCATGAGGTAGATCGCGCCGAAGGCGACGACGTCGGCTTCCGCACCCAGGATCTCGATCGCGTACTCGCTCAGGAGAAAGCCGAGGAGGACGAACGGGAGCCCCGTAATCGCGCCGATCAGGATCGCCTGTGTGATGGCTTCGTCTCGCGTGCGCGTTGCCCCGCTGCCGGTGTCCTGACTCGAGAGCGCGATCGCGCCGCCTCCGAGCCCGAGGCCGATCCGCAGCGGCAGGCGGGCGTAGAGGTCCGCGAGGCCGATCGCCGCGATGGCGGCCGGCGAGAACAGCCCGGTGACGATGATGTCGACGGTGCGCATCAGCGTCCGCGTGGTCTGTTCGGCCATGATCGGCCACGCGAGCGCCAGCACGCGCTTCCAGACCGCGAGCGTGCGAGCGCGGACGCCGGCACCGGTCATACGAACCGAAACCGCCGGGGCGTGTTTACTGTAGCGATACGAGCAAGGGCCTCGAGCGATCAGGGGGAGTATGCAGGTGTTCGTCTACGGGACGCTCACGGAACCGCAACGGGTCGAATCGGTGCTCGGTCCCGACGGGTGGTCGTTCGCTGGCGAGAGGATCCTCGAGGGCCTCGAGCGCGTCGACGGCGCCTACCCGACGCTCGTTCCCGGCCGGCGGGTTCGGGGGCGCCTCCTCGAGACCGACGAAGCGGGCCTGGCGCGACTCGACGCCTACGAGGGCGTCGATCGCGGGCTGTACGTTCGGGTGTCGGTCCCGCTGGCCGACGCCGACCGGACGGCGTGGGTGTACGTCGGCGACCCCGCGAAGCTAGACGTCGACGGCGCGTCCTGGCCCGGCGAGGGGGGGTTCGCCTCGCGCGTTCGCACCCACTGTGACCGGTCGGAGATCGTGGTACGAACCCACGAATGACGGACGTCTGCTCACCGTCAGACACCACTTTCACGTCGCTTCCGTCTATCGTTTTCACTTCCGGTCCACGTGCATGAGATTTATATAGTCTGCCGTCCCGTGTACACTCGCACGTCACACGCCGTGCACTCCTGTATCCCTGTCGTGCTGTCGTCCTGACAGCACATTTCGATATCCCGCCGAGCGGCGGGACGACAATACCCTTAACAGCACTTGCCGAGTACTCCGGCGTATGTCCGGACTGTCGGCTATTCTCGAGGCACGCGAGCGGGTGCAGGAGACGTCGCGACACACCCCGCTCGAGTACTCACACACGTACTCGTCGCTCACGGGGGCGGACGTCCACCTCAAACTGGAGAACTTCCAGCGCACCGGATCGTTCAAAGTTCGCGGGGCGACCAACCGGATCGCGACGCTCTCGGCGGCCGAAAAGGAGGCCGGCGTCGTCACCGCGAGCGCGGGCAACCACGCCCAGGGGGTCGCGCTCGCCGCGACCCGGATCGGCGTCGACTCGACGATCGTCATGCCCGAGAACGCGCCGATCTCGAAGGTGAAGGCGACCCGGAGCTACGGCGCCGAGGTCGTCCTCTCGGGGGTCGACTACAGCGAGGCTGCCGAACGCGCCCACGAGATCGAACGCGCGGAGAAACGCACCTACGTCCACGCCTTCGACGACGAGTACGTGATCGCCGGCCAGGGGACGATCGGCCTCGAGATCCTCGACGATCTCCCCGAGGTCGACACCGTGGTCGTTCCGATCGGCGGCGGCGGGCTGATCGGCGGCGTCGCCACCGCGATCAAGGAGAGCCGACCGGAAACGCGCGTGATCGGGGTCGAAGCCGAGGGCGCCTCGAGCGTCGCCACCTCCCTCGAGAAGGGCGAGGTCGTCCCGATCGAGGCCGTCGACACGATGGCCGACGGGATCGCCACCCGTAGCGTCGGCGAGCGCAACTTCGCGCTGATCGAGGAGTACGTCGACGAGGTCGTCACGGTTCCCGATCCGGAGATCGCGATGGCCGTCGTCTACCTCCTGGAGCGGTCGAAGACGCTGGTCGAGGGCGCCGGCGCCGTCCCGCTGGCAGCGCTGCTGTTCGAGCGCTTCGCCTTCGAGGAGGGCGAGCGCATCGTGCCGATCCTCTCGGGCGGGAACATCGACCTCAATATGCTCACCACCGTCATCATGCGCGGGCTGGTCGAGACCGGCCGCTACCTGAAGGTGAGGACGGTGCTCAAGGACCGTCCGGGGGCGCTCGAGGACCTCCTGGGGATCATCTCGAGTCACCGCGCGAACATCTACGCGATCCAGCACGACCGCACCTCCCGCGACATCGGGATGAGCGACACCGAGGTCGAACTCGACCTCGAGACGCGGGGACACGACCACGTCGACGAACTCATCGCAGCCATGGAAGACCACGGCTACGCGGTCGAGGTGCTCGTCTGAGGCGCCCGCGCCTTCGGAGTCCGTCGACCGCGGTCGGACGACGGGTCACTCGAGGTCGAGAACGGGCGACGCGCTCCCCTCCTCGAGTTCGGCCGACACCAGCGTTCGATACGCCCGGCGGAGCCGTTCCGACAGCGCCTGGTGGGAGATGTCGAGTTCGTCCGCGAGGTCCTGCATCGAGGTCCGGCGAGGGATATCGTAGTAGCCGTGTTCGACCGCGGCCCGCAGGGCCTCGTACTGCTCGGCGGTGAGCCCGATATCCGTCACGGTCTCCCCCGTCAGTTCCTGCAACCGCACGACCTCGGTGTCGACGTCGCGGTCTCGAATACGATCGAACGTCCGAGAGAGCGCGCACCGGTCGGGAAATCGCATCCGGAACAGCCACGTTCCGTCGGCCGCCGAGGCGGCCAGTATCGTCCCGCCCTCGTCGATCGGAATTTTCAGGATCTCGGTGATCTCGTCCGCCAGCTCGAGGTTGTACAGAAACGACTCGTCGTCCCTGGTTCTGAGAAGTTCGTACCGTTCGACGGAGGGGTCGGCCGCGAGTGCGTCCTCGAGATCGGACCGGGCGACGCCGGCACACCAGACGCCGGGGAAGCCGGCGACCGCCGCCTGCTCCAGCTCACACTCGAGCGACGGCACACGCTCGAACGTCGTTCCCAGCGCAGTCTCGCTGGCGGGTGCGTGAAGGTCGACGAGTGTAGCCATGCAGCCGTATTCGGGTCGCGAGAATAAAACACTTGTATTTAAAATCAGAGCATACACTCACAGGTTGTTTATTAGTGTCGGCCGGTTTTCGGTCGTCTCGAACCCGGCTCTCACGTCGTCTCTGCAGGTTCGATCCCGTAACGGATCGTGAGAAACTGCCGCCCGCAGAGCCACATCTCGTGGGTAGCGACGAGCACCGCGCCGTCGACCGGCGGGATCGGGCCGCCGTGACCCGCGGCCGGCCAGACGCGAAACGACTGGGCCATCGGGAGCGCGAGCGTGCCGACGGGCGACACCAGATACAGCCCGCCGTCGCCCACCCCGCGGGTCGTGAACCGAACGCCCGCGCCACCGTCCGGACTCCCGGCGTCGAGTGCGTCGGGACGCAGCACCGTCGAGAGGTTCGTCCCCGGCAGCGGCACCGCGACGTTCGCGTAGGTCACCCCGTCGCGCTCGTGGGTGGCGTAGACGGCGACGAACACGGCCTCGCCCGTCTCGGGGTCCGTTCGCGTCCAGACGCGAGCGTCCCGGCCGTCGACGGCGGTATCGAGGAAGGCGATCCGGCTCTCGAGGGTACGAACGCCGGCGGCCGAGCGCCCGGGCAGGTTGAGCTGTTCGATCCGCCCGGTCAGAAACGACGCCAGCCACGCCCCGGTTCGAAAGCCGCGGTGCCAGGTCGTCTCGTAGCTGAGGGCGTACTCCGCCGTTCGCTCGTAGAATCGGCGGATCTCGGGGTGGACGTCGCTCGAGTCGAACCCGGGGCGGTCGTAGATCGAGAAGTCCTCGACCTCGCCGGGAGCCGGGCCGATCGTGATCGCCCGGCCGCTGGCCCACTCCGGGCCGACGTAGCGCCCGCCGAACAGCGACGAGAACGGAACGTCGGTCACGACTCGAGACCGGAGGGAGCGGACGAGCGACCGCAACAGCGCGACGGCGGTCGCCGTGGCGGCTGTGAGGCCGGGAGCCGCCGCGAGAGTGCGAGCGAGCGACACTGCGTTCCCGTTCGCCCGCAACCCGCTTGGGTTCGCCGGTCGCGGCGTCCCGGTGTCGTTAAGGCCCCCGACGGGAATCGAACCGCCATGAAGCGAATCATCAGCACCGACGACGCCCCCGCCGCGGTGGGCGCGTACAGCCAGGCGACGACCAACGGCTCGCTGCTCTTTACGGCGGGACAGATCCCGATGACCCCCGACGGCGAGTTGCTCGACGGCGAGTCGATCGCCACCCAGACCGAACAGTCCCTCGACAACCTCGTCGCCATCCTCGAGGAGGAGGGCGCCGGCTCCGAGGACATCCTCAAGGTGACGGTGTTCCTCGGCGACATCGAGGACTTCGAGGAGATGAACGACACCTACAGCACGTACTTCGACGACGAGCCGCCGGCCCGGAGCGCCGTCGAGGTGGCGAACCTGCCGAAGGGCGTCGGCGTCGAGATCGAAGCGATCGCCGACCTCGAGTGACGTGCGCCCGCGGGTGAAGTCGGCGTTGCTGTGGGGCGCCGTCGGCTTTATGAGCTTTCTGGTGCTGGTCCAGGGCTACGCCCTCTACGACGGGCCACTGGTCTCGATCGGACAGGGCGCGCTGATCGCCTTTTTCGTGGGGCTGGGGGCGGCAGCCAGCGCGTACGTCCTCGAGCACCGGGTGGCGGCGTGGTCGGCCCAGCGGGCGCTCGAGGCGGACGACGGCGAGTGAGCGCCCGGGCGACCGGTCCAGTCTCGTAACAGTTAAACGACCGACCCGGCTATCATCGGGTGAGCCAGGATGGCCGAACGGTAAGGCGCACGCCTGGAAAGCGTGTTCCCTTTCGGGATTCTGGGTTCAAATCCCAGTCCTGGCGTCGCGAGGAACGAGCGAAGCGAGTTCCTCGGAATGGCCGAACGGCGAAGCCGTGAGGCGTTTTCATGCCACAATCCCTGCGAGCGGTGCGTGGCGACGCGTAGCGCGAAAACGCGAATATAACTCAGAGGAGTCGGGCGCAACGAAATGAGTACGTCCGGCCGCGGTTCAAATCCCGGTCCTCGACGCCACAGCGCGTGCGAACGACCTCGAGACGCCGCTCTCGAGGGCGACACCGTCACAGCGAGGGCGGAGAGCCGTCAGCGGGAGGCGAAAAAAGCGGGGCCGGTCGCGTCAGGGCTCGAGTTCGATCGGGGAATCGGTCGCGATCCAGCAGTCGGGGTCGTCACGATCTCTGAGCTCGAGGAGTCCGCGTTCACACACCACCATCTCGTATCGATCGTCCATGTCGACCCCGAGTGGAGAGTGGTCAGCCACCAGTATGGTAAATTTCCGCATACCAGTTCCGTTCGGGGCGGTAACCACCGGGTACCCCCGCTCGCGAACGGAGTATGAACCGCTTACGCCCGCGGCGAACGGACACGGGTTTGGCCTCGCGCGCCGTACGACTGGGTATGTGTGGACGATACACACTCTTCGTCGAGCAGGCCGACCTCGAGGAGCGCTTCGACGCGCGGTTCCGGGAGCCGTTCGGGCCGCGGTACAACGTCGCGCCCGGCCAGCGGGTACCGGTGATCACGAACGAGGAACCCGAGACGATCCGGGGCCTCGAGTGGGGGCTCGTCCCCTCCTGGGCCGACGACGACCGCAGCGGCCTGATCAACGCGCGGGCGGAAACTCTCGCCGAGAAGCCGAGCTTTCGGGGCGCCTACGCCCACCGGCGCTGTCTGGTGCCCGCCGACGGCTTCTACGAGTGGGTCGAGACCCCGGACGGAAAGCGGCCCTACCGGGTCGCCTTCGAGGACGACCGGCCGTTCGCGATGGCCGGCCTCTGGGAGCGCTGGAAGCGGCCGACGACGCAGACCGGACTGGACGCGTTCGGCGCCGGCGAGGGCGGTGAGGGGAGCGAGGACGCGGTGCTCGAGACCGTCACCGTCGTCACGACCGAACCGAACGAGCTGGTCGCCGGTCTCCACGACCGAATGGCGGCGATCCTCGAACCTGATCGCGAACGGGAGTGGCTCGAGGGCGGTCGCTCGGACGACTTACTCGAGCCGTACCCGGGGGACGAGATGCGGGCCTATCCGGTGTCGACGGCGGTCAACAGCCCGGCGATGGACGAGCCGTCGCTGGTCGAACCGGTCGAACCGTGAGAACGGGGGCCGGCAAAACTATATAAATACGTGCCAGTCGACCGGTCACGGCTCAGGCAGGAACCACGGTAACGAGCAGCACACGAAACGGGACATCGCCGCCCCTTCCGTCGTTTTTCCGACGCCATCCGAATCTCCGAGTACGATATGCGAGAAACGAATACCACCACATTTATGTAGAAGGACAATCATAGAATCGGCTGACTATGAGTCAGCGAATGCAACAGGGGCAGCCGATGATCGTCATGAGCGAGGACTCCCAGCGCGTCAAGGACCGCGACGCGCAGGATTACAACATCCGCGCCGCCCGCGCGGTCGCCGAAGCCGTTCGCTCGACCCTCGGCCCGAAGGGGATGGACAAGATGCTCGTCGACTCGATGGGCTCCGTCACGATCACTAACGACGGGGTAACCATCCTGAAGGAGATGGACATCGACAACCCGACGGCCGAGATGATCATCGAGGTCGCCGAGACACAGGAGGACGAGGCCGGTGACGGCACGACGACCGCCGTCGCGATCGCTGGCGAACTGCTGAAGAACGCCGAGGACCTCTTAGAGCAGGACATCCACCCGACGGCCATCATCAAGGGCTTCCACATGGCCGCCGAGCAGGCCCGCGAGGAGATCGACGACATCGCGACCGAGATCGACACCTCCGACGAGGACCTGCTGCGCAAGACCGCCGAGACGTCGATGACCGGCAAGGGCGCCGAGGTCAACAAAGAGCACCTCGCCCAGCTCATCGTCGACGCCGTCTCCGGCGTCACCGTCGAGACCGACGAGGGCGAGAACGTCGTCGACCTCGAGTTCCTCAACATCGAGACCCAGACCGGCCGCGCCGTCGGCGAGTCCGAACTGCTCGAGGGTGGCATCATCGACAAGGACCCGGTCCACGACAACATGCCCACGGAGGCCGAGGACGCCTCGATCCTGCTGCTGAACGACCCCATCGAGGTCGAGGAGACCGACGTCGACACCGAGGTCTCCGTCACCGACCCCGACCAGCTCCAGAAGTTCCTCGACCGCGAGGAAGAGCAGCTGAAGGCGAAGGTCCAGCACATCGTCGACCTCGACGTCGACGTCGTCTTCTGCCAGAAGGGCATCGACGACCTCGCCCAGCACTACCTCGCCAAGGAGGGCATCCTGGCGACCCGGCGCGCGAAGAAGTCCGACCTCGAGTTCCTCAAGGAGGTCGTCGACGCCTCGATCGTCTCCGACTTAGAGAGCGCGACCGCCGACGACCTCGGCTTCGGCACCGTCACCCGCGACGAGGAGGACGGTCACTTCTACGTCGAGGGCGAAGATTCCCACGGCGTCACCCTCCTGCTGCGCGGCTCGACCGAGCACGTCGTCGACGAACTCGAGCGCGGCGTCAACGACGCCCTCGACGTCGTCGCACAGACCGTCTCCGACGGCCGCGTGCTGGCCGGCGGCGGCGCGATCGAGGTCGAACTCGCCTCGCGCCTGCGTGACTACGCCGACAGCGTCTCCGGGCGCGAGCAGCTGGCCGTCGAGGCGTTCGCCGACTCGCTCGAGCTCGTCCCGCGCGTGCTCGCCGAGAACGCCGGCCTCGATAGCATCGACACGCTGGTCGACCTGCGTGCGGCCCACGAGGACGGCCAGGTCCGCGCCGGTCTGAACGTCTTCTCGAACGACATCGAGGACACGTTCGAGGCAGGCGTCGTCGAGCCCGCCCACGCGAAGGAGCAGGCCGTGACCAGTGCGTCAGAAGCCGCGAACCTCGTGCTCAAGATCGACGACATCATCTCCGCCGGCGACCTGTCGACGGACAAGGGCGACGACGAGGAAGGTGCACCCGGTGCCGGCGGCATGGGCGGCGGTATGGGTGGCATGGGCGGCATGATGTAAGAGCGGTTCGGAGCGAACGAAGTGAGCGAGAACCGCTGAAATGCGAACGGGCGCGGTGCGCCCGTGAGCAGTGCGGTTCGGACCGAACGGGTCCTCACCCCGCCGTCCGACCGC
Source organism: Natrononativus amylolyticus (assembly GCF_024362525.1). Taxonomy (GTDB): domain Archaea; phylum Halobacteriota; class Halobacteria; order Halobacteriales; family Natrialbaceae; genus Natrononativus; species Natrononativus amylolyticus. The sequence continues at coordinate 2,657,424 of NZ_CP101458.1, forward strand.
TCGAGCCGACGACCGATTCTTCCGTTTTTCCCACAGCGACGGCACTCGTCGACCGAGCGGGGCGCTCAGGCGCCGCGGTGTGCCGCGGCGTCCGACCGGATCTCGAGTCCGGTTCCGGCTTTATACTCCTCGAGGGTGTACGACTCCCGATGGACGTCCGGACGTTCCCGGTACTCGCCGCGGATGACCAGCGGCTGGTCGACCGGCTCGCGGTGGCAACGAGCCGGCCCGCCGCCCGCGTGCTGGCGTACCTCCTCCGTCGGGACGCAGACGACGACCTCGCATCGGTCGCCAGCCGAACGGCGATCGGGATCGGAACCGGCGAACACGAAAAGAGCGTGGCGAGGGCGCTCGAGGCGCTCCGGAGTGCGGACCTGGTGACGAAGACGACGGCGAAGACCGCGGGAAGCGGCCGCCCGCCCGACCGGTGGGCCGTCCGCCGGCCGGAAGCGGCGACGGTTCGGACGTTGTACCGCCACCACGCGAGGGCGTTGCTCGCCCAGGCCGAGCGACTCGAGGGCGAGCTCTCGGCGGCACTGCCGGCCGAATCGACCGCAGCGACCGGCGGGACGGGGTCGCTGGCGATCGGTCTCAACTGGGAGCCCAACGCCCTCCACCTGCCGCTGTTCGCGGCTCGGGACGCGCTCCCGGACTCGCCGTCGCTGTCGTTCGAATCGTACGCGGGATCGCGTGCAGTGGTCGCCGCCGTCGCGGCGGGCGACGTCGACCTCGGCGTCGCCGGCGCGGTGACCGCCTGTCGGGAGCGGCGGGCGGGCCGCGAGATCGTCCCCGTCGCGGTGATCTTCCAGCGCTCGACCGTCGTGCTCTGTGCCCTCGAGGGGCGGTTCGACGAGCCGTTCACGTCGATGGCACAGCTCGGGGGCCGGCGCGTCGGCATTCCCTCGGGAACCGAAACCGGACTGTTGGCCCGGTTCCTGCTCGAGCAGGCCGGGCTCGCCGAGGCGGTCGACATCGTCGACCTCGCGGGCGAGGAGCGGACGGCGCTCGTCTCCGGAGAGGTCGACGCCGTCACCGGAATGAGCCCCGATCCGGGGCGCCTGGAGCGAGAGGGCCACACCGTCGAGGTGGTGGCGATGGCCGAGCAGTACCCCGTGTACGGCCCCGCGCTGATCGTCCACCGGGAGACGCTCGAGCGACGCCGGCCGCTCCTCGAGCGGGCCCTGACCGCGGTGATGGCGGGCCGGGCGAGCGCGACCGGGCAACCGGCGGTCGACGCCGTGGCGACGAGCGCCGGCGAGACGCCCGCGGGGGTCGCCCGGACGTTCGAGCGAGCGGTCGAGCGGTTCGACGCGGGCGAGACGGTCAGAAAGCGCGGCTGGGGGTGGCACACCCCCGACGGGTGGGCGGGCGTGCGGACCGCGCTGTCCGGGGTGGCGAGTCGGCCATGATCCGGGCGAGCGGCCTCACCGTGGCCTACGAGGACGTCGTCGCGCTCGAGGGCGTCGACCTCGAGGTGGCGGCTGGAGAGTTCGTCACCATCGTCGGCCCCTCGGGCTGTGGGAAGACGACCCTGCTACGGGCGATCGCGGGCCTGGAGGAGCCCACGCGGGGGGCGGTGCTGATCGACGGACGCGAGCCGGCGGCCGCCCGGGCGGCCGGAAACCTCGGATTCGTCTTCCAGCGGCACACGCTGTTCCCCTGGAAGACGGCGCTGCAGAACGTGACCTTCCTCCGGACGGTCGCCGGAAAACCCGCCGAGACGGATCGGGCGGCCGACCTCCTCGAGCGCGTCGGCCTCGGCGGGGCCGAACACCGCTACCCCGAGGAGCTCTCCGGCGGGATGGCCCAGCGGGTAGCGATCGCCCGCGCGCTCCACCTCGGGGCCGACCTGCTGTTGATGGACGAGCCGTTCGGCGAACTCGACGAGATCACCCGCGAGGAACTGGGCGTCGAGCTCCGGGAGCTCTGGCGGCGCGAGCGGAAGACGGTGCTGTTCGTCACCCACAGCGTGCCCGAGGCCGTCCTGCTCGCCGACCGCTGCCTGCTGGTCGACGGCCCGCCCGGACGGCTCACGGCGTCGTTCGAGGTCGACCTGCCCCGGCCGCGCGACGAGAGCGTCTTCGAGTCACGGGCGTTCCAGCGCCAGGTCGCGGCCGTCCGCTCGAGCCTCCACGGCGCGCGCGCCGAACGGACCCGACAGCGGGACCCATGATCCGCGGTCACGTGGAGGCGCCGGTCGGCGAGTCGGGCTCCCGGACGGGCACCGTCGTCGCGCCGCTGGTCGCATTCGCCGTCCTCGTCGGCGCCTGGGCGGCCGTCGTCGCCGCACTCGAGGTCCCGCCGTACCTCCTGCCGGGCCCAGTCGACGTCGCGAGCAGGCTGGCCGGGAACCCAGAACTGTACGCGACCAGCGCGCTCGCGACCCTCTGGCGGATCCTCTACGGCGGCGGCGTCGGGATCGCCGGCGGGTTCGCCGTCGCGGTCGCCGTCGTCGCGATCCGGCCGCTGCGCTACGCGCTGGTTCCCTACCTCGTCACGATCCGTGTGGTGCCCAAGGTCGCCGTCGCGCCGCCGCTGTTGATCTACCTGGGGACCGGGCGGACGACCGCGGTCGTCTTCATCGCGCTCATCGCGTTCTTTCCGATCTGTCTCGGGACGATCGCCGGCCTCGACCGGCTCGACCGGCGCTACCTCGACTTGCTCCGGTCGGTCGACGCGGGGCCGATTCGGGTGATGGCGGTCCGACTTCGGTTCGCGCTCCCGGAGGTCGTCTCGGGGCTCAAGCAGTCGGTCACGCTCGCCGTCGTCGGCGCGATCGTCGCCGAGTGGGTGGTCGTCGACGGCGGGCTGGGCTCGCTCGTGCTCGTCGCCTCGGAGAACCTGCTGGCGGACGTGATGATCGCCGCGCTGGTCGTGCTCCTGCTCGAGGGACTGGCGCTGTACGGGCTGGTCGTCGCCGTGGAGCGACGGCTGCTGTGGTACCGGGTGCCCGGCTGAGCCGTCGACCGCCGGCCGGGATTCACCTACTCCGCACGGACCGGCGACTCGCCAGCGCACCCCACTCGCGCCAGCACCACCAGCCGAGCCGCGGCAGGCCGTAGAAGCCGATCCCCACCAGCGAGAGCGCGACCAGCGCGGCGTACATCTCCGCGGTCTCGAGGCGCATCCCCGAGTCGAACACCCGGTAGCCGAGCCCCGAACGCAGGGTGACGAACTCGGCGACGACGGCGCCGATGACCGCGAGCGTCGCCGCGACCTGGGCGCTCGCGAGCACGCTCGAGGCGGCCGCGGGCAGCCGAACGGAGACGAACAGCCGGCGCTCGGGGGCGTCGACCGACCGGAGCAGGTCGAGGTACTCCTCGGGCACCGACCGGAGGCCGCTCAGCATCCCGATGGCGATCGGAAACTGCGTCAGCGTGGCGACGACGACCGCGCGAGGGACGATCCCGCGGCCGATCCAGAGGAAGACGAGCGGGGCGATCGCGATCACCGGCGCGATGCGGAGACCGACGACGTACGGCAGCGAAATCGACCGGAACAGCCGCGACCGGAGCATTCCGAACGCCAGCAGGCCGCCCACGAGAGCGCCGAGCGCGAGCCCCAGCGCGGCCGTCGCCGCCGTCACCGCCGCGTCTGCGAGCAGGAGCCGCCGGGAGAGCCACAGCGCCGTCGCGACCTCGAGCGGCGTCGGCAGGACGATCGACGGCACCTCCCTGGCGGTTACGTAGGCGTGCCAGGCGACCACCAGCCCGATCCCGAGGGCGACGGGAGCGGCTCGCTCGAGCAGCCGCCCCGACCGGCGGCGAGCGCTCATCCCCCCGTCTCGTCGGTGAACTCGCCGATGTACTCGTAGTCGGCGTCTAAGTAGTCGTTCGTCCAGACGTCCCCGGAGTCGACCGCGCCGCCGAGGAAGTCGTGTTCTGCGAGCACGTCGGCGGTCTCCGCCCAGACGTCGCCGTCGCTCCAGCCCCAGCCGTTCTCCTCGACGGCCTCGGAGACGAGGTACTCCTCGGCGAGGAGCTCCCACTTGTCGCGCTGGTTGTCCGCCGCCTCCTCGAGTTCCGGAACCGCCTCGACCAGGATCTCGGTGGCCCCCTCGACGTTGTCCGCGGCCCAGGCGGCGCCCCTCGCTGTCCCGCGAAGGAACGCCCGGACGACGTCGGGGTTGTCCTCGGCGAAGGTTCGACTCGTCGCGATCAGGTGGCCGTAAGAGGGGATGTCGTCGTCGACGGAGAGGACGTCGATCGTCGCGTCCTGGTGGCGCGCGTCGACGACGTCGCTGAACACCCCCGCGCCCGCGTCGACCTCGCCGGTGAGCACCTGCTGGACGATGTCGGGGCCGGCGTCGGCGATCTCGACGTCGACGTCGTGGTGCTCGAGGTACGTCGTCGACATCATCCGCACCATTCCCGGTCCGCTCCCGACCGTCGTCCCCTCGAGCTGGGCGGGCTCTTCGAGTTCCTCGCCGAAGCCGTCGCGGTCGGCGAAGAGGACGACCGGGTTGCGCTGCATGAGCACGCCCACGCAGGTCGGCTCGAGCCCCTCGCTCGCGACGTTGAGCACCTGGTCGCTGCTCGTCACCCCGAAGGGGACGTTCTCGAGGGCGACCTGGGTCGCCGAGAAGTCCGAGCCCTGTCCGCTCTCGATCTCGGCGACCTCGAGGCCGTGTTCCTCGTAGAACCCTCGATCGGCCGCCGCGTAGTACGGCACGTGGAGCCCGCTCGGCTGCCAGTTCAACAGGAGTTCGGTGCGTTCGCCCTCGAGGTCGAGCGCCCCCTCGTCGTCCCCTTCGGCCAGACAGCCAGCGGCCAGTCCGGCGGCCGCTCCCGCCACGGTCCCGAGGTACGCCCGTCTGCTCGGTGTCATGTGGGACGGACCACAGCTGGTTGCAAAAAGGATTCCCGGAAACGTTTAAATACGTACGTCTGGGACCGGGAGAGTCACGATTTCGGTACAGTCAGCGGCGTCTACTGACGGTCACACCGTGTCGCAGGGCGAGTAGAAAACCGGCCGTCGAGCGACGAGCGCTCAGCGGATCGAGAGGTCGCTGCCGTCGCGGGGCTCGGTGAACTCGAGTTCGATCTCGAGTTCGCCCTCGCGCTGTCTGGAGAACTCGATCTCGACCTCGATCGGCTCGCGGTACTCGAAGGGGATCTCCCACTCCGCAGCGGAGATGGTAAACGAGGTGTCCGACTCGAGCTGGTCGGCGAGGTTCCGGAGGAAGGCGGCCGTCTCCGACCGGGAGAGGTACACCTCGCGCTCGAAGTAGCCGTCGGTGATCGTCCGCCGGTCGCGGTCGCGGTCGTCGGGGAAGTCTACGCGGTCGCCCACGCCGAAGAACACGACGAGAGCGAGGATAAATCCCCGTTCATGGGGCCCGATACGTCACCGATTCGAGCACGAGCGCGCCACTCCGCGGGCCGTCCGTTGCGGGCATCGGCGACGCCACCCCTTCATAGGGTTGGCTGTCGAACGACTAGATATGTCGCTCATCGACGCGCTGGGGAACGGGACGCGCCTCGCGATCCTCAGGGCGCTCTCGCGCCGCCCGATGTACGTCTCGGAGCTCGCCGAGGAGACCGGGATGGACGGGACGACGGCCGTCCACCACCTCTCGGCGCTCGAGGACGCGGAGCTGGTCGAGTGGTACATGCGCGGCAACCGGAAGTACTACCGGCTGGTCAGCGCCGTCGAACTCCGGATCGCGCCGCCGCCCGAACGGACCTTTCTCCTGCAGGCCGAACGCGTCGAGTCGACGCCGCAGTCGCTCGACTAACCGTCCGCGGGGAACGTCGGCAGGCGGTGACCGGCCGCGATCGACACCGCGACCGGCGTCCCGACCGCGAGCCACTCCTCGTGGGAGCACCGGCTCTCGAGGACGGTGCCGTCGGCGAGTTCGATCCGGTACCGCACGGTCGACCCAGTGAACCCCCGGTGGACGAGTCGGCCGTCCGCCCGCTCCGCCGTCGCCGGCTCGACGGCGAGGTCGTCCGGCCGGAGGAGGATCGAGACCCGACCGGGGTCGTCGGCGGAGACCGCAGGTCGGGCGACGTCGGCTGCGGAGAGCGAGAGCCGGTCGCGCTCGAGCGAACCGATCGGCGTCTCGACACCACCTTCGCTGAGCCGGCCCTCGAGGTAGCTCGCCCGGCCCAGGAAGTCGGCCACCCGCCGGGAGGCCGGCTGCATGAACACCTCGCGGGGCGGCCCGACCTGTTCGATCGCCCCCTCGTGGAGGACCGCCGTCCGATCCCCGACCGAGAGCGCCTCCGCCTGGTCGTGGGTGACCCAGACCGCGGTGACGCCGACGGCGTCGACGATTCGGCGGACGGTCTCGCGCATCCGCACCCGCAGGCCCGCGTCGAGGTTCGACAGCGGCTCGTCGAGCAACAGCACGTCCGGCTCGGGTGCCAGCGAGCGCGCCAGCGCGACCCGCTGTTTCTGGCCGCCCGAGAGCTCGTCGGGGTAGCCGTCGCGGTAGGGGGCCAGCCCGACCAGCTCGAGCAGCTCGTCGACGACACCCTCGTCTTCGTCCTCGAGCCCGAACGCGACGTTCTCGGCGACCGTCCGGTGGGGAAACAGCGCGAACTCCTGGAAGACGATGCCGACGTCGCGGCGCTCGCAGGGGACGCGCGTCGAGCCGTCCGCGACCGTCTCGCCCCGGAGTTCGATCCGACCCGCGTCGGGGTACTCGAGGCCCGCGATCAGCCGCAGCGTCGTCGTCTTCCCGCAGCCGGAGGGGCCGACCAGCGTGAGCAGTTCGCCCTCGCGGACCGACAGCGAGAGCCCCTCGACCGCGGTCTCGCGCCCGTAGCGCCTCGTGACGCTCTCGAGGACGACGACGGGATCCGCCCGGTCGCCGCGAGCCGCCGGGCCGGACCCAGTCGCCGCCGGTCGCGACGCGGGGGACGACTCACCAGTCGCACGGCCCCTCTCGAGCGGCCGCCCGTCGCCGTCGGCGATCGTCTCCCGGGAAGGCACCCCCGAGCGGTCGCCGCCGCTCGCGGACCCGTCGTCGGGGGAACGCGTCCGCCGGCGCAGCAGCCGCCGGTAGCCCTCCTCGCGCGGGAACAGTCCGAGAACGGCGAGCCCGGAGACGAACACGAGGACGAGCGCCGGGACGGCCGCGTAGCCGTAGTAGGCGTTTCGCTCGGCCATCCAGATGAACGTCGCGAGCGACTCGAAGCCCGCCGGCCGGAGCAGCAGCGTCGCCGGCAACTCCTTCATCGCGTGGAGGAAGACGAGCGCCCCGCCGGCGACGATCCCGGGGACGACGAGCGGCAGCGTGACCCGCCGGAACGCCTCGAGCGGCGAACACCCCAGGCTGCGGGCGGCCTCGGTCAGTCGGGGGTTGACGTACAGGAACGACGCCCGCGCGGCGCCGACCGCGAGCGGGAGGTAGAGCACGACGTAGGCGAAGACCACCAGCGGGAGCGTCTGGTAGATCGCCGGCGCGTGGGCGGACGCCCCGGAGACGAGCGCCAGCCCGATGACGATGCCGGGGACCGCGAAGCCGACGTAGCTCGCCCGCTCGAGGACGCTCGCCGTCGACGACCGGTAGCGCGCCGCGAGGTAGGCGATCGGCAGCGCGAGCGCCGCGGCGGCGACGGCCGAAAGCGCCGACACCGTCGCCGAGTTGATCGCGTACTCCCAGCGGAACGCGAGCGAGCCGACGTAGGACTCCGGGCCGTGGAACAGCCACCACGAGAGAAAGACCACGGGGAGGACGACGCTGAGGGTGACCACGAGCCCGCAGAGCAGGCGGGCGGGCCACACCCACCACCCCAGCCGGACGGCGTACGAGCGGGACTCGCCGCGGGCGCCGCCGTGGATCGTCTCGTGACCCCGGACCTGGGACTCGAGGGCGAGGATCACGAGCGCGATCGCGACCAGGTGCAACGAGAGGAGCGCGGCGTAGTCCCCCGCGAGGGCGTTGTGCTCGAGGTAGATCTGGCGGGTGAACACGTCGAAGCGCAACATCGCGGGCACGCCGAAGTCGCCCGCGGTCTCGAGAGCCGTGAGCAGCGTGCCGGCGGCGACCGCCGGCTTCACCAGCGGCAGCACGACCCGCCGGAACGCGCGAAATCGGGAGGTCTCGAGCGAGCGGCCGGCGTCGAGGTAGGTCTTGTCGAACGCGCGCAGCCCGGCGACGGTCGTGAGGTAGACGAACGGGTAGTTGTACAGCGTGAGGATGAAGACGGTGCCCCAGAGGCCGTAGATCTCGGGGAGCGAGTGGACGCCGAACGGCTCGAGCGCCGACTGCACCATCCCCCGCGGCCCCCAGACGGAGATGAACGCGAAGGCGCTCGTGAAACTCGGAATCACCAGGGGGAGTGCGAGGGCGACGGTCCAGAACCGCCGGTGAGGGAGGTCGGTGAGCGTCGTGAGTACCGCCAGCGGCACCCCAAGGAGAACGGAGAAGGTCGTCACCAGGCCGACGAGGACGAGCGTGTTGAGCAGGATCTCGAGGGTTCGCGCCCGGAACACCATCGAGACGGCCCGCCCGGGATCGACCGACAGCGCCATCACCCCGATCCAGACGACCGGGACGACGACCGCCGCGACCACGGCGCCGGCCAGCAGCGTGAGCCCGACCGGCGGTCGCTCGTCGCCGTCGCCGGCCGCCTCGCTCTCTGGCGCGCGGCCGTCGTCGAGGTCGAAGGGATCGGTCGTGGTCATTCGTGCGGGCGATACCGGCTACAGAATACCCTCCTCACGGAGGAGATCGAGCGTCGGCTCGAGGTCGACCAGCCCTGCCAGGTCGAACGACGGCGGCTCGAACTCGTCGGTGCTCGGCAGTTGCTCGAGGGGGTCGACGCCGTCGACCGTGGGGTACTCCCAGGTCGTCGTCGCGAAGTACTCCTGGGCCTCTGCGGCGGTGAGGTGAGCGACGAAGTTCGCGGCCGCCTCCCCCCGGTCGCTGTCGGCGAGCACCGCCCCGCCGGTGACGTTGAACATCGCGCCCGCGTCGTCGCTGGTGAAGGCGAGGTCGAGGGTGCTGTCCGGGTGGTCCCGAAGCACGTAGTGGTTGGTGAGGGCGATCCCGACCTCGCCGTCGGCGACCGCCTGGGCCATCGCGCTGTCGCCGCCCGGCGACGTCTGAACGTTCTGCTCGTCGACCATCGTCCGGAGCCACTCGCGGGTCGCCCCCTCGCCCCCGAGTTCCCGAAACACGGAGACGAACGCCTGGAACGAGCCCTGGTCGGGCGCCCACATGACGTCCCCGTGAAACCGGTCGTCGGTCGCGTAGTCGTCGATCGAGTCGGGGAGTTCCTCGGCGTCGAAGCGCTCGCTATCGTAGCCGATCGCCCGAAACCGCCGGGTGAAGCCGACCCAGTGGCCGTCCGGGTCGCGGCTGTCCTCGGAGACGGACTCGAGTACCTCCTCGGGGAGCGTCGCGAGGTAGCCCTCCTCCTCGAGGTGGGTCATCGACTGGGACTCGCTGCCGTAGAAGACGTCCGCCGGCGTCTCGGCTTCGGCCTCGATCGTGCTCACGAGGTCGGCGGTGTCGTCGTAGCGGACCTCGAGTGCGAGGTCGTCGTAGCGGTCCTCGATGTACTCGAGGAGTTCGCCGACTCGCGTCTGGCTGCGCCCCGAGTAGATCGTGAGTTCGCCCTCGAGGTCAGGGAGATCGTCCATCGAGGTGCCGCCGGGATCGGGGCGGCCCTCGACGTACTCGGGATCGCCGAGCACGTCGGACCCCTCGTCGTCGCCGAGACAGCCGGCGATCGGTCCAACCGCGAGCGCGCCCGCCACAGCGAGGATCGTGCGACGATCGTGTGACTCGAGCATAGCCCGGCCACGCCGCCGGACGGCAAAAACCTCGGTGTTCGGGGAGGGTAGTTCGCTGGAAAAGTATACACGCAAGCGTTGATTGACCACGTTGCCGGGGCGAGGCGACGACCTCCAACGCGTTATTACCGGCGCGAAACGCGAAGACGACCCGACTCGAGCGCACCGCCGCTTGTGGGTCTTCCGGGCGGCGGCGATGTGAACGCGAACCGGAGTCATTGCCTACACCGCACGCCGTTTCGGACAAGAGTCTGTTTCTGACAAAACGATCGAGCCAGTTTACCTCAGTGAGCGTGGTGAGAAACGAACCTGTCGAAGCGGCGGTGGCGGGGATACGACCTCGCAACACGACAGCCGATCGAACACGAGGCGACGACGAGACATGACACCATACAAGACACATACGACGACGCGACGAACGATTCTCCAGGCGGTCGCGGCCGGGACCGCAGTCAGCGTCGTAACAAAGGCGGTAGCGGCACAGGAGGCGCTCGACGGAGAGATCGAACTCGGCGGTCGACGAAGCGCCTGGGTCGGCCAGGCGCCCGACGAGATCGCCGACGAACGGAACCCGACGCTGCGTCTGACCGAGGGTCAGGAGTACACGCTTACCTGGGAGAACCTCGACGGTGACGGGCACAACGTCGTCATCGAGGACGAGGACGGCGAGAACTTCCTCAGCACGGACATCGTCTCCGGCGTCGGTACGACCCAGACCGTCGAGTTCACCGCGGAGGCCGGAATGGCCGAGTACTACTGTGCGCCCCACCCCTCGTCGATGCGCGGCGAGATCGAACTCGTCGACGGCGAGGAGGCCGAGGAGGAAGAGCCCGTCGAGGAAGAACCCGACGAGAACGGCGTACTCGTTCCCGAAGGGCCGACCGTCGGCCTCGAGACCGTCGCCGACGGACTGGCGGCGCCGGTCGACCTCCAGGCCGCCCCCGGGGACGACGAGAACCGGTACGTCGTCGACCAGGTCGGGCAGATCTACGTCCACGGCCCGGACGGACTCGAGGAGGAGCCGTTTCTCGACCTCGAAGACCGGATGGTCGAACTCGATCCGGACTTCGACGAGCGCGGGCTCCTCGGACTCGCCTTCCACCCGGAGTTCGAGGAGAACCGCCGGTTTTTCGTCCACTACAGCGCGCCGGCACCGGATGGGGCAGAGATCGACGAGGGCGAAGACGGAGACGAGGAGGACGAACCTGAGGAAGAGGTCGACGAAGAAGAACCGGAAGAGGAGAATGACGACGAAACCGACGAGGACGAGGACGAACTCGACCACATCGGCACTATCGCAGAGTTCGAGGCGGACGACGACGGCACGTCGGCGGACCCGGGCTCCGAGCGGATCATCCTCGAGATACCGCACCCGCAGTTCAACCACAACGCCGGTCCGCTCGCGTTCGGCCCGGACGACGGCTATCTGTACGTGACAACCGGCGACGGTGGCGCGGGCGGTGACGTCGGCCCGGGGCACGTCGACGACTGGTACGACGAGATCGAGGGCGGGAACGGACAGGACACGAGCGAGAACCTCCTCGGCGGAATCCTTCGGATCGACGTCGACGAGAACGGTGAGGGCGACCAGCCGTACGCGATTCCGGACGACAATCCGCTGGTCGGCTACGACGACTACTTGCCGGAGTACTACGCCTGGGGGATGCGCAACCCCTGGGGAATGTCCTTCACCAGGGACGGTGAACTGCTGGCGGCAGACGTCGGCCAGGCGCTGTTCGAGATCATCAACCACGTCGAGCGAGGCGGCAACTACGGCTGGAACGTCAGGGAAGGGACCCACTGTTTCGACCCCGAAACGCCGGAGGAGCCCCCCGAAGACTGCCCGCAGGCTGTCGACGAGGACGTTCCCGAACCTCGCGGCGGCGAACCGTTACTCGACCCGGTCGTCGAGTACCCGCAGTTCTACGGCGATCAGGAGATCGGGATCGCCGTCATCGGCGGCTACCTCTACGAGACCGGGACGGTTCCGGCCCTCGAGGGGAACTACGTCTTCGGCGACTGGAGCCTCTCGTTCGACGATCCCTCCGGGTCGCTGTTCGTCGCCTACCCGCCCGAGGGGTGGCCCGACGAAGACGACCTCGAGGAGACGTTCGCCGATCAGGTCCCCGAGGGTGCCGACGAGGAGATCTTCCAGGAGGACCGCTGGGAGGGGCTCTGGCCGGTGGAGCAACTGCAGGTCGAGGGCGACGTCGCGGAGAACGGCCGACTCGAGCGGTTCGTGCTGGGCTTCGGCCGGGACGCCGACGACGAACTCTACGTGTTGACGACCGAGGAGGGCGGTCCGACCGGCGAGACCGGACAGGTCCACCGGATCGTCGACGCGAACGGAGAGTCAGACGCGGACGAGGACGAGGAGGTCGAAGACGGCGAAGACGGCGAAGACGACGGTGAAGAGACGACGGAAGACGAGTCCTGATCGACTCGAGGCGGGTTCCACTCGCTTTTCACGCTTTTCACTCGGTAACGCCGAACGATCGAATCGAGTCGATCGGCTCCGATAAAATGTACAGCGGGCGTTTCAGGTGCTCAGCGAGTAAACGGTGACGACGTTACCCGCGAGATTCTCGTCGAGGGCGCCGCCGCGCCGTCCGCCCGCAGTGATCGCCACGTAGGTTTTCTCCTCGTAGGGATCGTGCCAGATGATCGGGTCGCCGTCGACGCCGACGCCGATGTCGTCGACCCAGACGCGCTCGCCGGTTTCGGTCGCGTACGCGACGAACTCGCCCTCCGGCGTGCCGGCGAACGTCAGGCCGGTCGGCGTCGAGACGCAGCCGCCCGCGGTCGAGGTTTCGATGTCGAGCCAGTCCCGCCACTTGATCCGTCCCGTGAGCGGATCGAGGCCGACGATAACGCTGTGGTAGCCGTTCCACTCGTCGGGCCGTGGATCGTCCATCAGCGCCGGGTCTTCCTCTTCGTCCTCATCGTCATCCTCGTCGTCTTCGACCTCCTCTTCCTCCTCGTCTCCCGGCTCGTCGTCGTCGTTCTCATCCTCATCGGCGCCGAGTTCCTCCTCTTCTTCCTCCTCCTCTTCGGGCTCGTCCGCGACCGGTTCGGCCCGGATCGTGTCCATGCCGATGTAGTTCTCGCCGGCTTCGTACTCGACTTCGTACCACGAGAACTTCATGGGCTGGTTCGTCCCCTTGACGACGTAGGTCTGGGTGTGTGGATCGTAGGCGCTCGCCTGCGGATTCGTCCCGCCTTGCAGTTCCGGCATCACCCACGGTGCCGACTCGAGGTCGTCCTGGGGCGGAAGCGCCCACATGTTCAGGTGCTGGACGTGCTCTTCGCTGCGCTGGTAGAGCTGGCCGGTCTCCATGTTCACCGTGTAGATCCATCCGGTCTTCCCGGCCCAGACCGCCATGCTGGTCTGTTCGCCGTCGATCTCCCCCTGGATCACCATGGGCGGGTTCGAGGAGTCGTAGTCCCACCAGTCGTGGGGCGCGTCCTGGAAGTGCCAGGCGTACTCGCCGGTGTTCGCGTCGACGCCGACTTTGCCCGCGGAGTAGGGGTTAAAGCCCGGCCGGACGGTTCCGTACCACGGGCCCGGGTTCGCCGAGGGGATGACTATCTGTTCGGTCCGCGGATCGAGCGCGCCCGCCGGCCAGGCGGTCGCGCCGCCGTGTCGCCAGGAGTCGCCGACCCACTCGTGCTCGGGCGTCATATTGACGCGCCACTCGATGTTGCCCTCGAGGTCGATCGCGTCGTAGAACCCGCTCACCCCGTACTCGCCGCCGAAGCTGCCCTTGCTGAGTCGCCCGTTGTAGATGATCGGCGGGAACGAGGAAGTCGTTCCGACGGCGCGCTCCCACTGGAGTTCCTCGTGCATGACGTTCTCGGCGGGTTCGCCGCGGTAGGCTGCCGCCCCGTTGAAGTACCACTCCTCCTCGCCCGTGTACCGATCGAGCGCCTGGACGCCCAGGTCGAGGGTACTCGTGTAGATTCGATCGCCGAGGACCGAGACGCCGCGTTCGGCCGACGGGCTCTCCTCGGAGGTGCCGACGTACGGCTCGTAGACGTGCGACCACAGGAACTCGCCGGTCCGGGCGTTGAGGGCGTGGACGTGGTCCGGTCCGAACGTGATGTACATCACCGGCGGGTCGCCCTGGATAATGATCGGCGAGCCCTGGAAGTCGTTCTGCGGAGTCAGGTGCTCGAACTGATACTCCACTTCCAGCTGGCCGACGTTGTCGGGCGTGATCTCCTCGCCGACGTAGTGGCGCTGGTTCTCGTAGTTGTTACCGTACATCAACCAGTTCTCGGTCGTCGAACCGGAGGCGAGCAAGTCGTCCTCGGTCACGTCGACCTCGGGGATCTGGTCGGTGTCGTGCTGTTCGATATCGGACTCGCCCGGCTTTTCGTGCCACGGCGCGTCTTCCGGTAGCTCTTCTAAGTGTGATTCGAACGTCATCGGTCTCACCTCGCCCCCGCCATGGGAGCACGCTTGTCGTCCGTGATTCGCACGACGTCGTGGAGCAGGAACTCCTGTGCGATGATCATGATCGCCGATCCCGCCGTGATCAGCGTCGTCAGGTGTTCGTCGGCGATACTACCCGCGGCCAGGTCCCGCGCTGCCGATCCCAGCAGGTAGTAGCCCCCGAGCATCGACTTGATGTCCCAGAGCCCGCGGTCGATCATCTCCGGCGTGACCAGGACCGCACGCTGCCAGAGGAAGTGATCCAACCCGTCGATCCACAGCAGGGACCCCTCCGCGGCCCGCTGCTGGAGCGGCGCGACGTACTCGTGGACGACGCCGTCGTCGACCGCCTCCGCCGGCGGGTACTCGAGCGTCGGCATCCACCAGGACAGCTGTTCGCGTGCGTTGACGATGTTGGCGACCAGCGCCGCCTGCTCCTGGCCGCTGAAGCCGAGTTCGCCGAGCGTCGCCGGGAGCGAGTCGATGTGCAGGAGCTGTCGGGTCGTCGTCTCGATGTGCTCGGGCGTAAACGCCGGCAACGTCTCCTCGGCGCTCGAGAAGAAGCCCACCGCCGCCAGGTGGTCGTTGATCGCCCACGCGCCCGTCGTCAGCTCGCGGTAGGCCGACTGTCCCTGCTCGGGGACCCCCATCGCCTGGAGCTGGGGGAGTTGTTCGAAACTCGAGGCGAGCGCCGACAGCTCGCTGGTGAGCAACGCCTGGTCGAGCGAGCCGGTGAGCCCGGAACGGAGCGACTCGCCCATCTCCGCGAGTCCGGCCGTCGAACCGGTCGAAACCTCCGAGCGGAGGTCGCCGAGCGTCGCGCCCGCGACGCCGGCACCGGCGATGACGCCGAGGGCCTTCAGGAACTCGCGCCGGTCCTCGTCGCTCACCTCCCCGTAGCTGTATCGTTCGTCTGGATTCGTCCCATATGCCATGGTGCTTTATAACACACCACGGGCTCACCATTAGTATTATCCACACCCACACATTTTGAAATATATTTCTACGAGCACGAGCGTTCGCTACTCTTGTCGTGTGTCGGTGCGACAAAAACCGGGTGCTGTCATGCGATCGGGTGGGAACCAGTCGCCGGTCTAACGGTGTCGGGAAACCGATGTGGGTTTACGGTTCGAAACAGTAGCGACTCGTCAGTGAGTACCACAGACGAAGAGACGCCGTTCGACGCCTACAGAGAGCACGTCGACCGTCCGCTCTCGAGGCTGTTCCGCGAGTACGGTCCCGGCCGGTTGCACTGGTTTTCGATCGCGATGGTGGCGAACTTCATCGCCCAGATGTCCTCGCTCGTCCCGCCGCTGATCCTCGGAGCGGCGATCGACGCCATCTTCACCGAGGGCGGCGAGGGGTACAGCCTCCCGGTGGTACCCGACGCCTGGCTGCCGGCGACGGAGATGGCCCAGTTCTGGTTCTCCGTGAGCGCCATCGCGGGGGCGTTTATCCTGGTCGGCGTCTTCACCTGGATCTACGGCGTCTCGGGCAACCTGTTCGCCCACGACGTGATGCACACGGTCAGGGTCGACTGCTTCCGGAAGATGCAGGAACTGGACATGACCTTCTTCGACGACAAGCAGACCGGCGAGGTCATGGCCGTCCTCAACAACGACACCCAGAACCTCGAGATGTTCCTGGACAACGCGCTCATCAACTCGGTTCGACTGCTCGTGATGGTCGGCGGCATCACGGCGATCCTGTTCTTTCTCAACTGGCAGCTCGCGTTCGTCACGCTCGTCGCGATCCCGGTCATGTTCGCCTTCACCTACTGGTTCATGGTCACCGTCGAACCCCGCTACGTTCGCCAGCGGGCGGCCGTCGGCTGGCTCAACACCCGCCTCGAGAACAGCCTCTCGGGGATGGGGTTGACGAAGACGACGAGCAGCGAGGAGTACGAAGTGGGTCGAGTCCGCAAGGCCTCGAAGCGGCTGTTCGACGACACGATGGCCGTCCTCAAGCTCTCCTACGTCTACCGGCCGGGGATGGAACTGCTCGCCGGGATCGCCTTCGCCGCCACCTTCCTCGTCGGCGGCTGGTGGATCGCCACCGGCACCGCGCCGGGGCCGATGACCGGCACGCTCCAGGTCGGCGAGTTCGTCACCTTCCTCTTTCTGACGCAGTTCATCGTCTCGCCGCTCGCGGAGGTCTCGAACATCGTCGACCAGTACGAGAACGCCAAGGCCTCGAGCGAGCGCGTCTTCGGGCTGATGGACATCCCGATCTACGTCAGCGATCCGGACGAACCCGATGAGCTCGAGCCCGTAACGGGCCGGGTCGAGTACGACGAGGTCTCCTTCAGCTACGCCGAGGGAGAGCGCCGGGCAGTCGGCGACGAGGCCGACGGTGAGGAGGAAGTCGTCGTCGAGGACCTCTCGTTCGTCGCCGAACCCGGCGACACCGTCGCGCTGGTCGGCCCGACGGGGGCCGGCAAGTCGACGGTGCTCAAGCTGCTGTTGCGGCTGTACGACGTCAGCGACGGCGAGATCCGCGTCGACGGCCACGACGTCCGCGACGTCCGCCTCGACGAGCTCCGCGACGCGATCGGCTACGTCAGCCAGGAGACGTTCCTCTTCGACGGGACGATCGCCGACAACATCCGGTACGGCCACTTCGAGGCGAGCAACGAGGCCGTCCGGGAGGCTGCGAAGGCGGCCCAGGCCCACGAGTTCATCGAAGAGCTCGAGGACGAGTACGAGACGCGCGTCGGCGAGCGCGGCGTGAAGCTCTCCGGCGGCCAGCGCCAGCGGGTCGCCCTCGCCCGGACCGTCCTCCAGGATCCCGAGGTCCTGATCTTAGACGAGGCGACCAGCGCCGTCGACACGAAGACCGAGCTGCTGATCCAGCGCTCGATCGACCGCCTCACCGAAGACCGGACGACGCTCGCGATCGCCCACCGGCTCTCGACGGTGAAGGACGCCGACACCATCCTCGTCCTCGAGGGCGGCCGGATCGTCGAGCGCGGGAGCCACGAGGAGTTACTCGAGCGCGGCGGGCGGTACGCGACGCTGTGGGGCGTCCAGGCCGGCGACGTCGACGAGGCGCTCGACGCGCTGGCCGACGGCGGCGGAGAGCGATCCTCCTGAGGCGCGAAACATCGCGTAAAAGACGACTCAGTCTTCGATCTCGAGTTCGAACTGCTCGTTCTCGGTGACGGAGTTCAGCACGACGCTGGTGTTCGACTCCTTGATGTCGGGGTCCGTGAGCAGCGCCTTGATCTGGTCGTTCATGCCGTCGGTGTCCTTGAACTTGCCGATGGCGATGACGTCGTAGTCGCCGGTGACCTCGTAGACGCTGGTCATCTGCCGGTGGTCGCGTAGCGTGTCCGTGATCTCGGGGAGGGCGTTCCCCTCGACTTTCAGCTGGATGACCGCGGTGACGTCGTAGTCGAGGGCGTCGTAGTCGACTTTCGGCGTGTACCCCTGGATGACCCCTTCCTCCTCGAGATCGGAGAGATGATTCGAGACGGTGGTGACCGAGACGTCGAGTTCCTCCGCCAGGCTTCGCAGACTCGCACGGCCGTCGCCGAGGAGTGCATTCACCAACTTTGCATCGAGATTTTCGTACGTCATCACGCTGACCCACTCACCCCACCCATTAGAACTTTACGAATATCCACTTTCGTCGCAGTGACGGAAGATTTGCTCAGAGCAGCAGGATTTTAGTAGTAGAGGTAGTTGTAGAGAGCGACCAGAAGATGACAAGCGGAAATCTCTCAGCGACAGAGCAGGCGGTGCTCGACGAGATCGACGAGAAGGGTGTCGACTTCCTCAGACTCCAGTTTACCGACATTCTCGGAACCGTAAAGAACGTCTCCGTCCCCGCCCGCCAGGCGGAGAAGGCGTTCACCGAGGGGATCTACTTCGACGGCTCCTCCATCGAAGGGTTCGTCCGGATCCAGGAGTCCGACATGCGCCTCAAACCCGACCCGGAGACGTTCGCGGTCCTGCCGTGGCGGGACAACGAGGAGAGCGCCGCCGGTCGGATGATCTGCGACGTGATCAACACCTCGACCGGTGAACCGTTCGCGGGTGACCCCCGGTACGTGCTCAAGCGGGCCCTCGAGCGCGCGAGCGACATGGGCTACACCATCAACGCCGCCCCCGAACCCGAGTTCTTCCTGTTCGAGGAGGACGAGGAGGGCCGCGCGACGACGAAGACCAACGACGCCGGCGGCTACTTCGACCTCGCGCCGAAGGACCTCGCACAGGACGTCCGCCGGGACATCATCTACGGGCTCGAGGACATGGGCTTCGAGGTCGAAGCCAGCCACCACGAGGTCGCCGAGGGCCAACACGAGATCAACTTCGAGTACGACGACGCGCTCACGACCGCGGACAACGTCGGCACCTTCCGCACCGTCGTCCGCGCCATCGCCGCCCAGCACGGCTACCACGCGACGTTCATGCCCAAGCCGATCGCCCGCATCAACGGCTCGGGGATGCACACCCACATCTCGCTGTTCACCGAGGACGGCGAGAACGCCTTCCACGACGACGACGACGAGTTCAACCTCAGCTCGGAAGCGAAGTCGTTCCTCGCGGGGATCTTAGAGCACGCCCCCGCGATCACGGCGATCGCCAACCCCACAGTCAACAGCTACAAGCGCCTGGTTCCCGGCTACGAGGCGCCGGTCTACGTGGCGTGGTCCGACCGCAACCGCTCGGCGCTGATCCGCCGGCCCGCCGCCCGCGTCCCCGCGGCCTCCCGGATCGAACTGCGCTCGCCCGACCCCTCGTGTAACCCCTACCTCGCGCTCGCGGTCATGATCCACGCCGGCCTCGACGGCATGGAACAGGGCCTCGAGGCGCCCGACCCCGTCCGGGAGAACATCTACGAGTTCGACGAGGTGAAACGCGAGGAGTACGGCATCGAGACGCTGCCCGCCAACCTGGGCGAGGCCGTCGACGCCCTCGAGGCCGACGAGGCGATCTACAGCGCGCTGGGCCCCCACATCGGCCCGAAGTTCGTCGAGGCCAAGCGCCAGGAGTTCGAGGAGTACATCGTCGAAGTCTCCGAGTGGGAACTCGAGCGCTACCTCGAGACGTTCTGAGCGTCGACCCGGAACGCCGCGCCGGCGAGCAGTCGGCAGCCGGCGGGCTATAGCTCCGCCTCGCAGTGTCGACACGCCGTCCGATCCGGATCGTTCGGGGCCCCGCACGCGGGGCAGTTGCGAACCGTCGTGACGCCCTGCGTCGACCGACTTCGCCGAAGCAGTTTTCGAACGACCTGCGCGGTGCCGACGGCGAAGATCGTCCCGAACGCCAGCCAGCCGAGCGGCCCCATCGCGACGAAACTCACGAAGAGGACCCAGCCGAGACCGAGGAGACCGACGGCCATCAGTGCGGCTCGCAGAGACATGTTACTCCCTGGAAACCCGGATCGTATAATTCTTCTTCTCTTCCAACAGTTCCTCGAGAGCGACCACCGGTTCGGATTACGCAGTCGACCGGCCGCCCGTCTCGAATCGCCACGGGACCGTGATCGCCGCGAGGCCGACGACCGCACCCGCGACGAGCCACGGGAGCGCGACCGCGCCGCCGACGGCGATTGAGGCCAGGAGCGCGAGCGAACCGGCCGCGAGAGCCGGCCGACCGAGAGCCCCCGCAGCGTCCGCGTCTCGAGGCGAGGACGCGTACAGCCAGCCCGCGAGCGCGCCGACGGACGCGCCGACGAGGGCGGCGACGTCCGCCCGTCCGGCGGTGAGAACCGAGAGGAGCGACAGCCCTCCCGCGAGCGTCAACACGGCGGCGGTTTCGGCTTCTGGCCCGCTCGAGGCGACCCGCCGCCGGAGCGCCAGCACGACTCCGAGGTAGGCGACGCCGACGGCCGCGCCGGCGACGACGTCGGCCGCGTAGTGGAGGCCGACCGCGATCCGCGAGAAGCCCACGAGCGCGACCACGACGCCGGCGGCAACGAGTCGCGCCCGACGGGTGCCGACGTCGGTCTCGAGGGCGAGCATCCCCCAGAGGACGACGGCGGCGAGCGCGTGCCCGCTGGGGAAGCTCTCGGTCGTGACCTTCACGGCCGGTGCGTAGAGGAGCGCGGCGGCCGTCGGCAGCTCCGCTGGCGAGATTGCGGGACCGACGCCGGGACGGGAGACGGCGAACACCCCCTTGAGACCGGCCATAATCGCGTAACAGCCGATGACGGTGCCGAGCCACGGCGCGAACCGACGGCGGTCGACGAACCAGTAGGCGAGGACGACCGTCGGGAGGACGACCCAGACGCTGCCGAGGTAAGAGAGGAATGCGAAGACGAACGCCGTCCACTCGGGGAACGCGTCGCGGACGGCCTCGACGTGCGCCGGATCGAACCACATCGAAAGGTCTGTACGCTGTCAGGACTGGTAGCTCTGTCGGTACCGGGGCGGCGCGGTCTCCGACGGGCCAATCAGGAACGCCGCTCGCCGATCATGTTACGAACGCGCCCCGGAACGCCGAGCACCGACAGTCCGGCGCCGAACAGCACCATCAGCACGTAGACGCCGAGCGTCGAGGTCCAGACGACGAACATCGCGAGGATGGCCCAGCCGCCGCTGAGGAAGTAAAACGCCGCGATCGCCATCGCGGTGCCGTACAGCAAGACGAGGTACGGCCCCCAGCCGTGGGCGTGACCGGAGCGAACCCGACTGCGAACGTAGCGCTTGAGTTCGGCCTCGAGGGACTCCTTCTGGACCGTCCGGCGCTCGACGTCCTCTTCGAAGGACTCGAGGCGGTCGCGGAGCCGCTCGATCTCTTCGCGGAGCGCTTCCGGGTCCTGAGCACGGTCTGCGGTTCGGGCGCTCACGCGGCCTCCCGCCCCGGTCGCGGCCTCCTCGCCGGTGTCGCATCCCGTCACCCCGTCGTCAGTCCCCGTGGCGTCGTCGGTCATCGCTTCTGTCGAAAGCTGTCGCGGGCCGGGACTTTGTAGCTGCCGGTCCGCGTCACGGCCGGCCAACACCGCGTTGAGCACCGCGCCGAAGATGACGAGGATCGCCGCGACGTACAGCCAGGCGAGCACGAGTAAGACCGCGCCGAGTGCCCCGTAGAACGCGTAGCTGCCCGCGACGCCGGCGTAGAGGGAGAACAGCCGCGCGAGCGCGAACCAGCCGACGGCCGCGAGGATCGTCCCCGGAACGGCCTCCCGGACCCCGACGTCCGCGTCCGGAAAGATCAGGTACAGCGGGAGGAACGCGACGATCAGACCCAGGACCACCAGCACCGGCCCGACGACGGAGAGGCCGAGTCCGGGGACGAGAACGACCAGCACCTCGAGACCGCCGAGCGCGATCAACCCCACGGTGATCGCGAGCGCGACGATCATCGCGTCCCAGAACGTCTGGAGCAGCGACTTCGAGGCGGCGGTGCCGTAGATCTCCGAGAACGCGCGGTCGAGCCCGCGGAACACCCGGCTGCCGCCCCAGAGCAGTCCGAGTGCGCCGACGATCGTCGCGTTTCGCTGGCCGGTTTCGTCGGCGATCGAGTCGGCGAGCAGCTGCTGTGCGCTCGGCGTGAGCACGTCGCTCGCGGCCGCCGAGACGCGCATCGCGAGGGCGTCGCCGCCGATCGAAGCCGCGATACCCAGCGCGAGCAACATCAGAGGGACCAGCGAGACGAACGCGTAGTAGGCGACCCCCGCCGCCAGCAGCGTCAGCTGTTCGGTTCGCGCGAGACGAACCGCGCGCCGGCCGAGTTCGAATCCTGTCGTGCGGTCGATCACGTCCTTCTCTACGCCATCCGCCCCTAAATATCACGGACGGCGCCGGGGAGTGCGGAAAGATCTATACGCGACCGGTCGGAACGTCGACTCGTGACCCGGCCACAGTGTCCCGACTGCGGACTCGTCCGGCTGTACGCGCTCCTCGAGGATAGCGAACGCTGATCGAGGGCAGGGAGGTGACTCAGTCCGAGAGACTCTCGGCCGTCGCTGCCCGGATTTCGCCGACCGTCGCGTCCGTTTTGAACGTCGTGCCGCTGTAGTGGGCTCTCGAGGCGTCGTACCCCGCCTCCCCGAGGTCGGCGAGGAAGTCGTCCATCGCGTTCGCCGGCAGCCCCCACTCCTTGCACAGTCGGTGCTGGTCGTAGTGGGTCGGCACCGCGAGTTCGGCCTCGAGCGTCTCGAGCAGTTCGCGCCCCTTGTTCGCGGTGGCGAACTCGTCGGGGATCCGGTCGCGAACCGCCGCGACGAACGCGGGGTCGCAGGTCGGCCCCAGCCAGAGCGGCCCGGCCTCGAGCAGCCGCTCGCCGCCGCAGTTGGGACAGGTCTCGAGCGGATCCGCGATCAGTCCCCGGTGGTGCTCCCGATAGAGACAGTCCTCGCAGTGAGAGAGGGAGCCCAGTTCCTCGAGGGCGGCGTCGGCGGCGGTCGGCTTGCGCTCGAGTTCGAGGTAGGTCCGGACGTAGTGGCTGCTCGCGTGGGTCAGAAGCGGCTGGACGCCGACGTCGAAGCGGGCGCCGCTGCGGGCGAGCGCCGACAGCAGGATCCGGACGCCCATCTCGGGGTGGTAGTCCGTGTTCCGGGGGACCGCGCCGTAGGAGCGCACCCCGCTGTTGAAGTGAGCGCCACACAGCGGGGCGGTGTCGGTCGCGGTGACACAGAGCAGATTCCGACAGCGGGCGAAGGCGGCGTCGGCGAACGGCATCGGTGTCCCGAAGGGGTCGAGATCCACCACGTCGTAGGCCGACCGGTGGAGTTCGACGTTCGCGTCGGCGTGACGAACGTCGACCTCGAGGTCGTTTCGGGCCGCGTTCTCGCGGGCGAGGTCGACCGCCGCCTCGTCGCGGTCACAACAGGTCACCGCCCAGCCGTCCGCTGCCGCCCGCAGTCCGCGAACCCCGCTTGCGGTCATCGCATCGAGGTACGACTCGGCGTGGGGGTTTCGCCGCTCGTAGGCGCGCAGCGTCGCGACCGTCAGATCTCGATTCAGCTCCTGACGCGGGTTGTAGAACACCGACGCTTCGACGCCTCGCGTGGACTCGCCGGGCACCTCGAACTCGAGGCCGCCCTCCGTAACGCGCATGCGACCACTCGACGGGGGAGCGCGAAAAGCGCCGCGGTCTCGTCGCCGGCGGGTGAGAATAGGTATCGTATGGCAAAACATTTCAGTATCGCGACCTTTATCCACGGCGGCAGGAGAGTCTACAGCGATGGTGAAAAACACGCTTACGCGACGCCGATTCGGAGCCGCACTGATCGCAGCGACCTCGGTCGGTCTCGCGGGCTGTGGTGACAACGGAAACGGCGACGACGACGCAGCGACCAACGAGTCCGACGACGAGGATAACGAGTCGGAGGAAGCCGGCGAAGGCGAGTTCGGCACCGACCCACAGACCGGCGACCTCACGATCCACCTGGAGAACGAGGACGGCGAACCCGTCTCGAGCGGCGTCTCGATTCGCGTCTCCCAGGTCGACGGTAACCTGAACACGACGGTCCAGGAGGAGATCTCCGACGGCGAGGCGACGGTGTCGCTGACCGGAACGGGCGACTACTCGATCACCGTCGAGAGTCTCGAGGACGAGTTCGAGCCCGTCGAGGAGACCGTGACGATGGAAGAAGACGAGGACGAGGGCGTGCTCATCGAGCTCGAGGGCGCCTCGGGCGACGAGGAGAACGGCGACGAAGACGGCGAAGACGGCGAAGACGACGAGTAACCGAGCTCGTCGAACGGCGTCCGTCGGACCCTGCCCGCCGCGGTGGGCCGCGATTGGGTGATCGCAGCCGTGGAGGCGCAGACCAGTCGTCGCGAACAGACCACACAACCAAACCGATTTTACAGTTCGGCACAGAGTTCAGATCGTGCCCGAATCGAACCCCGTCGAGCGGTGGGAGGCCCGACTCGAGGAAGCCGGCGAGCTCACGCCGGAGATCGTCGGCCGTATCTCCCGCCTCCACGGCGACCGCGGGGTACACGCGATCGAGGCCGTCGCGGAGGGACGCGTGAAGGCGTATCGGGACTTTACGATCGTCGTCGGCTACGACGACGAGTACGTCGTCGAGGGGCGGGGGTGTACCTGCAAGGACAGCGAGTACAACCTCGACGCCGACGATCCGACCGATCTCTGCTGGCACGCCCTCGCCGTCGCCATCGCCCGCCGGGTCGGCCACGTCGACTACCACGACATGTGGTACTCCGAGGTTCGGGAGTTTCTCTGAGCCGGTCGCGGGTCGCGTTCGCCGGCCGCGGCCGCCCGGAAACCGCCGGCTACCTCGCCGTTCACGAGATCCTAGAGGGGCCGCGAGCGGGAAGACGAGCGGTGAGAGCGGTGTTACCGGAAATTACACAAATACAGTACACAATTTACAGAGATTTTACCATTACTAATTGGCACGAGCGGAGCAGTGCGAGACGCATGCCGACCCACCAACCGACGCGGCGCGGATTCATCGCCCTGACCGGCGCAGCCACACTCGCCGGTATCGCAAGCAACGCGGTTGCGGCCCAGGAGACACAGCGGGATTCGTTCACCATCGCGGAGGGGACCGACTACGAGACCGAGGTGTTCGTCGTCGAGGCGCCCGAGAGCGGCCCGACCAGTATGGTCGTCGGCGGCCTCCACGGCGACGAGCAAAGCGGCGTGATCGCCGCCGAAAACCTCCTCGGGTGGACGCCGGCGTCCGGTCGCCTCGTCGTGATCCCCCGCGCGAACGAACCCGCCCTCGAGGAGGGAACGCGGGGCGGTCCGTCGGGACGGGACCAGAACCGACAGTTCATCGTCGGATCGGAGCCGACGACCGAAATTGCACGCGCGATCTGGGAGGTCGTCGAGACGTACCAGCCCGATACGCTTCTGGACCTCCACAGCTCCTGGGGAATCTACGGCGTCGACGAGAACACGTACGGACAGGCGATCTTCCACTCGAGGGAGAACGGGGAAGGAGCGCGAGCCAACGAGGCGGCGGCGTACCTGAACGAGAACTA
Organism: Natrononativus amylolyticus; assembly: GCF_024362525.1. Taxonomy (GTDB): domain Archaea; phylum Halobacteriota; class Halobacteria; order Halobacteriales; family Natrialbaceae; genus Natrononativus; species Natrononativus amylolyticus. The sequence continues at coordinate 2,682,518 of NZ_CP101458.1, forward strand.
CGTCCCCGAGTCGATGCCCGAACACGACTTCGTCGCGGAGCCGCTCCAGTACACGGACGGGATGCTCGTGACGAAAGCCGCGAGCGAACTGGGAACGCGCTCGTTCCTGTTCGAGGTCACGCGCCGGGAAACGGACCTCGAGACGCAGGCCGAGTGGACCGAAGCGGGCACGATCCACCTCGTCCAGTCGGCCGAGTCGCTCGGCGACGGTGACGAGGACCCGGACGACGGCGACGAAGACGGCGAGGAAGAGCCGGATGACGGAGACGATGGCCCGGACGACAGCGAGGAGGTACCGGACGACGGCGACGATGGCGCTCCGGACGACGGCGGCGAGGACGAACCCACCGGAATCGACGCCAGGATCGACGTCGACGTGCGCGACGTCGGGCTGAGCGAGCGGGCGCTGGCGTTCTTCCGGGCCGACGCCTCGAGTTCGCCGGCCGAAATCGAGTGTTACGAGTGGGATACGACCGGCGACGGCGAGTTCGACTCGACCGGCGCCACCGCGAGGGCGCTCGTTAGCATCGTCGAACCGACCGCGATCACCCTCCGGATCACCGACGAGAGAGGCTGTGTCGACACCGCGAGCGTCACGCTTCAGCCGTAGCGGGTCAGCTCAAACTCGAGCGGTCCTCGAGACGTGTCCCCGCGAACGTCGTCCGGCTGCCGCCTCGCGAGGCCACGGGGACTCGAGTCAGCACCCCTGCTCGGAACTGCAGCGAACGAGCGGCGCGAGGAATGTGCCGTCCGAACCGTTCAGGCCTCGAGTTCGCCGTCGTACCGCCCGTCGCGCTCCGAGCGGTGGCGCCACCAGGTTCGACTGTACAGGTAGAACCCGAGCAGACCGACGACGACGAAGTAGAGGTAGATGCCGAGTTCGACGTGAATAGGAACCGGTTCGAGCATTGGTATGTAATGTTCGTTAGGCACAATAAAGGTACGCCTGTACGACTGTATAGTTACTATCGGGATTAACCGGACAGGCGCACTGACAGTCAGCGTTTAGCGGAGTGTTAGTTCGTCAGGGGACGGAGACAGTCCCTCGAGCCTACTCGTCGGCGCAGCGTTCGACGAAGTTTCGCAGGATAGCCAGCCCCGTCTCCCCGCTCTTTTCGGGGTGGAACTGGGTGCCGAAGACGTTCCCCGCCTCGTTGGCGACGATCGAGGGGAACTCGCGGCCGTACTCCGTCGTCGCGACGACCGCCGACTCGTCATCGGGGACGGCGTAGTAGGAGTGAACGAAGTAGGCGTACTCGCCGTCGACTCCCTCGGTGAGGGGGTGGTCGCGCTCGACCGCGAGTTCGTTCCAGCCCATGTGCGGGACCTTCTGGCCCTCGGCGAAGCGGGCGTTGGTGCCCGGAATCAGGTCCAGCCCCTCGACGGCGGACTCGCCCTCGTTCGATCCCTCCTCGCTCGTGGTCAGCAGCATCTGCATCCCTAGACAGATGCCGAACAGGGGCTGGCCCCGGTCTGCGACCTCGAGCAGGTCCTCCCGAAGCGGCTCGGCGTTCTCGACGCCCTCGCGGAAGGCGCCGACGCCGGGGAGGACGACGCCGTCGGCCGCGGCGAACGACTCGGGGTCGTCAGTGATCTCGACCGACGCGCCGGCGCGCTCTAAGCCACGGGTGACGCTGCGGAGGTTTCCGAGCCCGTAGTCGACGACGACGACGGAGGCCAGAGTCTCTTCGGGTGAAGACGAGGCAGCACTCATACTCGAGGTGAGCGGCGAGCGGACAAGTGCGTTATCCTTCCGACGATGGGCGCGTCGAAATGGGAAAGCGGAGTTACTTTGTGATCGAGTCGGCCATTCGTTGTGGGAACCCTTTGAGGAGTTCGATGATCCCCATGGGTTCCTCGTCAGCGCGGATGTACGAACGGACTCGTTGACTGAACATCTCAACGGAGAGGATCAGCACGAGGATGACGAGAATGGTCGCCATCATGTTCGTATACTCGAACAAGCGCTGCTGGACGGCGAGCACGTGTCCGATACCACCGCCGCCGATGATACCCAGCGTGACGGCAATGCGAACGTTAATCTCGAAGATGTACAGCGTCCACGCGATAAACGACGTGTGTACCTGCGAGAGCATCCCGAAGACGATCACCTGTACGCGCCCGGCGCCTGTCGTTTCGATCGCCTCGATCGGACCGTCTTCGATCTCCTCGAGTTCGTCGGTATACAGCCGTCCCAGGTTTCCGATCGTGTCCGTTGCGATCGCCATCGTGGCCGTAAACGGCGTAACACCGCCCAGTGGAACGTAGATCAGCGCCCAGACAAGTGCCGGAATTGCCCGGATAGACGACATGATCCCGCGGAAGATAAAATTAAACGGGAACGGCGTGACGCGACCGGACCCGAGTACGCCGAAGATGAGCGCGAACGGGAAGCCGAGGATCGTTCCGGCGAACCCCATCGCGAGGGTGATCCCGGCTGATGCGAACAGGTTTCGCTCGACGATGAAGTCCCGGTACTGCCAGACGTCGAGAACCGGAACACCGTTGACCGACGTCATCGGGAAGTACTGGTTGAGCGCGCCGATGAACTGCGGCCCGTAGCGGACGAACTGCGCGATCGTAAAGTCGACCATTGTCAGCGCCAGATAGAAGAACCCCAGAACCAGAAGTCCCAGCGTGCTGAACAGCGCGACGCGAATTCGTCTCGCCCGTTTGATCTCCTCGTATCGCTCGTGGACCTGCCTCGAGACGGACTCCGCGCTCATTGCGCGGTCACCCCGTCGTCCTGCGACGTGCGCTCTTCCCCGGTGTCGAGATCGTCGGTATCGACCGTTTCGTAGATGTCGTCGACGACGTCGAGGTCGAAGTCCTCGCTGTAGCCGTCGAAAACCAGTTCCCCGTTTTTCAGACCGATGAACCGCTGTCCAAACTGCCGAGCGAGGTTCACCTGGTGGAGACTTACCATGGTCGTCAGATTTCGATCCTCGGTGGCCGACAGCAGATATCCCATCACCTTGTTGGAACTTCCCGGATCGAGACTGGCGACCGGTTCGTCAGCCAGCAACACGTTCGGCTCCTGGACGAGCGCGCGTGCGATGCCGACGCGCTGTTGTTGCCCGCCGCTCATTCGACGGGTTCGCTGCTGTGCCTCGTCGAGGAGGCCGACCGTCTCGAGCGCCTCGAGCGCTCGCAACTTGTCCTCGCGGTCGTTCAACTGCAAGACGCTGTTGACGAGATTGGTTCGCTGCAGTGACCCGGTGAGCGCGTTCGCGTACGCGCTCATCTGATCGATGATATTGTGCTGCTGAAAAATCATCGCGATGTCCGGGTGCGGTTCGGTGATTTCCACGCCGTCGACGGTGATCGTTCCCGACGTCGGCTTGGTCAACCCGTTCATACACCGAAGCAGCGTCGATTTACCCGAGCCGGACGCACCGAGAACGACGACGAACTCCCCCTCGGGAATTTCGAACGACACGTCGTCTAGTGCCTGCGTAGCGCCGAATCGTTTGCTCACCCCCTCAACTCTGATAGTAGCCATCGATGGTAGTTGTGTAGAGACTCGTAAGAATCGTTTGGATTAGATCGGCCTACTCGTCTTCTTCCGCGAGGTCGGCGAACTCGAGATCGAGCGCGTCCATCACGTCCTCGATCGGCTGGAAGTTGTCGATCGAACCCTCCTCGAGCCCAGTGAACCACAGCTGGTGGTCTTCGTCGGCGTCCTCGTCGATCAGGTCCTCTTCGGTCGCGTTGAGAAGCGCCTCCTCGATGTCTTCTTTGACCGGGTCGTCCCAGTCCGCTCGGGCGACGATCGGCGCGCGTGGGATCGGGTCGGATTCGGCGACTAGGCGAAGCTCGTCGTCTTCGGTACCGGCGTTCGGCGCCTCGGCAGAGATGTCCATAAACTGATCGGAGAACTGATCCTCCGGGATGTGGTGGGCCAGTGAGAATGCACCGGCACCCGCGGCGACGACTTCGTCCATCTGGAACAGCTCCTCACGCGCGGTACTGTGATCCGAATGGCGTGCGTTGAAGTCGACCGGGTCGCCATCGGGAGCGTTTCCGACATCGAGCCCCGCATCGTCCAGCATGAACAGCGGGAACAGACTGCCACTCACCGACAGCGCGTCACCGATCGCGATGTCGTGTCCCTCGATGTCCGTGAGCTCCTCAATCTCGCTGTCCGGCGTCGTCGCGATCAACGAGAAGTACTGGTCTGCACCGAACGCAACACGGATACCCAGAATGTCCATGTGGTCGGGCGCCGCGATCACACCCGTCGGCGAGATGTCCGCGAGTTCGGTCTGCTCGTTCCGGATCGCGTCGACCGTCGCCGTGTAACTCTCCGTCTCGGTTGCGTCGATCTCGACGCCCGTTTCCTCTTCGAGGTAGTCGAACAGTGGAGCGTACTGCTCCATCATGTCCACGTCACCCTCCGCCGGGTTGAGCACCATTCGAACTCCGTCGTCTTCGCCCGAAAGGTCGCCCACACAACCCGCGAGCGCTGCCGTTGCTGCCACACCCGCCCCTTTCAAAAACGTCCGCCGCTTTGTCCACCGTGATTGATCGGACATGGGTTACACTATGTAGCTCCCCATTTAGGATTTTCTATGTTGACTACATACCAGTCCATTGTCAGCCGGTAGAACGCCACAGTACCCCACCATCTGGTGAAACAATGCCACAAACAACCGGTTACTGCTCGAGTTTGCTTGACAAAGGATGTCATTATTTCGACGTCATCGGCCGTGACGAATACACCGGCGGTCGGTCAGAACCCGTCGAGTCGGGACTGACCGCCGCTCCCCGGGTCGACGTCCGCGAGGTCGGCGGCCGTCGCCAGCGTCTCCGCGAGCGTCTCCTCCTGGCTCCGATCGTACAGCGTCGCCGCCGGGTGCAGACAGATCAGCACCCGCCGCGGCGTCCCCTCGATTCGCACCTCGTCGACGGTGCCCGCCTCCTTCGTTACCGCGACGGACCGCCCCAGCAGGTGTTCGCTCGGCACCTTCCCGAGCGTCACGATCACGTCGGGGTCGACGAGGTCGATCTCGCGCTCGAGGTAGCCCCGGCAGTTCTCGAGTTCGGCTTTGTTCGGATCGCGGTTCTCCGGCGGGCGACACCGCACGCAGTTGGTGATCCGGACGGCCTCGCGCTCTAAGCCGACGGTTCGCAGGTGATCGTCGAGCACCGAGCCGCTGCGGCCGACGAACGGCTCGCCCTCTCGGTCCTCGTTCGCACCCGGGCCCTCGCCGACGAACAGCACGTCGGCGTCGGCGGGACCGGTGCCATTGACGATTCGGCTGCGCGAGTCGACCAGCGCCGGACAGCGCGTACACTCGGTGACACAGAGCCCCTCCATCTCGCCGTCGGCGTCAGTTTCGTCCATACTCGTGGCTCAGACGGACGGTTACTACCTCTTTCGGGTCGCACTTGCACGGTCGCCGGTTCGACCTCTCAGTCGCGGGGGCCGCCTACAGCGTGGCGGTAGGCGTCGCCGGCCCGCGCCGCGAGTCGCGCCACTCTGAGCGGTTCCGGGCGACCGCCCTCCGGCGTGAACGACCGGACGACCGTTTCGGCCTCCCGGCGCTCGAGCCCGACGCCCCTGACGTACAGCCGCTCGCCGTCGGCGGTCAGCTCACGACGCGGCGGCAACGCCCGATAGCGCTCGAGGCGGTCCTCGAGTTCGGGTCCCGAAAACGCCTCCCGAATACCCGCTTCGAGCCCCTCGCTTTCCTCGAACGTCACCGCGAGGGTCGGCCGATCGGCGGCCTCGTAGATTGCGCCCAGATCGAGGACGTTGTACCACGCCGGCGCGACCGCCCCGAGGAGGACGTAGCGGACGTCGGGGCGGTCGAGTCCCTCGAGAAGGTCGATCACCGCGGCTGTCGCGTCGGTGGCGCCGACCGTACACGAAGAAAACGAGAGTCCGTCGACGACGCGGTCAGCACGGACGACCGCTCCGGCGAGGGTGCTCGAATCGCCCCGGTAGGACTCCGCGACGCCCACCGCCCGCACGCCGGACTTCATCGCGTTACGACTCGGGGTCGTCTTTGATCTCTTCGAGGCGGTCGATCAGTTCGTCGCTCGAGGCGCCGTTCTCGAACTCGAAGGAGCCGACGTGTGCGTGCTGTTCGGACTGAACGGCGTCGTCGTCGTCAAAATCCGCGTCGAGATCCTGCTGTTCGGATTCGTCGTAGCTTCCGAATCCCATGCGGGTACACGTAGGGCCGTGAGGGGCAAAAAAGTACGGGCTATCGGCTCCGGTGAATTATCACCGGGCGTGGACAGAAGCGACATCACCGCCAGCGTTTCGTCGAACCGGCGGGGGGCGCCAGCGTTTTGTCGACGCGCGGTGAGCGGGTAGCCATGGGCCACGCCGTTCACCACGTCACCGAGGACGCAGAGACGTTCACCTGCAACGCCTTCCTCGTCGAGGGGGGGCGAACGACGCTCGTCGACGCCGGCGCGATGGAGGGCGTCGTCGCGGCGATTCGGGACCACGTCGACGAACTCGAGCGGGTCGTCGTTACCCACCAGCACGGCGACCACGTCGCCCAGCTCGAGGCCGTCTGCGAGGCGTTCGACCCCGAGGTGTACGCCTACGCCGATCACCCGGAGCGAACCCACGCCCTCGAGGACGGCGATACCGTCGAGATCGGCGACGAGACGTTCGAGGTGGTGTACACCCCCGGACACGCGGACGACCACGTCTCGTTCGTCTCCGAGACGTCCCTGTTCAGCGGCGACGCCGTGGTCCACGACGACGGCGCCTTCGAGGGCGGCAGCTTCGGCCGGACGGATATGGCGGGTCAGTCCCGCGAGACGCTCATCGAGAGCATCGAGCGGTTGCTCGAGCGCCTGCCCGACGCCGTCGAGTCCATGTACGCCGGTCACGGGAGCGTCTTCCACGGCGACGTGCGCGAAATCGTCGAGACGGCCCTCGAGCGCGCCGAGCGCCGGGAGCCGAAGTATCCCGACGAGTAGCGACTCGAGGGAGCCGACGCTACGGGCTCGCGGTCACGACCGAAAGACGCCGAGAATCAGGCCGCGCGGGCTTCCTTCGCCTTGGGGCGGAGGTTCTTGTAGCCGCACTTGCGACAGCGCGTGGCGTCTTTCGAGTTGCGAGCGTTACAGCGCATACAGATCATCTTCTCGAGGGTCCGCTTCTCTGCGGCGTCGAAACTGGCCATACCGACTCGTTACGCGCTGGCGCATTTAACCACTGTGATCTGTGGCCCCGCCGGCCGTGCGGGCGCCGGTCACTCCTCGTCGGCCAGGTACTCGCTCTGGACGGCGACGACCTCGCTCGAGTCCGCACACGCGGCGTACCGGCGCAGCGGTTCCTCGTTGAGCGTCAGGAAGGTCTCGCCCCAGCGAAACGGCTCGAGCAACTCCTCGGCCCGCTCGCGTTCGCCGAAGATACTGAGCGCGGCGGCGAGCGCCTCGACGGTCGTCAGCCGGAACGGCCGGCCGTAGTTGACGGGATTCGCGGCGACCAGGAAGGGCAGCGCCCGGTGTTCGCCGGGCATCGAGAAGGCCGCCTTCTCGGCGGACTCCCAGGAGCAGTCGAGGGCGACGAGGGTGTCGAGCGCCGCCTCGGCGTCGGCCGGCGACAGCGCCCGCTCGGCGTGGGGGTTGAGCACGACGCCGTACGGCACCCGGCGCATCGACCGGTGGAGTATCGCCCGGTCGAAGCGCTCGAGGCGTCGCGCCGTACACTTTTTGGGATCGTCGTCGCCCTCGTAGTAGACGTGACACTCCACGGCGGAGGGTGATCACCGACGACGAAAAACGCCGCGGTCTCGAGTCCCGACTCGACAGGTCGGTCTCAGATCAGTTCGTTTCGTCGCGCTTCGACACCTGATAGGGGCCGTCCGGGTCGTGGAGGATGCACTTCGAGCGCTGAACGTCGGTCGCCTGGTAGGTCGGAATCGGCTCGCGCTCGCAGGGGCTCTCGAGTTCCTCCCGCAGCCGAGCAACCGCCTCGTCGTCGCTCGAGGAGGCGTACTCGGCCAGCGCCTCCGACAGGAGCGTCTCGACCCGCGAGTCGGACAGCTCCGCGGGAACGTCGTACGCTCGGCGCACTCCCGCGGGGTCGGTTCCGTCGCCCTCGTACGACGCCACGTCGTCCTCCAGCAGGTCGTTTCGAAGCGTGGCGACCGACCGCCAGGTCGCCTGGTCCAGCGTGACGTCTTCCGGCGGGACGAGCTCCGGACAGCGGGGGTTGAACCGGCAGCCGGAGGGGACCTCGATCGCGTCGGGAACCTCGCCGACGAGTTCGATCCGTTCTCGCTCGGCGTCGGGGTTCACCCGCGGAACGGACGAGACGAGCGCCTGCGTGTAGGGGTGTTGGGGGTTGTCGATGATCTCGTCGGCCGGCCCGACCTCGACGAGCTGGCCGAGGTACATGATGCCGATACGGTCGCAGACGTGTTTGAGCAGCGAGAGGTCGTGGCTGATGTACAGCGCCGTCAGCCCCAGCTCCGACTGGAGCCGGTCGAAGACGTCGAGGATGCTCGCTCGAATCGAGACGTCGAGCATGCTCGCGGGCTCGTCGGCGAGTAGGAACGACGGCTCGAGCACCAGCGCCCGCGCGATCCCCACTCGCTGGCGCTCGCCGCCGCTGAGCTCGCTCGGGTACTCGCTGGCGTACGCCTCCGGCGGTTCGAGTCCGGCCATCTCGAGGGTCTCGAGTACCCGCGCCTCCCGCTCCTCGGTCGAATCGAAGCCGTGGACGATGAGCGGTTCTTCGACCCATTCGTACACCGTAAACCGGGGGTTGATCGAGTCGTAGGGGTTCTGGTGGATGATCTGTGCCTCGCGGCGGAACGCCTTCAGGTCGCCCCCGGAGAGGTCGGTGACGTCCTCGCCGTCGAAGTAGATCCGCCCGTCGGTGGGTTCGATGAGCTTGATCGCCGTCTTGCCGAGGGTCGTCTTGCCACAGCCGGACTCCCCGGCCAGCCCGAACGCCTCCCCCTCGGCGATCGAGAGCGTGACGTCGTCGACGGCGTGGACGTACTGGGAGGACTCCCCGCGAAGGATCCGGGCGAGTACGCCGCGGTTGACCGGGAAGTGTTTGTCGACGCCCTCGAGGCTCAGCTTCGCCTCACCGCCTTCATCGTCGAGGATCTCGGTTTCGGAGACGATCGACATCAGTCGTCACCCTCCCGGAGCGGCGTCTCGGGTTCGCCGACGTCCATCTCCATCCACGTCTCCTTCTGGTCCGCCCGGCGGCGGAGTTCGTCGGCCTCGTCGGCCCGGTGGCACTCGACGACGTGGCCGTCGTCGTACTCCTCGGGCTCGGGGGTGACGTCCCAGCACTCGTCCTCGGCGAACGGACACCGCGGAGCGAACCGACACCCCTCCCCCGGGTCGACGAGTTCGGGCGGCGTTCCCGGGATCGAGATGAGTTCGTCGTCCGAGTCGCCGATGTCCGGGAACGCGTTTCGCAGCCCGAGCGTGTAGGGATGGCGCGGGTTCTTGATGATCGTGGCCGCGTCGGCCTGCTCGACGATCCGGCCGCCGTAACAGACGGCGATCCGATCCGCGGTTTCGCTCACGACGGAGATGTCGTGGGTGATCAGGATCATCGCGCTGTCGAACTCCGCTTGCATCTCCGTGATCGTCTCGAGGATGCGATCCTGAATCACCACGTCCAGCGCGGTCGTCGGCTCGTCGGCGAGCACCAGCTTGGGCTCGAGACAGAGCGCCAGGGCGATCATCGCCCGCTGGGCCATGCCGCCGGAGAACTGGTGTGGGTAGTCGTCGATCCGATCGGGGTCGATCCCGAGTTCGGCGAACAGCTCTCGCGCGCGGTCTTTCGCCTCGGCTTTCGAGACGCCGTCCTCGTGATAGCGGATCACCTGGACGATCTGCTGGCCGACGGTGTACACCGGATCGAAGCTGTTCATCGCGTTCTGCGGGATCATCGAGACCTCCTGCCACCGGATCTGCTTTCGCAGCTCCCGCTCGGAGAGTTCGGTAATCTCCGTGCCGTCGAAGTCGATCGAGCCGTCGATGACCTCGGCGTTGTCGGGGAGCAGCCGGATGACCGACCGTGCGATCGTCGTCTTCCCCGATCCGCTCTCGCCGACGAGCCCCAGGGTTCGTCCCCGCTCGAGCTCGAGGTTGATGTCGTCCGCCGCCCGGACGTAACCGTCCTCGCTACGATAGTACATCCGTAGACCGTCGATTGTGAGTAGCGTCATGTTGTGTCGAATCGCGTTGTGTTCCGTCGAGTCATTGCGTGTGGCGGAGTTCGGGGTTGACCACCTTCTCTAGCGAGCGGCCGATGAAGAACACCGACATCACGAACAGCATGATGCAGATCCCCGGCGGGAACACCCACCACCACGCCTCGCGCAGCGCCCCGGCGCTGCGGACGTCGTAGATGATCTCGCCCCACGAGAGCATCCCCGGCGGCCCCAGTCCGAGAAACGAGAGGCTGGCCTCGGCGATCACGGCCCAGGCGACCGCGAACGCGGCGTACAGCGAGATCAGCGGCAGGACGTTCGGCATGATCTGGACGTACATGATCCGGAAGTTGCTCGCACCGATCGCCTTCGCGCTCTCGACGTACGGGCGTTGCTTGTGGCTCAGCACCTGCGACCTGACGACGCGAGCGGTCCCCCGCCAGAGGATCAACACGATCGCGAAGATGACGTTCACCAGGCTGGCGCCGAGGATGAACACCAGCGCGATCGCGAACGGCAGGAACGGGACGCCGTAGACGACGTCGGTGATCCGCATCAGGACGTCGTCGACCCAGCCGCCGTAGTAGGCGCTGATGATGCCGACGTTGGCGCCGATGAACACCGCCATGAACGCGGCGATGGTGCCGACGATCAGCGTCACTCGAGTGCCCACGATCACCTGCGAGAGCACGTCGCGTCCGAGCGCGGTCGTCCCCAGCGGGTGGTCCCACGTGGGCCCCTGCAGGTTCTCGTCGGCGACGCGGGCGCCGGGCTCGTACGGCGCGAGCGAGAACGGCTGGATCTGGAACCACGCGGGGCCGATCTCGATCGTGATCGGGCGGGCGAAGATCCCGACGAGGATGAACGCCGCGAGGATCGCCAGTCCCACCTGCCCGAGCCGGTCGTCTTTCATCACGCCGACCCAGTTGCGAAGCGCGTTGAGTCGGCGCTGCCAGCGGAGCCTGCGTCGACTGACCGATTCGACCTCCGTGTCTGTTGGCGTACTCATTCGTATTTCACCCGCGGGTCGAGGTACAGATACAGCATGTCGGCGACGAAGTTCATCACGATCACCGCCGTCCCCATCAGGAGGAACGCGGCCATCGCTACCGGGTAGTCGTTTCTGGTCACCGAGTTGACCATCTCGCGGCCGATGCCCGGCCAGTTGAAGACCGTCTCGATGATGACCGACCCGCCCATCGCCGCGCCGGTCGCGATCGCCGCGACGGTAACGAGCGGCAGCACCGAGTTGCGAGCGGCGTGTTTGTAGAGCACCGTCCGCTCGGGGAGTCCTTCGGCCTTTTTCATCTCGACGAAGTCGGCTTTCAGAACCTCGAGCATCGTGTTACGCATCAGCAGGGCGGGCGTCGCCAGGTAGACGATCGCACCCGTCAGCGCCGGCAGTATCAGGTGGCGCAGGAAGTCGAAATTGACGTACCGGTCGATGACGTTCATCGTCAACTCGCCGCCGTAGCCACCGATCCCGCTGCGGGGCAGCCAGCCGAGCTGGAAGACGAAGACCGTCACGAGGATGATCCCGACCCAAAATTCGGGCGAGGAACGAGCCATGAGGACGCCGATGATGCCGGCACGTTCGAACCGACTGCCCCGGAGCCACCCCATCGCCGCGCCGAACAGCACGCCGATCGTGTAGGCGATCAACAGCGCGGTGAACATGAGCACGACCGTGTTGAGAAACAGCGGGAAGATGAGCTCCCTGACCGGCTCGCGGTAGTGAGTCGAATCGCCGAACTCCCCCCGCAACAGCTGACTCATGTACTCGACGTACTGGACGTACAGCGGTTCGTTGAGCCCCAGCTCCTGGATCCGCGCCTCTCGCTCTTCCGTCGTCGGATACTCCATGACGAACCGCGTCGTCGGATCGCCCGGAACCATCCGGAACAGGACGAAGAGCAGGGTGACGAACGCCCACAGCGTGAACACGAGCTGCAGGATGCGTCGAACGACGTACTCTCTCAGTCCCATCGGTTGTGTGTTCTCGCTTCCATTGGTTGTGTTTTTCAGGTCTGTTGACGAGCTGTCTCGTTGGTACCGGCCACCGCAAACGGCGTGTCGACCGATTCGATCGCCCGACGCGTTCGGCGGCTCATGCGGTGGCTCGGTCGAGCCTCGTTACTCCGCCGGATAGTGCAGCTGTCCGCCGCCGTCCCACACGTATCCGCCCTCCTCGAGTTCGCCCTCCGCCGCGTCGAGGTCCTCGGTGAACTCTCGGACGTCGGGGTTGTGCCAGTCCTCGAGCACCGGCGCGATGGGGGAGTGGGTCACGGTTCCCATGCCGCCGCGGATGTCCTCGACGAACGCCTCCTTGGGGACGCAGTAGGAGATCGCCCGCCGCACGTGAGCGTCGTCCATGTGCTCGCGTCGCATGTTGTACGCGAGTTTCGCGTGGCCGATCGCCTCGAAGGTGGCGAGGCCCAGATCGGGATCCTCGTCGATCCGGTCCGCCTGCGACGGCGTCGGGTCGTTTCCGAGCATGTCGAGTTCGTGGGCCTCGATCTCGTCGACGAGCGCGTCCTCGTCGCCGGGGACGCGGATGAGCCGCTCGATGTTCGGCGGCTCGAAGTGGTCGTCGAACCGGCTCAGCTGCATCTCGCGCTCGCGTTCCCAGGCGTCGAACTGGAACGGGCCGCTGCCGACGTAGTCCTCGTCGTCCTGTTCGGTCGGATCGTCGATGTCCTCCCAGATGTGCTGCGGGAAGATGTAGATCTGCGCCAGGGCGTTGCGCGTGAACGTCGCGTCCGGCTCGCTGAGGTGGAAGGTGATCTCGTTGCCGTTCGTCTCCATCTCCTCGACGGCGTCGAGGTACACCGAGTACGTCGGCGAGTGCTCCTCGAAGAGTTCGTAGGAGAAGAGCACGTCGTCGATCGTGACCTCCTCGCCGTCGTGGAAGGTGTGTCCCTCGCGGATCGTCACCGTGAACGTCGTCCCCTCCTCGTCGATCTCCGGATCGTCCTCGGCCAGCCACGGGATTGGCTCACCCTCCTCGCCGAAGCGATACAGCTGGTCGTAGATGAGCCGGATGAACTGTCGGTCCGGCGTCGCCAGGTCCTGCATCGGGTTGAGCGAGCCGATGTCCGCGGAGTAGCCGAACGTGACCTGATCGACGCCGTCGGCGGGCTGGGCCTCCATGAAGTTCCAGAAGCCGTTGAGTCCCTCGCCCAGCGTGGGGTTTACGCTCTCGAGGCGCTCGGCGTTGTACGGGTGGTCACCGCCCTCGTTGGCGATGTAACACCGGGGCTGGTCCTCGGCGAGCATCTCCTGGGCCTCGAAGACGAGGTCGCGTCGGGCGTCCTCGTCGACCTCCTGGGCCTGCGCCTCGGCGATTTCGTCGTAATCGGGGTTCTCGTAGCCCGGCGAGTTACGGCCTCCCGGATCGGTGAACCCCGAGTGGTGCATGTCCATGAGGAAAATGTGCGGGTCGATGCGCTCGGGCGTGCCACCCCAGCCCAGCAGCGAGACGTCGAAGTCGTGTTCGACGATGGCCTGGTCGACGTGCGCATCGAAGTCACGCTCCTGGCGGTCGACCTCGAAACCGACTTCCTCCATGTTGTCCGCGACCATGTGGCCGAGCTCGTTCCGGTCGGGGTTCGCTCCCGAGGTCGGAATGACGAACTGGATCTCCTCGAACGCGTCACCGACGTCCTCGTCGTCGGTGTCGTCCAACCCGACACAGCCCGCCAGCGCAGCCGACCCGATCGCACCCGCCGCCCCAATTGACCGAAGAAACGATCTTCGTGAGTTCGAAGGCATAGCTCATCTGACGAGCCGGATGGCATAAGGCTTGCGAATACGTACCATACTGTAATTTCGGAGACGAGACTGGGGTCGACTCGAGGCTTCGGGACGGTTTCGGCGCCCGGTCTATCCCCACAGAGCGTGGGGCCCACGAGTGCGACCGGAGCCCCCGCTCTCCGTTCGAACGGACGAAAAATCGAACGGTCGCGAATCCCCTCGGTCGAGTGCTGTCGAGCGACACTCCAGTACACGACAGCGAGCCGCATCGCCGGAAACTGCGAAAGTGCACGATTCCGTCGATTACCGGCGACCGGCTCGACTACGGTGTGAGCGCGACCGGCGAAGTCACGACGCGATCAGGTCGGACAGTGCGGCGGTTCGTCGTCGTCCTCGTCGTCCTCGTCGTCTTCCTCGGGCGCCTCCTCTTCAGGTTCTTCTTCAGGCGCCTCTTCCTCGGATTCGTCCTCTTCGGGCGCCTCCTCCTCGGGTTCTTCTTCCTCAGGCGCCTCCTCTTCGGGCTCCTCTTCCTCGGGCTCGTCCTCTTCCGGCTCTTCGGGCTCCTCTTCCTCGGGTTCTTCTTCCTCAGGCTCTTCCTCTTCCGGCTCCTCCGGCGGCTCGGACGGTGCCGAGTCGACGCGAGCGTCGATCCAGGTGAGGATCGACTGCGTGCCGTGGTGTGGCGCGGTCGACTCGCCGCCGAGCTCGAGAATCGGAACGAACGACGCGCCGTCCTCGACGGCGGTGCTCGCGACGCGGGTGACCGCACTGTCGTACTGGCCATCGCTGGCGCGGTCGACCGCCGTGCCGACGCTCGAGACGCCCGCCTGGTTCGCGAGGCCGGCGAGTTCGTCGTACTCGACCCAGCCGGAGGGCGCGACGTCGAACGTCGTCGCGAAGAAGTCCCAGTAGCTCTGGGGGTCGACGTCCCAGACGGCGCGTCCGAACGCGGCCATCCGGGGGTCGCTGCTCGAGATGTAGTAACTCGAGGTGTCACCCTGCTGGTAGGCGAGGTTCGCGAACTCGATGTTGAGCTGGCCCGTCAGAACGAACTCCTCGATGATCGCCTCGAGGTTTCCGAACACGAAACCGCGCGTGACCGGACACTTGAAGTTGCCGTAGACGGTCGCAGTCGGGTTGTCGCCGTCCGTTCCCATCGTCGGCCTGCCCCTGGCGCCAGCGTCGTCGGGAATCGGTACGTCAGCAACCGTTGCGTTAGTCTGCCCCTGTGCAATCCCTGCAAAACCCAGAAGCGATGCACTTCCGGTTGCCGTGAGCCACTCACGGCGCGTCAGATTCGTTCGCATGCACTCCCCGCTGAACAAGGGGGATAGATAAACGGCGCGACCGTCCAGTCGATTTGTTCGGCTTCACCACGCCCAGAGCCCGTATCGTCCGTTTTAGCGGGTTTCAGGCCCAGATGAAGAGTGATTAATTCGGGTGAAATTCAGGTAAAGGGTACAGTCACGGCGAAAAACAGTCCGACTATCTACAGCCGGCGAATTCGGTAAATAAAGGCTGCACATGTGCACTCGTCACTCGAGTTGCAGTTACTCGCCCGCGTGAATCGACTCGCCCCGATTCAGTCTGGCCGCGATGGTGAACGTCTGTTCGGCCTCCCGGCGGGTCGGGAAGTGGGCGGCCATGTAACGGGCGGTCGCGATCATCGGAAGCCGCCGGAACGCCTCGTCGTCGGCCGCCAGGTCGGACTGGCGGAACGCAGCCTCGACGTTCTGGAGCGTGTGAAAGCCGGCGTCCTCGCGGAGCAGCCCGCGGGCGAGCGTCGACTCGAGGGCGGCGGACTCGCCGCCGCAGTCGAAGAACTCGCCGACGAGACGGCCCGCCTCGTTGACGCCGCCCTCCTCGTCGAACGTCTCGAGGAGGTCCTCGAGCACCCGCTCCGGGTCGCGGCCGGTGTCGTTGTCCCCGGGTTCGGGTACCGGTGCCGGCGGCGTGTTGAGAAAGCGGTCGAGATAGACGCTCATCGCGCCGTCGAAGACCCCCCGGTAGAGTTCGACGGCGTTGGTTCGACGGCTCGCCTGGTGGACCGCGTTGGCGTAGGTGAACGTGTGGTGAACCGTGTTCCAGTCGGAGAACTCGTTGGCCGTGCCGAACTGGGCGACGCGCCGGCCGGCGGCCCGGGCGACCTGTGCCGCGAGCTGCTCGGTCGTCGCGCCCTCGCCGACGGCGGTCGCCAGCCCGTCGACGATCGCCGCCGGGTCGTCCGAGAGCAGCAGGTCCTGGAACCCCTCGGGGGCGGTCCAGCTCTGGTCTCCCCCCTCGGCCGCGAGCGCCTCGAGGCCGCTCGTCTCGCCGACGTCGCCGCCGTAGACGTCCTCGAGCAGGGAAACGAGGTCGGTCGGCTGGCGCCACGAGGAGAGTTCGTCGCTGCGGGTCGCGTCGGTGAGCTGATCGACCAGGCTCGCCAACGTCTCGTCGGCGAACTCCCAGCCGACGTGCTCGAGACACTCGAAGGCCTTGTTCGAAAAGTCGAGGACGTGACCCGCCGAGAGGTAGGGGTGGTCGGTCGCGGCCGCGAAGACGATCTCGGCGACCGCGCGCTCGTCGTGACCGGCGGCGACCGCGGTCCGAAGGCAGCGTTCGGCGCCGTCGCTGTCCCGGACCTCGATGCAGTCGCGGAACCACCGTTTGAGCCGGTCGAACTCGACCTCGCTCGTCGAAAAGGAGGGCTGATCGAAGTTCGGCGGCTCGCCGGCGCAGTCGCTGGCGACGTGTCGGACGCCCGTATAGAGCGCCCGTTTTCGATCTTCGGGCTCGAGGTCGTCCATAAGGTTCGCCATGCAGCCCAGAATCGTCAGTCCGGACGACCAGCCCATCTCGCGGTAGCGGGTGCCGAACTCGAGCGTCGTCGCCACCGGCTCCTCGTAGTCCACGCCGGCGTCGAGCAACCCGATGGTCGACTTGGCGACGACCAGCCGCAGGTTCTCCTCGAGTCCCGTTTCCAGTCTGTCGGCCCAGTGTTCGGCCGGCGGCTTCTCGCGTTCGGGGGTCGGATTCACGTAGACGATCCCGTCGCGCACCTCGACCGGGTAGGTCTGGACGTCGTCAGCCCACGGATCGAACGTGTCCCCACAGGAGAGTTCGAACCGGGCGTGGTGCCAGTGGCAGGTCAGGATACCGTCGTCGACGGTGCCCTCCGCGAGCGGGAAGCCCATGTGCGGACAGCGGTTGTCGACCGCCCGCACCTCGCCCTCGTGGTGAAAGAGCGCGATCGCCGTTCCGTTCACCGACAGCAGTTTTCGACCCTCGTCTGTGAGTTCCTCGAGCGGCGTCGCCTCGACGAACTCCGCGTCAGTCGTTGCCATACACACGGGTTCGGCGACCGGCACCAAAACCGTTCGCTGAAATCGGTTTTTGAAATGTATCTGATATATTTTGCGGAGAGACCGGAGCGTTTCTGTCGCCCGCCTCCGAACGAGCGCCCATGGCAGGGGTCGGCGAGCCGACCGACGGAGCGGGAACCGAAGCGGTGGTGCGGGCGTACTACGCCGCGCTCGACGGACACGCCTACGAGAACCTCGAGTCGCTGCTCGCATCCGACTTTCGCCAGCGCCGCCCCGACCGGACCCTCGAGGGGCGCGAGGCGTTCGTCCGGTTCATGCGCGAGGAGCGGCCCAACAGAGAAACGACCCACGAACTGGAGAGCGTGGTCGTCGACGGCGACCGCGCCGTCGTCCGGGGTCGGCTGCTCGACGGCGGCGAGGAACTGCTCGCGTTCTCCGATCACTTCGCGCTCGAGGACGGCCGGATCAACCGCCTCGAGACCGACACTCGTTGAATCGCAGAGCGTCTGCCGGCCGAACCTACGCCGAACAGTTGTTCGGCCCCAGCTCGAGTTCGACCCGGTCCTCCGGCGGCTCCTCGCGTGCGCCCCGGTTGAGCTCGATAATCTCCTCGAAGTTGGCCGGCTCCTCGCCCGCGTCGGCCATCCGCTCGACGAACGCGTCTTCCTCGAGGGCGAGCAGGTCGATTCCCGTGCGCGCGTCGCGAACCGTCGTCGCGATCGGTTCGCCCGGCGAGCCGTGGCCGAACTCGCCCTCGCTCGTGACCTCGACGTGGCCCGGCAGGACGACGAGCCCCTCCGGCTCCGCGAGGATCGTTCGGTGGAGCGACTCGTAGAGCATTCTGGCACCCTCCTCGCCCTCGTCCTCGCTGAACTCGAGTTCCGTGCGCCCCGTCGAGTCGACGTGCAGCGTATCGGCGGTGAGCAGCGCCCGGTCGTCGACCAGCGGCGTGATCATCTCGCTCGTGTGTCCCGGCGTGTACAGCGCCTTCACCTCGAGGTCGCCCACCTCGAGCACCTCGTTGCGCGCGAGCGGCGTGTACTCGAACTCGACGTCGCGCTCCGTGGCCCACTCGCCCAGGTAGTAGGGCACGTCGAGCTCGTCGGCGAGCTGTCGGCTACCCGAGAGATGGTCCGCGTGAACGTGCGTGTCGATCACCCCCTGGATCGTCAGGTCGTGTTCGGTGGCGGCGGTCTCGAACTCCTCGAGATCCTCCGTGGGATCGACGACGACCGCCTCGCCGGTCTCTCCGCCGACGACGTAGCCCAGACAGCCCTTCGCCCGGCGCTGGACCTGAACGGCCGTCACGCCCTCTCCGAGATCTATCTCGACGTGGGCGTAGACGCCGCTCCAGCCCTTCATGCCGCCCTCGACGGCCCGGACTTCGAACTCGTCGGTCGCGGACTCGAGCTGGGTCGCGAGGTTTCCCGACGAAAGCCCCTTCGCGCAGATGGTGACGATCCGCTCGGTATCGCCGACGAGCTCCCGCAGCTCCTCGAGTTGGCCGTTTTCCTCGAACTCCTCCTCGGGACCGAACGGGAAGTTGCGCGCGCCCTGTACGTGCCACGCCTCGAAGCTCTCTTCCGGGCGGGTGTCGACCAGCGCGAACTCCGCGCCCTCGTCCTGCAGTTCGGCGAGCCGCTCGGCGGTGAGTGTAGTGACCATTGGCGGACCTTCGGCTTCCGCGGTCAAAACGACGGCGCTGCAGTCGCAACCGCGCCCGTGAGAGCCGACGCCGCCGGTCGGCAGGGAGCGATCCACGTGTGGTTTGTGTTGCAAAGTAGGTTTGCATCGAAAAGTATTATGCGGTTCGAACCGAGAGGGGTAACGATGGCGACGACACCGGAATCACACGATCACGCTTCCGCGGAGCGCCTCTCCTCGAGAGTCCACCTCCGACAGGCCGCGGCGTTTACCGAACGAAGCCTCCGAGAGGTGGGCAACAGCTGGACGATGCTCCTCACGATCGTCGCGCTCGCGCCCGGAATGCAGCTGCTGTACACCTCCCAGGGGGGCGGGATGTCCCCTGCCACGATCGCGAGCTGGGCGATCGGAACCGGCGTCTTCGGGGCGATCTACGTCTGCCTCTACGTCTTCGGCTACCAGCTCTCGAGCGACCTGGAGGACCGCCGCTACGCGGCATATCGGTCGATGCCAATATCGCCGGTCGCGGAGCTCTCCGGTCGAATGCTCGCCGGGCTGGCGCTGGCGGCGACGACGTTCGCGCTGACCCTCGGCGCGGGAGCCGCGACGGGCGGCTCGTTCGGCCTCCGCGGCCTCGAGTCGGTTCCGGTCGTCGTCCTGGCGTTCGCGCTCACGTGCGCCGTGTGGATGATCGTCGCCGTTCCGTTCGTCGTCTACGCGAAGAACGAGCGCGTCGCCGAGTACGCGGTGCCGCTGATAGCGATCGCCGGCTACATCCTGACCGGGTTCAACGGCGTCGTCGCGGAGATGTCGTTCGTCGACGGAGACGCGCTGAACTACCTCCCGAACACCCTGCCGACCCGCGTGCTGGTGTACCACCTCGTGCCGGACGCGGACTGGACGGCGATCGGCGCCGCACCACCCGCGGCGCCGGCCGGCCCCGAGTACGTCGCACTCCTGGTGATTTACGCCGCGGTCGCTCTCGCCATCGGCGCGGTGCTGTTCAACAGAGTCCTGTACGAGCGGGGGTGGTGGTGATGAGCCAGCCCGCGATCGTCGCGTCGAACCTCGAGAAGTCCTTCGACGGGGAGGCCGTCCTTCGCGGCGCCTCGCTCACCGTCGAGCGGGGCGAACTGCTCGCCGTCCTCGGCCCCAACGGCGTCGGGAAATCGGTGCTCTTCTCGTGTCTGGCGGGAAGCGAACGCCCCTCGGCCGGCACGGTCGAGGTCCTCGGGACGGCGGCGACGGAGCGCTTCGACAGGACGAGCTTCCTTCTCCAGGACGCGCTGTGTCTCCCCCGGCTGACCGGCCGCGAGAACGTTCGCTTCTACAGCCGGCTCCACCCGTCGTTCGCCGACGAGTGGCGCGAGTACGCCGAGGTGCTCGGACTCACCGACGACCTCGAGAAATCCGTCGGGGACTACTCCGGCGGGATGAAGCGCAAGCTCGAACTGGTGATCGCGCTGAGCATCGACGTCCCGATCTACCTCCTCGACGAGCCGACGGCCGCCCTCGACCTCCCGACGATCCAGGAGGTACACGCCCTGCTCCGCGAGAAGCAGGCGGCCGGGAAGACGATCGTGCTCTCGAGCCACCAGCCGATGGACGCCGACATCGCGGACCGGCTCGCGTTCGTCGCGGACGGACGGGTGGTCGCGACCGGCGTCGCCGACGAGCTGTTCGACGCCGTCCCGCCCGTCGTCGAGGCGACGCTGGGGGACGCCGGAATCCTCTCCGAGTACGTGATCGGCGGGGCGGTGTTCCGCGGTGACGGGACCGTTCGCGGGTTCGCATCCCCGAACGGGACGGTGGACGGCCTCGAGGCGATCGACGAACTCGCCGTGGTCTCGCCGACGTACACCGACCTGTTTAACTACTACACGAACCGAGTCGAAGACACGACCGACCGATGAGCGAGACGGGCGACGACGTCGACAAGGACGCCCTCCAGGAGGAACTCGGCCAGATCAAGCAGGCGATGGGACTCCGGGAGGCCCACCCCTACTGGTGGCGGTTCTGGATCGTCGAGGGCCTCGGCGTGGGGATCATCTTTCCGATCATGCAACTCGGGCTCCGCGACGGATTCAGTCCGTGGATCGTCGCCCTGCTCGTCGGCGTGTTCGTCGCCCATCAACTCGTGCTCTGGCGCGTCCTGTCGGCGTACGAGCGCCCGACGACCGGCGTGCCGAGCTGGCGGACGTGGCACTTCGTCCTGTTCGCGGGGTTCGGCGCGCTGCTCGTCGGGATCCGCCCGTTTTTCGACGCGATCGATCCGGCCCAGCGGCTGACGCTCTGGCTGGTCGTGGTCGCATCCGTTTTCGGGGTCGCCTACCTCTATCTCGGGCAGTTGCTCGCCGCGTACGACATCCGACGCGCTGACTGCTACGCGTTCTACCTCGGCGGTGCGTGGATCCTCGTCCTGGCGGCGGTGATCCCCTACCTCTCGGCCATCCGGGGGTGGGAGTTCGCCGTCTTCGGAATCGCCTACGCGCTCTACTGTATCGCCGCGTACGTCGTCCTCTCGAGGGTGTAAGTGGCCATGGAGTTCGACAAACTCGTCCACCAGCCGACGCGGCTACAGATATTCGCCTATCTCTACGCCCACGGCGAGGCGAGCTTCACCGAACTCAAAGAGGAACTCGAGATCACCGAGGGGAACCTCGCGAGCCACATCGGCACGATGGAGGACGCGAACTGCGTCGCCGTCGAAAAGCGGTTCGTCGACCGCAAGCCGCAGACGACCTACCGGCTCACGGAGCGCGGCGAGTCGCTGTTCGAGGACCACGTCGAAACTCTGGAGCGGCTCATCGAGGGCCTCGACGAGTAACCCGAGCGGGATATCACACGAACCGAGCGGAGAAGGCAACTGAACTCGCTCACACTGCGGCGAGGTCTGGCATCCGCGCACTCGAGGATCGCCGGCAGAAGAGCGTTTTCAGCGGGGTGAAACGGGGGTATAACTCGCGCCGGACGTCGGTCACTCCCGCTCGCCCGCTCCCAGCGCGCTCTCGCCGACCTTCTCGTGGCCCTCGATGACCTCCTGGCCGCCCATGTAGGGGCGCAGCGCCTCGGGAATCGTCACGGTTCCGTCCTCGTTCTGGTAGTACTCGAGGATCGCGACCATCACCCGCGGCAGCGCCAGCCCGGAGGCGTTCAGCGTGTGGAGGTACTCGGCCGACTCGTGACGCTCGGGGCGGTAGCGCAGGCCGGCGCGTCGGGACTGGAACGCCTCGAAGTTCGAGGCGCTCGAGACCTCGAGCCAGCGACCGCCCTCCTCGGGGCCGTCCTCCATGTCGTCGCCGGGCGCCCAGGCCTCGATGTCGTAGGTCTTCGCGCTGGCGAAGCCGAGGTCGCCGGTACACAGCTCGAGGATCCGGTACGGAAGCCCGAGCCGACGGAGGACCTCCTCGGCCTCGCCGACGAGGCTCTCGAGGCGCTCCCCGCTCTCCTCGGGGCGGACGAAGTTCACCAGTTCGACCTTGTTGAACTGGTGGACGCGAACGATCCCGCGGGTCTCGGTGCCGTGTTCGCCGGCCTCTCGCCGGAAGTTCGGGCTGTAGGCCTGGTGTTTCAACGGGAGGTCGTCGTCGAGCAGGATCTCGTCGACGTACATGTTGGTGACCGACACCTCCGCGGTCGGACAGAGCCAGAGGTCCTCGTCGTCGTAGGCGTCCTCGTTGCTCCCGCCCAGCCGGTAGGCGTCGTCGACGAACTTGGGGAACTGGCCGGTCCCGCGCATCGCCGTACTCTTGACCGGCACCGGCGGCAGGACGTCGACGTACCCCTGCTCGCGGTGAACGTCGAGCATGAACTGGATCAGCGCGTGCTCTAAGCGAGCGCCGTCGCCCTTGAGGAAGTAGAAGCCGGCGCCGGTCGTCTTCGCGCCGCGGGCCTCGTCGATGACGTCCAGTTCCTCCCCGAGATCGTAGTGCGGGGTGATCTCGTCGGGCAACTCGCGGAGGTCGTCGAACCCCCAGCGGCGGCGCTCGACGTTGTCCGTTTCGTCCGCGCCGACCGGGACGCTCTCGTCGGGGAGCTGTGGGAACTCGAGCAAGGCCGCCTCGAGTTCGGCCTCGAGTGCGGCGGCTTCCTCCTCGACGTTCTCGATCTCGGCTTTCAGCGACTGGGACTCCTCGATGGCCTCCTGGGCGGCCTCCTCGTCGCCGGCCTGTTTCAGCTCGCCGATCCGCGAGCTGATCTCGTTTCGCTCGTGGCGCAGGCTATCGCCTCGCTTCTTGCGGTTTCGCCACTTCTCGTCGAGGGCGAGCACCGCCTCGAGGTCGACGTCGGCGCCCCGGTCGTCGAGGGCCGCGCCGACCGCCTCGGGGTTCTCGCGCAGGTAGGTCCGGTCGAGCATTGGCCGTCGATTCCCGCCGCCCGCCCAAAACCGTGTCGGAAGTCTGCAACCGGTGCACACGGCGACCCCGTCACTCCCCCTCTTCGAGCGGCGGCCAGTGGCGGGCGTCGGACTCGATCATCCCGAGGAGCTTTCGGCGTCGCTCGCCCAGCCCCTCGAGGTCGTCTTCGAACGCCGCCGCCGGAGCCGTTGGGATCCCCTCCTCGCGCAGGCGCTCGAGTTCCGGCGGCGGCGGAACGTCGTCGGCGGAGTCGATGAACGCGCCGTCGAGGGTGTCGAGGTAGCTGTCGACGCTCGAGCGGGCGGCCTCGACCAGCGGAGCCGGCGGCTGGTGTTCGTCGGGAACGCCGTGACGGTACAGCGTCAGCGCCTCGTCGAAGATCGGGACGGCCATCGCCGAGGCCTGTTCACCGTTCTCGCTGTGGTAGTAGTGCAGGATCGGGTAGGACTTGTGCTGTTCGGCGAGCAGATCGAGCTGTGAGGCGAGACTCTCGAGGGGGAGATCGATCCCCTCGAAGTCCCCGCGCGACCAGCTGGCCCGGACGAACGCCTCGCCCCGGTCGCCGAGGCCGGTGACGCCGTTGGCGAACGCCCGCTTCTCCGAGACCGCGCCGAGCACCGAGAGCACGTAGGAGACGCCGAGGGTGACGAACAGCATCCCCGTCGCGGTGGTAAAGGAGCTGGCGAGCTCCCAGGTCGACCCGTTGGGCGTGTAGTCGCCGTTCCCGTTCGTGAACATCGTGTAGGCGACGTAGTAGAGCCGCCCCACCCACGAGGCCGGCTCGCCGGTCTGAGTGTCGAGTAAGGCGTTCTGGCCGCCGGCGAAGAGCAACGTCCAGCCGGTCCAGATGAGCCCGATCCACATCGCCAGCGTCGCCGTGAGGATGACCGGGCCGGCGAGACTGCGAATCCTGGGGCGGTGTCGACTCAGCCGTCGCAGACCGCTCCAGATCCTGGAGGCCAGCCGCGCCGAGAGCGGTCCCGAGCCGCCGTCGACCCAGAGGGTCGTCCAGAGGATGTCGACGATCGCCGCCAGCAGAACGATGGCTCCGAGGACCAGAAATACGCGACTCATCGCGTGCTCCGAGCCGGCGTCCAGCTCTCGAAGACGGTCGCGAACGCCGCGATGGTGGTTCGATACGGTCTGGACACGACAGGCGATCGATGAGACATATGCCAGTCAAACCACACCGACGCACTTTGGCGTTTTGTACCCGGTACCCGCCGCTCGAGTCGGTCTCACAGGTCTCTTTGGCGCCTGTCGCCGGTTTGTCCCTACGCGAACCCCACGAGCAGCCAGGCGAAGCCGATCGCCGCGAGCGAGACGAGCAGGTTCGCGCCGGCGTTGATCGCGGCGAGTTTGCGGTCGCCGCGCTCCCATATCTGAACGGTTTCGACCGAAAACGACGAGAACGTCGTAAAGGAGCCGCAGATCCCGATTCCCAGAAACTGGATCGTCGACTCTCCAGCGCCAGCGAACACCGCCGCGCCGAAGAGGAAGCTCCCGATGACGTTGACCGCGAGCGTCGCCACCGGGACGTCCTCCCAGGTGACGTGGAGGTAGACCCAGTGGCGCAGCAGGGCGCCGATCGCGCCGCCGGTGCCGACGACGTGGGCGGGCTCGAGGTCCGGGATCACCGCCGATCACCCCGGAACCGCCGCGCGAGGCCGCGGCCGGCGAGCACGCCCGTAAAGCCGATCCCGTAGTTCGCGGCGACGATCCCAAGGGCGAGCAGCGGGCCGCCCGCGGTCGCCGTCTGCACCGCGAACGTGCTGTAGGTCGTCAGCGAGGAGAGAAAACCGGTGGTGAAGACGAGCCGCGCCTTCCGGTCGACGATTCCGGAGTACTGGGCTTCGTACACCAGAAACCCGAGCGCGAGGCTCCCGAGGACGTTGACGAGCAACACCGCATAGACCTCCGGGAGCTGTCCCAACGCGAAAAACCGCAGGTTCGAGCCGGCGAAGCCGCCGATGCCGATGAGTGCGAGCGTCTCGAGTCGAACGAGGGGGTGGGCGTCTGCCATGGCTGGTCGGTGCAGGGACCGTCAGCCGAGTGCCGGCGGTTGGATCGGGCGGGCCCCATCGCCCGGTTACGACGGGCTACTCGAGAGAGTCCCATCAGCATTGCGGAAGTCGCCGTGCTCTCCGAAGGAAAAGACACAAGTTTAGACTCCATCTAAACCAGCCATGGACGGAGACGAGGATCGCCGCCGCTTCGCTCGCGCCTCGTGGGCGAACGTGATCGGGAACGCGGTGAAGATCGTCGTCGAGGGCGCGGTCGGCATCACCTTCGGTAGTGTCGCCCTGATCGCCGACGCCGCCCACTCCGTGGCCGACCTCGTCGCCAGCGTCGTCGTCCTCGTCTGGGGCCGGAGCACGTTCGACGAACCCGACGACACCCACCCCCACGGTCACGACCGGATCGAGCCGCTGACCGCCCTGTTCGTCGGCGCGGTGATCGCGCTGCTCGGACTGAACCTGCTGTACGAGTCGATCCGGGGGATCGTCTTCGGGGTCGACGTCGAACCCAGCTACCTCCTGCTCGTCGCGCTGGCGTTCGCGATCGCCACGATGTACCTCGTCTACCGCTACACCGAGGCGGTCAACGAGGAGGTCGGCTCGACGGCGCTCGCGGCGCTCGCGAAGGACTGCCTCAACGACATCTACACCTCCTTCGCCGCGGCCGTCGGCGTCCTCGGCGTGTTGCTAGGGGTGCCCCTGCTCGATCCCGTCGCCGGCGGACTCGTCAGCATCCTCGTCATCTACCAGGGGGTCGTCATCGGCCGCGAGAACGTCGACTACCTGATCGGGGCCGCGCCCTCGAGTGAAAAACGCGAGCGGATCACGCACATTCTCCGCTCACACCCCGACGTCGAGGGCGTCCACGACCTGGCGGTGTACTACGACGGGACGGTACTCGAGGTCGAGGTTCACGTCGAGGTCGACGGCGACATGCCGTTCCGGCAGGCTCACGACATCGAGACCGACCTCGTCGATTCGCTGCGCGACCTCGAGGACGTCGGCGACGCCCACGTCCACCTCGACCCCTCGGGGATCGGCGAGTGGAAGGACGTCCCCGAACGGCGGTGAGCCTTTTGACCCTCGCCGGCGTCGGATTCGGTATGCACCGACTCCTCACGCTGCTCGCCGTCCTCGAGTTCCTGTTCCCGAGACGAATCATCGCCGCCGGCGAACGCCTCGCCTTCGAGACCCCCGGTGCGGGCGAACTGCGGGCGACGACGGTTCCGCTGGCCCGTCTCGAGGGACTGGCCGCCGTCGCGCTCGTCCGCCGCGGTCGCCGGTCGCCGACGCTCGAGAAACTCGTCGGTCTCCTCGGCATCGCGGCCCTCCTCGCGCCGCGTCGGTTCCTGCGCGGGGCGCTCTGGCTCGCCTATCGAAACCCCGATCGGGTCGCCGTGAAGCCCTGGGTCCGGCCGTTCACCCGCCTGCTGGGGCTGTGTTACGTGGGAATCGGCGTCGCGGCGGTCGGGCGCGAGCGGGCGTCGACTCGACGGACGGAGTGAGAAACCGACTGCGCCGACGTCAGTCCAGCTCGGCGGGCTCGGGGTCGGAAACCGCGGTGAGCTCGGCGTTCGCCAGCGTCCCGTAGGCCCGCCGGAGCCGCTCGGAGAGCGCCTGGTGGGAGATGTCGAGCTCGGTCGCGAGGTTCTGCATCGAGATCCGACGCGGAATCTCGAAGTAGCCGTGCTCGACGGCCGCCGTCAGCGCCTCGTACTGTTCGGGGGTGAGTCCGATCTCGAGCGACGACTCCTCGGTCAGGTCGTAGATCCGGCCGACGTCGACCGCGGCGTCCGTCTCCCGGAGCTCCTCGTAGGTCAGACGCAGGTAGTCGCGGTCGGGATAGCGCACGCGCAACACCCAGCCGTCGGCTCGCCCCTTCGCGCTGAGCAGGGTTCCGCGGTGGGAGAGAAAGAGCTCCCCGAGTGTCCAGAACTCGTCACCGAACTCGATCTCGTACAGCCACCGGCCGTCGTCGCCGGTGAGCGGTTCGAACCGGTCGACCGACGGATCCGCCTCGAGTGCGGCGTCGACGGTGTCGCGCTCGGTGTCTCTGAACCAGACGGCGGGGTGCTCCGATTCGACGACGCGTTCGAACTCGCAGTCGATCGACGGATGCTGCGTGAGCGTCGATCCGAGGGCCGTGCCAGCCGTTCCCAGGCGAAACTCTGCGATGGTTGCCATGATACCCGGGGTACGCGTCCAGCGAGCATAACCGCTACTGCGAAGAACGCGCGAGTCCGACGCCGGTCACGAACCGCCCGGCCGGCGCTCGAGAGCGAGCCCAGCCTTTATCGGCTCCCCCGACGCCGTGTGCGTATGGACATCGGAGACGTTCAGGAAGTTACGGCGGGCGACTGTTCGGACCTCTACTACGTCGATACGGGAATGTACGAGACGGCCGAATACGGCGCGGTCTACGTGCTCGACGACGACCGCCCCGCCGTCGTCGATACCGGGATCGGCACCAACTACGAACGGATCCTCGATGCCCTCGAGACGGTCGGTATCGACCGGGAAGAGCTCGAAGTGATCGCCGTCACGCACGTCCACCTGGATCACGCCGGCGGCGCGGGCTACCTGGCCGATGCGTGCCCGAACGCCGACGTCTACGTGCCGTCGGTCGGCGCCTCCCACCTCGTCGATCCCACCCGGCTCGTGGAGGGGACGAAGGCCGCCGTCGGTGACCAGTGGGAGTTCTACGCCGAGCCGAAGCCGGTCCCCGAAGACCGGCTCGTCGAGATCGAGGGCGGCGACGCCATCGACCTCGGAACCCACGAGCTCCGGGTCCACGAGGCACCCGGCCACGCCCCCCACCAGGTCGTCTTCTCCGACCCCGCAAACGACGCGGTGTTCACCGCCGACGCCGCCGGCATCTGGGTCCCCAGTCTCGAGCGGATCAGGGAGACCTCCCCGCCCTCACAGTTCGACCTGGATGGCTGTCTCGCCGACCTCGAGACGATCGCCGAGATCGACCCCGACGTGCTGTGTTACCCCCATTTCGGCCCGCGTGAGGTCGGCGACGACCTCGAGAGCGTCCTCGAGGAGTACGAGCGCGTGCTCACGCGGTGGGTCGGCGAGGTCGAAGCCGCCCGCGAGGAACTCGCGGACGACGACGCCGTGATCGAGGCGCTCTCGCGCGAGACGGACGTCGACGCGGTCTGGGGCGAGCGCAAGGCCCGTGCCGAGACGGCGATGAACGTCCGCGGGGTCCTCGGCTACCTCGACTACCGGGACCGCTGACCGCTCGCGGCGGTGTAACGATTTTGCCGGTGGGTGGTGTGGGATGGCTATGCCCGAACTACTCTCCGACAGGACAGCGGTCGTCACCGGCGCGGCCAGCGGAATCGGTCGCGAGATCGCCCACACCTACGCCCGCCACGGCGCGAGCGTCGTCGTCGCCGACGTCCAGGAGGCCCCGCGGGAGGAGGGGACGCCGACCCACGAGTGGATCGCCGACGAAACCGGCGCCGACACGCGGTTCGTCGAGTGCGACGTGACCGACCGGGCGGATCTCGAGGCCTCGGTCGACGCCGCCGACGAGTTCGGCGGACTGGACGTGATGGTGAACAACGCGGGGATCGTCGGCCCCGTCGCCCCGATCCAGGAGATAGACCGCGAGGAGTACGACCGGCTCCGGTCGATCAACCTTGACGGCGTGTATTTCGGCTGCCAGGTCGCCGCCGACCGGCTGCTCGAGCGCGGAGAAGGCGGTAGCATCATCAACATGTCGAGCGCCGCCGGGATGGTCGGCTACCCGAACATCTCGCCGTACAACGTCGCGAAGGGGGGCGTTCGCCTGCTCACTTACGGACTGGCGGCCGAACTCGGCCCGCACGGTGTTCGGGTGAACGCGATCCACCCGGGGGTCATCGAGACCGAGATGACCCGCAGCGACTTCCCGATCGTCGGCACCGAGGAGGGCGAGGAGACGATGGAGACGATCCCGTTGCGGCGCTTCGGGACCCCCGAAGACGTCGCCAGCGTCGCGACGTTCCTCGCGAGCGACCTCGCGAGCTACGTCACCGCGGAGTCGATCGTCGTCGACGGCGGTCAGCTCAACACGGCCTGATACGGACGCTTGCTTCCGCTGGTCCAACGTCGCACGGCTCCGCCGAATAAACCTCGACTCGTGGACGAGGAGTTCCCGCCGTTTTATCGCACGGGAGGTGCTGTCACGCGAGTATGAACTGGCGGGACGCCGAACGGGAGTACACGGACGCGGTGATCGGGGAGACGACGCTGGGACGGCTGTTCGAGGACGCGGCGGAACGCAACGCGAACAGACCGGCCCAGCGGTACAAAGGCGGCGTCTACGACCGGTCGCTCGCCGACGCGGCGCTTCCCGCCGCCGCGCCGGGTTCGTTTCGGGCGATCTCCTACGCGGAGATGCGCGGGATCGTTCGCACCCTCTCGGCGGGCTTTCGCGACCTCGGCGTCGAGGTCGGCGACCGCGTCGCCATCTTCGCCGACACCCGCGTGGAGTGGGCGCAGTCCGATTTCGCGCTGCTCGCCGCGGGCGCGGTCGTCACCACCGTCTACGAGAGTTCCTCGCCCGAGCAGGTCCGCTACCTGCTCTCCGATCCCGGCGCAACCGGCGTCGTCGTCGAGAACGCCGCCCTCGCCGACCGGGTGCTCGAGACCGCGGACGACCTCGAGCTGGAGTTCGTCGTCTCGATGGATCGGCTCGGCGGCGAGTACGACGACCGCGAGGGCGTCTACGAGCTCGCGGACGTCTACGCCCGCGGAGAGGAGGCGTTCGACCTCGAGGCCTACCAGGAGCGCGTCGACGCGCCCGCGATGGACGATCTGGCGAGTCTGATCTACACGAGCGGCACTACGGGCCAGCCCAAGGGCGTCGAGCTCACCCACCGCAACTTCCGGTCGAACGTCAACGGCATTCGAAAGCGATTCGGCCCGCGCCCCGACAAACCCGACGACGTCCCCGCGATCGACGAGTCGACTCAGACGGTGTCGTTCCTGCCGCTGGCACACGTCTTCGAGCGCACCGCCGGTCACTTCCTGATGTTCGCCTCCGGCGCCTGCGTCGCCTACGCCGAGAGTTCGGACACGCTGAAGGACGACTTCGGCGCGGTCGGCCCCACGGCCGCGACGAGCGTCCCGCGGGTGTACGAGAAGATTTACGACGCGATCCGCGAGGGGGCGAGCGAGTCGTCGGTCAAAGAGCGCATCTTCGAGTGGGCCGTCGAGGTCGGCCGGGCCTACCAGGCGGCCGACGAGCCGGGGCCGGTACTCTCGGGCAAACGCGCCGTCGCGGACACGCTCGTCTTCTCGCAGGTCGAAGAGGCGCTCGGCGGCAACGTCGAGATGCTGATCAGCGGCGGCGGCAGCCTCTCGCCCGAACTCTGTACCCTCTATCACGGGATGGGGCTCCCGATCTTCGAGGGGTACGGCCTCACCGAAACCGCCCCGGTCGTCGCCGTCAACCCGCCCGAGGAGCCGAAGATCGGCACCATCGGCCCCGCGCTCGTCGACGTCGAACTCGAGGTCGACGAGTCGGTCGTCGACCAGTCGGTGTTCGAGGACGATCCGGGCCGGGTCGGCGAACTGCTCGTCAGCGGGCCGAACGTGACGAGCGGTTACTGGAATCGGCCGGAGGCGACCGAGCAGGCGTTCACCGGGAACGTTCCGGGCCGCGAGGAGGAGTCGGCCGACGGCGAGCGCTGGTTCCGAACCGGCGATATCGTCCACCTCCGGCCCGACGGCTACGTCGAGTTCCGCGAGCGCGCGAAACAGATCCTCGTGCTCTCGACGGGCAAGAACGTCGCGCCCGCCCCACTCGAGGACGCCTTCGCCGCGAGCGAGGTCGTCGAGCAGTGTATGGTCGTTGGCGACGGCGAGAAGTTCGTCGGCGCACTGATCGTCCCGAACTTCGAGGGCGTCCGGGCGTGGGCCGCCGAGGAGGGGATCGACCTCCCGGACGACGAGCGGGACCTCTGTGCCGACGAGCGCGTCCGGTCGTACGTGGGCAGGGAGGTCGAGCGGGTCAACGAGGGCTTCGAGCGCCACGAGCGGATCAAGGAGTTCCGGCTCGTCCACGAGGAGTTCACCGAGGAGAACGAGATGCTCACCCCCACGATGAAGAAGAAGCGCCGCGTGATCCGCCGGTCGTTCGACGAGCGCGTCGCGGACATCTACGCCGACTGAGCGGACCGCCGCCGCTCGAGCGAGGAAACGCGAGCCGAACGCCGTTGACGTCGTCCCGATACCCGCCGGCGCTCCGATTCGGCGTCGAATGAGCCGAATCATTGATGATAGACAACGACCTTGGTACGACAAGCCATGGACTGGAGGGACGCAGAGCGGGAGTTCGATAGCGACGTACTCGAGACCGATACGCTCGCGCAAATGTTCGAGAAGGCGGTCGACCGCAACGCCGACCGGCCGGCCCAGCGGTACAAAGGCGGGATCTACGACCGGTCGCTCGCCGGGGTGGCGTTCGAGTCGGCTCCAGACGGCGAGTTTGCACCGCTGTCCTACGCGGAGATGCGCGAGATCGTTCGCCACCTCGCCACCGGCTTCCGCGACCTCGGCGTCGAGGTCGGCGACCGCGTCGCCATCTTCGCCGACACCCGCGTGGAGTGGGCGCAGTCCGATTTCGCGCTGCTCGCCGCGGGCGCGGTCGTGACGACGATCTACCGAAACTCCTCGACCAGGCAGGTCCGGTACCTGCTCTCCGATCCCGGCGCAACCGGCGTCGTCGTCGAGAACGCCGCCCTCGCCGACCGGGTGCTCGAGGCCGCGGACGACCTCGAGTTCGTCGTCTCGATCGACGAACTCGGCGGGGCCCACGCCGACGACGACCGGGTTCACACGCTCGCGGACGTTTACGAGCGGGGACGAGAGACGTTCGACGAGGACCGGTATCGGGAGTGGCTCGAGGAGCGGACCCCGGACGACCTGGCGAGTCTGATCTACACGAGCGGCACCACGGGCCAACCCAAGGGCGTCGAACTCACCCACCGCAACTTCCGGGTGAACGTCAACCAGGTGTACCGCCGGTACGGGCCCCGGCCCGACAAACCGGACGACATGCCGGCGATCGACGAGTCGACTCAGACGGTGTCGTTCCTGCCGCTGGCGCACGTCTTCGAGCGCACCGCCGGCCACTTCCTGATGTTCGCCTCCGGCGCCTGCGTCGCCTACGCCGAGAGTTCGGACACCCTCAAAGAGGACTTCCAGCTCGTCGGTCCCACGACGGCGACGAGCGTCCCGCGGGTGTACGAGAAGATCTACGACGCGATCCGCGAGCAGGCGAGCGAGTCGTCGGTCAAAGAGCGCATCTTCGAGTGGGCCACCGAGGTGAGCCGGGAGTACTACCGCGCGGACAGTCCCGGGAGAACCCTCGAGACGAAGATGCGGATCGCCGACAAACTCGTCTTCTCGCAGGTCAAGGAGGCGCTGGGCGGAAACGTCGAGTTCCTCGTCAGCGGCGGCGGCACGCTCTCGGCCGACCTCTGTACGCTGTATCACGGGATGGGGCTCCCGATCCTCGAGGGATACGGCCTCACGGAGACGTCGCCGGTCGTCACGACGAACCCGCCCGAGGAGCCCAAGATCGGCACCATCGGTCTGCCGGTGCCGGACTGTGAGGTGAAAGTCGATCCGAGCGTGGGCGGGGACGCCGCCGCCGACGCCGACGGCGAAACCGGCGAACTGCTCGTCAGCGGGCCGAACGTGGCCCGGGGCTACTGGAACAAACCCGGGAAGACCGCCGAGGCGTTCTTCGAGGAAGACGGCGAGCGCTGGTTCCGAACCGGCGACATCGTCACCATCCGCCCGGACGACTACATCGAGTTCCGCGAGCGCGCGAAACAGATTCTCGTGCTCTCGACGGGCAAGAACGTCGCGCCCGCCCCCCTCGAGGACGCCTTCGCCGACAGCCAGGTCGTCGAGCAGTGTATGGTGATCGGCGACGGCGAGAAGTTCGTCGGCGCGTTACTCGTTCCGAACTTCGAGTACCTCAGAGACGCCGTCGACGCGGCCGACGACGAGCCGCTCGTCGAGCACCCGGAGGTCGAGGCGTTGGTCCAGGCGGAGGTCGACGCCGTCAACGAGGACTTCGAGTCCTACGAGCGGATCAAGCAGTTCCAGCTCGTCCCCGAGGAGTTCACCGAGGAGAACGAGATGCTCACCCCCACGATGAAGAAGAAGCGCCGGGTGATCCTCGAGAAGTTCGCCGAGGAGGTCGCGGACATCTACGACGAGCCGACCGGCGGCGAGCCCGCGGAGGCGACGGGCTGAGTCGGCGCCGGGGTGGCGAGTCGGCGCCGCGAACCGCGCCAGCGGGCAGTATAAGTGTCCCCTCGAGCCACGGGTAGATATGCACCTGTCCCTTCGCGCCGACGGCTGGACCCGCCTCCCGGAGGCCGCGGTTCGCGGCCGGGCGTTCGACGGCGACCGGCTCCTCGAGGGCCGCGCTCTCGCCGCCCGGCTCGCGGACGCCGCGACCGGGGGCCTCGAGTCCGTCGCCGCCGTCGCCGCCGACCTCGAGGGGTTCTACGGGGCGGTCCTCGAGGCCGGTGAGACCACCTACCTCGTCGCGGACGGCACGCGCTCGATTCCCCTCTACTACGACGCGGCAGGGACCGCGATCAGCGACCGCGGACGGCTCGTCCGCGACGCGGTGGGCGCCCGGCGCGACCGGATCACCGAGAGCGAGTTCGTGCTCACGCGGTACGTGACCGGGCCCGAGACGATCTGGCGGGGCGTGCTGGCGACGCAGCCGGGCGAGGTCGTGGCACTCGAGGCGGGTTCGAAACCGGTTCGGGAGACCTACCGGGAGTACTGGCCCACCGGTTCCCGCGACGAGAGCGGGGGGCCGTCGCTCGAGGGCGCCTTCGAAACCGCCCTCGACCGGCTCGAGACCGTCGCCGGCGACCGGCCCGTCGTCGTCCCGCTGTCGGGCGGCTACGACTCGCGGCTGCTCGCGGCCGCGCTCGCCGCCCGCGGTCGCGAGGTGATCGCCTACACGTTCGGCCGGTCGGGTCACCCCGACGTGGAGGTGAGCCGCGAGGTCGCCGCCCGCCTCGGGATCCGCTGGGAGTTCTGCGAGTACGATCGGACGCTGTGGCGCGACCTGTACCACGGCCCCGCGGGTGAGCGCTACCGCGAGCGAGCGTTCGGCGGCGACGCCCTCCCCTTCCTCGCGGAGTGGCCGGCGCTCCGGCGGCTGCTCGAGGCCGACCGGCTCCCCGAAGACGCCCTCTACTGCCCCGGTCACACCGTCGCCACGCCGAGCGAGCGGCTGCCGCGGTTCGCCGGCGAGGCCGCTTCGACCGGGAGCAGCGGGGACGCGGGCTGCGGGCCGGCCGTCGACGCCGACGTCGCTGCCGAAGACGGTGGGGAGGTCGTCGAGCCGTCGCTCGAGGGCCTTCTCGAGTACGTCCTCGAGAGCCACTACGTGCTCTGGCGGCGCGATACGAGCGACCGGGCGTTCGATCTCGCGGTCCGCGATCGGATCCGACGGGGACTGATCGGCGGGCGCGAACCGAGCGACGTCGACGGCCCGGCGGCCGCCGCGGCCGCCTACGAGCGCTGGGAGTGGCGCGGCCGGATGGCGACGTTCACCGCCGGCGACTTACGGGTGTACGAAGACTGCGGCGTCGACTGGTGGCTGCCGCTCTGGGACCCGGCGTACGTCCGCGCGTGGGCGGGCGTCGGCCTCGAGGACCGCCGCGGAAAGGCCGCCCACGCCGCCCTCGCGCGCGAGTGCTATCGGCGGGCCGCGGACGTCCCCCTGGAGCGAGTCGCGCTGACCGACCGGAGCCTGTCGCCGTCCGATCGGCTGCTGGCGCTCTGCCGGCACACCCCCGAACGACAGTTCGCCGAGCGCGGCGGCGACTGGGCGCCGCCGTTCCAGGTCTCGAGATCTGGGTGGACGACGCGGGGGAACCACCCGCTGGCCTGGGATGCGATCGTCGATTCCGCGACGTGGGACCGCCTGCCGCCGTTTCGGAACCTGTACGCGCTCCGGGTCCTCGAGGCGACGGGGCGACTCGAGCTGACTGCGCCCGACGCGGAACCGAATTTCGAGGGGATCGCGGCGACGGCGTGCGACGAACGTACAGTCGACTGACGTGTTTCGACCGGGACCGCGGCCCTTACGTATCACCGGCTACCACCACAGAGTAATGAAGCGACGAACGTTCCTCGCGAGCGGCGTGACGACGGCGACGCTCGGCGTCGCCGGCTGTATCAGCGAGGTCGACGACGAGGGTGAAAACGGCGCCGACGATACGAGCGACGACACCGAAACCAGCGACGACGGCGGCGCGAACGGAGACGACGGCGCCGACACGCTCACCGTCGCGACGTACGGTTCGTTCATCGACGCCCCGAGCGACAGCGCGGGCGAGTGGGTCAAAGAGCAGTTCGACGAACGCTTCGACGCGACCCTCGAGTGGAGCGCCCCCGACCAGGAGGTGAACTACTTCATCGAGCGCCACAACGCCGACGCGGGCATCGACGCCGACGTCTACCTCGGCGTTCGACCCCACGACCTCGTCCGGATCGACCAGAGCACCGACGGGGGGCTGCTCGCGGAAACCGACGAGAGCCGACTCGACCACGCCGCGGACATCGGCGAGGAGTATTACTTCGACCCCGAGGGGCGGGCGATCCCCTCCTACCGGAGCTTCTGTAGTCTCGTCTACAACGGCCACGAGGTCGAGAATCCGGGGAGCTTCGAGGCGCTGCTCGAGGACCAGTACAAGGGCCGCTTCGGTCTGCCGAATCCCCAGGAGGGGACGACCGGCCTGCTGTTCTTGCTGTGGACGATCAACGAGTTCGGCGAGGACGGCTACCTCGAGTACTGGAACGACCTGCTCGACAACGACGCCCGCATCGTCAACTCCTGGAGCGACCTCTACCCCCAGTTCGAGAACGACGAGATTCCGGTCGTCGTCTCCTACTCGAACGACCGGGTGTACGCGAAGCGCGCCGGCAACGACCTCGAGAAACACCAGGTCGGCTTCCTCGACGGCGAAGCCTACGCCAACATGCTCGGAATGGCCCCATTCGCCGACGCGTCGAACGAGGAGCTCGCCTACGAGTTCATGGATTTCATCCTCGAGCCGGAGATCCAGGCGGGGATCGCCGAGCGGAACGTCACCGGGCCGGTCAACCAGGAGACGACCCCGCCGGAGGTCTACCGGGAGTACGCCGAGGAGCCCGACGAGATCGTCTTCTTCGACTACGAGGAGCTCTCGGGCAACCTCGACGACTGGGTCGACGAGTGGGGTCGCGAGATCGCCGGTGGCCGCTGAGACGACGGCGACGCGCGGTCGACACCCTCCTCGAGCGAGCGGCGGCGCTCTCGAACTCCGACCCGCTCACTCGCGGTCGCTTCTCGCCTCGCGGCCGAGTTCGGCCTCCACCGAGTCGACCTTCTCGCTCGCGGCCATCGTCTTCTCGCGCTTGTCGTCGACCTGGACGAGCGTCTGGACCTCCGCGGCGTCGACGGCCTCGTGGGCCGCCGCGCAGGCGGCGAACAGCTCGCGGACGTCCTCGGCTTCGATCGTCGTCGCCATCGGCGTCGTCTCGTACGCCACGTCGTGGTCCTCTAAGGCGTCGATCGCGGCCGCGACGTCGGCGGTGACGTCGCCGTCGGTGATCGGCGTCACGCGCAGCAGGGCAAAGACGGTCATAGACGAGCGTTCGCCGGTGTCTCCGATAGGGGTTTCGCTCCCCTCGAGTCGGCGTCCCGGCTCGCTCCCGACGGGGGGAGCGACGTGACCGCTGATCCACGGCCGGTCCCCTCGGAGGCGGAGTCGACGGCTGAGGAAGCGGACGACGGCGACGGCGGCTACCGCGTCCGCGACCGTCTCGAGCGCCGGGCGATCGCCGTCGCGGCCGTCGTCACCGCGGGCGTGCTCTCGCTGCTGTTTTACTACCCCGTGGCGACGGTGTTCGTCGAGTCGGTGCTCGTCGAGGGGACGCTCACGCTCGCGGTCTTCCTCGAGATCCTGCGCGACCCCTTCTACTTCGGGGATCTCGCCCGGCTGTTCGCCGGCGAGTCGCCGCTGGCGGTGGGACGGGACCTGCTCTCGAGCGACCGCCGGCTGGGGATCGTCGGCTTTACGGCCTACCAGGCGGCGCTCTCGACGGTACTGAGCGTCGCCCTCGGCGTTCCCGCCGCGTACCTGCTCGCCCGCTACGAGTTCCGCGGCCGGCGGCTGTTGCGGTCCCTGACGATCCTGCCGTTCGTGCTGCCCTCGATCATGGTCGCGGTTGGGTTCGTCGCCACCTTCGGGCGCAACGGCACCCTGAACGGTGTTCTGGGGGTGTTCGGGCTCGGTCCGATAGAGCTCATGTTCACGCTCGAGGCGATCCTGATCGCCCACGCCTTCTACAACGCCCCCCTCGTGGCGCGGGTGACGACCGCCGCCTGGGAGTCCGTCGACGCCAGCGCCGTCGAAACCGCCCGCAGTTTGGGTGCGAGCCCGATGCGGGCCTTTCGCGACGTGATCGCCCCGCAGCTCTACCCGGCGGTGATGATGGGCGCGGCGCTGACGTTCGTGTTCACCTTCGGCACCTTTCCCATCGCCCTGGCTCTCGGCGGCTTCCAGCTGGCGACCGTCGAGGTGTTCGTCTACCGGCTGGTTCGCGACCTCAACTACGCCGAGGCCGCGGCGCTGGCGATCATCGAACTCCTCATCACCCTGGGTATCCTCTACGCCTACCTTCGGTACGAGGCCAGCCACGCCGTCCGCTCGCGGGGGATCCGACCGCTGCCGCGTCACCCGCTGTCCCCGCCGACGCTCTCGGTGCGAGAGCTCCTCCCCCGCGCCGGGCTGGCCGTCTACGCGGTGATCGCCCTGTTCGTCTTCGTCTTCCCCATCGCGAGCATGCTCTACGCGAGCGTCTCCGGCCCCGGCGGTTTCACCCTCGATCACTACCGCTTCCTCGCCGAGCGCCAGGCGACCGGCGCGGCGTTTCAGGTCCGTCCGTGGCCCGCCGTCCGCAACTCCCTGCTCTTCGCCGTCGGCGCGCTGCTCATCGCGCTGCCGATGGGCGTCGTCGTCTCGGTGCTGACGACGCGGCGCTACCGCGGTCGAAAGCTGATCGACGCGGTGGCGATGGCGCCGCTCGCGGTGTCGGGGATCATCGTCGGCCTCGGCCTCCTTCGGGGGCCCGTCTTCGGCATCGAGTTCGCCGGCTGGCGCTTCGCGGTGGGCGGCGCGGTCGCCATCGTCGCCGCACACGCCGTCTCGGGCTACCCGTTCGTGGTCCGAACCGTGGCGCCGGGGCTCGAGGGGATCGACCGCAGCCTGATCGAGTCCGCGCGGGCGCTCGGGGCGTCGCGCTGGCGGGCGCTCGTCGACGTCGAACTGCCGCTGGTGTGGCCGGGCGTCGTCGCCGGCGCCGCCTTCGCCTTCGCCATCTCGATGGGGGAGTTCTCCTCGACGGTCGTCCTCGCGACGGGCACCGACCAGTACACGATGCCGGTGGCGATCGAACGGTTCATCGGCCGTCGGCTCGGACCCGCAACCGCAATGGGAGCCGTCCTGCTGGTGATCACGAGCATCAGTTTCGTCGTCCTCGACAGACTCGGGGGTGAGAGCTTTGGGATCTGACGAACGGGGCGGCCGCGAGAGCGGCGTCGCAGCCTCCGCGGCGGCCGACCGCATCGCCGACGCACCCGGCCCCGACGCCCCCGTCGCCGTGGAACTCGAGGGCGTCACCAAACGATACGCAGAAACGACCGCCGTCGACGACGTCTCCCTGGCGGTGCGCGAGGGCGAGTTCTTCACGCTCGTCGGTCCCTCCGGCTGCGGGAAGACGACCACCCTCAGGCTGGTCGCCGGCTTCGAGGAGCCCACCGCGGGCGTGGTCCGCTTCCGGGGAACCGACGTCACCGGCGTCCCCCCCGAGGATCGGGACGTCGGCGTCGTCTTCCAGAACTACGCGCTGTTCCCGCACATGAGCGTCGGCGAAAATATCGCCTACGGGCTCAAGTTCGCCGATCCGCCCGGCGGGGTGTCCGACGAGCGACGAGTACGCGAACTGCTCGAGCTAGTCGACCTCGAGGGGATGCAGGATCGAGAACCCGACCAGCTGTCAGGGGGACAGCAACAGCGCGTCGCCATCGCCCGCGCGCTGGCCCCCGGCCCGAGCGTGCTGTTGCTCGACGAGCCGATGAGCGCTTTAGACGCCCAGCTCCGCGAGCGCCTCCGCGTGCAGGTGAAGGCGATCCAGCGCGAACTCGGGATCACCACCATCTACGTCACCCACGACCAGGAGGAGGCGCTCGCCATCTCCGATCGGGTGGCGGTGATGCGCGAGGGACGCCCGGATCAGGTCGGCCCGCCCCGGGAGATCTACCGCCGACCCGAGACGCCGTTCGTCGCCTCGTTCGTCGGCGACAACAACGTCTTCGACGGCGAGATCGCCGACCTGCGCTCGACGTCCGACGGCGCGGTCGCCACCGTCAGAGTCGGCGCCGAAACCCTCGAGGTCGCCGCCGACGACCGGTCGCTCTCGGTCGGCGACCGGCTCACGTTCTGCGTGCGCCCCGAGCGCTTCGTCATCGGGAGCGAGGAGAACGCACTCACCGCGACCGTCGCGAGCGCGGAGTTCCTCGGGGAGACGACGCGGGTTCACCTCGAGTGGCAGGAGCGGGAGCTGCTGGTTCGGACGCGAGATCCGCTCTCGGGGGAGGTTACGGTGGGGTTCGATCCTGCGGACGCCCACGTCGTCGACGATTCCTGAGGCCGGTCCCGGCCGATGGCGACCCGCGGGAGCGGACCTGAAGACATATATCAGTGGGGAGACGGACCACTGGCATGAAACGGCGCGCCCTCCTCGCAACGCTGACGACCGGCGCCGCGGCGGCCGTCGCCGGCTGTGCGGACGGGTTCGAAGCGCTCGACTCCGGAGCGTCGAACCGAGAGCCCTACGGCGTCGACGACGACGAGTACGTCGATCCCGACCCCGACGACGATCGGCCGGCGCCGGAGGACGACGAGCGCGCGCTACACGCCGCACTGTACCCCCGGGCCGATCTGGTCGGCAGCGAACACGACCTCGCGCTCGAGGTGTTCGCGGTGCCGGAGGACACCGAGGAACTCGTCTTCGAGCTCGATCTCGGGGTGCTCGACGCACACGGCGTCACCCTCGAGGAGCCCGAACTCGACGTGGAGTTCGTCGAGGGCGACGGCTACGACGAGTCCGACGGGCTCGAGCTCGCGGTGGCGGGCGCCGACGGGAACGCCCTCGAGTTGACCCTGACGACCCTCGAGGCGTTCCACGCCGTCGCCGTCTTCTCGCTGGTCGGGTTCGACACGAGCGAGGCCGGAGCGGCGACGGATCTCGAGTACGGGCTTTCGGTCCGGGATCACGACGCCGAGGTGCGATCAGGGACGTTCGATCTCGTCGATCTCGAGAACCAGTCGCCGACGGTTTCTCCGAGAGAGCTATTTACCGGCCGGGAGACACAACGACAGCGGATCGACCTCGAGTGGCTCCGCCCAGCGGGGGAGGAGATCAGGGTCGAGATCGACGTCACCGCCCTCGAGGAGTACGGCTCGCTCGAGGAGACGACGGTCGATCGAACGGAGTTCGTGGGCGGAACCGTCGAGCACGCGGCGGTCGAGGGCGGAATCGTCTCGCTCGAGCTGGCCGTCCCGCCCGACGGCGAGTACGCGACCGGTCAGGTGACGATCGCCGAGATGGACGTCTCGGTCGAGGAGCCCGTCGAGGACGTGATATACGGGGTGTCACTCGAGGGCGTCGTCGACGACGACGCCAAGGTCGAGCCGTTCGAGATCGGTAACTGGGTTTTCAAGACAGAGGCCGAAGCCGCCGAAGACGACGCCGAGGAGTAACGACGAAACCGGGACGGGGCGACGGGGCAACGGCCGCGTTCGACACGCGCCGTCTCGACGGCCCCGCGAGACCGGCTACAGGACGAGCCAGACCACGGAGAAGAGGATGAGCACGCCGGTGATATCACAGACGTTCGTGACGACCGGTATCGTCGTGTCGTCGGGATCGTAGCCCAGCCGAAAGGAGACGTAGACGGAGACGGAGCTGACGACGACGACCCACGCCGCCAGCAGCATCCCGCTGACCATCGTGATGAACAGCAGCGTTCCGAGCCCCAGGGTCCCGCCGAGCGCGCGACCGATCGCCCACGAGGCGACCCCGAGGAGGACGAAGACGGTCGCCGCCAGCCCGAACACCGCGACGACGTTCGCCCGGACGTTCGGATTGCTCGGCGAGAACTCGAGGGTCCCGAGGTGAAGCTGGGTGGACAGCCGCGCGCACATGATCGAGCCGAGGTTGCCCGCGGTGCCGATCATCACCGGGACGAGGACGAGCAGCGACGGGTTCTCGAGCAACTGGTCTTCGAACGTCTCGAGGACCGCCCCCGAGCCCATCTGGAGCGCCGAGAGGACGACCAGTAGCGGCACGAGCGTGGTGACGATCCCGGCGACGGTCCACTCGTCGATGAACTCCTCGACGCCCAGCAGTTCGGGGCCGGCATCGGCGTCCGGCTCGCCGTCGGCGCTCACAACACCACCCCCGCGACGTAGACGCCGACGAGCAGGAACGCGACGCCGAAGACGTCGCCGACGGTCGTGACGACCGGGCCGATGACGTTGTCGGGATCGAGCCCGTGCTGGTAGCCCTTGAAGACCACCGTCAGGAGCACCCCGAGCATCGCGACCGCGCTCAACAGTGCGGCGACCAGCAGGATCACCACGAGCTCGAGTAAGTTCCCGCTTCGACCCAGCGCCAGCAGGACGACCCAGGCGAGGACGGCGATGAACACCGAGACGATGATCCCGTTGAGAAACGAGGCGATCACGGCGTTTCGCAGGCGGTCGTTCCACTCGAAACGGGGTTCGATCAGTCCCTTGTGGAGGCCGCTCGAGAGCCTGGCGCCGAGCGAGCCGTAGACGCCGCCGCGGGTCGCGAGAAACGCCGGCAGTAACAGGAGCAGCCCGGGAACGCTCTCGATCCCGTCCCGCATCGTCTCGGTACCGAGAACCGTTCCGGCGAAGAGGCCCGCCACCAGGCTCACGAGGATAACCGGGAGGGCCTGGCGGTAGACGTCGAGGGCGGAGTCGTAGCCCAGCATCTACTGAGACGTGTTTCTCGAGGAGCTTTACAGATGTGTCGGCACGGAGCCGTGCGGACGACCGACCCACGTCGGTGTAACGCGTCGCCCGGCCGGCTGGGTGCGAAACCGATCCTCGACCGACGGAACGCGCGCCCCGATCGGCCGCTACCGCCGACGGCGCGGTCCGTCGGCACGGCGTCAGTCTTCCCCCGGCAGGATGTCCCCGAGCGCGCCGCCGACGGCCATCGCGGTGAAGACGACCGACACCTGACAGAGGTGGACCCACGGCTCCGCCCAGTCGACCCGGCCCCACAGCGTCATCATCAGCGCCGCGGTGGCGAACGCGATCGCGAGCACCCACACCGGCCGGCGCGGGACCACGCCGAAGTAGGGGTCGTGTATCTGGACCTCCTGAAACCCCGCGACGTAGAGGATGCCGACGACCAGCGCCGCCGCGAAGGCGAGGTTAGCGACGAAGAACGCCGGCGTCGCCGCGAGAAACTCGCCGATCTCGTGGACGCCGTCTTCGACCAGCAGCGGCAGTCCGAAGACGACGCTCCCGACGAACGCCTCGGCTTTGTCCTTGCGCGTGAACTCCGTGATGACGGCGCCGAAGACGCCGTTGTCGGTGACCCGGCGAGTCAGACGGATCGCGTCTCGCACCTCCCGGCGCTCCTCCGGCGCGTCGACCGTCTCCTCGAGGCTCTCGAGTTGGGTCAACACGTCCTCGATCGTCGGATCGGACGGGGGCGGTGAGTCGGGGGGCCGGTTCGACTGACGGGACATACGAAACGCACTCGAGTCGAGGGCGGAAAAGCCGTCGACTCGCGGGTGCGTTCGCCGCGGCTCGCGGGCGCAAAAAACCGGCACTGTTTTGCGCGACCGTGTGCCAGTGTGTGCATATGAAACACGCGAAGGGCCCACTGCTCTCGATCGACCTGAGCGAGCGCGAGGCGACCACCGAGGAGATCGACGACCTCCTCGAGACCTACGTCGGCGGCCGCGCCGTCGGCACCAAACTCGCCCACGACCGGATCCCGTTCGACGCGGACCCGCTGGGCGCGGAGAACCGCCTCTACCTCTCGACGGGGCCGTTCCAGCACTCCCAGATGAGCTTCACCGGCCGGATGTCGGCGACCGCGCTCTCGCCGCTCACCGACGGCCTGCTCTCCTCGAACGCCGGCGGCTTCCTCTCGCGGAACTTCACCGCGACGGGGTACGGCGCCGTCGAAATCGTCGGCGAGAGCGACGAACTCGTCATCGTTCACGTCACCGACGAGGGGGTCGAGTTCGAGGCCGTTCCGGATCTCGCGGGCGCGGAAACCTCCGAGATCTGTGACTACATCGAAGACGAGCA
The DNA here is from genome assembly GCF_024362525.1 of Natrononativus amylolyticus. Classification (GTDB taxonomy): domain Archaea; phylum Halobacteriota; class Halobacteria; order Halobacteriales; family Natrialbaceae; genus Natrononativus; species Natrononativus amylolyticus. Next base: position 2,726,196 of record NZ_CP101458.1, read on the forward strand.
CGGCCTCGAGGAGGACCACACCGCCACCGTCGGCCCCGCCGGCGAGAACGAGGTCCGCTTCGCGTCGCTGATGACCTCCCGCGAGCGGGCGTTCGGCCGCGGCGGCCTCGGCGCCGTTCTGGGCGCGAAGAACGTGAAGGCGATCACGTTCGACGGCGACTCAGGTGCCGAAATCGAGATTCCGCCGCTGCAGATGGACGTCCACCGCGAGGCCGCCCAGTCGGATCACATCATGAAGCGCCAGGGAACCTCCTCGATGACGGAGTTCGCGAGCACCGTCAACGCCCTGCCCACCTACTACTTCTCGGAGCTCTCCTTCGAGGGCGCCGAGGGAATCAGCGGCGACCGCGTCGAGGAGAAGAAGTACAAGAAGGGGACCTGCTCGGCGTGTGCGTTCGCCTGCAAGCTCCCCACTCGCGACGAGGAGAGCGGCCTCGAGACCGAGGGCCCCGAGTACGAGACCGTGATGGCCTTCGGCTCGAACTCGGGGGTGGACGACATCGTCGACGTGATGCAGTCGAACAAGCTCTGTGACGAACTCGGGATGGACACCATCTCGGCGGGCGACACCGTCGCCGCCTACCTCGCGAGCGAAGACGAGTTCGGCAACGTCGAACTGATCCACGAGACCGTCGAGAAAATCGCCCACCGCGAGGGGATCGGCGACACGCTCGCGGAGGGCGTCGAGCGCTGTTACGACGAGCTGGGCGTCGACAACTGGACCGTGAAGGGCATGGAGTTCCCCGCCCACGACGGGCGCACCCTGAACGGCCAGGGGCTCGCCTTCGCCACCTCGAACCGCGGCGCCGACCACATGTACGCCGAGTTCTACTCGCTCGAGTACCCCCTCGTCGACGAGGACCAGGCGCTGGACAAGGAAGGGCTCGAGGGCAAGCCGCCGAAGGTCGTCGAGAAGGAGAACCTCAACGTCATCAAGGACAGCGCCGTCCTCTGTAAGTTCTCGCGGGACTTCGTCACGCCCGATCGGCTGGAAACCTTACTCGACGCCGACTACGAGGACCTCCTCGAGATCGGCGCCGAAGTCGTCAGCCTCGAGCGTCACTTCAACAACCAGCGCGGGATGAACCGGAACGACGACACGGTGCCCTACGCCGACGACCTCGAGGGGTTCGAGGAGGCGCTCGACGCCTACTACGAGGAGCGGGGCTGGAACGACGATGGCACGGTTCCCGAGGGAGCCATCGGCGGTGCGGAAGCCGCGACCGCGGACGACTGATCGGCTTCTACTGCGGCGAGTCGGCGGCGGGCGCTTCGCCGCCGGCTTCGTAGCGTTCGAGAGCGGCGCTCGCGTAGCGGTAGCCGACGAGACCGGCCGCGACGGCGCCGATCGACGTCGCGGCCACGCCGGCCGGCGCGAGCGACGACCCGCTGCCGACCAGCCAGAAGCCCGCGAAGGCGGGAAGCGCGAGGAGAACCATCGCGAGGAGGTGCGCCACCATCGCCGAGAGCTCCGGCGGGGTCAACGACGCGGCCATCGGCCCCTCGAGCGTCGGGAGGAACGCCCCGACGCCGAGCGAGATGCCGACGCTCGCGAGCGTCAGGGCGGCCCCGACGGCGACGAGCGCGACCAGCGAGACGCCGTCGTAGCCGCCCACGACGCCGGTCACGACGGCGACGGCGACGGCCAGCGGAACGCCCGGGACGAGCGCCGCGAGGGCGTGGCCCCGCAGCACCGCCCGCCGGCCGCCGGGTGTCGTGAGCAACACCGGCAGCGCGATCCGCTCGTTGCCGATCGGGTTGAGCGTCGTCCCCATCCCGACCGCGGCGGCGACGTACAGCGTGACGAGCGGGGGGACGAACGCCGGCTGTGCGCTCGAGATCTCCGCGGTCACCGGTCCGACCAGCGCGAACGGGAGGACGACGTAGATCATCGCCCGCGGCGACCGGCCGATCCGCCGCCAGACCGCCCGGACGACCGCGGCGGTCTGGCGGCCCGAGACCGCCTCGAGGCCAACTGTTAGCGAGCCAGCGAGGCCACCCGCGTCAGCGTCGACGGTGCCGTCGTCGAGGACGGCCTCGGCGAACCAGAGCGACCGCGCCGCGACGAGAACCGTCGCCGTCGCCAGCGCCGCGATTCCGGCACTGCCGACCAGCGCCGCGAGCGCGCGGACGGGGTCGGCGCCGCCGTCGGGCGTGGTCACCAGAATCAGGTCGCCGTACCAGCCGAGCGGCGTCGCCGCGAGCGCCCCGCCGGCGGTCCGGCTGAGCGCGAGCCCCATGAACGTCGCGAAGACGACGACGATCCCGACGCCGTAGCGGGCGGCGTACAGCCGCGGCGAGCGCCGGATCAGCGCCCGCACGCCGAGGCCCGCCGCCGTCCCGGCGAGCAGTCCGGTCAGCACGACGGCGAGTCCGCCGACCAGCGCGCCCACCGCCGTGACCGGGGCGCCGGTTCCCGCGGCGAACGCGACCGCCCCGGCGACCGCGACCGGGCCGACGAACCACGCGTTCTCGAGCAGTTCGTCGACGAGCACGCCGGCGATCGCCGTCGGCAGCGAGAGCGCGGTGACGAGTTCGACCGGCGGCTCCTCCCAGTCGTCGCTCGTCGTCGCCCCGAGTGCGGCGAGGACGGTGACGACGACGACGCCGATGGCGCCGATCTCCCGGGTGAGCGCGGCGACGGCGGCGGCGTTTTCGCCGGCGACGGTGCCGTAGTGATAGGCGCCGGGTTCGGGCCAGAACGCCGCGTACAGCGGCAGCGGCAGCGAGCCGACGATCACCAGCACGCCGACGGTCGCACCGAGGAGGACCGCCAGGCCGAGCTGCGGGTGTTTGCGCCGCCGACGCAGTTCGACGCGGTGGCGAACGGCCGCGATGAAGGCGATCGTCCGGGACCGGCTCATGAAGACTGCGCGGTGTAGGCGTCGTCGTCCGTGCCTGTCACCTCGAGGAAGACGTCTTCCAGGCTGCCCGCCCCGGCGCCGCGTTCCGCGCGGCGCTTGAGTTCGGCCGGCGTCCCCTCGGCGACCAGCCGGCCGTCGTGGAGGACGCCGATCGCGTCCGCAAGCTCGTCGACGACCGAGAGGATGTGCGTCGACAGAAAGATGGTCATCTCCCGGTCCGCGAGGTCGGCGATCGTCTCGCGCATGGTGCGGGCGGCGCGGGGATCGAGACCGCTCGTGGGCTCGTCGAGAAACGCGACGCTGGGTTCGTGGAGCACCGCCTGAATGACGCCGACCTTCTGGCGCATCCCCTTCGAGTAGGTGTCGATTCGCTTGTCGGCGTCCTCGTGGAGGTCGAAGCGCTCGAGCAGCGCCTCGATGCGGTCGTCGGCCTCCTCCGACGGCAGCTCCCGGAGTCCGGCGACGTACTCGAGCTGTTCGCGACCGGTCAGCTCGTCGTACAGCGGCGGCTCCTCGGGGAGGTAGCCGATGTGGGGGGTGACGGCGTCGCGGTCGGTGACGTCGTAGCCGGCGACGCGGGCCACCCCCGACGTCGGCCGCGTCAGCGTCGTCAGCATCCGCATCGTCGTCGTCTTCCCCGCACCGTTGGGGCCGAGAAAGCCGTAGACACGCCCTCGAGGGATTTCGATCGAGAGCCCGTCGACGGCGGCTTCGTCGCCGTAGCGCTTGGTGAGCTCCCGGGTTTCGATGGCGAGATCGGACATTCGTTACGCGGACTTGTCTCGGGATAGTAATAACGGTGTCTGTCGCGACACTCCCGTCGCGCTCGGGGCTACTCGTCCTCGTCGTTTCGCGGCCGGTTCGGGCGCACGTCGTCTTCTCGAGAGGGGTGGACGTTGATCCCGTGACCCCGGTAGGGGTCCTCGTCGGGGTCGTAGAACAGTTCGCTTCGCTCGAAGAGGTACATGAAGAAGCCGAACAGCGGCACCGCGGCCGTGATCGCCGTCCACTTCCGGCGCTCGAGGGGCACTCGCCCGGTGTCCCAGTAGACGAACGCCGTCAGTCCGACGTGCCACAGGAGGGGGATGCCGACGATCACGGCCAGGAGGACGGTGTCCATACGTATCCGTCGTACCCGAACGGCCCTAAACTCCGCGCCTGTTCGCGTGGAGACGCCCCGGAAACGACGGCGAAGAAGAACAACTGGCATACGGGTACCCCTCGTTCGTGGTACCGATGCGACGAACGGTACTGGTCGTACTCGTCGCGGCGCTGGTCGCACTCGCCGGCTGTAGCGGCGAGACGGGTCCGGAGCCCGACAACGAGTCCGCGCCCGACGACGCCGACGACCTCGAGTCCGCACACGCGGAAGCCGACGGTAACGGCGACGAGACCGACGACGGAGACGACGAGACGGCCGAAAGCGGCGACGAGACCGACGACGGAGACGACGAGACGGCCGAAAGCGGCGACGAGACGGATTCACAGGAGGCGGACGACGACCGCGAGACCGACGAGGACGGTGACGGCGGGACGGATACCGACGAGAGCGGGACGGACGACTCGAGCGCCGACGCCCACGCGGTCGACGGCGAACTCGAGATCCACCACATCGACGTCGGCCAGGCCGACGCCGCGCTGTTGATCGAGCCCTCGGGCGAGACCATGCTGATCGACACGGGCGACTGGCGGCAGGACGGCTCCGGCGTAATTTCCTCCCTCGAGGCCCAGGGCGTCGACCGGATCGACCACCTGGTGGCGACCCACGCCCACGCCGACCACATCGGCGGTCACGCCGCGGTGATCGAACACTACGAGACCGAGGGCGACGGCGTCGACGCGGCGTACGATTCCGGCGTGGCACACACCTCACAGACCTACGAGAGCTACCTCGACGCGGTCGAGGACCACGACGTCACCCTCTACGAGGTCCAGGAGGGCGACTCGGTCGCCTTCGGCGACGCGCACGTCGAGTTCTACAACCCGCCGGCGGGCGATTCGGGAACCGACCTCCACTACAACAGCGTCGCGCTCACCGTCGCGTTCGGCGAGGTGACCTACCTGACGACCGGCGACGCCGAGGACGGCGCGGAGGCGCGGATGGTCGACGCCTACGGCGACGACCTCGCCGCCGACGTCTACCAGGCGGGCCACCACGGCTCCTCGACGAGTTCGACCGCGCCCTTCCTCGACGCAGTCGACCCCAGTGTGGCGGTGATCTCGAGCGCGTACGGCAGCCAGTACGGTCACCCCCACGACGAGGTGCTCGAGTCGTTCGGCGACCGCGGGATCGAAACCTACTGGACCGGCGTCCACGGCGCCGTGGTCGTGACGACCGACGGCGAGACGGTGGCGGTCGAACCCGCCAGTGAGGGGCCGACCGACGGCTCCGAGCTCATCGACGAGAAGCCTGCCGACGATGACGACACGGCCGCCCTGATCCACCCGGCGGTTGATGTGACTGGCGCGCCTACGACCGGTTAATGGGAGACGCCGAACCCGAACCGGCCGTTGCCGTTCTCGACCGGATCGTCGACGGGAGCGCGGTGTTGTTGCTCGAGGCCGACGGCGAGGTCGTCGACGAGCGCATCGTCGAGGTAACGGCCCTGCCCGAAGAGGGACGCCACGAGGGAGCCGTTTTCGACGTCGATATCGAAGACGGCCTCGAGGCGACCTACCGACCGGACGAGGAACGGGAGCGACGGGAGCGCGCACAGGAGCGGTTCGACCGGCTCTCGAGGCGCCTGGGCGAGGAGTAGGCGGCGAGCCGAGTCCGCGGCGTTCACCCGCACCGCCGTGTTCGGCCGAGATGCACGCGACTCGCCGTCGTCCGAACGAAAAATCCGTTCGGAAAGAATCGATGTCTCGAGAGCGGCCGCCTCAGCCCCAGAGCGCCGCCGCGAGCGAGCCGACAACGCCAGTTCCGGAGCCGTCGTCGTCGGCCGCTATTCGGGTCGTTCGCGCGTCGTGGTCCTCGTCGGGGAGCGCGACCGCACCGAACTGCGAGACGAACAGCAGCGCGATCGCTCGCTCGAGGCCCGCCTCGACGACGTCGCCCTCGCCGGCGGGTGCCTCCTCGGCGAGCGCCGTTGCGGCCGCCTCGATCTCGCCGACGATCTCATCGGGGTCGTCGTCGGGATCGATCGTCTCGTGGAACCGGTGGCCGGCGAGCCTCGCGACGCCCGCGACCGCCCGTCGGTCGTCCGCGGCGGCCTCGAGGACGTCTTCGACCGTCGCCTCCGCGTCAGTCGCCGTTCCCGCGGCACCGGGCTCGTCGTGGATCTCGGGCTCGAGACCCAGACCCTCGTAGAGTTCGGCCATCGTCGGCGCGTAGTCGTCGAGACCCGCGTCGAGCCAGCCGTCCGCGTCAGCAGAGACCTTGTAGCCGGCGAAGGCGTTCTTCTCGGCCTCACCGAGCTGGCCCGCCGGCGCCTCGAGGTCGTCGTCTATCTCCTCGATCGCGTCGGCGTCGAACGCCTCGCTTTCGGTGCCGTATATCGGCGCGGCAACGGCGTTCCAACCGGGCTCGAGGTCGGTGCCGTCCGGATCGTCGCGCAACCCCGGCGGGACGCTCTCGTCGTACTGGAAGTCGACGACGGCTCTGACGCCCTCTTCGGGCTCGATCCTGAACGCCGACAGCGTGTCGACGTGCTGAAGCGCGCCCGAGCCGGTGACGGTCTGCCACACCTGGTCGTCCTGGTTCCAGGCTTCAACGGTGCCCGCGAACTCGTCGGGACCGGCGACGCCGAACAGCTCCCAGATCGTCCGGTCGGTCGGACCGGGGGTTCCGAGTCCGTACTCGCCGCCGGGCTCGAGGACGAGGTCGACCGCGATGGCTGTCGGCTCCGAGCGGTCGACCTCCTCGGGCGGCGCCGTCAGGAAGGGCGAGTACGCGATGTCGCCGTCGGCAATAGTGTCGTCGTACGTTCGATCGCCGAGGTAGTTCAGGCGGACGTCGAACGGGCCGTCCGGCGCGGCGAACCCGTCGTCGGGTTCGCCGACGAACGGCACGTCGGTGGCCGAGAGGTCGTTGAACCTGGCGAGGACGGCGTCGGCATCGAGCCCGAAGATGCCACCGTCGAGATCGATCCCGATTTCGGCGTCGATCCGGTTGTCCTCGTAGGTCGTCAGCTCGCCCGTCTGGACGATTCCGGTGTCCGAAACGTCGAGTTCGTTGTCGGTGACGTGGAGTTCGCTGTCGCCGAGTCCGAGATCGCCGACGCGGACGCCGACGGCGGCGTCGACGACGCTGTTGTTCGCGACCGTGCCGGCGAGGTCCTCGACGAGGATGCCGTTGTCGCGGTCGGCGAGCGGGTCGTCGTCGTCGGGACCGGTGATCTCGTTGTCCTCGATCGTGCTCTCGCCGCTGCCGGTGAAGTCGCCGTCGACGACGATCCCGCCGTTGAAGTCCTCGCCGTACGTGATGTCACAGTCCGTGACGGTGACGTCGGCGGCGTTCTGGAGGTAGATCCCGCCCCAGCCGATGAGGTCGGTGGGGTTCTCGACGGTGACGCCGGTGATCGTCACGTCAGCAACCGGGCCGCCGGAGAGGTCCGTGCCGACGCCGATGCCGGCGTCGAGCATCCGGCCGCCCTCGACGGTCACGTCGGAGACGTCCGCGTCGAGGAAGACGCCGCTGGTTCCCGCCGTGGTGACGTTCCTGACCGTCGCGCCGCTGACGCCGTCGTCGATCCGAACCCCGTTGCCGATCTCGTTCTTCGGATCCGCCGCGCCGTCGACGACGTTCGCGGCGAGGTTCTCGAGGGTCACGTCGTCGGCGTTGACGTTGATCACGTTCGGCGCCGGTACGTCGCGTTCGTGGAGGATCACCGGCTCCGCGCCGTCTTCCCCGCGAATCGTGATGTCCGGCGTGCCGACGTACAGCCCGGCCTGGAAGCCGCGGTCGGGCTCGTCGACTTCGTAAACGCCGTCGGCGACGACGACCTCGTCGCCCGGGTTGACGAAGTCGACGGCCGTCTGGAGGTCGTCGATCGCCTCCGGGACGTGGATCGGCGACGCGTAGACGGTCGTCGGCCGGAACGTAACCGACGTCTCGTCGTCCGCGGTCACGAAGGTCGCCTCGATCGCGAACTCGCCGAGTTCGTCGCCGAGAGTCTCGACGGTCACCGTCAGTTCGCCGTCGTACGGCTCGTCGAACTCGACGGGGTCGCCGAAGTCGGTTTCCTCGCCATCGACGAACAGTTCGAGGTCGCCGCGGTCGATGAACTGCAACCCGGTGACGTCGACGGTGAGCGCCTCTATCGCCTCGGCGTCGACCGTGAGCGACGTCGACTCGCCGGGCTCGATCCGTTCTGCTGGCGCCTCGAGCACCTCGATCGGGGGCGCCTCGACGACGTGTTCGACCGCGTTCGCCAGAATCTGGCGGCCGGTGGCGGTGACGTCGTCTCGATCGACGAACGTCCCGACGCCGAGCGAGGCGGCGAGAACCGTTCGTGTCAGGTCGTCGACGGCGAGTCCGTCGCCCGTCTCCGTGAACAGAACGGCGGTCTCGGCGAGCGTGACGCCCGCAACCTGGCCGGTGTACTCCTCGAAGAAGGTGTGGAAGCCGCCCGCGAACATCCCCATACCGAGGTCGACGGGTTCGGGCTGGGTTATCGGTGCGCTCTCGCCCTCCTCGATAACACCCTCGAGGATCGGGTGGCTCTGTCCGACGGCGTACTCGACGTCGGGGGCCTGATTCTCGACGATCATGTCGACCGTCTCCGCTGGATCGCCGGTCGCGGCCGACAGCTGCGAGATCGCGTTGCTCGCCGACTCGAACTGATCCAGGTAGACGACGCCGACCGCGGGGTCGCTCGCGACCGCCGCGAAGTCGGCCGCCTCGTCGCCGAGGTTCTGGGCGACGTACGCCTCGTGATCGCCGTCGCCCGCGGCGTCGATCGCCTCCGTCGCCTCGAGGATCTCGAACTGGTAGCGAGGTGGCAGCGCCTCCCCGAGTAGCGCCTCGAGGTCGGCGCCGTAGGCGCCCTGATCGTCGATGATCCCGATCGGCACTGGTGAGTCGAACACCGACGTCGGGCCGGTCGTCACCGTCGTCTCCTCGCCGGCACCCGTAAGGGTGTGCTCGAGTTCGAGGTCGCCGGTTCCGTCCTCGCCGGTTTCGACCTCGACTTCGACAGTGCCGGTAACCGGCGAGTCGAACGCGACGGACTCGCCGAACGCAGCCTCTTCGCCGTCGACCAGCAGGGCTGCCTCACCCTCGTAATCGCCGACCTGCTCGACGGTGAGCGTCTCGAGGTTCGCCGCGTGAAGCTCGAGCGACAGCGTGTTGCCCGCCTCGAGGCCGTCGGGCTGGTCGTCGGTGATCGAAACCGCGAGCGCGTCGCCGAGCACGAACTCGTGGGTAACGAACTCGTCGTCGACCTCGACGGTCGTCGTCTCCGTCGCGTAGCCGAACGCCTCGGCCGTGACCTCGTACGTTCCGGGACCCGCCCGGAGCGTGTACTCGCCGTCGTCGTCGGTTTCGGTGGGGAAACCGTCGAGATCCACCGTCGCGTCGGCGATCGGATCGCCGTCGGTATCCGTGACGGTACCGGTGACGCCGCTTTCGGCGGCGACGCGACCGATCGCTGCCACCGCGTCGACGATCCCGTCGCCGTAGCGGGTGTCCGTCTCGCCGTCGGGGTTCCGGGCCGTCGAGGAGAGCGCCGCCTTGATCTGCTCGTTCGTCGGTGACTCCACCGCGACCCCCTCGATCAACCCGACGAGGCCGGCGACGTGCGGGGCCGCCATCGACGTCCCCGAAATCGCCTCGTAGGGCCCGTCGTCGTGATCGAGCGGGAACGCGCTCACCACGTCGACGCCGGGTGCCGAGACGTCGGGAACGACGTACTCCTCGGGCCACTCGTCGGGAGCAAGGCGGCCCCAGGCGGCGTCGGTGTCGATCGTCTCGCCGCTCGAGAAGTTCGCCACCTCCTCGTCCTCGTCGGTCGCGCCGATCGCGACCGAGTCGTAGACGTTGGCGGGCGACCCCGACGTCCCCACGCCGTCGTTGCCCGACGAGGAGATGACGAGCGTGCCGGCGCGTTCGGCGTTGCGGACCGGCTCGATCATCTCGCCGACGTAGCCGGTGACCCCCAGGCTGAGGTTCATCGCGTCGGCCTCCTCGACGACCGCCCACTCCATCCCGCCGAGGATCTGGGCGAACGTACCGCCGCCGCCGTCATCGAGGACCTTGCCGTGCAGGAGTTCCGCGTCGGGGGCGACCCCGATCGCCGTCCCGGAGTCGTCGCCGCCGACGACCGTCCCCGAGACGTGCGTGCCGTGGAGGTGCGGGTCGTTCGGCTCCGAGTCGATCTCGTCGCCGTCGCCGTCGAACTCGGCCCAGTTCTCGTCCGCGATCTCGATGTCCGGATGGGCGGGGTCGACGCCGGTGTCCAGCACCGCGATGCTGGCTCCCTCGCCGCGGTTGTCGTAGGTGTCCCAGGCCTCCGGCGCACCGATCTGCTCGAGGCCGTAGGTGAACTCCCCGTCGGTCTCGGCTCCGGCGGTGACGTCGTCGTCTGGAATCTCGAACTCGAAGTTCGGGTGGACCTCCGCGACGCCCTCCTGGGCCGCGAGCGACTCGAGATCGACCTGTCCCGTATCGACCTCGAGTAAGATCGCGTTCGCGAGCCAGAACCGGTTTTTGACCTCGAGTCCGTCGGTCTCCTCGACGTAGTCGACGATCGGCTCCTGAGCCTCCCTCGCTTCTGCCTGGAGTTCGTCGACGACCGACATGCCCGCGATCAGCGGAACGTCGACCTCGTCGGCGCGAACGACGACCTCGCTCGAGCCCTCGGCCATCGCAAGCCCTGCCCCGGTTGGCAACACGCTAACTGCCCCTGTGATACCGAGTCCCTGTAGAACCCGTCTCCTCGATACTCCGTGACTGCCGTGTTCATCCGTCATGATAGTATTTGGCACGATTGCCAGTGCGAATTGACGGGGGCTACACCTATTAATTACTTTTTAATTATACGGTTGTATTTTCTTGATCTGTGTACTGTGGGTGTGAATTAATTAGTTGTTTGTGATTTCCGCGGCAAGATATTCCGCTGTTGAGAGAACGAGTGGGTCAGTTCGCCGTTCGAGGAGCGCACACGACGAGGGGCGCGCGAACTGCCGCACCCATCCGCGAACGATCACCGAACGCTGCGCTCGAGCGTTCCCGTTCGACCGGCGGACCTCATCTCGGATCGCCGCACCCCGACACAACCCCTCGGACCGCTGCACCCAGCCACGACCACCTTTTGTCTCGCTCGCAAAATCTGGACGAAAAAGTGAAAATGAAAGCCCCTACTCGACGGTAAACTCGATCGCTGCACCCTGTCCGAAGCCGACACAGAGCGTGGCGAGACCGCGGCCGCCACCGCGCTCGAGCAACTCGTGGATCAGCGTCACCGGGAGACGGGCGCCGGAGGCCCCCAGCGGGTGGCCGAGCGCGATGGCGCCGCCGTTGACGTTGAACTTCTCGGGATCGACGCCGAGTTCGTCCCGGCTGTACACCGCCTGGCTCGCGAAGGCTTCGTTGAGTTCGACGAGGTCGTAGTCGTCGATCTCGCGGCCCGTGCGCTCGAGCAGCCCCTCGGTCGCGGGAACGGGGCCGATCCCCATCACCGTGGGGTCGACGCCGGCGACGTTGTTCGACCCGACTTCCGCGAGGACCTCGAGGCCGTGGTCCTCGGCGAATTCCTCGCTCGTCACGAGGACGCCCGCCGCCCCGTCGGAGATCTGGGAGGCGTTGCCGGGGGTGACCGTCCCGTCGCCCTTGAAGACGGTCGGAAGGCCGGCCAGGGTCTCGAGGTCCGTATCGCGGCGGATGCCCTCGTCCTCGGTGACGGTGCCGTCCTCGGTTTCGATCGGAACGATCTGGTCCTCGAAGCGGCCCTCGTCGGTGGCGGCGGCGGCGCGCTCGTGGCTCCGCAGCGCGAACTCGTCCTGGGTCTCCCGGGAGACGTCGTACACCTCGGCGACCTTCTCGGCGGTCATCCCCATCTGGAGTTCGCCGACGTTGTACTCCGTCGCCAGCGTCGGGTGGAGGTGGACGTGGCCCTCCCCCATCGGATTACGGGACATGTTCTCGACGCCGCCGGCGATGATACACTCGCGCTGGCCCGCCCGGATCGCGTCGGAGGCGGAGATAATCGTCTGCATCGAGGAGGCACACCAGCGGTTGATCGTCGTTGCCGGCACCGACTCCCCGAGATCCGAGAGCAGGGCGATCACGCGCGCCACGTTGTTGTCCTGTTCGCCGCGCTGCTGGGCGCAGCCCCACATCAGGTCGTCGACCTCCTCACCGGAGAGACCGGTTTCCGCGAGGATGTCGTTGACGAGCGGAATCGAGAGGTCCTCGCTGCGAACGTCGGCGAAGACGCCGTCTTCTTTCCCCTGGGGCGTCCGGACGGCACGTGCGATCACTGGCGTCTGTGTCATACTCGCAGGGAGGTCCCTCACGAACTTAAATGCCGGTAGAACTGCGGGTGACGCGGGCGGAGTTTACGCCCCGACGCGAGAACAATCCTTATCCCGGCCGTCTGGGAATGAACGTCCATGGACGACGACGGAGCGAGCGAGGGCCTCGAGGCTGACGCCGGTGAGACGAACGACGACCGCTCGAGTCCGCCCGCGGAAACGACGGCGGAATCCGAGACGCCGGACGAGTCGGTCGACGGCGAGGGAACGGAACCGTCGGACGAGAGTCCGATGCCCGGCGTTCCCGATCCCGAGGCGGCCGAAAACGAGGTGCCTGACGACGTCCAGAAGTACGCCCGTTTCCAGAAGATGGACGGCGCCCAGTACGAGCGGGTCAACGAGTTCCTGCGGGACCGGACGTACATCACGGCCCGCGAGTGGGCCATCGCGCGCCTCTGTTCTGACTTCCGGACCGAAACCGGCGTCGAGATGACCAAGATCGGCGAGAACCTCCCGGAACTGGTGCCGTTCATGACCGACACCTACTCCCCGCAGGCGGTCAACCAGGCCCGCTCGTCGTTCGAGAACAAGGTGCGGATGTCCGGCGCCACGTTCCTCTACGGCGCGATGTGTGACTTCTTCACCGCCGAGGAGCTCGACGACGTGATGTACGAGGCGACCGAGGTCGCGAAGTTCCTCCTCGAGGTCGAGGGCGTCGACCTCTCGGTGGAGGACGAACTCGAGGCAGAAGAGCGGATCTCGACGGTGATGCGCGAGGTCCGCGAGGCGAGCAAGGAGCTGCGGGCGGAGGACGACTGAGCTACTCCTCGTCGCCGCCTTCGTCGCGTTCCTCGAGCAGCTCCGACAGCCGCGTCTCGGGCGCGTTCGCCTCGAGGTCGGCCAGGCGTTCCTCGTCGACGAACAGCGACGGGTCGTCGTGGGCGAACGACACCCAGGTGTCGATCGACAGCGGGCGGACGTGGATCCGGAGTTCGCCCTCCTCGAGTGCCGTCTCGAACACCGGTTTCATCTCCTGAAGGCCGTAGGCCAGCGGGACGAGCACTGCCGTCTCGGAGTCGGTGTCGAGTTCGACCGCCAGCGCGAACGTGGTGTTCCCCATCGGCCGGTGGTAGATCTCGGCCGCGTCGAACGTGACGTCCTCGCGCTCGACGATCGCCTCGACGGTGTCGTACTCGCTGTCCGGAACCAGGACGCTGAACCCGAACCGCTCGTCCTTCTGGACCGGCGAGACGTCGCCCGGCTGGACGACGACGACCTCCCAGCCGGCCTCGCGGTACTCCTCGGCGATCGCGTCGGTGTCCGCGAGCAGGTCCTCCCAGAGTTTCACTCCCGGCGTTGCCGACCCCGAGTCGTCGCTCATCGGCTCCCCCCCGACAGCGGGGGCGCACTCGCCGTCCCGTCGGTTCTCGCGTGCATGCACCAGTCGGGGAGCGTCAGCGCCAAAAACGTTGTCCTCGACGGCCGAACGCCGACCGCCGGCGACGAGCAGTCATCCCCCGATTCGTTCGACCGTCGGCGACCGGTCGCCGACGAGCGCCGCCTCGAGCGTCTCACACACCCGGACGGGACCTGCGGAACCGCCGGCGGCAGCGACGCTCCCGACGGTCGTCGGGTCGAACGGCACGTCGAGGGCGTCGTAGACGGGCTCGAGGACGCCCGCGAGCGCCGACCGGTTGTCGGCGACGAGGATACCCGAGACGAGCGCGGCCTCGGTCGTCACGCGCTGGGCGATGCCCACGAGCTTCGCGGGCGCGCCGTCGACGGACGCGGACAGCGAGTGTGCGCCCGGACAGAACGAGTCGGCGGGTTCGCCGGGCTCGGGCTCGACGCCCAGATCACGGAGCGCGGCGGCGACGTCCGCGGTCAGCCGGTCGTATCGCCCGTCGGTCCCCCGGCGGAAGTCCGCGACCGGCTCCGTGCGGGCGAACGCGAGGGTCGTCTCCCCGTCGTAGGCGACCGCCCGACCGCCGACGCTGCGCTCGACGGGCGGAAAGCCCGCCTCGTCGGCGGCCGCTCGCGCCCGGTCGTACCCCTCGAGGCGGGAGTCCCGGCGGCCGAAGGCGACCTGGCGGTGGGGCGTCCACACCCGCACCGCGGGCTCGCCCGTCTCCGCCGTCGTCTCGAGCAGCCGCCCGCTGGCGGCCCGGTCGTCCTCGATCGTGGCCGCCCGCCCGCGGAACACGCGCATGCGACGGCGTTAGGAGCCGACGAACCTAAACGCTCCCGTCACCGACCGACGAACGATGGCCGTCACGCTCGGAGAGGAGGTGCTGGGACAGTACCAGCGGTTCTCGCTGTACAACTCGCCGTACCCCGCCCACGACGCCGGCTGTGCGATCGACCTCTACCCCGGAACGCTCCGGAACGGCCGAACGACCGCCGCCCCCAGCCCGGTCGCCGGAACCGTTCTCGAGACGAAAACCGTCCGCGCGCCGCCGAAGCCCTACGCCCCCGAGAACGATCACCTGATCCTGCTCGAGTGCGCGTCGCCGGCGTCCGTCGAGGGGCTCGTCGCCCGCGTGCTCCACGTCGAACCGACCGTCTCGGCGGGCGACCGCGTCGAGATCGGTGACTCCCTCGGACGGCTCGTTCGGGCGGGCTTTTTCGCCCCCTGGGTCGACAATCACCTCCACGTGGGGTTTCGCCGACCCGCACAGAACCCCCACCGGGCGTCAGGATCGCTCCCGCTCGAGGTCGGCGTGGAGGTGCGGGGACTCGAGTGGTCCGGCCGCGGCACGGTCGTCGCGACGGGCGAGACGTACGCGGTCCTCGACGAGCCCCGCCACCCGTCTCCGGGCTCGGACTTCGTTGGAATCCGCGCCGACGGAGCCGGCGTGCTCGACGGCGGGCTACCACACTACGACGACGGCGGCCTCCACGGCGGTTGTGACGGCGTGGTTCGGCTCAACGGCGACGCGCTGGGGGCAGCCAACGGGCGCACCATCTCGTGGGACGAGGTGGCCGTCACGGCAAACGGCGAGGTGATCACCGGCCTCTCGTTTTTCTGCGCGCGCGACGCCGACTTCGGCGCGAAGCTGATCCACCCCGGTCACGACCTGCGCGTCGGCGACGCGGTGTCGGTCCGGGTGGGCCCTCTCGAGCGCGCCGACGAACCAGCCGACCGGTGAGCTGTCGGGGTGATACCATTTTGTCGCCGCGTCGCGTAGAACTCCCTCCGACGATGGTCGCCATTCTCAGGTTCAACGTCCCGATCTCGGAGTCGGCGTTAGGGCGGGCGCTGCAGTCACACGCTGGCACGAGCGTCGAACTCGAGTCGCTGGTTCCCAGCGGGACGGCCTCGGTGCCGTTCTTCTGGGTGTACGCGCGCGACCCCGACGCGGTCGCCGACTCGCTTCGAGAGGTGTCGTCGATCAGGGCCGCGAGCGTCGTCGAGACTGTCGGCGACGCGACCCTGCTCGCCCTCGAGTGGGACGTCGACGGCGACCGGCTGTTTCGCGCGATCACCGACTGCGACGGCTCGATCCTGCGGGCGGTCTGTCAGGACGACCGCTGGGAGATCACCATCAGGTTCCCCGAACACGAGCAGCTCTCGGCGTTCAAACGCAGCTGCGAGGACGCCGGTCTCAGCCCCGTCGTCGACCAGATCTACCACCACACCGACCACGCCGCCGACCCGCGGTTCGGGCTGACGGACCACCAGCGAGCGGCGCTGACTCTCGCGGTCGAACGCGGCTACTACGATATCCCGCGGCGGTGTACGACTGCCGACCTGGCCGAGGAGCTCGGGATCTCGGCGCAGGCGGTGACCGAACGGCTCCGTCGGGCGATCGCGAACATCACCGAACACACGTTGCTGTCCTCGAGATCGTCGGTCAAACTGTAAGCTCACGCCGGCCATGATCGGTCAAGCCACCGTGTTAACCGGCTCGCGGCCGTACTCACGGGTAGAGGTAGGACGAATGGGTGATCCAAACGTCGATAACACGCCGGACAGCGAGGACCGTTCGTCGCCCGAGAGCGAACTCTACATGATGGAGGGGCGAACGTACGTCCTCTGTAGCGTCGAGTTCCCGTCCACCCGCTGGATCGAAACCGACGAGGTTGCCGATCTGAACGAGTGGCGGTGAGACAGTCTACTTGTATCGAATCGACTCGTGAACGCGGATCGCCCATCGTGGAGTGTCGATCCTCGGTGTCTACAGCCGCCGCTCGAGGAACTCACCCACGAGCCGAAGCGACCGGATCTTCTGATCGACGTCGGTCGAGCCGTGGCCCTCCGCGCCGAGTTCCTCGTACTCGTAGTCCTGGCCTTCCTCGTACCCCAACTCCTCGAGCCGATCCCGGAAAATCTCCGCCTGCGACAGCGGCACCCGCGAGTCGTTGACGCCGTGGACCATCAACAGGGGCGCCTCGAGGTTCTCGGCGTGGGTGACCGGACTGCGCTCGCGGTAGAGGTCGGGGTTCTCCTCGGGGGTGCCCAGGTACTTCTCGAGGAGGCCCACGCGGTAGTGGGGCATCGATTCGTCGTACATCGCCTCGAGGTCGGTGACGCCGATCCAGGCGACGCCGGCGGCGTACAGTTCGGGGTAGGCGACCAGCTGCCAGTAGGCGCTGTAGCCGCCGTAAGAGCCGCCGAAGACGGCGATCCGGTCCTCGTCGATCCACTCCCGGTCGGCGAGCCAGCGGGTTCCCGCGGCGATGTCGTCCTGCTCGCCGCCGCCCCAGTCCTCGATGAGGAGGTTCTTGAACTCCCGGCCGCGGCCGACGGAGCCCCGGTAGTTCACCTGCAGGACGGAGTACCCCTGCGCGAGGAGGTACTGCGTGCGGTAGCCGAAATCGAGCAGGTCGAGCGACGCCGGTCCGCCGTGGGGGTTGACGACCGCCGGCGAGGGGCGCTCGCCGGAGTCGTAGAGGATGGCGCCGATCTCCCGGCCGTCGTGGCTCGCGAAGCGGAAGTACTCGCCCTCGACGAAGCTGTCGGGGTCGATGTCGCCGTACTCGGGCTCGAGCAGCGCCGTCGACTCGCCCGACTCCACCTCGTAGTGGAGCAGCGTCGGTCGCTGGGTGGGCGTCTCCTGGGTGACGATCACCTCGCGCTCGTCGCCGACGACCGTGCCGTGGCCGGGGACGTTCGCGACGCCCTCGGGCAGGTCGAACTCGCGGGTCGTCCAGCCGTCACCGCTCGCGTCGCCCGCGCTCCTTCCACTACTCCCATCCGACCGGCCGTAAACCACCGGAACCACGGCGGCGTTTCGGAACCGCCGGACCAACAGTTCGTCGCCCTCGGGGAGGAACCCGACCGGGCTCTCGACGTACTCGCCGGAGCTCACCCACTCGAGGTCGCCGCTCTCGAGGTCGTAGATCCCGACGCGGTTCCTGTCTTCGCTGTTGTCCCCGATCAGCAGCGCGGAACCGTCGGGCGACCAGTCCGCGGCGGCGGCCTCCGCGCCGACGTCGCCGATCTCGAGATTCCGCCGGTTCGATCCGTCGGCGTCCATCACGTAGACGTCGGCGTTCTCGAGGTCGTCGGTCTCGTTGGCGGTGTAGGCGATCCGCTCGCCGTCGGGGCTGAACGAGCCGCCGCCGGCAGGTTTGTCGTACTCGGTGAGCTGCTCGACGACCCCCTCGTGGCGGTCGTAGCGGTAGAGGTTCATCTGGTCGCCGCCGTCGTTGCCGAACAGCAGCCAGCGGCCGTCCTCGCTGACGTCCTGCAGGATCGTCTGGCCCTCCCGTTCGATCACCGGCTCGACGTCGCCCTCGAGGGAGATCGCGAACACGTCGTTCTGCTCGTCGCCGGCGTCGTCCGCGTGGAAGTAGATGGTTTCGCCGTCCGGCGCCCACCGGAACGGCCAGCGGGCGTTTCGGGGCACGTCGCCGTCCGAAAGCTGGCTCATCTCGCCGGTCTCGACGTCGATCAGGTGGAGCTCGTTGCGGCCGGTGACGTCGTAGTAGACCGCGACGTACTCGCCCGTCGGCGAGGCGGCCGGGTGGTGAAAGCTCGGGAGGCTTGCGAGTTCCTCGAGTGGCACGGCGTCTGACATGAGCGGGCGTTCACACCCGGGGCGTATCAGCCTGCGGAAAGGGGGAGTCGTATGCCGGTTGTCCATCCCTCGAATGAGTTCCGGGACTATCAGCCGTGACGCTCGCGGTGGCGCTCCGTCGCGCTCCGGTAGGCCTCGTCCTCGCGGACGCGCTCCCAGTACGCCTCGAAAACGAGGGCCGCCTCGCGCTTGTCCTCGTCGGCCCACCGCTGTGGCTCCCGCTCGGACCCCTCTTCGTATTTCCGTCCGCCCGGATACTTCGCGTAGCGCATCGCCCGCGTGTACCCCATCTGGAGGTACTTGCGGGCCATATCCATTCCCGGAAACTCGTCGTTCTCGCGGTAGCTCTCGTAACGCTCGTAGATCGCTTCGGCGGCCTCCCGGGCCGACTCCTCGTCGCTGTACGACCACAGCGGGAGCAGTTCGCTCTTGTACGGCTCGACCTTGAAGACGCCTTCTTCGCCGCGGCCGATTTCGTACCGGCCGGGGTGTTCGCGGAAGTTCGTCTCGTGCTCCGGGCCGTCGTCACTCATGGGAAGGGTAAGGACTCGAGTCGGATGAACTCCCGGCAGGCAGGCCGTGCGGGCGCGAGTAAACGATCGACAACGGAGCGAATCGGACAAACGGCACACACAAACCCCTGGCTCGCACACTCGAGGACATGACCGCGGAAGACGAGTTCGAAGCCCACCGCACCCTCTTGCAGGGGTACATCGACGAGAACCACGAGTTCCTCTCCTGGCTCGGGACGACCGTCGACCACGTGGGGCAGGGGACGATGACGATGTCGATCCCCTACGACGACAAGCTGACGAACACCCGTCCGAACGGCGACGGGCGGCGGCCGGACATCCACGGCGGCGTCGCCGCCACGCTCGTCGACACCGTCGGCGGACTCGCACTGCGAACGGAGTTCGACGAGCCGACCAGCGGCGGGGTCGCTACGATCAATTTGAACGTGAACTACCTCCGTCCGGCGACCGGCGACCTCCGTGCGACCGCTGACGTGGTGCGGGCGGGCTCGAGCGTCGGCGTCAGCGAGATCACCGTCGAGACGACGACTCTCGACGGCGAAATCGTGAAGGTGGCGACGGGCCAGGGGGCCTACCGGCTGTTTCGCGTCGAGTGAGCGAGAGGCGGGCGGAACGGCCCCAACCCCGGACGTTTTGGCCGTCGGCGTAGTGCCCTCGAGTGACATGACCGACAGCGACGAGACAGCAGAGACCGAGGGAGGAACGGCTGACGGAAGCGGCGACGACCGGCCGCGGCTGGTCGGAATGAACCACGTCGCCCTCGAGGTGGGCGACATCGAGGAGGCCCTCGAGTTCTACGAGTCGCTGTTCGCGTTCGAACTGCGCGGCCGCGGGGAGTCGAGCGCCTTCCTCGACATTGGCGATCAGTTCCTCGCGCTCTCGGCGGTCGACGACCCCGACGGCCCCGACGAGAAGCGCCACTTCGGGCTCGTCGTCGACGACCTCGAGGCCGCAAAACGGCGGTTCGAGGAGCAAGGCGTCGACCGCCTCGACACCGGCGGAACGGACATCCGCGACCCGTGGGGCAATCGCCTCCAGCTGGTCGAGTACGGCCAGGTCCAGTTCACGAAAGCGGACCACGTCCTCGGGGGGATGGGTCTCGCTCTCGAGAAGAGCGACGGGGCGCTCGAGGAACTCGCGGAGAAGGGAATGAAACCGGAGTGACGCCCCCTCTCGAGGTTGTTTCCGTCGATAACGCGGACCACGGAGGACGTAATCAGCACGGTGTTCGAATCCCACGGTGTTCGAGTCCGTAGAAGAGCCTGTGGCGGCTACACGGACGCCGTCAGACCGCCGTCGACGCGGATGTTCTGTCCGGTGAGGTAACTCGAGGCGGGCGAGAGGAGGTACGCGACCGCATCCGCGATCTCCCCGGTCCGTGCCGGCCGTCCCATCGGGATTCGCTCCCTCGTCCCCTCGTCGACGTCGTAACTGTCGACGAACCCCGGTTGCACGGTGTTCATTCGGATTCCGGCCCCCGCGTACCGGTCGGCGTAGAGTTTGGTGAAACTCCCGAGTCCGGCCCGGAGCACCGAGGAGACGGGAAACTCGCTCGAGGGTTCGAACGCCGAGAACGTGGAGATGTTCACGATCGACCCGTGACCCTGTTCTTCCATGATGGGGGTGACGAGCCGGGCCATCCGGACGGCGTTCAACAGCACGAGGTCCAGTCCCTCGTGCCACTCCTCGTCCGAAATCTCGAGGAGGTCGCCCGCGGGCGGGTGGCCCGTGTTGTTCACCACCGCGTCGATGCGCCCGTAGCGTTCGTACGTCGTCTCGACGAGGGCTGCCAGGTCGTCGGGATCTGTCACCGAGCCCTCGAACCCGTCCCCGCCGAGTTCGTTCGCGACCTCGACGGCGCCACCCGACCGGGACAACAGCACCGGCGTGTATCCGTCATCGGCCAACCGTCGGGCACAGGCCGCTCCGATGCCGCTTCCAGCCGCCGTCACGACCGCGACGTTCGGGTCAGTCATACAACGAACTACCGCGACCGCGGTCGTAAAAATATCGCGTGTACACCCCGAGAAATGTGCGTACACCGGACAGATCGTCTTCGCGCACCGCTTCGTACGCCGCCCGCGCCGGTATCGGGTCAGGCGGAGACGGCGGCCGTACCGAGACGCGCACCCGTCGAATAAACGTACCCGCAGCGCGAGCACCTGGACGCGGTCGGCGCGACAGACGGTCCAGAGTCAGGCGAACTCGAGCTCCCGACTCTCGATCACGTCGCCGAACAGCCACCCCGCGTGCTCTACGGCGTACTCGTGGTGGTCGTCCTCGATGGCGCCGATACAGTCTTCGACCAGCAGCGGGCGGAAGTCCCGCAGCCCGGCGCTGCCGGCGGTGTGGAGCACGCAGACGTTCGCGAGGGTGCCACAGAGCACGAGGTTCCTGATGCCCCGCGCTCGGAGCCAGCCCTCGAGTTCGGTGTTGTAGAAGGCGTCGTAGGTGTGTTTCTCGACGATCAGGTCCTCGTCGCGCACGTCGAGGTCCTCGACCAGGTCGGCCTCCCAGGAGCCCTCGAGGACGTGCTCGCCCCACCGCTCGAACTCGTCGTAGTAGTGGGCGTCCTCGAACTGCTCGGGCGGGTGGACGTCGCGGGTGTAGACGATCTGTACCCCGGCGCCTCGAGCGCGACCGACGAGGCTGACGATCGGGTCGATGACGGCCTCGCTGCCGGGGGCGTACAGCGAGCCGTCAGGGTGACAGAAGCCGTTTTGCATGTCGACGACGACGACCGCGGTGGTGTCCGGATCGAGCTGTGTCGCTCCCATACGCGACTCGAGGGCCGGCCCGACGATAGTTCTTATCGCCCTCTCGCCGGCGTCGACTGTCGATTGACTGAACACGTAGCTTTATACTTCGGTTCACCTGACTGTACGTGATGGAAACCTCTCCGGGACGTGTCCTGTTTCTCTCGGTGATACTCTGTCTCGCCGGCGCAACCGTAGCGATAGCCCTCGTGAGCCCGGCGCTCGCCGGAGACGACGCGGACCTCGTCGAAGCCTGTGCGGTGACGCCCCCCGAAGACCACGCCGCCCCCGCCGAGGGCAACGAGACGATCGGCTGGTTCGACGGCTACTGGTACGACGAACCCCTGAACATCGACGCCAGCGACGGGATCACCGAGGACGAGCTCGAGGCGCTCAGCGCCCGCACCGCGGCCCGGTTCGAGGCGATGCGCTGTCTGGCCTTCGAGGAGCTCCCGCCCGTCGAGATCATCGACCGCGAGACGTTCGCCGAGCAGAACGAAGCGCAGTACGCGGCCGTCGACGACCGGACGCGGCTGTACGACAACGCCCAGTTCGAGGCGCTGTTGCTGATCGGCAGCGACGAGGACGCGGTCGACGTTCGGCAGGAAGACCGAAGCGCGACCGTCGGCGGCTACTACAACTTCCAGGAGGGGGAGATCGTCGTCGTCTCCGACGACCCCGACACCTTGCTGATCGACGAGGCGATACTGGCCCACGAGCTCGGCCACGCCCTCCAGGACCAGCACTTCGACCTGGCGGGCTACCAGCGCGATACCCAGGATCTCGACAACGGCAAACTGGGCGTCATCGAGGGCGACGTGCATCGTATCGAACACCGATACCTCGAGTACTGCGCCGAGGACCGCTGGAGCGAGCCGTGTATCACGGAGGGCGATCCGACGGCCGAGGAGCCACAGGACGACGCCGGCGAGCCGCCCAGTTGGGGGCTGTACTTCATGCAGTTCCAGCCCTACAGCGACGGGCCGGCGTTCGTCGATCACGTCTACGAGTCGGGCGGCTGGGACGCCGTCGACGCGCTGTACGACGAGATGCCGACCTCCTCGCTGCACACGATTTCCCCCGAGACGTACGGCGAGGTCGACCCCGAGGCGCTCACCGTCGACGACGAGAGCAGCGACGACTGGGAGCGCCTGAACGCCGGCGGCCCGGACCACCAGGTGATCGGCCAGGCCGGCCTCTCGGCGATCCTCATGGATCCCGCTTACGACGGCAACCCGATCGTCAACCCCGAGGCGTTCCTGAACACCGACGAAACCGGCGAACTCGATCCGACGAACCCGCTCAACTACGACCTCGAGGAGACCGCGGGCTGGCGCGGCGACAGGCTCTACGTCTACCACGACGAGGAGGACCGGACCGCCTCCGTCTGGAAGCTCGCCTGGACCGACGCCGAGGAGGCCGAACGGTTCGCCGGCGCCTACGAGGACCTGATCGACCACCGCGGCGGCACGGCGGTCGACGCGGCGAACCGGACCTACGAGTTCGGCGAGGACAGCGCGTTCGACACGGCCGTCACGATCGCACAGGACGGCGACCGGCTGTGGATCGTCACCGCCCCGTCCGTCGACGAACTCGAGGCGGTCCACGGGACCGAGGCCCTCGAGGAGTCCGCGGCCGATAACGCGGCCGACGACGCGGTCGACGACGCCGACGACGCGGCGGACGAAACGCCGGGATTCGGCGCCGTCACCGCCCTGGTGGCGACGCTCGCGGTCGCCGTCGCGGTCGTCCGACGCCTGAACGGCTGAGTACCCGGCGCCGGCGGGGCGGTTCGGCGGGTCGCAGGCGACGACGATCCACGGCGGGTTTTTCTATGCTCGGTCCGAACCCGAGTCAACGTGACCGAACTACGGACGCTCGTCCTCGCCGTGATCGTCGCGACGGCGCTGTTCGCGGTGCCGCTCTCTGCGACCGGCGCGACAACGGACGCCGCGGCGGAACCGCACGGTGAGCCCTCCCCCGCCACCACGGCCCCGACCGACACGACGCCGCTCGAGCCGGCGGTTGCACAGACGACCGAGCGGGACGACCCCGAGACGAACGAGACGGTCGGCTACGTCGAGGGCTACTGGTACGACGACGAACTCGACGTCGACGACGGGGAGAGCGCCGCGCTCTCCCCGTCCGAACTCGAGGCGGTCGTCTACCGCTCGATGGCCCGCGTCGAGGTGATCCGCGAGCTCACCTTCGAGGAGGCCGTCGAGGTCGACGTCATCTCGCGGGAGGCGTTCGACGAGGAGGTCGACGAGCTGTTCGGCGGCGAGGACGACCGTCTCGTCCGGAACGTCCACGCCGAGGCGCTGTTCATGGTCGACAGGGAGACCGACGCGCTCGAGGAGTACGAGGCCCTCTACAGCGGCGCCGTCGCCGGCTACTACGATCCGGTGACCGACGAAGTCGTGCTCGTCTCCGACTCGCCCGAGGAACCCGAGGTCGACGAGGTGATCCTCGGCCACGAGCTGCTCCACGCCCTCCAGGACCAGCGCTTCGACCTCCAGCGCTACGAGAAGGGGACGCAGGATCAGGCGCACGCGAAAGACGGCCTGATCGAGGGCGACGCCGTTCTGGTCGAGCGGGCGTACGAGGAACGCTGCGGCGGGGAGTGGAGCTGCGTTCTCCCGAGTGCCGCCACGACCGGCCCGCCCTCGTACAACGTCGGCCTGTTTCTCACGCTGTTTCACCCCTACAGCGACGGGCCGGTGTACGTCGACCACCTCCGGGACGAGGGCGGCTGGGACGCCGTCGACGACGCCTACGACGAGCCGCCGGCGAGCAGCGCCGAGGTCATCCGCCCCGGCGACGACCGCGAGCCGGCGGCGATCGACCACGACGACCGCTCGAGCGACCGCTGGGACCCGGTCGACGACGGCCGCGAGCGCGTCGGCGAAGCCGGGATGGCCTCGATGTTCATGCACCAGGCCCTCGAGTCGGACGAGGCCACGCTCGCGGCTGGCGACGTCTACGACGACGGCCTCTCCACCTACGACTACGACCACGAGCTGACCGACGGCTGGGCGGGCGACGAACTCGTCGTCTACGCCACCGAGGAGAACGCGATCGAGGAGAGCGGCTACGTCTGGGAAACCGAGTGGCTCGACGAGGACCACGCCGAGCAGTTCCTCGCGGGCTACCTGGAACTGCTCGAGGCCCACGGCGCCGAGTCGGTCGACGACCGCGCGGACACCTACGCGATCGACGGGGCGTTCCCCGGCGCCTACGCCCTCGAGGCCGACGGCGAGTCGGTGACGATCGTCCGCGCGCCCACGGTCGACGAACTGTCCGAGATCCGCTCGGACGCCGGAACGGCAGGCGAGGACTCGATCGACGTCGACGACGATGCCGACGACGGAGTCGGGAGCGACGACGACGGGGCGGGCGGCGCGGCCGATCGCCTCCCCGGCTTCGGTCCCGGAGTCGCCGTCGCCGCCGTGCTCGGGCTGGCCCTGCTGGCGACCCGGCGTTCCTGAGGCGGAAACGCTTTGCCGTCACCGACCTTCTCTCCGGCAGATGCGACTGAGGGTGGCCGCAGCCGTCGTGTTCGTGCTCCTCGTTTCCGGCTGTGCCGCCCCGACGGCCGTCCCCGACGCCGACGTCGGCGCCGACCGCGAACTCGGGACGATCGGCGAGTTCACCGCGAACGACAGCCTCGAGATCGACGCCGACGGCGAGCTCTCGCGGGCCGACCTCGAGGCCCTGAAGTACCGCTCGATGGCCCGCGTCGAGGTGATCCGCGGCGAGCGGTTCACCGAGGACGTCGGGTTCGAGATCATCACGCGAGCGGAGTACCGCGAGCGGACCGACCGGGCGGCGGAACCCGCCGACCCGTTCACGAACGAACTCTGGCGCGGAGCGTTCGTCGTCGACGGCGAGACCGACGTTAACGAGGCGTTCGACGAGCTGTACGGCGGCGCCGTCCAGGGGTACTACAGCTCGGGGACGATCGTGATCGTCACCGACGGCGAGGGGACGCGGATAGACCGGAACACGCTCGTCCACGAGCTCGTCCACGCCCTCCAGGACCAACACGACAGACTCGAGCGCGAGGGAACCACGCTCGACGAGCGCCGGGCCGAGACCGGCCTGTTCGAGGGCGAGGCGAACTACGTGCCGATCCTGTACGGTGACCGCTGTGACGAGGAGTGGGAGTGTCTGCCCGCCCACTCCGGCGAGAACGCCAGCGGCGCCGAACTCGAGGCCCAGCCCTTCAACCCCGGACTGTTCCTCTCGGTGTACGCCCCCTACGCCGAGGGGCTGGCGTTCGTCGAGCACCGCCACGAGGCCGGCGACTGGGCGGCGGTCGACGAGGCGTTCGAGGAGCGGCCGAGGAGCACCGCGGAGCTGATCCACCCCGAGCGCTATCCCACGGAGCCGGTCGCCGTCGACGTCGAGGACCGATCGACGGCCGACTGGGAGCCGTTTACCGTGGACGACGCCGGCAACGAGGTCCGGACCGAAACCGTCGGCGAGGCGACGCTGTTCGCTACCCTCTGGGCGAACGGCGCCGTCGACAGACCGCTCACGGAGGGAGCGAGAGGGTCCTCGCCGTACAATTACTCCTACTCCGCGACCGACGGCTGGGCCGGTGACACGTTCGTCGGCTACCACGACGAGGACAATCGCAGCGCCCACGTCTGGCGCCTCGCCTGGGAGTCCAACGACGACGCCGAGGCGTTCGCCGACGCCTACCGGGACGTCCTCGAGTACCGGAACGCGACGCAGGTCGAGGCGGACACCTACCGGATCGAGGGCGGCCCGTTCGCGGGCGCCTACCGGATCTCGGTCGACGGCGACGTCGTGGAACTCGTCGGCGCGCCGACGGTCGACGACCTCGAGGAAGTGCGACCGAGCGAGTCGGCTTCGACGATCGCAGCGGTCTCGGCGTCGACCCCGCTCGCTCCCGACGAACGCGGCGACGCGGGCGGTACCGCGGCGGCCGGAGGCGCCATCGCCGCGCCGGTCGACGGCTGATGCTCCCGGAATCGAGCAGTTTTAACGCGTGCCAGCGGAACCCACGGGTATGTCGAACCCGTTCGGAACCGTCTCCGCCGAGGCGATTCTCGACGCCACCGCCACCGACGCCTACTTCGAGCGCACCCGCACCACCCTCGAGCACGCGGGGAAGAACCCCCGCGTCGTCGCCGAGGTGACCGCCGACCAGTTCTCGACCGGCGCGTTCGAGGTGTTCACCGGCATCCGGGACGTCGCCACGCTGTTCGAGGGGCGGTCGGTCGACGTCGACGCGCTGGCCGACGGCCGGCTGTTCGACGGCGGTCCCGTCTGCCGGATCGAGGGCGACTACCTCGCGTTCGCCGAGTGCGAGACCTCCCTCCTGGGATTTCTCTCCCAGCCGAGCGGATTCGCGACGCGGGCGCTCGAGGTCCGGCGGGCGGCCCCCGACTCGCAGGTGCTCTCTTTCGGCGCCCGCCACGTCCACCCGTCGATCGCGTCGGTGGTCGAGCGGGCGGCGCTGCTCGCGGGTCTGGACGGGTTCTCACACGTCGCCGCGGGCGAAATCCTCGGGCGGGAGGCGAGCGGGACGATGCCCCACGCGCTCATGTTCTGTTTCGGCGAGGGCGAGCAGGCGGCGGCCTGGGAGGCCTTCGACGAGGCCGTCCCCGCGGACGTCCCGCGGATCGCCCTGACGGACACGTTCTGGGACGAGAAGAGCGAGAGCCTGCTGGCCGCGGAGACCCTGGGAGAGCGCCTCGACGGCGTGCGCCTCGACACCACCGGCTCCCGGCGGGGCGACTTCCGCCACATCGTCCGCGAGGTGCGCTGGGAGCTCGACGCCCGCGGGTTCGAGGACGTGAAGATCTTCTGTAGCGGGGGGCTCGACGCCGACGCCCTCCGCGAGCTTCGCGACGTCGCCGACGGCTTCGGCGTCGGCAGCCACATCACCGGCGCGCCGGCGGTCGACTTCAGCCTCGACATCGTCGAACTCGATGGGAAACCGGTCTCGAAGCGGGGGAAGCTTGCGGGCGTCAAGGAGGTCTACCGCACCCCCGACGGCGGCCACCACGTCGGGCTCGCCGACGAGGAGGGGCCGAACGGCGCGGAGCCGCTGCTCGAGCCCCTGATCCGCGACGGCGAGGTCGTTCGTGAGGGGGACCTCGAGGCGGCGACCGAGCGCTGTCACGCCGACGCCGAGGCGGTCGGGTTCGGCCGGCCCGGCGAGTGACAGCTATAGTACGCGCTGAAAGTCAGTGCACGCCCGGTCACACCCATCGGCGGCCAGCCTCGTCGTCGAGGCCGAGGCTGGCCGCTCAGCTGTGACCGGGTGTAAACCGTTTCAACGACTACTGTAGATCGACGTGTCGGCCTGCCGACCCGTTCGCGTGCGTTTCACCTGGGGCGCCGGCGGCGGCTGCGCTCGCGAGTTGGCTGTTCCTTCGTCCCGTCGCCGCTCGACTCGTTACGGGCCGGCTCGCTCTCCAGTTGCTGCTCGCGGCGAGAGAAGGCTCCGTTGGGGCGTGGCGAGTGGGGTGCAGTCGGGAACGAGGCGCGTCGCTCAGACCTCTTCGACGCTGCCGTCGGCCTTTCGCTCGCGGAACACCTGGCCCTCGAAGAGGGTGACGACGACGTCGTCGTCCTGCCAGGCCGTCGGCGGCAGCTTCGCCTTCCGGCAGGTTCGGTCGAGGTACTCGCGTTCGCTCCAGCCGTTTTCGACGGGAACTGTCGGATAGAGCCAGCCGCCCTCGCCGCCGCCGTCGACGGCGACGCCGTGGGTGCCGAGCTCGAGGTCGGCAAGGGGGTCGTCGGTCAGGACGATGTTGCGCACCGTACAGACCGAGACGGTGAGGTTGGGAAGCTCTGAGGGCGTGACCTCCGAGCCACAGGAGTCTTCGCTCGCGGCCTCGATCGCCGCGTCGACGATGACGTGACCGAGCTGTTCGCCCGAGCGGTAGCCGCCGGCGCAGCCCCGGAGGCTGCCGCGGCCGCGAGTCGACTCGAGGCGAACGAACGCGCCGGTTCGCTCGTAGAACGTTTCTCGCATGCTACCGGGGTGTTCTCGCTGTCCGTGGCGTACGAACGACTCGACGGATTCGCGCGCGAGTTCGACCGCTCGCGCCCCGTCTTCGTAGGAGAGGTCGACGCCCTGTCGCTGGGACATACAGACAGACATGAGATTATCAACCTAAAGCGCTTCCATTCGAAGATCGGTTCGACCGCGGCACTTATTCGGCTGAAGTACCTACCAGAAATCGGAGAGAGAGCCCGGCCGCCGCGGCGGTGGCGTCGGCAACGGCGCCTCCGTACGACGTGGACCGTCCCTTCGGGACGCCCCACGCACACCGTTGTCCGACTCTCCGAGTCGCACAACGCACGCGAGGAAAGTCCCCCCACCGTTCGGGCGGGTGACCGGACGCAAGTCCGGAGCGGGAGACCGCTGGCTCTGGAACAGAAACGACACGTCTCGGCCCGATCGATGAGGCGAGCGAACCCGACCGCGAGGAAGGGGAGTTGACCCGCCGAGAGACGCACGACGAACGCGGTTCAACGCCGCGGATCGCGGGCGCGGTCTCCGACCGCGACCGGACGCGATCGACGTCGTCGACGGCCGAGGATCGATGGAACGGCGAACCCTCACCGGTGCAAGTCCGTCCCGCTGGTAGCCCGAACGCACCGCGGATTCCGCGGGCGGGGCGGACGCTCAGCCGAATGCCGGGATGAACAGAAGGGGGCTTACTCCTCTCACCACGTTCTACGGAGGAGCCGTGCGTAAAGTTACTATCCGTGATTTTCAAATGCCATGGTACGTAGTAGCAAAAGTCAGTGGTCAGGGCCGGGGGATCGTGACGTCTCTCCGGGAACGGATCGGGTACGTCGAACTCGGGGATTCCGAGAGCGGATCGGCGGAATTGCGTCGGTGAAACCGTCCTGACGGGGTCCAACGCGAGCGAAGCGAGCGGTGGGCACGTCAGGACGCGAACGCCGAAGCGAGGGCTTCGCGTCGCGAAGCCCTCGCAAGAAGTGAGCGTCCTGACGGAGATTTGAACTCCGGTCCCTGGCTCCGCAAGCCAAGAGGATAGTCCACTACCCTACCAGGACTCATCTCTCCGTAGTGTGGTTCCAGTTAAAGCCCTTTCGAAAGGACCGCGGTCGACGGCCTCTACACCCCGTTTCCGACGCGCCAACAGTTCACACAGAGACGATAAACGAACAAAGTGAAATGCGAATTTCAGCGTGGGGTATCGCTTTCAAACCGGCTCTCGAACGAGAGCGTATGAACAGACGAACACTGCTCGAGCGCCTCGCGGCGATCACCGCAGTCGGCGCCCTCGCCGGGTGTCTCGACGAGGGCGGAGATCCCGGTGACGGCGGCGATCCGGAAGACGACGGAGCGGACGACGATGAGAGCGACGAACCCGGTGACGACACCGACGACGAGCCGGGTGACGACACTGGCGACGAAGACGACACGGACGACGAGACCGACGACACCGGCGAGGACGATGCCGACGACGACGGGTCCGGCGAAATCAGCGACCAGCAGATTACGACGACCGACGCCGACTGCACGAACGGCAACGGCGGGGACGACGCCACCGTCTCCGTGGAGGCCGAAGTCGTCGAGATCACCGGGAGCCTCGGCGCGCCCGACCCGTGTCACGAGGCCGCGTTCGGCGACGTCGTCCTCGAGGACGGCGAACTTACCGTCGAGATCACGGCCGAACCGGGCGACGACGCCTGTCAGCAGTGTCTGGCGACCCTCGAGTACGAGGCAACCGTCGAGTTCGACGGCGACGCGCCGGATCACGTGGCCGTCCGCCACGACGACGACGGCGAGACGACGACGGTCGCCGAAACGGACGGGGACGAGTGAACAGCGACGGCCGTTCGACCGACGGCGGCGCCGACTTTTATAACGGATCGCGAGGCAAGAGCGGTTCGTGAGCGAGATCGTGTCCGCGTTCCGCCGGAGTCGCCGCACCGCGTTCGGTCGTCGGTCGCCCCCCTCGAGACGCCGCCGGTTGGCGATCCGGGGCCGAATGGACAACGCTTATGCGCGGGCTACTCATGAACGAGCATAGATAGTATGAGCGATATCGAGGGGATCTACGAGGACCTCGAGGCCGACGTCTCTCTCGAGGAGTTTCGCGAGGCCGTCGAGGAGAAAGTCGAACAGATGGGCGGGCTCGCAGACGAGGAGACGGCGGCGATGCTCATCGCACACGAGATCGGCGAGAGCGAAGTCAACGGCGTCGCGGACATCGAACCGGGGATGGAGGAGGTGAAGTTCCTCGCCAAGGTGGTGAGCATCGGCGAGGTTCGTACCTTCGAACGCGACGGCGAGGACGCAGACGGCCGCGTCGTCAACGTCGAGGTCGCAGACGAAACCGGCGCGGTCCGGGCGGCGTTCTGGGACGAACACGCAGAAGCCGCGGCGAACGAACTCGAAGAGGGGCAGGTACTCCGGATCAAGGGCCGACCGAAGGAGGGCTTTAGCGGGGTCGAAGTCAGCGTCGACGACGTCGAGCCCGACGACGACGTCGAGATCGACGTCCAGATCACCGACACGTACACCGTCGAGGCGCTCTCGCTCGGCCTCTCGGACGTCACGCTCGCCGGCCGCGTCCTCGACACCGGCAGCGTCAGAACCTTCGATCGGGACGACGGCTCCGAGGGTCGCGTCGCGAACGTGACCCTCGGCGATCCGACCGGCCGCATACGAGTCACCCTCTGGGACGAACAGGCCGACCGGGCGACCGAACTCGAGGCCGGAACCACCGTCGAGGTGATCGACGGTTACGTCCGCGAGCGCGACGGCGACCTCGAACTCCACGTCGGCAACCGCGGTGCCATCGAGGAGATCGACGAGGAGATCGACTACGTCCCCGAGAGCACGCCGATCGAGAGCCTCGAGATCGATCAGGTCGTCGACATCGCGGGCGTCGTCCGCTCTGCGGACCCGAAGCGGACGTTCGACCGCGACGACGGCTCGGAGGGGCAGGTCCGAAACATTCGGGTCCAGGACGCCACCGGCGACATCCGCGTGGCGATGTGGGGCGAGAAGGCCGACGTCGACGTCGGCCCCGGCGACGAGGTGGCGCTGGCGGACGTGGAGATCCAGGACGGCTGGCAGGACGACCTCGAGGCGTCGGCGGGCTGGCGGTCGACGGTCACCGTTCTCGATTCGGGTGCGGAGGCGGGCGGTGGCGCGGAGACCGAGGAGTCGAGCGACTCGGCGAACCTCTCGTCGTTCGCGGACGGGGACGCCGGCGAGGCGACCGCACCGGAAGCCGAGACCGAAACGGGGGCTGACGACGAAGCCACGGCCGACGGCGAGGAGATCGAGTTCACCGGCGTCGTCGTCCAGGCCGGCGATCCGGTCGTCCTCGACGACGGGGAGACGACCATGAGCGTCGAGACGACCGCCGACGTCGGCCTCGGCGAGGAAGTCACCGCACGCGGGATCGTCAGGGACGGCCGCCTCGAGGCGACGGACGTCTTCTGAGCCGGCCGACACCGCGTCGGTCGATCGGTCGCAGTCAGCGGGAGTCGATCGGAGAGCGCGAGAACGACGGCGACGCCGCTACGAAAAGCGTTAAGGGTGCTAGCTCCCGGTATGAAGGTATGAACGTCGAACTCCCGTTCGCCCCGGTGGACACCATCATCCGGCGGAACGCGGGCGAACTTCGGGTGAGTGCCGGCGCGTCGGAGGAGCTCGCAAAACGGATACAGGAACACGGTGCGGCGCTCGCGGCCGACGCCGCCGAACGGGCGACCGCGGACGGCCGGAAGACGCTGATGGCGTCGGACTTCGGCGTCGAAACGGTGATCGACAAGGACGACCTCGAGCTGCCGGTCGCGCCGGTCGACCGGATCGCCCGCATCCGTATCGACGACCGCTACCGCGTCTCGATGGACGCTCGCGTCGCCCTCGCCGACATCCTCGAGGACTACGCCGACAACGTGGCGCGGGCGGCGGCGACGCTCGCTCGCCACGCCGACCGGCGGACGGTCATCGCCGAGGACATCGAGACGTACTTCTCGCTGTTCGACTGACCTCATGCGTTTTGGCTACAGCGACACCTGTCTCGCACACGACCCCGGCGCTCGCCACCCCGAGACGCCGGACCGGCTGCGCGCGATCCGGGAGGGATTGAAGCGAAAACACGGCGTCGAGTACGTCGAGGCCGACCCCGCGTCGCTCGAGACGATCGCGGCCGTCCACGACCGGGAGTACGTCGAGTCCGTCCGCGAGTTCTGCGCCGACGGGGGCGGCAACTGGGACCCCGACACCACCGCCGTCGAGCGGACCTGGGAGGCCGCCACCCAGAGCGCCGGATTGGCCTGCTGGGCCGCCGACGCGGCGCTCGAGGGCGCCGACGGTCGGGAGACGCCGTTCGCGATCGGACGGCCGCCGGGTCACCACGCCGTCTCCGACGACGCGATGGGGTTCTGTTTCGTCAACAACGTCGCCGTCGCCGCCCAGCACGCCCTGGACGGGGACGACGACGTCTCGCGGGTCGCGATCGTCGACTGGGACGTCCACCACGGCAACGGCACCCAGGACATCTTCGTCGAGCGCGGCGACGTCTTCACCTGCTCGATCCACGAGCAGGGGCTGTACCCGGGCACCGGCGAGGCCGACGAGACGGGCGACGGCGACGGGGAAGGGACGACGATGAACGTGCCGATGCCCGCCGGCGCCGAGGACGTCGACTACCTCGCCGCCCTCGAGCGGGTCGTCTGTCCGGCCCTCGAGGCGTTCGATCCCGACCTCCTCCTCGTCAGCGCCGGTTTCGACGCCCACCGCCACGATCCGATCTCGCGCGTGCGACTCACGACGGAGGCGTACGCGCTCATGACCGGGCGCCTGCGGAGCCTCGCGGAGAACACCGACGCCGCGCTCGCGTTCGTCCTCGAGGGCGGCTACGGCCTCGAGGTACTGGCCGAGAGCGTCGCGCTCGTCCACGAGACGTTCGACGGTCGCGAGCCCATCGAACCCGAAGGGAACGTGAGCGACGACGTCGAAGCGGTGCTGGACGAGGTGGCGGCGGCGCACGGCCGCTGACGCCGACCGGGGCCGGTCCGATTACGGGGTCGGCTCGAAGTACCGCGTCAGTTCGGCGCCGAACTCCGCACACAGCGCCGTCACCTCCTCGCCGGACAGCACCTCGTAGCCCTCGGCGAGCGCCGTCTCGACGTGGGCGCCGAGCGCCACCCCGAACAGCGCGTCGCTCTCGAGGAACGCCCGCGCCGAGGTGAACTCGCGCTCGCGTTCGACGACGTAGCGGTCGCCGTCGATGAACGGGCCGTAGGCGTCGGCGTCGTCGGCGTACGTCTCGTAGAAGCCCTCCGCGTGCGGACGAACGTGGACCGGCGGCCCCTCGTGGCGTTCGACCGCGGGGCGTTCAGTGACGGCGAGTTCGGCGAAGATCACCGCAGCGTCGTCAGCGAACGTCGTCGCTCGGAAGACGTCGAACTCGTGATCCTCGAGCCCCGCGACGATCCCCTCGAGCGACTTCTCGAGCTGGGGGTAGAGCTGATCGTCGACGAGATCCGGCGGGGAAAAGCGCACCGCGACGGGCGTCGTCTCGCGGCGCTCGAGGTGCTCGCGCAGGTCGCCCGCCGAGAGCGGTTCGGGGTCGGCGGGGTCGAAGGGGTCGAGACGCGGGTCGGCGAGTAGCTCGCGGGCGTAGTGCTGGAGGCGGGCGACGTTCTCCGCCGAGCAGACCGCCGCGACGTTGCGCTCGGGGTCCGTTGGGTCGATGACCACCAGCGGATCGCCGAAGCTCGCGCGGCCGTGATCCTCGGGGTCGAGTTCGACCGGCGGCGACCAGTCGGCGGCGGCCTCGAGCAGGGGGCGAAAGCCGCCGTACTCGACGACCAGCAACTCGGTGAGGTAGCCGCTGAACCCCCGCGTTCGGAGGTTCGAGCCGTAGGCGCCGATCCCCTTCAGGAACTGCTTGGCGACGCGGACGTCCGCCGCGAGGTCGTCGGTCAGGCGGGCCTCGAGGTACTCGTTGTGAAACGGCGTCCGGTCGACCGCCGACCGAATCTCGGTGGCGTCCTCGAGTCGGAAACAGGGGACGACGTCGACGTCGAACCCGCCGTGGGACCCCTTCACGTAGGGGTGTTCGGCGTACTCCTCGTGGCCCTCCGGGAGGGTCTCGTGGCCGACCGCGAGCCCGTAGCGCTCGAGCGTCTCGCGGTCGAGTTCGGGCGGAAAGCGAACGAAGACGTCGATGTCGCGGTCGCCGCTGATCCAGGTGCCCCGGTCCGTCGAGCCGACCTGCACGACGTCGGCGCCGGCACAGCGGTCGGTGGCGGCGGCCGTCGCGCGCTCGAGCAGCGTTCGAGCGACGTCCTCGAGGCGGGCGCGCTCGTCGGCGTCGGGATCGATCCGCTCGTGGACCTCGGCGACGACGGCCTCGAAGTCGTCGGAGTCGGCGTCCTCGTCGGTCATTGGGGGCAGGTACTCGAGGCGGGCGGGAAAGCGTATCGGAGCGGGGTCGACCGGCGTGTGAGGAGGACACGCGGGTGGGGGGAAAACGAAAGCCCTATCAAATCCTCCGAACAACGTGAAGACGAGCCGAAGTAGCTCAGTTGGTAGAGCACCTCGCTGTTAACGAGGCGGTCCCAGGTTCGAGTCCTGGCTTCGGCGCTTCTGCTCGGAACTCACTCTCGCGAGGAGCGCTAGCGCCGAGCGAATTCGTACCGAGCAGAAGCAGGACAAACAGGCTCGAGCACGCGAGTCGCAGCCCGACACGAACGGAGCGAGTGTCCGGACCGTCTCGCACCTGTTCGAGTCCTGGCTTCGGCGCTTCTGCTCGGAACTCACTCCCGCGAGGAGCGCTAGCGCCGAGCGAATCTCTTTCGAGCGAAAGTGAAACGCCGAGCAGGCGAGTCACACGCCGGGGCGCGACCGTACAGCCTACGCGGGCTCGAGCAGCCCGTCCAGTCGCGCGGCGAGCCGGTCGGGGTCGACGAGCAGGTCGTCGTGCGGGTCGTGTGCGCTCGCCTCGACGACCATCGGTTCGTACTCGAATCCCAGCAGCCCCGAGAGGAGGTAGTACGAGGGGCGAACGAGCGTCTCGGGGAACAGTTCGACGATCAGGGGATCGTCCGCGAAGAGCATGTTCGCGAACCCGGCGCCGTGTGGCGACAGCAGGACCTCGGCGCTCGAGGCCAGCCGGATCTGGTCTGCGACCGAGAGCGACTCGAAGACGACCGGCTCGAAGCCGTAGTCGGCCAGGACGGATTCGACTTCCTCGTGGTTCGCGATCCGCCGGCCGCGCTCGGTTTCCCGACGGGAGACGTAGATCCGCCTGCCGTCGGCGCACGCTCCGGGAGCGGCGTCGACCGCAGCGCGCAGCGCCTCCCGAACCCACCGACAGTCCTCGTAGGAGAGGTCGAAGCCGTACCTGGGACCAGCCCACGACGTCGCCAGGCGGTGGTCGGTGACCAGGAGTTCGTCGACCCGGCAGCCGGCGCCGTCCCACTCGAGACACCGGTCCCCGTAGCCGAGCAGGGCAAGCGTCTCGTGGACGAACGAGGGCGCTCCCTCCTCGATCAGCACCGCCGGCTCGCGACCCGTCTCCGCCTCGTAGCGCTCGAGCAACCGGAGTTTGGGGAGGTACTCGACCAGCCAGGGGTAGTAGTAGTTGTCGTAGAACGGCACGAGCGGAAGCACGGGCGACCGGATGCGCCGGCGGGGCGACGGGGGGCGCGACGCGAGGGTTCCGAGGGCCAGCGTCCAGGCGGTTTTCGTCCCCAGAAGGGGCCTGTGTTCGGCGAAGAAGTGGTCCGGGTCCGAGCCGGCCGTATCGAGGAGGATTCGACCGTCCGCGAGCAGGCCGACCGCGGACTCGCCGGCGAGAGAACAGTTGGACAGCGAGCAGAGAAAGCGCGGTGCCGGGTCGTAGGTGCCCGAAAACTCCTCGAGTTGCGGGGGGACGTCGGTCGACGAAATTCGACGCGACGATTCGGCCCCTTCGATCCAGAGCCCGTCGCGGGCGGCCGCGTGGCGCCGTAGCTCCTCGCGGGGAACGAGCTCGAGCCCCCGGTGGAACGCGACCGACTTCGGAAAGCCGACCACCTTCGACGCCAGCACCCGCGGGCCGTGCTCGCGGTAGATCTCCGCGGCTCGAGCCGGGAGCTCGCGCGGCGCGTTCATCCGTCCCCGTGTCGATTCGGCGCTTCCGACTCGCGACCCGCCGAAAGCGGCGACCGGACGGCCGGGTCTGCGAAGCGGGGCCGCATTAGCTCGGAGAGTGCCGGCGGCTGGTCTCCGTGACGCTGCTCATGCGCTCGCGTCCACACGGGCGCTCATCAATGTGTTGCACCGCCGCGTCATCTGGCCGTATCGACGGTTTTAGAACGGGTGCCGTGGTCCGGGGAGACTGTGACCACAGCACGCGAGTCGGGGACGAAACCGATCCTCTCGGTCGTCGTTCCGGTCTACAACGACCCGCGGGGGATCCGGGAGACGCTCGAGTCGGTAACGGCCCAGACCTACCCGGCCGAGGCGTACGAGATCCTCGCCGTCGACAACGGGAGCACCGACGGCACTCGAGAGGTGATCCGCGCGTTCGAATCGTTCCACGACACCGTCCGGTTGCTCGTCGAAGACGAGATCCAGGGCTCGTACGCCGCGCGAAACGAGGGGATCGAACACGCGCGCGGGGAGATCGTCTCGTTCGTCGACGCGGACATGACCGTCGAGGAAGACTGGGCGGAGTCGATCGTCGCCTCCTACGAGGAACACGGCTGGGACTACATGGGGTGTCCGGTCGAGCTGTACGTCGAGCGGGAGACGCTGACGGCGACCTACGATCGCACACTCGGCGGGTTCCCCGTCGAGCAGTACATGCGAGAGCGGAACTTCACCGGAACCGGCAGCCTCTCGGTTCGACGCGAGGTGTTCGACGCGGTCGGACGGTTCGACGAGCGGATCGTCTCGCAGGGCGACGGCGAGTTCGGCAAGCGCGTCGCCGAGGCCGGCTTCGACCAGCACTTCGAGCCGGAGATCACGATGTACCACGCGGCGCGGTCGGACCTCCGGGCGTGGCTCAGAAAGCAGGTCCGGATCGGCCGCGGCGCGATCCAGAAGCAGGTGTACTACCCCGAGCGGACGGAGGGCGCAGAGCGCGTCCACCCGCTTCACCCGCGGAAGTTCCTGCCGCCGAACCCCCTGGGTTTCTACGAGCGACTCACCGCCCGCGAGGCCCGGCCGAGCGGCCGCGAGATCGCCGGTCTGTACGCGATCGACTCCCTGAGCAAGCTCGCGCGGACCGGCGGCGGCATCCTCGAGTGGATCGAACAGTCGCGCGCCGGGAACCGACCGGCGGGGGGTCGGCCGTGATACGCAGGATCGCCAGACGAGGCCTTCGCGAGCTCGGACGGACCGGGATCTACCAGCGACTTCCCGACCGACACAACGACGTGCTGGTCTACCACTCCGTCGGGGGCGGCGGCTACGACGACATCCCCCAGACGCAGTTTCGGCGACAGCTCGAGTGGCTCACCGACGCCTACGAGGTCGTCGACCTGCCGGCGGTCAGAGAGCCGGGCGAGCGAAAACGGGTCGCGCTCACCTTCGACGACGCCCTCGAGTCGTTCGACGAGACGGTTCTGCCGCTCCTCCGGGAGTACTCGGTGCCGGCGACGGTGTTCGTCATCGGCGGGTCGCTCGGCGACGACCCCACCGTGACCGAGCTGCGGGGGGAGCCGCTCATGACGGCGGAGCGGCTCCGGGCGGTCGCGGACGATCCGCTCGTGACCGTCGGCTCGCACACGACGAACCACGTTCCGCTCACCGAACTCGACGACGAGTCGGCGCTGCGCGCGGAGATCACCGGCGGCGCCGAGCGGATCGAAGCCGAACTCGGCGTCTCCGTCGATCGGTTCTCGTACCCGTTCTACGACTGGTCGCCGGCGGTGCACGACGTCGTCCGCGAGGAACACGAGTACGCCGTCAGGGGACAGGGCTCCGAGGCACTCATCACGGCGGAGACCGACCCGCACCTTATCCCCCGGATAAACGGCGCGGCGCCGCTCTCGACGCTCAAGTTCACCGTCTCCGATTCGAACAAACACCTCACGCGGCGCTCGTGAATCGGACTAGCAGGGACCCAACCGAGGCTAACTGGTGCATATATAAATAGACGCTCGAGGAGTGGCCCACACATGGAACGACGAGCGATCGTCCTCGCCGCCGGCCGGGGGAAACGGCTCCAGCCGCTCACGGACGACACCCCGAAGACGCTGCTCGACGTCGGCGGACAGCCCATTCTCGATCACATCTTCGACGCCCTCGAGGCGACCGGCTACGACGAGGTGGTCGTCGTAACGGGGTTCGAGCGCGAACAGATCGAGGACCACTGCGGCTCGCGCGAGGGTCTCGCCGTCGAGTTCGTCCACAACGCGGAGTACGACTCGACGAACAACATCTACTCGCTGTGGCTCGCCGAGGAGTACGCGGCGGACGGCTTTACCCTGATCAACGCCGACACGCTGTTCCCCGCGGCGAGCCTCGAGCGCCTGCACCGGGCCGGGGGAAGCGCGCTGCTCGTCGATACCCGAAACGCGCTCGAGGACGAGGAGATGCAGGTCGCCCTCGACGCCGAGCGCGTCGAGACGATCGGCAAGGACCTCGACGGCGAGGATCGGGCGACCGGCGTCTACCTCGACGACGGCGACGGGGAGTACATCGGCGTCTCGCGGTTCACCGCCGAGGACGCCGCCCGACTGTTCGACCACCTCGAGGCGTTCGTCGACCGGGGAGCGGTCACCGACTGGTACGAGGCGGCGTTCGACCGGCTCTTCGCCGAGCGCGAGATCGAGTACGTCGAGATCGGCGAGCCCTGGATGGAGATCGACACCCCGGAGGACCTCGAGCGGGCGCGCGGTCGGTGGCCACAGGCGACGCCCGAACGACCGCTGTGATCCGCCGCGCCGCGGGAGGGCTGCTCGCCGGGTTCCTGTTCGTGCTCTCGCTCGTGAGCCCGCGGGACGACTCGCTGTGGGTGTTCGGCTCGAACGGCGGCGACGCCTTCCGGGACAACGCGAAGTACCTGTTCCTGGACACGGCCGACCGGCGAGCGCACGTCAGGGCGGTGTGGCTCTCGCGAAACGACGAGGTCGTGACCGCACTCCGGGAGCGGGGGTACGAGGCGTTTCACGCCGACTCGCTCCGGGGCCGGTGGATCGCGCTGCGGGCGGGGTACGTCTTCGTGACCCACGGGATGCCGGACGTGAACCGCCCGTGTGCCGGCGGCGCGACCAAGGTGTTGCTCTGGCACGGCGTCGCGCTGAAGCGGATCGGCTGGGACGCACCGAAGCTCCGACGCAGGCGCGAGCGGCTGAAACGGCTCGTCAAGGACGCCCTGTTCGACCGCTACGACTGGATCACGGTCCCGAGCGAGGCGATGGTCGAGCCGTTCGCCTCCGCGTTCCGGATCGACGCGGACAGGGTCCTCGCGACGGGCTACCCGCGAAACGACGTTCCCGCGGGGGCGTGGGAGGGCGAGGACCCGCTTCGAGAGGAGGCCCTCGAGGAGCGCTACCGGAACTACCGCGAGGCGGGACCGGTGATCCTCTACGTGCCGACGATCCACCGCGAGACGGGGCAAGCGGTCGTCGACCACCTCGACCTCCACGAATTGGATCGGTGGCTGGCGTCGCGGGGCGCCCGACTCCTGTTCAAACCCCATCCCGCCGAGCCCATCGACCTCGAGGGGGAGTTCTCCCGGATCGTCGAGGTGCCGGAGGAGGTCGACGTCTACCCGCTGCTCGCTCACACCGACGCGCTGCTCACGGACTACTCGTCGATCTACGTCGACTACTTACACCTCGACAGGCCGGTGGTCTTCTACCCCTTCGACCTCGAGGCCTACCGGGCCGAGCGCGGCTTCTACCTCGACTACGACGCGGCGACGCCCGGACCGGTGGCGACCGAGTTCGACGACCTCCTCGAGCGACTCGAGGAGGTACTCGAGGCCGACGAGTACGCTCGAGAGCGCGAGCGAGTCCGGGAGGCGCTGGTGAACACCGGGACCGAGAGCCGGTGTCGGGCGGTCGGGGACCGGTTCGATCCGAGAGTCGGCTGTTCCGACCGCGGACGTGGGCGCGATCGCGCCCGATTCGAGGACTGAACCAGAACGAACAGGTCGGGCGGAACCCGAGAACCGATAGAGCGATCGTGTCCGTTCGAACCACCCGACCAGCGCGAGAGCGAGCCGTTATCGTCCGTCGACCCCGAGTAACGGACGATCGACGATGATCGGACGAGAGAGAGCCGGCTCAGGGGCGGTTCGTACCGCCGTGATTCTTCTGTTCGTCTGTCTGCTGTTCGTCGCCCCGGCGGCCGGCCACGCCTACCTCGCCGAGTCGACGCCCGGGGAGGGCGAGCGCCTCGAGGAACTCCCCGCGGCGGTCGAACTCCGGTTCGCCGGCGACGGCATCGAACTCGCGGAGATCACCGTCACCGATCCCGACGGGGCGGACGTCAGCGGCGAGGCGGCCGTCGACCCCGACGATCGGCGGGTCGTGACCGCGCCGCTCGAGGGAGACGGGGACGGGGTGTACGTCGTCGAGTGGGAGGTGCTGGCCGACGACGGCCACACGACGACCGGAACGTACCTCTTCGTCGTCGGCGAGGGCGAACTCGACCGCGACCAGCTGCTCGCGGTTCAGGACGACGGCGACGACGACGTGTCGTGGCTCGAGGCAGCGGCCAAGGGTCTGGTGTTGCTCTCGGTCGTCGGACTCGTCGGCGTGCCGGTGACCCTCTGGGTCGCGGTGTATCCGGTGTTCGGGTCGGTCGGGCGCGGGAACGACGCCCTCGGCGACCGGCGGGTGAAACGGCTGCTCGCCGGCGCCGCGGTCGCCCTGCTCGCCGGCGTCGTCACCCTCGGGTTCGTCCAGGCGACGTCAGTCGGCGCCTCGCCGACGCGGGCGAGCCTCGAGGCGTACCTCGGAACGACCCTCGGGCGCGCGTGGCTGGGTCAGGTGGCCGTCGCCGCCGGCGTCGCGGGCGTGCTGGCGGTCTCGACGCGACGGGACCTCCCCCGCCGGTACTGGCTCGGCGCGGCCGTCGCCGGCGGGCTCGCGGTCCAGCTCGCGATCGGCTGGACGAGCCACTCCGCGACGATGATCGCCCGCCTCGAGGGGGCCGCGGTCGACGTCGCCCACGTCGGGAGCGCGGCGCTCTGGGTCGGCGGGCTGGCCGCACTCGCACTCGCGGTGCCGCCCCTTCTCGAGCGGGTTCCCGCCGACCGGCGCGCCCGCGTCGCCGGGACCGTCGTCGCGCGCTTTTCGATCGTCGCGCTGACCGGCGTCACGGTCGGGCTCACGACCGGGTTACTGCTCGCGGCCTGGCACGTGCCCGACCTCGCGGCCCTCGAGTCGACGCTGTACGGCACCGCGCTCTCGGCGAAGACCGCGCTCGTCGCGCTCGCGCTCGGGCTCGGCGGGGTCACCCGGTTCGTCCTCCTGCGACGGCTGCGAACCGCCGACGGGGACGGCCCCGCGGCGAGCGGCCGGCCGATCAGCAGCGACGGCGGACGAGGGGACGAGCCGACGGATCCGACGGTGGGCTCGGTCGTCCGTGCGATCCGCCTCGAGGTCGCCATCCTCGTGCTCGTCGTCGTCCTCTCGGGCGTGATCACGTCCGTACCGACGGCCGCGGTGGCCGGCGACGACGCCCACGAGCCGGCGGTTCTCGAGCGCGGCGACGGCGACCTCGACGTTATCGTGACCGTCGTCCCCTCCTTCGAGGCGCACGACCGCGCGCACGTCGAGGAGGGCGAGCCGGTCGTCTTCGACGTCTCGCTCGAGCGCGGCGGCGAGCGGGTGTCCGCCGACGACGGGGTCGACCTCTTCGTGCGAAACGAGCGCCACGGAACCGACTTCCAGGTGCGCCTCGAGGA
The DNA here is from genome assembly GCF_024362525.1 of Natrononativus amylolyticus. Classification (GTDB taxonomy): domain Archaea; phylum Halobacteriota; class Halobacteria; order Halobacteriales; family Natrialbaceae; genus Natrononativus; species Natrononativus amylolyticus. The sequence continues at coordinate 2,768,686 of NZ_CP101458.1, forward strand.
GACCGACGACGGGACGTACTCGACGGTACAGAGCCTGCCGGAGCCGGAGTGGTGGGACGTCCGCGCGACCGCGTGGGTCGACGGCGACCACGCGAGCGAGTGGGTCGGAGTGTACGCGATTCCGGAGGGACACGCCCACGCCGATCACGACCACGACCAGCAGGGCGCCCCCGACGGCCCGTTCGCGGTCTGGCTCCAGCTTGGTGCCGTCGTCGTCGGGCTTCTCGGAACGGTCGCGGTCGTCCTCGAGACGCTTCGGTTCGATCGGCACGTCCGGGACGGCTGACGGGTCGGGTCGTCGGGAGTCGCCGGGTCTGCGGAGCCGTGTGACACCGATCGACCCGATTTCGGCGTTCGCACCAGAACCCGAAAGGGGGTGCGGTGCCGACGCTCGAGTATGCAAACGTCGATGGGTCGGCGCCGGTTCGTCCGGGTGGCAGGCGCTGGCATCGCGGTCGGGTTAGCCGGCTGTCTCGGCGACGATGGCGACGAGCCGGCAGAGACGAACGACTCGACCGAGAGCACCAACAGCGACGGCGGCGAGAGCGACGACGCGCCGCCCGAGCCGGGAAGCGAGGGGCTCGTCTACGCGTTCGCCCCCGACACGATCGCCCTCATCGACCCGGACGAGGGCGCCGTCGTCAACGAGATCACCGACGGCGTCGACGGCGCGGAGTGGGGCGATCCGCGGATCACCGCCGACCGCGAGCGGATCTTCGTTACCGAGGGGAGCCGAGCGCGACTCGCCGTCGTGAACACCGCGACTCGAGCGCTCGAGGAGTGGGTCGACGTCGGCCCCGATCCCGTTCACGCCTACAACCCGGTCGAGGGCGAGATCTGGGCGCACTCCGACGCCGAGGGGGCGTTCTACGTCGTCGACGCGGAGACCCTCGAGGTGCTCGACACCGTCGAATCGGGTCTCGAAGGTGGCGGCCACGGCAAACTGCTCTCGCATCCGGACCTCGGCGAGCGAGCCTACGGCGCGAACGTGACCGCGCCGGCGGCGACGACGATCGACCTGGCCGAACGCGAGCGGACGGGCCACGTCGACCTCGGCGAGGAGGGCGGCACTCACTACAAGGCGTACGCTCCCGAGACCGGGCTGGCGTACTTCCAGCGGTCGGGCGTCGGTGAAACCGCCGTCGTCGACACCGAACGCGACGAACTCGCCGACGCGCTCCCGTTCGACGGCGGGCTGTACCTCTCTCCGGACGAGACGCTGCTCGCGGTCCTCGACGGGGAGACGGTTCGGTTCGTCGACGCGACGAGCGAGGACAGCGAGGTCGTCGGCGAGATCGACGTCGAGGGCGAGCCGGGCGCGCTCCGGTACTACGAGGGCGACGACGCGCTGTACGCGTTCGCCGCGAACACCGAACCCGCCGACGTCGCCGTGCTCGACGTCGACCGACTGGAAGAGATCGACCGCCTCGCGGTCGGCGCGATCGACGGCCGGTACCGAGCGGGCGTCGCCGGCGGCGACTACTTCGTCACGCCGTCGGACGCCGACGGCACGGTCGCGGTGGTCGATATGGCCGCTCGAGAACTCGTCGCCGAGGTGGACGTCGCGCCGGGCGTCGACACCGTCCAGTACGTCGGCGAGTCGGGAACGGGATACTCGAGCCGGTAGATCGGCTCCGGACGGAGCCGGAACCGGAAGACCGACAAGCGCCCGCCCCCGCACGACTAGCGAATGTCCGTCCCGGTCACGATCCTCTGTGGCGGCCTCGGCGCCGGAAAGACGACGCTGCTCTCGCGGCTCCTCGAAACCGACGACCGCGAGATCGCCGTCGTGGTCAACGACGTCGGCGAGGTGAACGTCGACGCCGATCTCGTCGAAGCGCGAACCGACCTCGAGAGCGGCGCGGAGGTCACCGCCCTGGAGAACGGCTGTATCTGTTGTAGCCTTGGGACGGAGCTCTCCCGGTCGGTGATCGAACTCTGGAAGCGCTACGAGTTCGACGCCCTCGTCGTCGAAGCGTCGGGCGTCGGCGAGCCCGAGCCGATCGCCCACCAGTTCGTCCGCGGCCCCGCCGGCGGCCCCTACGAGCTGGACCAGCTCGTCACGGTAGTCGACGCCCGCGCGTTCCACGACGCGTTCGCCGAGGGCGACGAGGTTCCGGAACGGCGCGGCCCCGACGAGAGCGGGACGCGCCCGCTCGCGGACCTGCTGCTCGAGCAGGCGGAGTTCTGCGACCTGCTCGTCGTGAACAAGTGCGACCTGGTAAGCGACGACGAGTGCGAGCGGGTGGTGGCGCTGCTCGAAACCCTCCAGCCCCGGGCGGAGATCCTGACGACGGCGTACGGCGCCGTCGACCCCGACGAGTTACTCGAGGCCGGCCGGTTCGACCTCACCGCGGCGCGCGAGGCCGCGGGCTGGAAGGCGGCGATCGAGGCCGACGCCGACGGCGACCGCCACGCACACGCTCACGACCACACCCACCCGCCCGAACGCTACGGCATCGAGGTCGACACCTACCAGCGAACCCGTCCGCTCCACCCCGAGCGGTTCGCCGCCCTGCTGGCGGACCTGCCGGCGGGACTCGTCCGCGCGAAGGGACTCTGCTGGCTCGCCGGGCGGGAGCGGGCGGCGATCACGATGAGCTACGCGGGGACGGAAACGAGCCTCGAGGTCACCGGCCGCTGGATCGCGAGCTTTTCGGAGCAACAACAGGAGACCTACCGGGAGAGCCAGCCCGACCTCGTCTGGGACGAGCGGTGGGGCGACCGCGAGTGCCGGCTGGCGCTGATCGGCCGGAACGTCTCGATGGACGCGCTCTGTGACCGCCTGGACGACTGTCTGCTCACCGACGCGGAGCTCGAGGCGGACTGGTCTCTGTACGAGAATCCGGCGCCGACCTCGATGGGCGAACTGGTGACGGTCGGCGAGAGCGACCGTAGAGACGGCTGAGACGGTCTGCCCTGCGGAGTTCCCCGCGCACCCGCAGGCCGGTTCGCGGCTGCGCCGGAACTGACGTGCGGAAACCGTCCGAGAGCAGCCGCAAGTGTTCGGTAGCCGCCCCCGCGGCGAGCCGTCGACCGCATCGGTAGCGATTATGGCGTCGCGCTCACGATACTACGGTATGACGACCGACGACGCAGCCGACAGGCGGAGCACCGACCACCACGGACACGACGTCATCGACCCGCTGTACGTCGCGGTGGTGACCGTCTCGAGTTCGAAATCGGCCGAATCCGATCCGGACGACCCCGGCGGCGACACGGTACAGGAGTGTTTCGAGGCCGACGGCCACGAGGTCCGCGAGCGCGTTCTCGTCCGCGACGACTACGCGACGATCCGCACCGCCGTCCGGAGCCTGGTCGCCCGCCGCGAGATCGACGTCGTCGTGACCACCGGCGGGACGGGCGTCACCGCCGACGACGTCTCACCCGAGGCGGCGTCGGGACTGTTCGAGCGCGACCTCCCAGGGTTCGGCGAGCTGTTCCGCTCGCTCTCCTGGGACGAGGTCGGCACGCGCGCGATGGCCTCCCGCGCGACGGCCGGCATCGCGAGCGACACGCCGGTGTTCTGCCTGCCGGGGAGCAAGAACGCCTGCCGAACCGCCTGCGAGCAGCTCATCGTCCCCGAGGCGCCGCATCTCGCCGGACTGGCGACGCGCCACCGGGTCGACGGAACCGATCAGACGCTGGCGGAGTACCAGGACGACGCCTGAGAGCGACACGCCAGCGCGTCTCGCGACTTGGATAGCAATTTTTTGAGTGGAGTTAGTAATGATCCACAAGACGTTGCCGGTATTACACAACCGCACGCCGGGTGCTAACAGCCTTTATGAGGGGAAACGTCGTCAGTTCGAACGCTATGTGCCACTGCTTCGACGACGTCGACGAACTGAGTGCCAGCGAGCGCGAGGAGATCCTCGAGTCCCACACCCGCGAGGAGCTCGAGGCGGAGTTGAGCGACGACGAACTCGCGACGCTCACCGCGTAATCGGCCGCGGGTCGGCGGTTTTTCTCGAGACCGGAGAGTAAGCGTTAACTATCGCGCACGGGTCGTGACGGGTGAGGGCCCTTAGCTCAGTCTGGTTAGAGCGCTCGGCTCATAACCGAGTGGTCGATGGTTCGAATCCGTCAGGGCCCATCCAAATTCTGCACGGTTCTGAGCCAACGGAACCGAAGGGTACAACGCCAGTACCTCTTATTTTCGAGATCTCGGTGGTGATCGAACCGTGAGCCGTGTATGGAGTTCATCCAGCTGTTAGACGTGGGTCGCTGTCGTCGGGTCTTCTCTGATAACCGGTGTGCTGTGGACAGTTAATCAATCAGTGGTTGAGACGTGTTCGGACTAATTGTTCGCGCATAGTAGAGTTTCAAATCTGGCTCTGTTGAAATTCTTAATGAGTGATAGGATTCGGCGACCGTGCTAAATACACAGCGCGACTGTGGCACGAGGCAAAGCCCGATCAGCGTGAAGGGTCGAATGCTCAGGACATAGCGTATACTGCTCACCAATTGGCCAACCAGCGGTACGTTGGTTCCCTGATCAGGCCGGACAGTCTTCTACCAAGTGAACCCGCGTGTTTATATCTCTAGTATGTGCTCCATACCTTCTGTTATCCGTCACATACTGTTTGGAGAATAGAATTTCAGCAGCCATTTTTTCGACTTGCTGATGCCAGCCGAAGTATACTGCCAGTAGGGATCAATGATATTAATTCATGTCCAGTAAGCCAGACACGACGATCGCACACGGAGGGACGACCAGACACGAAGAGAGAACGACCAGCGATGAGGAGAGATTGACTACTGAAGAGGGAAGATCTCGTCCCCGGGTAATTGATGTAATCACTCTCGTCGGCCTTGGGTACGTGCTCCGAGATTGGATTGGCCCAATAATCGAAAAGGTCCGTTCTGAGGGCAACGGCTCCTCAAAGCAGGGTCATGGAGTCACTAACACGGTCAAAAATTATACGGGGGGGATGACCCACGACGCGGCTGATCAAGTCCAGAAGGGTGGTCGAAAAGTAGCAGAAAAGACGGAGGAGACGACTGAGAACGTCGCCAATCGAATTAGAGAGACCAGCGAGGGACTCGGCGATCAGATCGAAGACGGAAGTAAACAGATCGGTGAGATGGTCGAAGAAAGTGGTGAAGAGGCGGGCGAGATGCTCAAAGAGGCGGGTGAGATGCTCGAAAAAGGTGGCGAGGAGACCGGCGAGATGCTCGAAGAAGGTGGTGAGGAGACAGCTGAGATGATCGAAGAAGGTGGTGAAGAAGCGGGCGATATGTTTGAAGAGAGCAGTGAGGAGACAGCTGAGATGATCGAAGAAAGTGGTGAAGAGGCGGGTGAGATGCTCGGAGAAGGCGGTGAGGAGATTGGCGAAATGTTCGGAGAAGGTGGTGAAGAGGCGGGTGAGATGCTCGGAGAAGGCGGTGAGGAGATTGGCGAAATGTTCGGAGAAGGTGGTGAAGAGGCGGGTGAGATGCTCGGAGAAGGCGGTGAGGAGATTGGCGAAATGTTCGGAGAAGGTGGTGAAGAAGTGGGCGATATGCTCGAAGAAGATGGTGAAGAAATGGGCGAAATGCTCGAAGAAGGAGAAGACGATGGTGGGGACACGAGAGAAAAGATGGGGGACGGCGGGAAAGTACCAGTCAAAACGACTGATGAGGAAACAATAGTAGAACGTATCCGTCAGACTCTATTAAAATAGGAAACTCCCGAGATGTCGATATTGAATGTGCGCAGTAAGCATATCTACTGAACGGCCGATTCATTGACTTCGCCGTGAAACAAACAAAGTCGTTGTGCTGCACTAATCCTCTGGATGTTGCAAGCGCTTTCTACCAACTGTTGGATAGGTTGAACGAGGCCTACGAGATACAGGGCGCAAATGTGACACTCTGTCGACTCACTTACGACTATTGTCGCTCTTCCTTGAGGACGGGAGTGTAGCGCTGTATCGCCCTCTTTTTCAGCTATCCGGAAGGCGGCCAGGACTGCCGATCTGCGCGAGCAAGGGTGCCGATAGCGCGATTATCGCCAGAACGAGCGTCATGGCCGTAAAACGCAGTCGCCTGTCGTACTCGTCCGGATCGTTGGGGTCGACGATAACCAGCACAACAACGTGTGTTAGTATTCCCATCGGAGATCGGACGGTCGGCTGGTCGGCGTCTCGCGGCAGTTTTCGGAGTTGCCACGCCGACCAAACGGTATACCCGAACAGCGAGACTGTGATTCCGACCCACGACGCGGTAACCGCAGCTATCCCGACCGTCCCACCTCCCTCCGGAACCAGCATCAGGTAGGTTCCGAATCCAATCACTGACAGGAACAGAAAGCCAATGGAGGCTGCAAAGAGCGCTCCGAATGCTTCTCCAGGCGTGTCTGGAGAAAGCAACCTATCGACACTAACATGAACGCTCCCAGAGCTACCGTTTGATTGTCCCTGCTGATCGTGGAGAAATCCGGAATGGAACCAGATCGAGTGGCACAGTTCCTCGACCTCCTGTTTCAGTACATTGAGGTCGTCTCTGCCAGTGACTTTTATCCGGCTATCGAGACAGCGGACGCAGCAATCGGAGACACCGACCCCGACGATGTGCTGTACCTCGCGTGTGCGATCGCCAGCGATGCTGCCACCTGGAGCGACGATCCTGACTTCGACAAACAGGACCTGGTCGATACGTACTCGAGGAGTGACGTGATCAACTCGTTTGACGCGCTCCAATCGGCGGACCAGTCCTCAGTTCTACCCGTGCACACGCAGAGATGACTGATCGCCACTATACAGCGCCCCAAGTGGGTCAGTATAGGCATTCGAGGGAATGCGTACAGTTGGGCCCATGAAACCCGCGAGCGACAGCGAGCGGTGTTGAACGAACCGCTGCCGGTTTGAACCAGACCAGTCGCGCGCAGCGAAGCGAGCACGCCTGGGCGTGGTTCATAATCCGGCAGGGTCCGTAGCGAGGCTCGCGTTCGCTCACCTCGAGACGCCGGACGGACGGATTCAACTGACCGCGGCCCGTACGATTCCTGTGACTCCGAACCGAGACGAGACGGCCGCACCCCCCACGGCCGTCGTGAGAGCGATCGTCGACGCGCCACAACCCGTGGTAAACACGCGCTATCTCGCCGGCGAGTTCGACGTCGAGCCCGCGGAACTCCGCGAGGAGCTGTACGAGTTAGTAGACGACGGCGTCCTCGAGCACCTCGAGATACGCGGTCGGACCCACCTCTGGTGGCTCTCGCTCGAGGCGGAAGCCGACCTGGACGACTGGCTCGAGTAGCGTCCGCCTCGCATTGGCAGGGATACCGGTGTGCAGGTTACCCGCGAGCTGCCCTGCGGTTGCGCCGGAACCAGCGGGCAGGAGGTCCGTATCAGCTCTGGGTGAACACCCGGATGAGCACGCCAGTGAGGATGACGAGCAAGCCGAGGATCGTTGCGATCGGCGGGATCGGAACGAAGAGCAGGACAACGCCGGCGAGGATGACGATCGTCGAGGGACGGACCATACGATACTCTCACCGGGGACGGGGGAACGGCTGCTGCAGGCAGTCTCCGAGGACTTAAGTCCGCTCTCGAGATCGACGCCTCACCGGCGGCGAACGTACAGCACCCAGACGCCGAGCGCGAGCAGGAGCAGCCCCCACCAGAGCGAGTCGCCGGGAAGGACCTTGAGAATCAGCGTCACGATACCGGAGGAGACGAGCGACCAGCCGAGCGTCGTCTGATAGGCCATGGCGCGAGTACAGTGTCAGCGGGTGTATAACTTCGGATCGTCGGGATCGATTGAGGATTCCCCCGAGAGCACCAGGGCCATCGTCGAATAGTATCGTTTACTACAGTCGCTCGAGAAGGACGACCATGACCGAGACTCGAGTCGCCCATCCGACGGTTCCGCAGGTCGCCCTGATCGGGCTGTTCGTCACCGCGCTGGTGACCGCTCAGCTGACGGCCTCGAAGGTGCTCGCGTTCTCCCTGCCCGTCTCGCTGCCGGTGACCGGTGCGGAGCTCGTGTTGCCGGGAGCGGCGCTCGCCTACGCGCTGACCTTCCTCGCGAGCGACTGTTACTCCGAGCTGTACGGGCGCAGGGCCGCCCAGGTGGTCGTCAACGTCGCCTTCGCGATGAACTTCGTCGTCCTGCTTCTCGTCTGGTCGACGATCGCCGCCCCGGCAGCCGAGGAGAGCATCGATCCGGGGATGTTCGCTGACGTCCTCGGCGCCTCGACGAACATCGTCGCCGGCAGCCTGCTCGCCTACGTCGTCAGCCAGAACTGGGACGTCGTCGTCTTCCACCGCATCCGCGAGTACACCGACGGCGACCACCTCTGGCTGCGAAACGTCGCCTCGACAGCGAGCAGCCAGGCGATCGACACCGTGATCTTCGTCGGGGTCGCCTTCGCGCTCGCGCCGGCGGTCTTCGGCGTCGGCGTCACCCTGCCGACCGAGGTCCTGGTCTCGCTGATCGTCGGCCAGTACCTCCTCAAACTGGCCATCGCCGTCCTCGATACGCCGGTCGTCTACGCCGTCGTCGCGCTGGTTCGTTCGAGGGAAGCCGCCCGGAGCGACGAGCCGGTTTCCGCGTGAGACGGCCCGACCGAAACCGGAACCGGAGAGTTTAGTGAGTCGACCGAGAGCCACGGGTATGGACGAGAGAGTATACGAGCACGCCGAGGTGCTGGTCGACTGGAGCGCGCGGGTAGAGCGCGGCGACGACGTCGTACTGAGCGTCGGTCCCGACGCCCACGAACTGGCCGTCGCCGTCGCCGAGAAACTGGGCGAACGCGGCGCGAACCTGCTGGCGACGTACAGTTCGGGCGAACTCGAGCGGGCCTACCTCCAGGCCCACGACGGCGAGTTCGACGAGGACCCCGCCCACGAGCGCGCGCTCGTCGAGAACGCGGACGTCTACCTCTCGATCGGCGGCGGGCGGAACACGAGCGCGAAAGCCGACGTGCCGAGCGAGATCCGACAGAAGCGGCGAAAAGCCCTGAAAAAGACGCGCGAAGCGCGCTACGATACCCGCTGGGTGTCGACGGTCCACCCGACCCGGTCGCTGGCCCAGCAGGCGAACATGGCGTTCGCGGAGTACCAGGCGTTCGCCTACGACGCCATCCTCCGGGACTGGGAGGAACTCGCCGAGGAGATGGCCCGGCTGAAGGCGCTGCTCGACGAGGGCGAGGAGGTCCGCCTCGTCAAAGAGGGGACCGATCTCGCGATGCGGATCGACGGCCGAACCGCCGTCAACAGCGCCGCGTCCGTCGATTATGACTCCCACAACCTGCCCAGCGGCGAGGTGTTCACCGCCCCCTACGGCACCGACGGCGAGGTCGCCTTCGACGTCCCGATGACGATCAACGGCGAGGCGGTCCGCGACGTCCGCCTCGAGTTCGACGACGGCGAGGTCGTCGCCCACGACGCCGCCCAGGGGGCCGACGTGATCGGCGAGATCCTCGACACCGACGAGGGGGCCCGCCGGCTGGGCGAACTCGGCATCGGCATGAACCGGGGTATCGACCGGTACACCGACAACATCCTCTTCGACGAGAAGATGGGGGATACGGTTCATCTCGCGGTCGGCCGCGCTTACGACGCCTGCCTTCCGGACGGCGAGTCCGGCAACGACTCGGCGGTCCACGTGGACATGATCACCGACGTCAGCGAGGAGTCGAGACTCGAGATCGACGGCGAGGTCGTCCAGCGAAACGGGCGGTTTCGGTGGGAGGACGGGTTCGAGGGGTGAGACCGCGTCGGGAGCCCGTTAGCAACCTGTTAACGGAGTTTCGGCGTTCGTCTCGGAAGTAAATACACTCATAATAATGTACCATACAGGCGTCGTATCGAGTACCGCCTGACCGGCGGCGGCACGTAGCCGGTCGGGATGAGTCGACCGTGTCTCGTCCCGGTCCCCGATTTCGACAGTTGTCTGCCCGCCCCGCCGGAGGCGGAACGTATCCGGCCTGCATCAACCCGTGGCCGTCTGCTGTCGGGCGAGTCGCGGCGACTCGCCTCACAGGCAGACGTTCGACATCACCCCGTCTCCGAACACGCGATCGGAGACGACGTTTATTCCCCCCGAGACCGAACCGGTGAGACGAACATGTACGTCGCACTCCGGGCCGGCGCCGCGATTTACAACGACGGCCACGTCCACGCCGCTCACGACGCCTGGGAGCCGACGTGGCTCGATCTCGAGTCGGGCACCGACGACGAGCGGTTGCTCCACGGGTTGATCCAGTTCACCGCCGCGGTCTACCACGCCCGCAGGCGGAACTGGGAGGGGGCGGTGGGGCTGGCGACCAGCGCGACCGAGTACCTCTCGGGGCTGCCTGCGACCTACCGGGGGGTCGGCCTCGAGCCCGTCCGCGGCTACCTCGCGGTGCTGGCTGCGGATCCGGCGGTGATCGAGCGCCGTCGGCCGCCCGAGCTGACCGTCGAGAGCGCGACGCCGCGCCTGGTGACCCTCGACGCCGCCGAGACGGCCCTCGCGGCCGTCGTCCTCGCCGAGGAGTTGGGGTACGACGAGGACGTCTTCGAGACCGCTCGAGCGTACGCGCTGGCGGATCTCGAGGGCGGCGACGGGAGCCGGTTCGTCGCGCTCCTGTTCGACTTCGTCCGCGAACCGAAGAACCGGGGGGTCGTCGCGCAGCGACTCGAAGGTCACGTCGCCCGTCGAGCGGCGAGAGAGCGGGACGTCGACGGGCTGTTCTGATCAGTCGTGGGCGGCGGAGTTGTCCCGCGGCTCGTAGCCGAGGACCTCCCGGGCCCGGTCGATGGAGTAGTACTTGCGGTCGTTGTCCGAGATGCCGTAGACGAGCTCGTAGCCGTACTCCGCCCGGAGACAGCGGTCGAAGAGGTGCGCACAGTCGCGGTAGGAGAGCCACATCGCCTGGCCGCGCTCGTAGTCGATCGGCGGGTGCCCCTTCGTGAGGTTGCCGATCCGGACGCAGACCACCGAGAGTCCGTACTCGTCGTGGTAGTACCGGCCGAGGGTTTCCCCGGCGGCCTTCGAGACGCCGTAGAGGTTCCCCGGGCGGGGGAGTTCGGTGCCGTCGAGGCGGAACTCGTCGTGGGGGCGGTACATGTCGGGGGTGCGTTCGTCGGTCTCGTAGGCGCCGACGGCGTGGTTCGAGGAGGCGAACGCGACCCTCTCGACGCCCGCGTCGACGGCTCCCTGGAAGACGGCGTGGGTGCCGTCGATGTTGTTCGCCAGGACGCTGCCCCACGGCGCCTCCGGACGCGGGTCGCCCGCGAGGTGGATTACGGCGTCGATTCCCTCCATCGCCTCGTACACGGCGTCATCGTCCGTGATGTCCGCGACGACGAACTCGCCCGGCAGCTCCTCGGTGGGCGGTTCGCGGTCGAGCAACCGCCACTCGTACTCGTCGGCGAGGTCGGCGAGGATCGCCTGGCCGACGCGCCCCGCAGCCCCGGTCAACAGGACCGACTGTGCCATTCGTTCGGTGTGAGGGCGACGGGCGATAAGTAACGTACGGTTCCAGCGCACCACCGGAACGCCCTTGGTCAGCGCCGGCGAGGCCCCGCACATGAGCGCCGAGACGACACCCACCGACGCCGAAATCGCCTGCTTCGAGGCGGGGATCAAGTTCGGGTCGCTGTACCACCAGTTCGCCGGCACCCCGCTCACCCTCGAGAGCGCGCCGTCTCTCGCGGCGGCCATGGAGGCGGCGATCGAGAACCAGCCCCACTGCCGGGACGTCGCCGTCACCGTCCGCGAGGCCGAACTCGAGGCCGAACTCGCGGAGTCGGCCGCCGACTACACCGAGCTGACGGGACGCTTTCTCGAGGTCGAACTCCTCGTCGACTACGAGGGTCGGGAGGTCGTCGCGCGCATGGAGATGGAAGGAGGGTACCCGATGATGCGCGTCGTCTCCGTCGGCCGGGAGGGGTGAGGCGTCGGCCGAACACTATCAGTTTCGAAACCGGCACGCCGTTTTCCGGATACCGGCCTCGAGAGCGCGGTTTTCACTTTCACTTTCGGGCGACCTTTTAACCCATGTGGGGCTGAACTGACAGTCATGAGTCAAGCATCACTGAACGACGACGAGCTGTTCGGCGAGGCGGCAAGCGAGATGCGATCGGACGTGGAGAACTCCCTCGAGAAGGCCTGGGACGCCCTTCCCGAGGCCGACGACGTCTGGGAGACCGACGCCGAGAACGTACTCGGCGTGCTCAACGGGCTGAAGTCGGCGCTCGACGCCGGCGACGCCGAAGATCACCTCCGCGACGCCAAGAAGTGGTTCACGATGGGCCAGCGCGCCGACGCCTTCGAGGACGCCGACGACCTGGAAGAGGAGATCGCCGATATCGAGGAAGCGATCGAGGACATCTCCGAGGCCGGCGAGCAGGTCGGCGACCTCACCTCGACGATCCCCGCGCTCCGGGGCACCCTCGAGAGCGCCGAGCCAGCCGACGACGCGGACGAAGACGCAGACGAGGAGTCCGACGAAGACGACGAGTAAGCAGGTCGTCGACCGTCCGAACACACCGACTTATCGGCGCTCGGGCCGCGAGACGTCCCGCGATTCGACCGCCTCGAGCAGCCGCGCCAGCGAATCGGCTGCTAGCTCGAGCAGCCGCGTCCCGCGCTCGGCGCTTCCCTCCCCGGGATCGCCGACGACGCCGTTTTCGGTAAACTCCGCCGAGTCGTGCGCGAGGTTCGTGTGGCTAACCCACTCCCCCCAGCCGTCGGCACCACCCTCACGGGCCTCCTCGATGCGGTCTTCCCGAACCAGGTCGGGATGGACGTGGCGCATCAGCGCCGTCTCGAGCGGGCCGCCGTGGCCCATGTCGCTCGAGTGGTCGCCGACGGCCTCGAACCAGGTGAACGAAACGGCGTAGGCGTCGTCGTGGCGGGTGATGGTGCCTGCGACCTCCCTGAGCGCGTCGACGTTCCCGCCGTGGCCGTTGGCGAGAACGACCCGATCGAACCCATGGGAAGCAAGGCTGTCGACCGACTCGCGGACGTACCGTCGGAACGTTTCCGGGGACACCCACATCGTGCCGGGAAACTGGCGGTGTTCCTCGGCGACCCCGATCGGAACCGTGGGGGCGACGACGACCTCGCCGTCGAAGCGGTCGACGCCCGCGTCGGCGACCGCCGTCGCCGCGAGCGTGTCGGTTCCGAGAGGGGCGTGTGGGCCGTGTTGTTCGGTGCTCCCGACCGGCAGCACTGCGAGTTCCGTCTCCGTCGCCTCGACGTCGGTCCACGTCGCGTCCGCGAGATGCATGCAGACGGCAACGAGGTGGGAAGTCTTGTAGCCGACGGCTCGGCCTCGAGTGAACACACGCGATAGCAGGGTGAAACGGTAACCGGCCGCCTCCCGACTGACCACACATGGACGACGAAACCCGTCAGCAGGGCGTCGAACTGGGCGAGCTGGGCACGCAGCTACAGAACCACGACTACCCGGCGAGCCAGGACGAACTGCTCGAGGCCTACGGCGACGAGACGATCGATCTCGCGTCGGACGAGACGAGTTTCGGCGAACTCCTCGAGCCGCTGAACGAGGACGAGTACGCCTCCTACGACGAGGTCGAGCAGGCGATCATGAACATGGTCGGCGACGAGGCGATCGGCCGGAAGAACTACAGCGACCGAACGCCCCCGGCGCCGGGTGAGGACCGACAGGAAGAGGGCGCACCCGGCCAGGAGGGCCAGGACGAAGAGGACTCCTTCTGATCAGTCGTCCTGGCGCGCCTCGGTGCGGGCGGTCCGCTGCTGGGCGCGTTCGATGAACTCCTGGGGGAGTTCGTCGATCTCGCCGGCCTGGACCCCCCAGAGGTGGGCGTAGAGACCGTCGTTGGCGAGCAGTTCGTCGTGCGTGCCCCGCTCGACGATCTCGCCGCCCTCGAGGACGACGATCTTGTCGGCGTCCTTGATCGTCGAGAGCCGGTGGGCGATCGCGAACGTCGTCCGGTTCTCGGTGAGCCGGTCGATCGAACGCTGGATCAGCATCTCGGTTTCGGTGTCGACGTCGCTGGTCGCCTCGTCTAAGATCAGGATGTCCGGGTCCTTGAGGATCGCGCGGGCGATGGCGACCCGCTGGCGCTGGCCGCCGGAGAGTTTGACACCGCGCTCGCCGACCATCGTGTCGTAGCCGTCGGGGAGGTTCTGGATGAAGTCGTGGGCTTCGGCGGCCTTGGCCGCCTCGACGATCTCCTCGCGACTGGCGTCGAACGTGCCGTAGGTGATGTTCTCCTCGACGGTGCCGTAGAAGAGGTACGACTCCTGGCCGACGTAGCCCATCGACTGGCGCAGGCTCGGTAGCGAGACGTCCCGAATGTCCTGACCGTCGATCCGGATCGACCCCTCGTCGACGTCGTGTAAGCGCAAGAGGAGCTTGAGGACCGTCGACTTGCCGGCGCCGGTCGGGCCGACCAGCGCGAGCGTCTCGCCGCCCGGCACGTCGAAGCTGACGTCTGCGAGGATCGTCTCCTCGTCGTTGTAGCCGAACGTGACGTCGTCGTACTTGACGTAGCCGTTCTGTACCTCGAGCGGGTCCGCGTCGCTGTCTGTCTCGATGCGCCCCTGTTCGTCCATCAGACCGAAGATGCGCTCGCTCGAGGCCTCGGCGCGCTGGTACATGTTGATCACCTGCCCGAACTGCGCCATCGGCCAGACGAGTTGCTGGGTATAGAGGATGAAGATGACGAACGTCCCGGTCTGCAGCGTACCGGTGAACGGCCCCGGCGCCGTCCCCGTGAACACCCAGTAGCCGCCGACGACGAACGTCAGGACGAAGCCGATCCCCGAGATCAGCTGGAGACCGGGGAAGAACTTGATGCGCAGCCAGATGGCGCCCCAGTTCGTGTTGTAGTACTTGCGCGAGACGTCGTCGACGCGGTCGGACTCGAACTCCTCGGTGTTCGAGGACTTGATCACCTGAATGCCGCCCAGATTGTTCTCGAGTCGGGAGTTGACTTTTCCGACCGACGAGCGGACGGCGGCGTACTTCGGCTGGATCTTCTTGACGAAGATGTAGGTGAAGATCGCGATCAGCGGCACGGGTGCCAGCGAGATCAACGCCAGCTGCGGGTTGAGCCAGAACAGCAGGAAGCCGATTCCGACGACCATCACGATCAGCCGCGTCGCCGAGTTCAGCCCGTCGTTGAGAAAGCGCTCGAGCTGGTTGACGTCGTTCGAAAGCACCGACATCATCTCCCCCGTCTGCTTGTTCGAGAAGAACTCCATGTCGAGACGCTGCATCTTGTCGTAGGTCGCCGTCCGGACGTCGTGCTGGATGTCCTGGGAGAACGAGTTAAAGCCCCAGTTGCGGACCCAGTGAAAGATCGCCCCGAGCGCGAACGAGCCGGCGATGGCGACGACGACGAACCAGAACTGGCCGTCCTGGGTCGCGGGCAGCCAGGATTCGGGGAGGGCGCTCAGCGGCACCTGGTCGTGAAACAGCGCGTCGCCGAACAGGGAGTCGATCGCCACACCGAGGAGGAGCGCGGGGAGAAGATCGAGCGCCCTCGCAAAGATACTCGCGAGCGTTCCAACAGTCACGGAGAACCAGTAGGGACGACCGAACTCGAAGAGCAACCGGCGCATCGGGCTATCGATGTTCTCCCGTTGCTCCTCGAACGGATCGTCTTTTTCCCAGTCGACGCTGCTCATTACCCCGACTGAATGGACGGTCAGCAATAAACGTTGCCTACGAATCGAAATACCCCGCTACTCGTACTCGATGCGAACCTCGTCGCCGACGTCGATGCCGGTTTCGTTCGCGTAGCCCCGAGGCACCTCGAGCACCCACTGCGCTCGCCCCGAGTAGCGCAGATCCTCGCCGTCCTCGCCGGGTTCGGGCGCCCGCGCGTGGTGAATCGTCGTGATCTCGCCGTCGCTTCCGACGAAGATGATGTCGATGTCGAAGTCCATCTCTCGCATGACGTAGGTGCGCTCGTCCCCGCTCGAGTGGACGAACAGCATTCCGGAGCCGTTCTCGAGGGAGTCGTGGTCGCTGAGTCCCGTGTAGCGCTCCCGCCAGGTGTCGGCGACGTCGGCGTCGACGGTCGCCAGCGTCGAGTTGTCGCCGTCGACGACGGTCACGGTCGCCCGGTCCTCGGTGAACGGCGACGGGAGGAGACCGATCTGGACGAGTACGAACCCGACGAACACCGCGACGGCGGCGAACAGGAGGGACTTCCAGACGGTCTCGCGGTTCATCCAGTGTCACTGTGGGACGAGAAAGTAAAGGTTATTCGGGCGCGCCGGTTTCAGTAGCGTACGGGCTCGTGGTCTAGCTGGTTATGACGCGGCCTTTACAAGGCCGAGGTCGGTGGTTCGAACCCGCCCGAGCCCACTGTTGCTGTCGCGAACAAGTACGTGAGCGACAGCGCCGTGATGCGAGTGGCGGGTTCGAAGTAGAGAAGTCGCAGCCCGCGAAGCCGAGCGAAACGAGGCGAGCGGGACCGTCTTCGCGTAGTTCGAACCCGCCCGAGCCTACTACTGACGAAAAAATAGCACCGCGAGAAAACGAACGTAGAGAAGACTGGCGGTCGAAATCGGTGCACAGCCGGCTCATCGGTCAGTGAGTCAGTCGAGCCCGGAGCTGGCCGATGAGCCCGTCGCCGGATTCCGCCTGGAGCTCCGCGTGGAGCCTCGAGTTCTCCGGTTCGTCCTTGATTACCAGCCGGAGGTACGGCTCGAGCTGGGTTGCGTTCTCCGAGAGGATGACGGAGTGGTTGTTCTCGTCGTGGTTGACGACGTTCGCGTCGGCGAGTTTGGGAACGTGACACTGCACGGACGAGACGTAAACGCTCTTGTACTCGTTCTTGGCGACCTCCTCGGGAGGGACATCGTGCTCCCAGCCGGCGACCTGTTCGGCCAGCGACGAGAGTTCGATCGGCTGGTCGTACCCACGGAGCGCGTAGAGCAGGTATCGCCGACGCCGGTTGGCGAGCAACTCGAGAATCGTATCAGCAGTCAATCTCGATGACTCCTTATCCGTGGTAAGCGCTTCCATAACACAATAGAATCTCTCCGGCCGCAAAAGGGTGTCTTGAATATCCGCAAATCCAACAGACAGGGCTTGAGCCCCTTATCTTCGCGAGACTGTCCGGTCTGCATAATGGTTGCTTAGGCGCCGATTGACGCCGCTCGAGGCGGGAACTACGAGCGTGGCGACGAAACGGCCGGCATTCGAAATCCTTTTTTACGTCATCGACGGAGGTTGAGGTGCGCCGCCTTAGCTCAGACTGGGAGAGCACTCGACTGAAGATCGAGCTGTCCCCGGTTCAAATCCGGGAGGCGGCATTTTTCTGCGAACAACGTGAGCAGTGAAAATGCTCCCGCCCGGATTTGAACTAGACCGAGGTTCTGCGAGCGAAGCGAGCAGGTTCTCGGGCGTAGTTCATAATCCGGGAGGCGGTATCCGGATTTTACGCGACTCTCACTCGAGAAGTTACCGGACTCGACTGAAGGTCGAGCTGCCCTGTGGGTGTAGCGCGCGTCAAGGACGTCGGTCTCGAGACCGGCGTCGCCGACCGTGCGGCTGCCGTCGCCACAAACGAGGCCGACACGTGGCTCCTCTACGAGTACGAGCGCGATGGTCCCGTAGACTCGCTCGAGGAGGCGGCCGAAACGCTCCGGACGGCCGAACGCGAATAACGGGTCGGCCGGCCACGAGTCAGCGGCTGATCTCGAAACCCCACCGCAACTGGACATCGTTCGCCGGCGGATCGGCGAACGCGACGACGACCGCCCCGTCGTCGAGTGAAGGTCCATCGCGGCGGCGCTTTCCGCCCAGACGTTTCGAACGGCGGGCGTGACACCGAGGTCGTGGGGACGGCACTCGCGTCGTCCGGTCCCTGCCACGGATCGAACGACTAATGAGAGATGTTAACTCTACACAGGACATCGACCTAACCGGAAGACTCCCACACCATGTCTACTCGACAGCCGGACCGCGGGGAGAACCCGCTCGTCACCCGGAAAACGTCGGACGAAACGGAGGGTGAGTTCGTCAGGTTCGAACTCACGTTCCACCCTGGCGACGAAGCGGTCGGGAAAGCGCTCGGTCTCGAGCACGAACCGTGGCCGATCGACTTCCCGACGGAGCACGTTCACCCACAGCAGTCGGAACGCTGGCGGGTGCTCTCGGGAGGGCTGGGCGTCGCGTTCGAAGGCCGCGAGGAGATACTCGGACCGGACGACACCGTAACGCTTCCGGCGGGGGTTCCTCACCGGGTCTGGAACCCGCTCGCCGAGCCGAGTCGCGTCGTGCTGGAGTTTCGTCCGGCGCTCGACGCACAGGAACTCACGGAGACGCTGTACGTTCTCGCACAGAGGGGTGAAACGGGGAAGGACGGGCGGCTAAAGCCGCTCCAGTTCGCGGTGACTGTGGCGGCGTATCCAGACCAGTTGTACCCGACGGGAGTCCCCGTCACGGTTCAGAAGAAACTCGCTCGCCTCCTCGCGCCCCTCGGGCGTCGACTCGGCTACCGGGAGAGTTACGACCTCGATTGAATCGACCGTGACCGATAGCGGCCACTGAAAGTCAGTGCCGACCCGGCCGTGGGACGAAACGCGGTTCGGAGTTAGCAACGCGAACGAGAACTGCGAACATTGCGACAGGTGTACAATGTTGTTACCGTATAGTTGTCCAGTTGCGACGGCGCAGACGAAGGTTGGTGGCCGCCGTCCACACAGGCAGAGTTATGATTGTTGTGTGCAAACACATGTCATGGGAGAGCGCATACGCAAGCGGTCGGTCGACACAACCCAGGGCGATGGGATTCCCCGCGACGACCGGGTGCTCAGAATTACACGGTGGAGCGGGTACGTGATCGCTCCGGTGTTGTTCCTGGCGTTCGTCTCACTGTACGGGGCGCCGGGTAGCACGGAACGGTACTTCGCCTGGGGGATCTCCCCCGATCTCACTCCGCTGCTGATGGGGGCCGGGTACGGTGCCGGCGTGTACTTCTTTTACCGAGTCGTCACGACCGACGAGTGGCATCGCGTTCACGTCCTGTTTCCCGGCATCGCCGTGTTCACCCTCGCAATGGGGGTCGCGACGGTCCTCCACTGGGACGCCTTCACGCACGGCCACTTCTCCACGTGGCTGTGGGTGTTTCTCTACGTGGTGACGCCGGTCCTCATTCCTGCCCTCTGGGTGTACAACGGTCGGACCGATCCCGGGAAACCGGCACCCGGTTACGTAACGGGAGGAGAAACGACCACCGGGAACGGTTCGCCCGACGACGCGGCGGTTCCGTCCGTCGTCCGGTGGACGAGCGGTTTCGTCGGCGTCGTGCTGACGGCGGCGATCCTGATTCTGTTCGTCTGGCCGGAGCCGATGATCGACCGGTGGCCGTGGGCAGTAAGCCCACTCACCGCCCGGGTGTTGCTGGGATGGGCCTTCGTGTTCAGCGTCGTCAGCGTCTTCTTCGCGTTCGAAACCCGCAGGAGTGCAGCCAAAATTCCAATCGAGAGTCTGGTCATCTGGTTCGGATTGCTACTCGTCGGGTTTGCTCGATCCTGGGGTGACGTGGATTCGGCGAACCCGATCATGTGGGTCGTTCTCGGAGGCATCACGGTCTATCTCGTGGGTCTATCGGCGCTGTACGTGCTGATGGAGCGGCGGTGATCGCTCGACCGCGATCGACAAGTGAGTCCTCGCAGCCCACGTGGTCGCAGCGAACCGACGCCGGCGAGTCACACCTCAGAAACGTCTCAGCAGGATTCGAATCCTGACGGCGGCCACTCTGGCCGTTCGAGAGCGAACTGATCGTCCGATACGCAAGCAAGCGCGCTCGTAGATCGGAGACGGACAGTCGGTCGGCCGTCGGCGGATCGATTACGTCTGCAGCAGGTGTAACGCTTCCCGGAGGTGGTACCGCGTCGTCTCGTCGTCGCTGTGCTCGAGCGCCTGTTCGAGGTGGTGCTCGAGACGGCACGAAAGGTCGTCAGTCATCGTACGCTGGCCAGTGCGGAGCGATCGTATAAGACCCGATGAAACTTCACCCAGATGAACGGTCGTTGAGACGACTTTACGGAATGAACGACCGTGGACTCGTTTGAACGGTCGCGTGAACGGTCCTCGCGACCGTTCACACGCAGGCGATGAACAATCGTTTTGTCCGTGCGCGATACCAGTTGCGCGTATGGACGAGGTACTACTCGAGTTGCTCGCGGGTAACCGGGCCCACGCGGCCGAGCTTCCGGACGGTTACTTCGCGCCGGTAGAAGACGAACAGCACCCGGACGTGGTGACGATCTGCTGTTCGGATTCGCGCGTCTCCCAGGAGGGGATGTGGCACACCGACCGGCCGGGCGCCGTCTTCACGCCGAGCAACATCGGCAATCAGGTCTGGGACGACCACCGGGGCGAGCGCATCGTCGACGGGAGCCTGCTGTATCCGGTCTATCACACGGGGACGGACGCGGTCGCCATCGTCGGCCACACCGGCTGCGGTGCCGTCACCGCCGCCTACCGCGTCGCGACGGGAGCGGAGCCGCCCGAACCGCAGGGCGTCGCGAAGTGGGTCGAGATGCTCGTCCCGGTCGTCGAGGAGGCCCTCGAGAGCGACCTCATCGAGGAGGACGACGAGTGGACGACCGTCAACCAGCTCGTCGAGTACAACGTCGACTACCAGGCGCGGTTCCTGCGGAACTCGGCGGATATGCCGGCAGACGTCGCGGTGTACGGCTTCGTCTACGACGTCCACGGCGTCTACGGCGACGCGCCGGGGCGGGCGTACCTTGTCAACCTCGAGGGAGAAACCCGCCCGCCCGAGATCGCAAGACGGCTTCCGGAGTCCGAGGCGGACGCCGCCGCGAGTCTGCTGTACTGACCGCTGACGTCAGGTTATTGTCTCTCGGTCCGAAAGACGACGTATGCCACGGCCGCCGATCTGGGATCACCTCTGGGGGTACCTCGAGAGCGACACCGGGTTCTACTACGCCGTGGGCGTGTTCACCCTGTTCGTGTTCGTCCTCGCGCTCGTTCTGCTCGCGCTGACCAGTCCGAGCGGCCTCGGAACGCGGGAGCTCGTCGGCCTCGTCGTCGGCTTTCTCCTCTTTATCCTCGTCTACTTCGTCTCGATGGCGGTTCACAGACTCGAGGGCGGCGATGGCTCCCGGAGCGAGCGGTAGTCCGGAGCGGATGTCGACGGCTCGAAACGGGATGGCCACAACACAAGAGTTAACCGTGGGCGGCCACTCCGTTCAGAAGCAATGGCGAAAGGAACCGTTGATTTCTTCAACGACACTGGCGGCTACGGATTCATCGAGACTGAGGACGCGGACGACGACGTGTTCTTCCACATGGAAGACATCGGCGGCCCGGACCTTGAGGAAGGACAGGAACTCGAGTTCGACATCGAGCAGGCCCCCAAGGGCCCGCGCGCGACGAACGTCGAGCGCCTGTAAGGCGAATTCGCGGTAGTATCGGCACTTCACTGACTGTATTTCACACCCGGGAGTGGCGACGCGGCCGATCCTGTCGGTTTTAGTACCACGACATCCCAGGTACGGCTATGGCCGAGCCACTGCTCCGACGGGGCGAGGAGATCGAGTACGAGTCAGTCGACGCCGCAGACGGCCTCGAGAAGGGCGTCCTGATCGCCGAAGAACACGGCGCGCCGAACTTCGCGATCCGGCGGTTCACCCTCGAGCCGGGAACGGAGGTCCCGAAACACACGAACGCCGTCGAACACGAGCAGTACGTCCTCGAGGGCGAGTACGTCGTCGGCATCGGAGACGAAGAGTACGCGGTCGAAGCGGGAGACTCGCTGTTGATCCCCGCCGACACCGTCCACTGGTACCGAAACGAGGGCGACGAGGCGGGCGCGTTCATCTGTGCGGTTCCCAACGGCGACGACGAGATCGACCTGGTCGAGTAGCGAGCGGCCGGCGGGTGAGCAGCTTCGGTCGGTGGTACCGGCGGGCGATATCACGAAGTCGAACCGCTCAAGTACGCCGCTCGAGTAGGTTTTCCCAGTGTCGAAGCAGGTCCCAGACGTCGAGACGCTCTTCTGTCACGAGACCGGGTCGGACTACCTCGTGGTCGTCACCCGCGACGACGAGCGGCTGTTCCGGGCGAAGCTGGGCCTCTCGGAGACCGCGGCCGGCCCCCGCCCGAGCAAGTTTCGCATCAAGCGCGGCTCCAGCGAGGAGCCCCGCCGACCCGACGAGTTCGTCGAACTCGCCCGCCGGGCGGCCCGGATTCGGATCTCCGAGCAGACCTCGAAGCGGGGGCGACGGGAGCTCCAGGAGATGCTCGACGGCTACCAGCTCGAGGCCAAGGTCGTCCGCACCTGTCGGTACTGCGCCTCGGCGGGCCGGTACTCCCCGGTGACGACCGGAACCGCCGTTCGGGACGGCGCAGACTGGATCTGTACGGACTGCGCCGAGCGCGAGCTCGAGCGGGAACTCTCCTACGTCGGGAACGTCACCGGCGCCGCGAAAGAGCGCCTCGAGGAGCTGATGCTCGAGGTTCAGGACCTCGAGCGGATCGTCAACCTGCTCAAGGGTCGCCTCGACCCCGACCTGACGAAGTTCGATACGATTTCGGCGACGACCGACGAGGTCGACCCCGTCCGGGTCGACTCGCTGAACCTCCATCCAGGCTTACAGGGGCTGCTCGAGGACCGCTTCGAGACGCTGCTCCCGGTCCAGAGTCTCGCGGTCGAAAACGGCCTCTTTGACGGAGACGACCAGCTCGTCGTGAGCGCGACGGCGACCGGGAAAACGCTCGTCGGCGAGATGGCCGGGATCAACCGCGTGCTCAACGGGAAGGGGAAGATGCTGTTTCTCGTCCCCCTCGTGGCGCTCGCGAACCAGAAGTACGAGGACTTCCGGGAGGAGTACGGCCACTTGGTCGACGTCACCATCCGGGTCGGCGCGAGCCGGATCAACGACGACGGCAACCGGTTCGACCCCGGCGCGGACGTGATCGTCGGCACCTACGAGGGGATCGACCACGCCCTGCGGACGGGCAAGGAGATGGGCGACATCGGCACCGTCGTCATCGACGAGGTCCACACCCTCAAAGAGGACGAGCGGGGCCACCGCCTCGACGGGCTCATCTCGAGACTCAAGTACACCACGGAGCGACGCACCGCGCAGCGGGAGGAGTACGGCGGCGCACAGTGGATTTACCTCTCGGCGACCGTCGGCAACCCCGAGAAGCTGGCGGCGGCCCTCGAGTCAACACTCATCGAGTTCGAGGAGCGACCCGTCCCGATCGAACGCCACGTCACCTTCGCCGACGGCCAGGAGAAAGTCAACGTCGAGAACAAACTCGTCAGGCGGGCGTTCGACACCGAATCCTCGAAGGGGTACCGTGGACAGACGATCATCTTCACCAACTCCCGCAGACGGTGTCACGAGATCTCGCGGAAACTCGAGTACTCGGCCGCCCCTTACCATGCGGGGCTCGACTACAGGCGCCGCAAGACCGTCGAGCGGAAGTTCGCCGACCAGGAGCTGGCGGCGGTGGTCACCACTGCTGCGCTCGCCGCCGGGGTCGACTTCCCGGCCTCGCAGGTGATCTTCGACTCGCTGGCGATGGGGATCGAGTGGCTTTCCGTCCAGGAGTTCCACCAGATGCTCGGCCGGGCCGGTCGCCCGGACTACCACGATCAGGGGACAGTGTACGTCCTCGTCGAACCCGACTGTGCCTACCACAACTCGATGGAGATGACGGAGGACGAGGTGGCGTTCAAACTGCTAAAGGGGGAGATGGAACCGGTGATGACCCGCTACGACGAGGACGCCGCGATCGAAGAGACGCTCGCGAACGTCACCGTCGGTGGTAAGGCGGCCAAACGGCTCAACGACCGGATGCTCGGAAACGTGCCGACGAAACACGCCCTCGGCAAGCTGTTACAGTACGAGTTCATCGACGGCTTCGAACCGACGCCGCTCGGCCGAGTGATCACCCAGCACTTCCTCAATCCGGGTCAGGCGTTCACCCTCGTCGACGGGATTCGCAAGGAGGCCCACCCCTACGACCTGATCGCGGATATCGAGTTGCGAGATTCGGAGCTGTAACCGGCGTCCCCGTACCGATACCGCGAACCGCTGAAAACGAGCGACTGACACGGCCGCGCCGAAGCACAGAGTCTACCGATCCGGCGGGTGTGCCCGGCCGAATCGAGGAGGGAGACTCCGATCGGTCGGTGGTGATCGCACTTCGGATGCTCGAGCGTCGCGACGACGCCCGACGGTCGCCGCTCCCGCGAGCACCGTTCGCCGGCCGTCGCCGTAGGGTTCGAACGACCCCCGCGTTCAGTCGTGTGTCTGCGTTTGGGGATCGTCCGCTCGAGAACCGGCGGTCGCGTTCTCTGCGGGAGTGACGGAAACGTCGCCGGAATCGCTAACGGTCACCTCGAACTCCTGGTACTCGAAGGTCACCGTGACGCTGTCTCCGTGACCCGACTGAAGGATCACGTTTAGCGCCTCCGGATCGATCGCCTCGTAGAGCGGCGGCGTCAGCTCCGCCGGAGTCGTCGACTTTGCCGCCGCGATCGCTTCGATAACCGTGAGGCTCATCGCGCCGCGTTCGGATGGAGGTGCAGACTCACTCATCGCCTCGGGCTACCGGCGTGATGGGGTAAAAGCTGTCGTGGATCTAGCGTTTTCTCGCGGGTATATAGTACGTCCCGGAAAATTTCCACCAGCGGTCGGCCGGGTGGATTACTCCCCGCTTTCGACCACGTACTTCTCCCCGAAGGCACCGAACGCCTGTGTGAACTCCGTTTTCAGCAGTTCCGTATCCAGCACCTCGATCTCGAGATCGTTCAGTTCCGCGATCGCCGCCTCGACGCCCTCCTGCGTCGGGCTGATGACCTCGACGAGCACGTTTCCCTCGTTGGTCACCAGTTCCCGGAGGGCGATGATGTTCGAGATCTCGATCGCGTTCTCGACGATCGAATCGCGGTCGTCGTCGGGGACGGTCGCTCTGATGAGCACGTGATGGTCGAACCCCGCGGCTTCGTAGTCGATGACCGGCGCGTAGCCGGTGATGATCCCCTCGTCCTCGAGCGCCCGTATCCGGGTGGCGACGGAACTGGACGAAAGTCCGACGCGCTCTCCGATCTCCTCGGTGGTGGCGTTTCGGGC
This sequence comes from Natrononativus amylolyticus, assembly GCF_024362525.1. Lineage (GTDB taxonomy): Archaea > Halobacteriota > Halobacteria > Halobacteriales > Natrialbaceae > Natrononativus > Natrononativus amylolyticus. The sequence goes on from NZ_CP101458.1 coordinate 2,793,733, forward strand.
GTCCGTCTGGAGCAGGTGGAGGATCGCCATGTCCGTGCGGTCGAGTTGGTCGGGCAGCATCTACCTCGTACGGAGGACGCGTGCCTTTATCAGAACCGCGGTGGTCGGACGGTCTCGGAACGAGGGAGGCGTTCATCGGCGTGAGACGTCACAGCGCGGCACTTGACGACCGTGTTCCGGCCCGGAGTCGACGGCGGGTCGCCACTACGGGACGAACGCGATCTCGAACAGCGCGAGCAGGATCACCAGCAACGCACCGGGAAAGCCGCCGATCGCGACGATGACGAGTGCAACGACGGTGACGGCGACCTCGAGGCCGAAGATCGCTTCGGCCAGAAAGAGCGTAATCAGGCCGACGACCGTGTTAACGATGAACGGCTGGACGGTTCGAATAATGCGGGTTGCGCCGACGAAGAAGGCGACAACGAGCAGTAAGAGCAGGATCTCGAGGCCGGTAACCATACGTTGAGCCAGGTGCTCGGGCCTGAAATCGGTTCCGTCACGGAACGAAACCCTTTATATCGTCCGTCCGGAAATGACGATGCGGGACCGTGGGTTAGCCTGGTATACTTCGGGCCTTGGGTGCCCGTGACCCCGGTTCAAATCCGGGCGGTCCCACTATTCTGTGACGAACGGACGTGAGGAACGAATAGTGGAGAGTCCGGATTTGAACTAGACGGCGACGAACGAAGTGAGCCGACGGCGTAGTTCACAATCTGGGCGGTTCTCTAGTAGCCGCTGAACGTCACTGCACACCCGATCGCACAGCCACCGTTCGATCAGTGGGTAACTCGTTTCAGTCGGTACGATACTCTCTGTAACTGGATTTCATAGAGTGCAATAGACTCGAATTCACCGTGTATTCACTCCCAACTCGCTTGAAGAAGCGATAACACAGTGGTATAATCCTCACGTTCAATAACCCCTCGTCGCTTGGTCTCACGTGCCCGCAAGGGCGTCAGAGGCACCATCCCTGCCACCGGTTCACGGTCGACAGCGAAGACAATTACCCCACTCGTGACACCATTGCCATCCCTGTGGGGCACCCAACTCGTCATGATACACCAGGGGTATCGGGGAACCGGTTCCCCCGTCTCACCCCCTGTCCGACCGTGGAACTATAAAACGAGCAACGGCGACTCCGCCGGACACCTGATGTCGTTTTCGACCCGATGCTCTCGTCCCCCGTACTGACTCTCCACGGTCCGCTGCGGCGGTAGCGTCACGGTCGTCTCTGAACGGAACGTTGCCACCCGGTGTTATCGTTGGTCCCGACGCTCTCCCACACGTTCGGCTGCGTGGTCGAGGAACTCCACAAAGATGGAGTCCGATCCGACCGCTCACCACGCTCCTCGAACGAGAGATATCAACACGAGTGTGTAGAACCATTATATACCGAGACAAACTGTAACTACCCAGTTCAATGGGAGCAGCGAATACACTCCGTCGACGGACACTTCTGGGTGCGGTCGGTGCCGCCACGGTCGGCACGATTGCCGGCACCGTGGCCGGAAACGACGGTGACGATGACGGCGACTACCCGCCGACGGCCGGCGGGCGCTACACCGACGGCCGCGTCTGTACCTATCCATGTGGCACCGGCAAACCCGTGGGCTGTCGCGACGACGGCGTCTGCGACTGGGCACCCTCGAGCATCACGTTCCAGAACTGCTCGGACTGCCCGCGTGAAGTGTACTTCGCCGCCAGCGGGAAGGTCAGCCTCGAGCGGTACATGCCACTCGAGGAGACCGAGTTCCTCGACAGCGAGATCGGTCTCGAGATCCGGGGCGGCCAGCGCGTCACCGTCTTCTTTACCGGCAGCGTGACACACCTCGCGAACGAACACTGCGACCTCAACGTCGCCATCAGCCAGCGGTCGGCGGGGTACACCGGTTCGGACCCGTGTACACGCCACACCGAGCCCGAAACCGAGTCCGCCCCGCCCGCTCGGGTCGAGAAGAAACGCCGCGCCCGCCCGATCGAGCACCGGCACGAGCACATCCACGAGCACTATCACGAACACGACGTGCGGGTGACGGTCGAAGACGAGCGCGACGAAACCCGCGAGCACGACCCGGATCACGACTACGCGGCCGACGACGACTACGAGGTGACCCACCCCCACCGCACCAACTACTACCGCGACGACGGCACCTTCGACCGCGAAACGTGCTTCGAAGAAGCCGAAACGTACGCCGAGTACGATAGCTGTCGCGACCACTGCGTCCCTGACTGTTGAGCAACGACACAGCGAGTATCACGTACTAGAAACCGCTAACGAGGTTCGAACTCGACGGTGGTCGGCGATCAGGGGGCGGCGGTCGCATTGCTGGTAGCTAGCCGAGCACGGGTTCTCGAGTCACCTTCTCGAGTCGCGTTCGCGGGAAGACGTACACCCGGAGTGCGTCGGGGACGACGCCGTTTTTCGCGACGCGGGCGTGGGGGTAGATCGCGCCGACGACGGGGTCGTCGGGGTCGTAGCGGTCGTTGGTTCCGTAGTCGGCGACGGTCGTGTCGGCCGCGGTGATGTGGACCGCGTCGGCGCGCAGATCGGAGACGTCGACGACGGTGAGGTGGTCGCCCGTCTCGCGGTCGCGGACGGCGTCGCCGGGGAAGACGGTGTGTGCCGGACAGTAGAACGGCCCGCTGGCGTCCTCGGGAACGAAGACGGTGCGTTCACAGTCCGTACAGGGAACCGCCCTCTCGCCCGGTGGCGGGGTGCGGCCTTCGGTGATCTCGATGGCGACCCGCCGGACGTGTTTACAGCGCACGTCGCGAAAGACGTGATCCGGACAGGTACACCGCCCGGCGTCCATATCGACGAGGTAGGTGCTGCCGCTGGCCGCTTCGACCTCGTAGAGGCCGTCGCCGAGTGAGAGCACCGACATCGGTTCGGTGCGTGCGCGGCGCGAGCGCTCGTCGAGGTGGCTGTCGATCGGCAGGGGTAGCGATGCTTTCGGTGACGCTCGTGTGTTCATGGGTTGCGTCGGAGGTGGGTGTGTGCGTTCGTCCGGCTATTCGAATACGGTAGGCGCTCGAGAGGCATAACGGGCCCGCCTGCGTGGTCCAGCCGCCGAAAATCGGCGGTACGGGGGGTTCGATACGCTTTTGGCGACCCCGAGGAAAGGCGTTGTATAATGCTCGAGCGCGAGCGCATCATCGAAATCGTCGTCGCCGTCACCGCCGTGGCCCTGATGATCGGCGTCATGGTCGGCATCGGAACGAACTACACGGTGAACGACACCGAACTCACCGCCGAGGGTGGCGAGATGCTCGTCGGCGCGATCATCGGATTCATAATATTATTGACATTTATCGGCGTCGGGCTCGCCTACGCCCTGAACGATCCCGAAGACGGTCTCGAGGAAGAGGACGCCGAAACGAAGAACGCGGCCTGAGACGGGCCGCGGTACTACCCCCTCGGTCGGCACTCACCGGTAAACGTACACCAGGGCGGTCCGAGAGTGTGTTCTCGCGCGTATAGAAGGCGCTCAGGCGTCGCCGTCGACCGCGGTCTCGCGCCAGTCCTCGAGGTCGTCCTCGTCTGCGTCGTCGAGTCGGTTCTCGTAGTAGGCCATCGGGTGCGGAATGCGCTCACAGAGGTCGTCCTTGTTGACGCAGTCGCCGTAGGACTGCATCGTCGCACACGACGGCGGCGAGTAGTCCGTCGGCGAGGTGTCCCCGCGGATGTGGTCGGTCTGGTAGCGGGTCATCTCCTCGCCGAACGTCGAGTTCACCCGGTAGAGGTCGACGATGTCGTCCGTACTCATCCCGATGCTCGTCAGGAAGGCGGTGATCGCAAAGCGGGAGTGATGTGGCAGGTGCTCGCCCTTCTGAATCGCATCGAGTAGGGCCTTCATGCACGGCGGGAACAGGTCAGGAACCACCGTGTCGATCTCCCGGGTCAGGTCCAGCTCGGCGAGCACCGCCCGGATCTCCTCGACGTCGTCCTCGAGGGCGGTCGCGATCGCCGGCGGGACGTCGAACGGGAGTCCCTCCTGGACGCGCTCGCGGATCGCCTCCCGGAGCAGGGTTCGAAGCTCTCCCTCGTCGACGGGCACCTCGCCGCGGACGAGCGCCCGGTTGACCAGGCGCCACTCGTCCTCCCACAGGTCGGCCGCCAGCGGCAGGTAGGTGCCGACGGCGATCCCGTAGCCGGTTTCTGTTTCGACGACCGACTCGCGAAGATCGAACTCCGCGAGCAGCGCCTCGAGGTCGAGTTCCGCCGACTCGACGCTCTGGAGTTCGGTCGTCGTCTCGAGGTCGGCGGTGAACCGCTCGAAGGCGGCGCTCGCCTCGGCCCGGGCGTACTTCCGGACGAGGATCCGTTCGGCGACCAGCGAGACGAGCACGCGGGCGACCGGATAGGAGAGCAACTCGACGCGGACGTCCCGGTGGGGGTCGCCGATCTCGCCGTCCTCGAGCGCGCCCACCACGCGCTCTCGGGCGCGGTCGACGACGGCCCGATCCTGTTCGACGACCGTCGCCAGATCGACCGTCTCCGAGGCGACGGCGTCCCGGGCGGCCGCGAGGAACGGGTAGCGAGCGTGCAGTCGCTGCATCGGTAATCAAATATTACTGCGTCGGGTTAAGCGTCGTGATTGGGCGGCGGTGACTCGTCCCCGCTCGAGACACCGCTCGTCGTCGCGAACGAACTCCCGCGAAGTACCGTCGAGCGATGGCCGAGCGGCGCGGAAACCCGAACTCGAGCGGCGAGAAGAGAGCGCGGAGCCCGTCGCTAATACACTATTACTCGGTAGAGTTTTCGGCCGCGCTTATGTTGCGGTACGAGTAGGTTAGTGGCGGTAATGGTCGGGAACCACGAGTGTCCGTTCACGGTGCTTTTCGTACCAGTAATATAACAATACGGCGGCCTGTTGCGGGTCCGGTCGCCATGAAACGACGCACCTACGTCGCGACGGCGGCCGCGATCGCGGTCGCTGGCTGTATGAGCGCCGACGACGACGACCCAGGGAACGAGAGCCCGACGAACGACTCGGCGACCGACGACGAGCCGGTGGACGACGACACGGAGACGGAAACGGAGTCGACGGACGCCGAGACGGACTCGTTCGACGACTTCGAGGATCTCGACGCCTGGTCGGCCGTCGTCGGTTCGCTGTCGGCCGACGAGGAGGAGTCGTACACCGGCTCGCAGTCGGCGCTGCTCGAGGCCGACGAGGAGGGCGATCAGGTTCGCATCGTCCGCGAACTCGACGACCCGACGGACTTCACCGACCGCCACCCCGGGCTGGCGATGGCGACGCCCGAGGGTGGCGAGACCCTGATCCAGCTGCTCGACGACGACGGGGGCCGAATCGACTTCCGCCAGTACGTCGGCGGCGGGCTACCGTTCGCCCGCGGCAACTTCGGCATCGCCGAGGTCGACGACGACCCCGATCTGAGCGAAATCGTCGAGATCCAGATCGCCTTCTGGGTCGGCTCCGACGGCGGCGGCGAGCTTCGAGTCGACGACCTCCACACGGTCGACCGACCCAACGCGGGGCAGGTGATGATCCACCTCGACGGCGGCTACGAGACCCACCACACGTTCGCCCGGCCGCTGCTCGAGGAGCACGATTACCCCGCGGCGGCGTTCGTCCCGACGGGACGGCTCCCCGAGGAGGACGAACACGACGGCGATCGGCTCACCGAAGGCCAACTCGAGGAACTCGCCGACGACGGCTGGGTCGTCGGGAGCCAGGCCGCCCACGGCGACGACCTGACGGCGCTCGAAGACCGCAGCCAGGAGGACGAGATCGCCGACGCGCGCGATTGGCTCGCGGACAACGGCTACGACGCGGGCTACTTCTCGTATCCGGGCGGCAGGTACGACGAGGAGACGATCGCCCTCGTCGAGGAGCACCACGACCTCGCGTTCGCCGGGCGTTACCCCGCACACGGGTACGTGACGAACCCGTATCTCTGTTCGCGAGTCTCGGACCCGACGGCCGACGACGCACGGCGGATACTCGAGTTGACCGCCGAGTACGGCGGCATCACGACGCTCGCCTACTACCGCCTCGAGGAGGAAGAGTCCCGCGAGGCGTTCGAGGAGACCCTCGAGGCGGTGTCGGAACTCGAAGGGAACGATCTCGAGGTCATAACTCCGGCGGATCTCGAGAGTTCGTACGTCGTGTGAACCAGGAGCCGCCGGCGCTCCCCTGACAGCTGGAGACGACCGGCTTCAATTCTCGAAGACGAACGTTCCGTCCTCCTGGACGCGCTCGCCGTCGACCTCGATGAACGAGTCCTCGCTCATGTCGACGATCATGTCGACGTGAACGGCCGAGTCGTTCTGTTCGTTGCCCTCGCCCACGGTGTCGTCGTAGGCGCGACCGACGGCCATGTGGACGGTGTCGCCCATCTTCTCGTCGAACAGCATGTTGTACGTGAAGCGGTCGATGTCGCGGTTCATCCCGATACCGAGTTCGCCCAGCCGGCGGGCGCCGTCGTCGGTGTTGAGCACCTCGGTGAGCAGGTCCTCGTTTTTCGCCGCGGAGTGGCTGACGACCTCGCCGCCGTCGAACTCGAGAGACACCTCGGTGATCTCCCGGCCCTGGTGGTACAGCGGCATGTCGAACAGCACCTCGCCCTCGACGCTGTCGGGGACGGGCGCGGTGAACACCTCCCCGCCCGGCAGGTTGCGCTCGCCGTAGTCGTTGAGCGTGGGGTTGCCGTCAACGGACATCGTGACGTCCGTGGTGTCGCCGCTTTTGATCCGCACCTCGTCGGCGGGGTCTAAGATTTCGACCATGTTCGCCTGGTGGTCGCGCTGTTCGTCCCAGTCCTTGTTGACCGCGTCCCAGACGAAGTTCTCGTAGCCCTCGGTGCTCATCTCCGCGAGCTGGGCGTTCGCCGGCGCGGGGAACTGCGTGAGACACCAGCGCGTCGAGAGCCGCTCCGCGAGGATCGGCTGGTGGGCCTGGCTGTAGGCGGCCTGCGTCTCGGGGGAGACGTCGCTGGTCTGCGTGACGTTGTCGCTCGCGCGGATCGCGATGTAGACGTCGGTGTTCTCGATGAGCGCGAGCTCGTGTTCCGGCGTTTCGAACTCGCCATCCGACGCGCGGAGGTAGGCTCGCTGCTGGCGCTTGCCGGTTCGCTGGCTCGTGGTGATGGGGTGTGCGCCGTAGTCGCCGACGACCTCGTGGAGGGCGACGACCAGGTCCTCGGCGACCGGGTGGGCGTCGATGACGACGTTGTCGCCCTCCCGAAGATCCACCGAGTGGCTCGCGATGATTTCAGCGTGCTCGCGGATACGTGGGTCCATACGTGGCAAATTCTGCGGGCGTGGCATACCGTTTTCGGATCGAAACGCCCGCAGACGCCGGCGTCGCCCCCTCACGGGCGGCGGCCGGCTACTGCCACGTCGGGTTCTTTTCGCCCGTTCGTGAAAGCCCCGAGTATGCACCCAGGACACTCCTCGGGCGGTGCGATCACGGCGGTCGGCGACGCCGTCTCCGAAACGCTCGCGACCTCGTGGTTTCTGGCGGTTCTCGTCGCACTCGCCGTCTGGTACGGCTCCGGACTGGCGGCCGATCGCGTCCGACCCACACTCGAGGAGCGACTCCTCCGGCGAACCACCGCCAAAGCCGTCCTGTTGGTCGGCCGAGTCGTCCTCGTGCTGTACGCGCTCGTCCCCGTCGCGGGCGTGTTCGGCTTTCAGCCGCGGAACGTCCTGCTGTCGGTGACGGTGCTCTCCGTGATCGCCGGCGCGATTCTCGCGCCCGCGGCCCGGAGCTACGTCAGCGGCCTGTTCGTCCTGCTCAACCGTCCCTACGACATCGGCGACATGATCGAGTTCGTCGAGCAGGACGAGCGCGGCTACGTCGAGGACGTCACGCTCCGGTACACCAAGGTGTTCACCCTCGACAACGCGTTTCTGGTCGTCCCCAACGAGACGATGCGCGAACGCGACATCCGGAACCTCTCGGCCGAAGACGAGCGCGTCCGCGCCTCCGTCGAGGTGCTCGTCACCTACGAGAGCGACCTCGAGACGGCGCGCCAATTGCTCGAGCGAAGCGCCCGCGACGTCGAGGGCGTCATCACCGGCGGCCCCGACATCCGGGTGGGGCAGTCGCGGTTTACCGCCCAGCCGCGGGCGTTCATCCGCGAGTTCGCCGATCACGGGGTGTTGCTCGACCTGCGCTTCTGGGTCGAGCGCCCGTACCTGCCGCTGCGGGTTCGCTCGGACGTCCAGGAACGCGCCTGGGAGCGCCTCGCAGAGGTCGACGTGGAGATCGCGTACCCGCACACCCACCACGTCTTCGACGAGACCAGCGGCCGGGTGCGGGTCGGCCTCGAGGACGCCGGTTCGGCGTCCGTCGACGGGGCGCTCGAGCGGGTTCGCGAGGAGCGAACGGCGGACTGACACGGTTTGCCGGAACTGACGGACAGGAGCCCGTCCGAGCGGCTGCCGTAAACGCCGCCTATATCTTCGCCCGCCCGCTACGGCCCCCCATGATCGACCTCCGCTCGGACACGGTGACGAAACCCGACGAACCGATGCGCCAGGCCGCCCTCGAGGCCGACGTCGGCGACGACGTCTACGAGGAGGACCCGACGGTGATCGAACTCGAGTCCCGCGCCGCGGACCTCGTCGGAACGGAGGCGGCGCTGTACGTTCCGACGGGGACGATGGGCAACCAGGTCGCCGCCCGCGTCCACACCGAACACGGCCAGGAGGTGCTCGCGGATCGCTCGAGCCACGTCGTGAAGTACGAACTCGGCGGGCTCGCCCAGCACGCCGGCCTGCAGGTTCGGGTGCTCGACACCGAACGCGGCGTGCCGACGCCGGAGCAGGTCGAGGCGGGGTACGTCGAGGAGGACCTCCACCGGCCGGGGACCGGCTTGCTCTGTCTCGAGAACACCCACAACGCCCGCGGCGGCCTCGCGATCGCTCCGGAGGAGATCTCGGCGGCGGCCGACGCCGCCCGCGACCGCGGCGTTCCCGTCCACCTCGACGGCGCGCGGGTGTTCAACGCCGCGACGGCGCTCGACGTGCCCGTCACCGAACTCACCGGGCCGGTCGACTCCGTGATGTTCTGTCTCTCGAAGGGCCTCGGCGCGCCCGTCGGATCGATGCTCGCCGGCAGCCAGGCGTTCATCGACCGGGCGCGGCGCACCCGCAAGCTGTTCGGCGGCGGAATGCGCCAGGTCGGCGTCCTCGCCGGGCCCGGACTCCGGGCGCTCGAGAACGTCGACGACCTCGAAACGGACCACGAGAACGCCCGGTATCTCGCCGCGGGACTCGACGAGATCGAGACGCTGTCGGTCCAGGAGCCGGAGACGAACATCGTCCTCGCGGACGTAACCGAGACCGGGCTGGACGTCGAGGGCGTCCTCGACCGACTGCGCGGGGTGGGCGTGCTGGCGACGCCGTTCGGTCCGACGACGATTCGATTCTGTACCCACCGGGACGTCGACCGCGAGGCGGTCGAGACGGCGCTCGAGCGCGTCGAAGAGGCGCTCGCGTAAGACGGCGCCCGGCCGGGAACGGCCGCCGAGGCTTACCGGCCGTCCATTCCGTCCCGGAACTCGAGAACCGTCCGCCGGAGCAGCAGGTACGAGAAGAAGATCAGCGAGAGCAGGATCAGGACGATCGCGATGATGATGGGATCGTCAGGGAGGAATCCGAGCATTACCACGGGATACACAGGCGGTGTGCAAAACGGTTTCGGCAGTTCGAACCGCTCGCCACGTCGCCGGTCGCTGCCAAACGGGTTCCGACGCGAACCCACCGGAGCCGGCGGGCCGTAACGGCTTCTCGCTAGCTAAAAACGATCTTTTAGCTTGCGGTGACTACTTTTCATACCGGCTCGTAGCTTCGGGTGCACCCCGGTCTTCGGCCCTCCCCACGCACGCCGAGACCGCGGGATCGCCCCCGACTATCCCCTCCCCCGGTCGGTGCCAGCCCCGGTTGCCATCCCACCGACCGCTTCGGGTATCTGGCCCCCGCTGACGTTCTCACCCCTCGAGTCCGCGCCGTCGCCGCTACGCGGTCGCACGCTCGAGGAGCGTTCCGTCGGGTTCGAGAACCCGGACCGCGAGCCCGTCGGCTGTCGGCTCGAGGAGCGCGAACCCCGGTCGGTTTCCCCGCGGCTGGGCGTGGCTCCCCGGGTTGACCAGGAGCACGTCCTCAGTTTTCGTGAGCCCCGGCCGGTGCGTGTGTCCCGAGACGACGACGTCGGCGTCGCGGGAGCGTCCGAACATCGCCAGCCCCGTCTCGCCGCCGTTTCGACGGTGCGTGACCGCGATTCGGACGCCCCCCTCCTCGACGACCCGGTCGGTCGGCAGCCGCTCGCGGACCGCACTCGAGTCGGCGTTGCCGTGGACGGCGAACAGCACCGGACAGGTCCGCTGGAACGCCTCGAGAGCGGCGACGCTGGTGAAATCGCCCGCGTGGACGACGGCGTCGGCCTCGCGGGCGGCGACCAGCGCCTCGCCCTCGAGTTCGTGTCCGCCGCTGCTGTGAGTATCGGAGAAGACGGCGATCATAGACGGTCCTCAACGCGCCGGGGTAAGGCGTTTTCGCCGGACGGATGCGCTCATCGAGCGCCGTCGGAACCGGGGCTGGCAGCGACCAGGCGGGGACGAAAGTGCGAGGCGATCAGCCCGAGCGCTGTGCGAGATCAGTCGAAGATACCGCCATCGTCGTCGTCGTCATCATCGTCGTCGTCGTCATCATCGTCGTCGTCGTCGTCGTCGGCAGCATCGTCATCGTCATCGGCGCCATCATCGTCGTCGTCGGCAGCATCGTCGTCTGCGCTGTCGTTGTCGTCGAAGTCGTCGTCCGCGCTGTCGTTATCGTCGAAATCGTCGTCCGCGCCGTCGTCGTCCTCGACGTCATCGCTCTCGTTGTCGGCGTCGTCGTCCTCCTCGGGTGGCTCCTCGTCCTCACCCTCGTCGGGATCCTGCCCGTCAGCCGGGTCCTGTCCGTCGGTGTCATCCGCTTCGTCCTCGTCGGTTTCGTCCTCGTCAGCACCGTCGTCGGCGTCCTCGGGCTGTTCGTCCGGGATCTCCTCGACCTCGAGGTCCTCGTCGTCGTCGACGACCGTGGTGACGACCGTTCCACAGCCGGCCAGCGCCACGGCTGCTGCGACGGCGAGTACGAGGAGTACGTTACGGCGCATTGGCGTCCCTTTGGCCCGGAGGGGTATTACTAGGGCGCCGTTAAGCGCCGGTTTTCGCTCCGCCTAAGCGGGCCTCGATTCGGCGTTCCCGTCGTCACTCCTCGACGTCGACGACCGCGACCACCCACGTTCCCGACAGGGGTTCGTCGGTCGTCGCGGCCACCCTCGCTTCGTCGAGGTCGACCTCCGAGGCGAGACGCTCGAGGCCGGCGTCCGTCTCGACGGCGACCGCAACGTCGGTCGGGCTCGCACCCGGCGGCAGCTTCGAGGGGTCGTACGAGAGCGCGATCCGGATCGCCTCGAGGCCCGCGACGTCCTCGAGGCCGACGATCTCGATCGGGGGCGAGAGCGCACCCTCGGGCACGTCGTCGCGCTCGCGGAGTTCGAACCGTTCGGGGACGGCTTCGGCGGCGATCGACACCTCAGCGGCGTCCGCGGCCGCCGTCTCGTCTGCCGCGTCCGCGCCGACCGCCGCGAGCCTGGCCGCCTCGACGTCGTCGGGATCGTAGCCGGGGATCGTCATGTCCGAAGTCACGCGATCCGAGGTGGTAGTGGTGCGGCGTGCACCTGCCGGGCGAGCGAATCCTTTTATCCGAGGAGTGACCACGAGTAGACAGTGTCCGAGACTGCCGGCTATCTGCGGTTTTTTCCATACGAGCAGCCCTACGAGAACCAGGGTGAGGCGATGGATCGGATCTACAACGCCCTCTCGCGCGGCCAGAACGTCCTCTTCGAGGGAGCCTGCGGGACCGGAAAGACGCTCTCCTCGCTCGTCCCCGCCCTCGAGATCGCTCGCGAGCAGGACAAGACGGTCGTGATCACGACGAACGTCCACCAGCAGATGCGCCAGTTCATCGCCGAGGCGCGGGCGATCACCCGCGAGGAGCCCATCCGCGCGGTCGTGTTCAAGGGAAAGGCCTCGATGTGTCACATCGACGTCGGCTACGAGGAGTGCCAGGCGCTGCGGGACAACACCCGCGCGCTCGTCGACGCCGAACGCGACCGGGCGCAGCTCGAGCGCCGCCAGGGCGCACTCCTCGAGGAAAGCCAGGGCGGCGACGGGAGCGCTGCCGACGCCCGCAGCGCGGTGATGGGCGAACTCGGCGACCTCGAGGAGCGCATCGAAGACCTAGCGGAACAGAACGTCTGTGACCACTACCGGAACAACCTCCTCGAGGACACCGACGCCTTCTTCGAGTGGCTGTTCGATGACGTTCGCACGCCGGACGACGTCTACGAGTACGCCGACGAGCGCGAACTCTGTGGCTACGAACTCCTGAAAGAGGGAATGGAAGGGGTCGACCTCGTCGTCTGTAACTACCACCACCTGCTCGATTCGGCGATCCGCGAACAGTTCTTCCGCTGGATCGGCCGCGAACCCGAGGACATCATCGCCGTCTTCGACGAGGCCCACAACGTCGAGGACGCCGCCCGCGAGCACGCCACCCGCACGCTCACGGAGCGAACGCTCGAATCCGCCCTCGACGAACTCGCCGAGAGCAGCGACCCGCGGGCCGAGGACGCGACCAACGTCCTTTCGGCCTTCGCAACCGCACTCGTCGACACCTACGAGGACTCGCTGGGTTTCGGCGACCGCGAGCGTGTCGGCGACAACTGGGAGGACGTGCCGATCTCGAACGAGGATCGCCGCGACGACCTCACGCTCGCCTTCCTCCAGCGCTACTCGGGCCAGGGAATCGAGGGCGACCTCGAGGCCGCGATGGCGCTGGGCCAGCAACTCGACGAGGAGTACGAGGAGGCCTACCGCGAGGGCGAGACGGCGACCCGCACCGAGTGCCAGACCCTCCAGGCGGCCGCGTTCGTCAGCGCCTGGATGAACGAGGGCGGCAACGAGGGGCTCTACCCCGTCGTCTCGCTCCGCCGGGACCTGGGGACCGAGGAGGTGTACGGTCGCGCGGAGCTGTACAGCTGTCTCCCCCGGCACGTCACCGGCCGGCTGTTCGACGAGGTGTTCGGAACCGTCCTGATGAGCGCCACCCTCCAGCCCTTTGCCGTCACCGAGGACGTGCTGGGACTCGAGGACGCGGTGACGATGGCCTACGGGCTCCAGTTCCCCGCCGAACGCCGCCGAACGTACGCCGTCGAGACGCCGGCGCTGTTCTCGAGCGACCGCGAGGACCCCGCGGTGCAGGCCGCCGTCGGCGACGCGATCGCCGACGCCGTCCGGATGACCCCCGGCAACACGCTCGCCTTCTTCCCGAACTACGGCGAGGCCGCCCGGTACGCGGAGTTGCTCGAGGGTCGAACCGACGCGACGGTGTACTGCGACGAGCCGGGGGTCGCCGTCGAGGACCTCCGAAAGCGGTTCGTCGCCGGCGACGAGGGCGTCCTCCTCACCTCGCTGTGGGGTACCCTCGCCGAGGGGGTGAGCTTCGACGGCGACGACGCCCACACGGTGCTCGTCGTCGGGGTTCCCTACCCGCACTTAGACGACCGTGCGGAGGCCGTCCAGGCCGCCTACGACGCCGCCTTCGAGGGGACCGAAACCGGCTGGCGCTACGCCGTCGAGATTCCCACCGTCAGGAAGACCAGGCAGGCGCTCGGCCGGGTGATCCGCTCGCCCGAGGACGTCGGCGTGCGCGCGCTGCTGGATCGGCGCTACTCGAGGCGGGCGAAGTCCGACCTCGGCAAGTACAGCGTCAACGGCACCTTCCCGCACGAGGAGCGTGAGGAGTTGCTCGACATCGACCCCGAGAAGCTCAAGTTCGCGATGCTCAACTTCTACGGCGATCACGACGTCTACGACGGCGCGGCGCCCCAGCCGTAGCGGTAGAATCGTCTGGTCAGCCAAAGCCGTCGGTGAAACTCACGGTCAGTACAGGTGAAGGACATACCACGTCAATCGGGGATTTGCTAGACGCCAGTCACGATCTGTGTGCTGAATAACGTGTGTCGCCTGGCACTACTGTGCCGTCTGCAGTGACGCTCTCGCTTACCGATGTGTCTGCGATACTGGGAGCGAAATATGCACGTAAATCTGTATCATCGCTTCCTACCCGCTGGATCGATTGTCGAGCGCGTCGGAATGGACTCACTAATCGAATTCGAGGAATATCTGTAAAAAAGATGATTTATTTATATAGAGGTAACTCAGCATGAACAATATAATCTATCAATGGTTATTCGATATGGATTACTGTCCATCCAGAAGAACCGTCATCACATCGAGTGGGCTGCTCACAGCTGGTCTCGCCGGCTGTCTGGGTGCCGCCCAGGAAGGGAGCGACCCGGGAGACACGCCCCCGAACCAAATTCAACAAGTAGAAGGCCCAGCACCGGTCGATCTCGGGACGGCCTGTAACTTTTCGATCCTGGCAAAATCCGGGATATCGAGCGTTCCCAATTCCGACGTGGCAGGGGACATTGGCGTGAGTCCAATCGGGTCGACTGCCATAACCGGGTTCGATTTGACGCTGGATGAATCCGGCGTCTACTCGACATCGACGCAGGTGGACGGGAGAGTGTACGCGGCCGATTATGCGGAGCCGACCCCGTCCAGATTGACCACGGCAGTGAGCGATATGGAAGCCGCGTTCACCGATGCGTACGGCCGCGTCCCGCCGGATTTTACGGAGTTAGGCGGCGGCAATATCGGCGGGGAGACGCTCCCTCCCGGGATCTACAACTGGAGTACGGACGTCTTGATCGACGACGATATCACCATCGACGGTGGCCCGGACGACACCTGGATTTTCCAGATTGCGGGAGATCTCACCGTGGCGAGCGGGGTGACCGTCAATCTGACAGGGGGCGCGCAGGTCGAAAACATCGTCTGGGTGGTCGCCGGCGGTGCCGGTGTCGAGATCGGAACGGACGCGACCTTCGCGGGGATCGTGCTGGCCCAGACGGGGATCAACGTACTCACCAATGCAACGGTAGACGGCTGTTTGTACGCCCAAACCGACGTCAATCTTCAGATGGCGACGGTTACCGGGTGCGACTGCGATCTTGTAGACCTGCAAGTTGATTCGGCGTGTGTGGATGAGGAAGGGGAGATCACGGTAACGAACCCCAACGACGTCTCGGTGATGGTAACCGTCACCGGCCCCGATGCGTACGAGGAGACGATGGAGGTTCCCGCCGGCGGTTCGGCGACGTGGGGGGATCTCGCGGATGGAACGTACTCGCTCGAGACCGACCACACCGAGATCGGTCTCGATATCACAACGCTCGACATTAGTTGCGATCCGACCGTTCCTGACGTCGTAACGACGCCAGCGACGGACGTCAACGAATCGACGGCGACGCTCAACGGTGAGTTGACCGGCCTCGGTGACTTCGACTCCGTCGACGTCTTCTTCGAGTGGCGCGAACTCGGCGCCGAAGAGTGGAACACCACCGCGCCCCAGACGCTCGACGAACCCGGCCCCTTTAGCGCCGAGATCGACGGCCTCGAGCCGGGCACCACGTACGAATTCCGGGCAGTTGGGCTGGCAAACGACGAACGGGTCGAAGGGGCCACGCTTCGCATCGTCATACCGATGCCAGGTGCACCGGATGTCGTCACATCGCCGGCGACGGACGTGAACGAATCGACGGCGACGCTCAACGGCGAACTGCTCGACCTCGGCGACTTCGACACGGTCGACGTCTTCTTCGAGTGGCGCGAACTCGGCGCCGAAGAGTGGAACGCCACCGCGCCCCAGACGCTCGACGAACCCGGGGACTTCAGCGCCGAAATCGCGGGCCTCGAACCCGGCAGCACGTACGAATTCCGGGCGGTCGCAGTGGCCGATGGCACGCGTGACGAGGGGGCTATTCTCTCGTTCACCAAAGCCGAACCCGGCGCCCCCATCGTCGAGACCCAGACGGCGACGGACGTGAACGGATCGACGGCGACGCTCAACGGCGAACTGCTCGATCTCGGCGACTACGACGCCGTCGACGTCTTCTTCGAGTGGCGCGAACTCGGCGAGGACGACTGGATCGCCACCGAGACTCAGACGCTCGACGAACCCGGCCCCTTCAGCGCCGAGATCGAGGGCCTCGAACCCGGCAGCACGTACGAATTCCGGGCGGTCGCAGTGGCCAATGGTGAGCGCTACGAAGGAACCATCGTCTCGTTCACCAAAGCCGAACCCGGCGTCCCCAGCGTCGAAACCCAGCCAGCGACGGACGTCAACGGATCGACGGCGACGCTCAACGGTGAGGTGATCGATCTCGGCGACTACGACGCCGTCGACGTCTTCTTCGAGTGGCGCGAACTCGGCGCCGAAGAGTGGAACGCCACCGAGCCCCAGACGCTCGACGAACCCGGCGCCTTCAGCGCAGAGATCGCGGGCCTCGAGCCCGGTTCCACGTACGAATTCCGGGCAGTCATGGTGGCGAACGACGAACGGTTCCTTGGAGCCACACTCTCGTTCACCAAACTGGAGCCGGGTGAGTTGGAAGTCGAGACGAGGCCGGCGACGGACGTCAACGAATCGACGGCGACGCTCAACGGCGAACTGCTCGCGCTTGGCGATGCAGAGGAGGTTTCCGTCTACTTCCTGTACCGCGTCAAGGGAACGGCGGTGTGGCTGTTTACGGACGAACAGATCCTCACCGAACCCGGGCCGTTCAGCGCGACGGCCACGAACCTCGAGACTGGCACAACCTACGAGTTCCAAGCGGTCGCCCAGGTGGGCGACACGGTTGTCTACGGCGATATTCTGGAGTTTACGAAGGAACCAGATGACAAGAAGGACAAGAAAAAGCGCGAATACGAGCGAGCAAAGCGCGAATACGAGAAGTATACAAAGAAATATGAGAAGGGGAAAGTGACCAAAAAACAACTAAAAAAGAAGAGGCACGACTACGAACGCGCAAAACGTGAGTACGAAGAGTACAAACAACAGTGTAAGAACGCGTCCTGATTCGGTCGAACAACCGATCCCGGGTCACGTTCGACCGCGTTGACCGTGGCGTCGCCTCGAAATTTTCGATGGCGGTCTACTATATGCCTGGACCTGTGACCCGGCCAGCATTATTGAGAACGGAGCAAATTGTGATGGTGATTTGAGGTGTACATCTATGTCCACGAAGACAATCACGAAAATCAATTGTTGCTCCCTGCTTGTGACGGAGAGTTCCTTACCGATGTTGAAGCCTTGCAGGGTCGTTAGAAGAATCGGCTCTGTAGTCTGGCCACGCCACTAGCGATTCGACTGGCTTCGACCGCGATTTGCCTAGCCGACACTACGCTAACCGCACCCACTACCGCGTTCGAGCATTGAAAGTCACTGCTCTCGTGGACGTCGAAACGCTGTGTATCACCGACATCCACTCAACCAGCTTGAAGACACACGACGCGAAAATCGGCCCGCAGGTTTCGATTGCAGTGCAACCTCGGACGTGGCGCGTCACAATCGGTTTTCACATTCGACTCAATAGTGCCCGCTCACTTCCACGGCGACGACCTCGCCGCGGGCGGTGACCTCGCCGCCGGCGCGGATCTCGCTCGAGACCGTCACCCGCTTGCCGAGGTCGCCGTCGATCCAGGCGCGCACCTCGAGCGGTTCGTCGAGGGGCGTCGGCTTCAGGTACTCGGCGGACAGCGAGCCGGTGACGTACTCGAACCGGTGGTCCTCGAGCGGGGCGTCCGCCGCCTCGTGGGCGAAGGTGATGGCGGTCCAGACGGAGTGACAGTCGATCAGACTCGCGAGGTAGCCGCCGTAGGCGACGTTTTCCGCCCCGGAGGTGTAGCGCGCGTCGGGATCGACGGTCGCGACGAGGGTCCGGCCGTCGTCGGCGAGGTAGCTCTTCAGTCGTATCCCGGCGTCGTTCGCCGGCCCGCAGCCGTAGCAGTCCAGCTCCGGCCACGCGTCCTGCACCGCTCCCGTCCGTTGCTCGAGCATACCGCTACTAGACTCGGTTCGAATATCCGGGTTGCGTTCGGCGTGTAGCCGTCGGCAGAGCGGCCGCTGATCAGGCTGGCAGCGAGATGCGGCTCACCGGGAGCCGGTAGGCGCCGTCGAAGAACTCGAGTTCGCGCACCGTCCAGGTGATCGGCTCGATCTCGCGGGCGGCGAGCCGTTCGGCGTCCGCGAGCGTGCCGCCGCGCGCGAGAGTCACGTGGGGGACGTAGTCGGCCCCCTCGAGCCCCTCGACGGTGCCGAACGCCTCGAGGAGGTCGGCGTGGATCGACTCGAGGCCGGGGCTCTCGACGGCGAGATAGACGACGGGGGCGCTGCCGAGCGGCGGGTCGGCGAAGTAGTCGATCTCCGCGATCCGGGCCTCGACGGCGGGGGCGCCCTCGAGCGCGCGGTGGGCGCGGTGCTGGAGCTGCGTGACGTGGTCGGCGTCGCCGAGGCGTTTGAGCAGCAGCGAGTGGTCCTCCCGGATCGTCTCGAACCCCTGAAGGGCGGGGTAGAGATCGGCGGCGAGCCCCCGAACGCGACCGGGAACCGGGACGTTGATGCTGTACACGCTGGCTGAACGTGGCAGCCCCGGCGTATGAGTGTACTGGTCGCGCGCCGATTCCCGACGCGGGCGAGCGTCCGCTCAGAGGCGGTCGACCAGCCAGAGGACGATCAACACGGCGATCGCCAGCTGGATGACGAAGAAGAACGGGCCGAGCAGGCTGGCGATCCCGCTGATCAGCGCCTGCACGATCTGGAGGACGAGCAGTACGGCCACGAGCGCGAGGACGATCTTCAACAGCGTTTCGACCTCGAGTTCGCCGCGAGTATCGAGCATACGTTCGCGTAGGAGTGACTGTTTGAAAAGTACTCCGTAGCCGTGGTCGGAAAGACCTATTTATGCGGCCACTCCATCACCGTGTAATGGATCAGAGGGGGCACCGGGTGCTGGTCTACGCACTTGTGGTGCTCATGTGTCTGTCTGTGGTGGTGCCGTCAGTCGTGGCTGACGATCCCGACGGCGAGCAGGCTACCGAAGAGCCGGCGGTCGACCCCACGGCGTTCGACGCGGTCGCACAGGTCGAGGACGAGCCGTCGCTGAACGGGTACGACGACCTCTACGTGGCGATCGACCTCCAGCGGAACGGCTCGGCGACCTGGACGCTCGAGTACCGGTATCGTCTCGACGACAACGACGACAACGAGAGCGTCGACTGGGACGAACTCGAGGCCGACATCGAAGAGCGCCCCGACGAGTACGTCGCGATGATCGAAGAGCGGTGGTCGGGGGCCGCCGACGAGGCCGCGGCGGAGACCGGCCGGAACATGTCGACGTCGAACTACGGCATCGAAACCGACAGGAGCGAGACGCCACAGGAGTACGGCTACGTGCGCTTTACGTTCGACTGGAGTTCGTTCTCCCACGTCGAGGTCAACCGGATCGAAGCCGGCGACGCGCTGGTCGACTTCGACCTCGACGATCGGACGCGACTGATCGTCTCCTGGCCGGAGACGTACAACGCCACCGACGGCGGCATCGAGCCGGAGACCGACGACCGGCGGGAGTCGACGGCGATCTGGGACGGCGAGGAGACCGACTTCCTCGAGGGCGAGCCGCGACTCGAACTCATCGAGACCGGCGGCGAGCCCGTTTCGCCGCCCCAGGAGTCCGAACCCGAGATCCCGCTCGGGTGGATCGCCGCCGGCGCCGCAGGCGCGCTCGCCGTCGGACTGCTCGCCGTCTGGTGGTACCGACGCGAAGACGAGGCACCGACGGAGCCGGTCGGCCCCGATCCGCCTCCGGCCGAGGAGCCGGTCGCCGACGACCCCGCGGCGTCGGCACCGCCGCTCGAGTTGTTGAGCAACGAGGAGCGGGTCCTGCGGCTGCTCGAGGAGCACGGCGGCCGAATCAAACAGCAAGAGGTCGTCGCCGAACTCGACTGGACGGAGGCGAAGACGAGCCAGGTCGTCGGCGGCCTGCGCGAGAACGACGAGGTCGAGGTGTTCCGGATCGGCCGCGAGAACGTTCTCACGCTCCCGGAAGACGACGAAGAGTAGCCGTCGCGTCTCGTTCTGGTAACGTTTGCCTCGCCGAAAGCGTTTAATACGACGCTCGCTCTACTGCCTTCCAGATGAGGACAGCCGCGTCACTCGGCGTCGCTCTTTCCACGAGCGACGCGGCTGTCCCGCGACGACGACCGCGACCGGGCCTCTGAGCCCATACTATACCCTTTCCCCCGACCCTTCGTGCCGTTGCAACCCCACAGCAGTGTTGCTACTTCCCGCGTAGCGTCCGCTCTCGAGATTATTTTCATATCTGGAATCGACGAATTTATGTGCATCCCGCCGGTTTCCTCGAGTACGACATGAACCGCGTTGCACTCGCGTTCTCGGGCGGACTGGACACCACGGTGTGTGTGCCGCTGCTCGAGGAGGAGTACGGATACGACGACGTCATCGGCGTCACCGTCGACGTCGGCCAGCCAGAGTCAGAGTTCGAAGAAGCCGCAGAGACCGCCGAGGCACTGGACCTCGAGCACTACGTCGTCGACGCGCGAGACGAGTTCGCCGACCTCTGTTTCGACAGCGTTCGCGCGAACGCGACCTACCAGGGCTACCCGCTCGGGACGGCCCTCGCGCGCCCGGTCATCGCCTCGAAGATCCTCGAGGTCGCCGAGGAACACGACTGCACCGGCATCGCCCACGGCTGTACGGGCAAGGGGAACGACCAGCTTCGCTTCGAGGCGATCTGGCGCGACTCCGACCTCGAGGTGATCGCGCCGATCCGCGAACTCGGGCTCACGCGCGAGTGGGAGAACGAGTACGCCGAAAAGAAGGAGCTGCCCGTCGAGGGCGGCGGCGGCGGCAAGTGGTCGGTCGACACCAACCTCTGGAGCCGCTCGGTCGAGGGTTCGGAGCTCGAAGACCCCAGCTACGTCCCCGGCGAGGAGATCTACGAGTGGACGACCGCGCCCGCGGGCGAGACCGAGACGATCGAGATCGAGTTCGAGGAGGGCTACCCCGTCGCCGTCGACGGCGAGGCGATGGCGCCCGTCGAACTGATCGAGTACCTGAACGAACTCGCGGGCGCCTACGGCGTCGGCCGCACGGACTCGATGGAAGACCGCATGCTCGGTCTGAAGGTGCGCGAGAACTACGAACACCCCGCCGCAACCACCCTACTGAACGCCCACGAGGCCCTCGAGGGGCTCGTCCTCACCCAGGAGGAACGCGAGTTCAAGCAGGGAATCGACGCCAAGTGGTCGAAGAAGGGCTACGAGGGACTCGTCGACGCGCCGCTCGTAGGCGCCCTCGAGGCCTTTATCGACGAGACCCAGAGCCGCGTCACCGGCACGGTGACGGTCCGCTTCGAGGGCGGCCAGGCCCGCGCGGTCGGCCGCGACAGCGAGTACGCCGCCTACTCCGCCGAGCACGCCTCGTTCAACACCGAGGCCGTCGGCAAGATCGCCCAGGAGGACGCCACCGGCGTCGCCAAGTACCACGGCTTCCAGCGCCGTCTGGCCAACGAGTCGATCGCGGCGCTCGAGGACGACGACGAGCCAGTGTCGCTCGCGACCGACGGCGGCGAAAGTGAGACGGACGGAGCGGAGTAACCATGACCGAGGAGGGAGCCGACGAGAGCGTGATCCGCCGCGACCGCTTCAGCGGCGGCCCCGCCCGGAGCTTCCTCTCCTCGCTCGCCGCCGACGAGCGGATCTTCGAGGCCGATCTCGCGGTCGACCGCGCGCACGTAGTGATGCTCGCGGAGCAGGGAATCGTGGACGCCGACACCGCGGGCGAGATCCTGACCGCCCTCGACGCGATCGAGGTAGACGGCCACAGCTCGCTCCCCGCCGGCGAAGACGTCCACGAGGCGATCGAGACCGCGGTGATCGAACAGGTCGGCGCCGACGGCGGGAAGATGCACACCGCGCGCTCGAGAAACGACGAGGTGGCGACCTGCATCCGGTATCGCCTGCGCGAGGACGTCCTCCGCGCGCTCGAGGCGACGCTCGCGCTGCGCGCGTCCCTTCTCGAGGTCGCCGAGGCACACGCCGAGACGATCATGCCCGGCTACACGCACCTCCAGCCCGCCCAGCCCACCACGGTGGCCCACTGGGCGTGCTCCTACGAGAGTGCGGTCCGCCGGGACACCGAACGCCTGCTCGAGGCCTACGGCCGGATCAACCGCTCGCCCCTCGGCGGCGCCGCGTTCGCGGGAACGCCCTTTTCGATCGACCGCGAACGGACGGCACAGCTGCTGGGTTTCGAGGGCGTCGTCGAGAACTCGATGGACGCCGCCTCGAGCCGGGACTTCTTACTCGAGACGACGGGGGCGCTGTCGACGCTCGCGACGACGCTGTCGGGGCTCGCTGAGGATCTCGTCATCTTCGCGAACCGCGGCTTCGTCGCGCTGTCGGACGACTACTCCTCGACCTCGTCGATCATGCCCCAGAAGGTGAATCCCGACACACTCGAGCTGGTTCGGGCGGTCGCGGGCGACGCCGCCGCCGGCGTCCAGGGGCTCTCGACGACACTCAAGGGGCTTCCTCGCGCGTACAACCGCGACTTACAGCGGGCGACCCCCCACGCCTGGGAGACGGTCGACGCGGTGAGCGAGGCGACGCGGGTCACGGCGGGGGCCGTCGCAACGGCCACCTGGGACGAGGAGGCGCTGGCCGCCGAGGCCGGCGCGGGCTTCTCGACGGCAACCGGCGTCGCTGACGCCCTCGCGGCGGGCGGACTCCCGTTCCGCACGGCTCACGAACTAGTTGCGAGCGCGGCCGAAAACGGCGCCGACTACGCCGCCCTCGAGGCCGCTGCCGAAGACGTGTTGGGCGAACCGCTCGAGGCCCACGTCGATCCCGCCGCCGTGAAATCGGCGCTCGACCCCGCCGAGAGCGTGGCGAGTCGGGACTCGCAAGGCGGCCCCGCGCCGTCCGCGGTCGCGGATCAGCTCGAGTCGGCGACCGCCGCGCTCGCGGCCGACGAGGAATCCGTCGAGGCGCTCGAAGCGAGCCTCGAGGGCGCCCGCGAGACGCTCCGCGAGGAGGTGAACGGGTATGCGTGACCGGACTCGAGACGCCCGGCGACCGATCGCCGCGGTCGCGACTCCGCGGCCGGTCCCGCGACCGTCCCCGCCGGGGGACAATACATCACTCAACCGATAATGAGAACGGAAAACACCGCTTGAATCGCCCGAGACACCGTTAGTTTCTACTTCAGGAATCATAATTTTTTAGACTAGTTCGATGGGTTTAAGTCCATCCGGCGTCGAGTGAGGAGTACAATGGCAGAATGCGTCGAGTGTGGGGCCGAACTGACCCTGCACGAGGACCTGGAGGCCGGAGAGATCGTCGATTGTACCACTTGCGGCGCCGAACTGGAAGTCGTCGACACCGAGCCGCCAGTCCTCGAGCGAGCCCCGGAGCTCGAAGAGGACTGGGGTGAGTGATCTTGCAAATAGGACTACTCTACTCCCGGATTCGAAAGGACGAGAAGCTGCTTCTCGCGGAGCTGCGCGAGCGCGGCCACGACGTCGTGAAGATCGACGTCCGCAAACAGACGTTCGACATCGGCGAATCTCCCGACGGGCTCGCCGACCTCGATATCGTCGTCGACCGCTGTCTGGCGACGAGCCGCAGCCTGTACGCCACGCGGTTCTGTGAGGCCTACGGCGTTCCCGTCGTCAACAGTCACGAGACCGCCGACGTCTGTGCCGACAAGGCGAAAAACAGCCTCGCGCTCGAGGCCGCAGGCGTTCCCACGCCCGCGACGAAGGTCGCGTTCACGAAAGAGAGCGCGCTCGAGGCGATCGAATCCTTCGGCTACCCCTGCGTGCTCAAACCCGTCGTGGGATCGTGGGGCCGCCTGATGGCCAAGATCGACTCGAGAAGCGCCGCAGAAGCGATCCTCGAGCACAAAGCTACCCTGGGCCACTACGAGCACAAGGTGTTCTACGTCCAGGAGTTCGTCGAGAAGCCCGGCCGCGACATTCGCGTCGTCGCGGTCGACGGCGAGCCGGTCGCTGCGATGGTCCGCTCGTCGGATCACTGGCTCACGAACGCCGCCAAGGGCGCGAAGACGGAGCCGTTCGACCTCGACGCCGAGGCGAAGGCGTTGGTCGAGAAAGCCAGCGACGCCGTCGGCGGCGGCCTGCTCGGAGTGGACCTGATGGAAACCGAGAACGGGTATACGGTTCACGAGGTCAACCACACCGTCGAGTTCAAGGCGCTGAACGACGCCGTCGAGACCGACGTCCCCGCGGCGGTCGTCGACTGGCTCGAGGCGAAGGGGGCTGAGATCGCGGGTGCGAAACTCGAGGTGACTGCCTGATGTCGACGGGGACACAGCAGTCAACCGGCGAGGACGGACCAGCGAGCGCCGAGACGGTCACCGCGAGCGTCGTCGGCGGCAGCGGGTTTACCGGCGGCGAACTGCTCCGCCTGCTCGCCGGCCATCCGGACTTCGAGATTCAGCAGGCGACCAGCCGTTCCTACGCCGGGAAAAGCGTCGGCTCGAAGCACCCGCCGCTTCGGGGCAGCGAGCTTCGCTTTTCGGAGCCCTCGGAGCTCGAGAGCGTCGACGTCCTGTTCACCGCGACGCCCCACGGCGTCTCGATGGGGCAGATCGACGAGTTCTTCGAGGTCGCAGACACCGTCGTCGACCTCTCGGCGGACTTCCGCCTCGAGACCGAGGCACAGTACGACGAGTGGTACGACGGCCACAGCGCACCCGAGTATCTCGAAAGGGCCGAGTACGCCCTCCCCGAAATCAACCGCGAGAACCTCGCGGGCGCGGAACTCATCGCCGGCGGGGGTTGTAACGCCACCGCGACGATTCTGGGACTGTACCCGCTGTTCGAACACGGGGTTCTCGACGGAGGAGAGCAGATCGTCGTCGACGTCAAAGTCGGCTCCTCCGAAGGGGGCGCCGGCGGCGGCGAGGCCTCGAGTCACCCCGAACGGTCGGGCGTCGTCCGCCCCTACGCGCCGACGGGCCACCGCCACGAGGCCGAAATCGAGCAGTTTCTGGGCACGTCGGTCGCGTTCACCTGTCACGCGGTGGACATGGTCCGCGGTGCGAGCGCGACGAGCCACGTGTTCCCGAGTTCGCCCGTGTCGAAGGGCGACCTCTGGAAAGCCTACCGTGGCTGCTACGAGGACGAACCGTTCGTCCGCATGGCCGCAGGGGGTTCGGGCGTCTACCGCTACCCCGAACCGAAGGCGGTCGCCGGGACGAATATAGCGGAGGTCGGCTTCGAACTCGACCCCTCCAATAAGCGCATCGTGGTTTTTTCGGCCATCGACAACATGATGAAGGGCTCTGCGGGACAGGCGGTCCACGCCGCCAATATCGCGCTCGGCCTGGAGGAAACAGCCGGACTCGAGTTTACGGGACTCCACCCCGTGGGGGCACCCTGAGATGACCGTCGTCGTCAAAATCGGCGGCGCCGAAGCCGTCGATCCGACCGGCGCGCTGGCCGACGTGGCACACCTCGCGGCCAACGGTGAGGAGGTCGTCGTCGTCCACGGCGGCTCGACGGCCGTCGACGAAACCCTGGCGGAACTCGGCGAGGAACCCACCTACGTCGAGACGCCCGGCGGCGTCGTCGGCCGGTTCACCGACGAGCGCACGATGGACGTCTTCACAATGGTGATGGCCGGCAAGCTGAACACCGACCTCGTGACGGCGCTCCAGAACCAGGGCGTCGACGCCGTCGGTCTCTCGGGGGCGGACGGAAAGCTGCTCACGGGCAAACGCAAGTCCGCCGTCCGCGTCAAAGAGGGCGGCAAAAAGAAGATCAAGCGCGGCGATCACTCCGGAACCATCGAGGAGGTCAACGCGGACTTACTCGAGACGCTCCTCGGAGACGGCTACGTCCCCGTCGTCACCGCCCCGGTGCTGGGCGCGGAGAAAGACGGCGGCTACACCGCCGTCAACGCCGACGCGGATCGCACCGCTGCCGCCGTCGCGGGCGCGCTTTCGGCCGACCTCGTGCTCCTCACGGACGTCTCCGGGATTTACGAGGACCCCGACGACGAGACGACGCTGCTCCACTCTGCGAACACTGAAACGGAGTTCGAAGCGGTCGAAGCGGCCGCCGAGGGCTTCATGACGAAGAAAGTGATGGCCGCCGAGGAGGCGCTTTCGGGCGGCGCGATGTCGGTGGTCGTCGCCGGCGCGAACGCCAACGATCCCGTGCTCAACGCGCTGTCGGGTCACGGAACCACGCTGACGCCGGGGGCGGTGGGGCTCGAGACGGGCGACGGCGGACCCGAAACCGACAAGGACGAACTCGAGGTGTCGAGTCAATGAGCGACAACAGTTTCGTCTTCTCCCAGAAGCCGATCACCATCGAATCGGGAGCGGGCGTCTATCTGACGAGCGACGACGGCACCGACTACCTCGATTTCGGTGCGAGCTACGCCTGTACGCCGACGGGCCACTGTCATCCCGACGTGGTGGAAGCGGTACAGGAGCAGGCCGCCGAGTTGCTGTTCGTCCAGGGCTCCTATCCCGTCTCCGCGCGCGAGGAACTCCACGCAAAACTGGGGGCGCTCGCGCCGGGCGACCTCGAGAAGGTCTGGCTCTGCAATTCGGGTACCGAAGCGAACGAGGCTGCCCTCAAGTTCGCCCGGAGCGCAACCGGCGGGACGAAGATCGTCGCCGCCAAGCGCGCGTTCCACGGCCGCACCGCAGGGGCACTCTCGGCGACCTGGAAACCCAAGTACAAGACGCCGTTCGAGCCGCTGCTCGAGGACGTCGAGTTCGTCGCCTACGGCGACGAGGTGGAGCTTGCGGACGCGGTGGACGACGACACCGCCGCGGTCATCCTCGAGCCGATCCAGGGTGAGGGCGGCGTCCACCCCGCTCCCGACGGATATCTCGAGGCGGCCCGCGAGATCACCGAGGAGACCGAAACGGCGCTCGTCTTCGACGAGATCCAGACCGGCCTCGGGCGTACCGGCGAGACCTGGGCCTGCGAACACGAGGGGGTCGTCCCCGACATCCTCACGGCCGCGAAGGGCGTCGCCAGCGGCCTCCCGATGGGCGCGACCCTCTGTGCGGACTGGATCGCCGAGAGCGCGGGGCCGCACGGCTCGACGTTCTCCGGCAACCCGCTGGTCTGTGCCGCCGCCGGCGCCACCCTCGAGGTGCTCGCCGAGGAGGACCTCGCGGCCAACGCGGCCGCAGTCGGTGACTACCTCCGGGAGGAACTCGCCGCGAGCGACCTCCCTATCCGCGAGATTCGCGGACAGGGGCTCATGCTCGGCCTCGAGGTCAAACGCGGCGCGAACCGCGTGCTGCGCGACCTCGCGCTCGAGCACCAGATACTCGCGCTGCCGGCCGGCCGCAGCGTCGTTCGTCTGCTGCCGCCGCTCGTCCTCAAGGAATCCCACGTCGACGAGCTACTCGAGGCGCTCACGGAGATGCTCGCGCCGACTGCCGACTCACAGTCATGAACACGACCGCCCGGGCCGACGACGGAGCCGCCGTCTCGCTCGAGGCGGCCCGCGACCTGCTCGTCGACCTCGTCTCGATCCCCTCGCCGTCGGGCGAGGAGGACGCCGCGGCGGAGCGCCTCGCCGCGTTCTTCGAGGCTCACGACCGCGAGGTGTGGCTCGACGCGGTCGGCAACGTCCGCGCCCCGGCTGACAACGCCGTCCTCCTGACCTCGCACGTCGACACCGTCCCTGGTGAAATCCCCGTGCGCGTGGAGACCGCAGCGGAAGGCGATGCGGTCGCCGCGGCGGGCGAGGACGTGCTCTGGGGTCGGGGCAGCGTCGACGCCACCGGCCCGCTCGCGGCGATGGCCGCCGCGGCGGTTCGCACCGGCACCTCCTTCGTCGGCGTCGTCGGCGAGGAGACGAGTTCGCGGGGCGCCCGCCACCTCGTCACCGATCGCGACGAACCCGGCGCGGTGATCAACGGCGAGCCCTCCGGCGCCGACGGCATCACCCTCGGCTACCGCGGGATCGTCTCCGGGACGTACACCGCCGAAAGCGACTCCGGACACACCTCGAGGCCCGAACCCAACGCGATCCAGGACGCGATGTCGTGGTGGAGTCGCGTCGAAGCGGCGGTCGAACCCGACGGCGGAAGCGACGCGGATACGCCCGTCTTCGAGCGGGTGACCGCGAAACCCGTTTCCGTGACCGGCGGCACGACGGCGGACGGTCTCGCCGTCCGCGCGACCGTCGACTTTCAGTGTCGGGTGCCGCCGAGTCTCGAGCCCGCGGACGTTCGCGAGACCGTCGAAGCCGAATGCGGCGGTAGCGGCTGCGGCCTCGAGGGCGAGGGCTACGGCCTCGAGAGCGAGGGCCACGGCCTCGAGTGGACCGACGAAGTCCAGCCGGTAATGCAGAGCCCGCGAACCGACGTTGCACGGGCGTTTCGCGTCGCCATCCGCGCGGAGGGCGGCGAACCGCGCCTGCTTCGCAAGACCGGCACCAGCGACATGAACGTCTACGCCGGGGCGTGGGAGTGCCCGATGGCGACCTACGGCCCCGGCGATTCCGACCTCGATCACGCGCCCGACGAGCGCCTCTCGCTCGCGGAGTTCGACCGCTCGGTGGCGGTGCTCGAGCGCGTGGCGAGGTCGCTTTCGGAGGCCACCCAATGACCCAGGAGATCGCTATGACGACACCCACAACCACGGACGAGACGAACGGCGCGCCCAGACACTTCCTCGACGTCGACGACCTCTCGCGGAGCGAACTGTTCGCCGTCCTCGACCGGGCGGCCGACTACAAACTCGCCCAGCAGCGAGGCGAATCCCACGCGGACCTCGCAGGCCAGACCCTGGGGATGCTCTTTCAGAAGGCGAGCACCCGTACTCGTGTGTCGTTCGAGACCGGAATGACCCAGCTGGGCGGCCACGCCGTCTTCCTCGGGGCAGACGACATCCAGCTGGGCCGGGGCGAGCCGCTGAAGGACACCGCCCGCGCGCTCTCGCGGTACGTCGACTGCGTGATGGCGCGGGTGTTCAAACACGAGAACTGTGAGGTGCTGGCCGAGTACGCCGAGGTTCCGATCGTCAACGGGCTCACCGACGACGCCCACCCCTGCCAGACGCTGGCGGACCTGCTCACGATCCGGGAGTGCTTCGGCGACCTCGAGGAGGTGTCGGCGACGTGGGTCGGCGACGGCAACAACGTCGCCCAGTCGTTCGTGCTGGGCTGTGCGCTCGCCGGCATCGATCTCACCGTCGCGACGCCCGCAGAGCACGGCGTCGACGAGGGGGTTCTCGAGCGGGCGGCCGACATCGGCACCGCACCGACGATCACGACCGATCCAGTTGAGGCGGTGTCGGACGCGAACGTCGTCTACACCGACGTCTGGATCAGCATGGGTCAGGAGGACGAACGCGACATGCGCCTTCGGCGCTTCGACGGCTACCAGCTCAACGACGAACTGCTCGCCCACACCGACGACGCCGCCGTGCTGCACTGCCTGCCCGCCCACCGCGGCGAGGAGATCACGGACGCGGTGCTCGAGGGCGAGAATTCGGTCGTCTGGGACCAGGCCGAGAACCGGCTGCACGCCCAGAAGGCGCTGTTGGGCTGGCTGCTCGAGTAGCGCGGCGCGTAGCGCCGCGAGAACGTGAACGGGGAGTGCGAGGCGCTCGCTCCGATCGTGCCTCGACGATCCGAACGGGGAGGAACGACCCGTGAGCGATGTGAGTGGGTCCGAGCGACACACGGCAGCATCGGCGGTAACCCGCCCACTTTTCTCCGTCGCCCGCCTTCGCCCCGC
This sequence comes from Natrononativus amylolyticus, assembly GCF_024362525.1. Lineage (GTDB taxonomy): Archaea > Halobacteriota > Halobacteria > Halobacteriales > Natrialbaceae > Natrononativus > Natrononativus amylolyticus. The sequence continues at coordinate 2,823,485 of NZ_CP101458.1, forward strand.
TAATGAGTCTCAGCCTCTCTTCCGAGCGTCCGACGCCGCCGGCCGTCGCCGTCGACGGCGCCTGGCTCGAGTGTATCGACTGCGCCGACAGCTACGCCCCGTTCGAGGCCGTCCGGTACACGTGTGACGCCTGCGACGGCCTGCTCGAGGTGCGTTACGCCGACCTGCCGACGTTCGACGACTTCGATTCGGACGCGACCGGCGTCTGGCGCTACGCCGACGCCCTGCCCCTCGAGTCGGGCGTCTCGATTCAGGAGGGCGCAACGCCGCTGTACGAGGTGCCCCGCCTCGAGGACGAGCTGGGTCTCGAGGCCCTGCGGATCAAACACGAGGGAATGAACCCGACCGGGAGTTTCAAGGACCGCGGCATGACCGTCGGCGTCGCGGTCGCCCGCGAACTCGGCGTTTCCCGCCTCGCGTGCGCCTCGACGGGGAACACGAGCGCCGCGCTCGCCGCCTACGGCTCGCGGGCGGGGATGGAGACGCTCGTCCTGCTGCCGGCGGGGAAGGTCGCCGCCGGCAAGGTCGCCCAGGCGAGCCTCCACGGCGCCCGAATTCTCGAGGTCGACGGCAACTTCGACGCCTGTCTCGACGTCGTTCAGGAACTCGCGGCGAGGGGCGAGGCCTACCTGTTGAACTCGCTGAATCCCTTCAGACTCGAGGGCCAGAAGACGATCGGCCTCGAGATCCTCGAGGCCTTCCGCGAGGACTACGACGCCTGGCCCGACCGAATCGTCCTTCCAGTGGGGAACGCGGGCAACACCGCCGCGCTGTACAAGGCGTTTCGCGAACTCGTCCAGGCCGGCGACCTCGACCGCGAGGACGTCCCGACGCTCACGGGCGTCCAGGCCGAGGGCGCCGCGCCGATGGTCGAGGCGATCGAAAACGGCGCCGACGAGGTCCGCCGCTGGGCGGACGTCGAGACGCGAGCGACGGCGATCCGGATCGGGAACCCGGTCAACGCGCCGAAGGCGCTGCCGGGAATCCGGGAGACGGGCGGAACCGCCGTCGCCGTCTCCGACGCGGAGATCACGGCCGCCCAGCGCGACCTCGCAGGCGAGGGGATCGGCGTCGAACCGGCCTCCGCGGCGTCGATCGCCGGTCTTCGAAAGTTACGCGAGGTGGGCGCCGTCGACGCCGACGAGCGGGTCGCCTGTCTCACGACGGGCCACCTGCTCAAAGACCCCGACGCCGCGGCCGCCGCGGGCGCCGAACCCGAACCGGTCCCGGCAGACACCGACGGCGTCCTCGAGGCCCTCACGGAGTGATCGCCGGGTCGAACCCGTCGTCTGCTCGCACGCGAAACCCGTCTCTCCACGAACGCTCGAGCGACGAAGATACCCGATACGAATATGTATATTCCATTCCCAATGGAAATATTTTTAATATATAGATGATAAGTAGCCAACAAGAATGCGCGGGAAGCAGCCAGGAACTGACTCAGGGCGAGCCGCGGTCTGTCCCGAATGTGAGGGACGCCTCCGCCCGGTAGGCGTACAGACGATCTGTGAGGACTGCGGTCTCGTCGCCGCCGAGGACCCGATCGACCGTGGTCCCGAGTGGCGGTCGTTCGCCGACGATGACACCGATCGACGACGAACCGGCGCGCCGCTGACCCGGTCGCGCCACGACCGAGGACTCTCGAGCGAGATCGGATACGGATACGGCTCGCGGCTCAGAGTGAGCGGGCGCAAGCGCCGCCGGATCGCCCGCATGCGAAAGGAGCACAACCGGGCTCGGCTCTCCTCGAAGCGAGCGCGCAACCAGAAGTACGCCTTCACGGAGATACGTCGAATCGTCGCCCAGCACGCCCTGCCCGTGGACCTCTGCGAGCAGGCGTGTACCCTGTTTACCTCGGCCCAGTCGAACGACCTGCTCACCGGGCGGTCGGTCGAGGGGTTCGCCGCGGCCGCGGTCTACACGACCTGTCGGACGCGCTCGCTCCCCCGGACGATCGACGAAATTGTCACGGTCGCACGCGCCAGCGAGAGCGAACTCAAGGTGGCATACGACGCGCTCAATCGCGAGCTCGGACTCCAGACCGGACCGATCGATCCGGCCGACTACCTCCCGCGGTACGCGACCAAACTCGACCTCGGGACGGCCGCCGAGCGCGACGCGCGGGAGTACGTCGAGGCGCTCCTCGAGGCGGGGGCACTCTGTGGTCGCAATCCCAGCGGCGCCGCCGCGGCCTGTCTGTACCTCGCGGCTACTACTCGTGACGACTGTGAACCGATCACGCAGGCCGCAGCAGCGGACGTCGCCGGCGTCTCGACGGCGACGATCCAGTCGACGGTTTCGCTCCTCTCGCCTTAGCGGTCGTAGAGGATCGTCCGTTTGCGCATCGCGTCGGCGGATGGATGGTCGGTCCCGGCCGCGAACTTCGGGTACGGCGTACGATCGTTGTCGCGACCGGCAAACGCGAGTGAGGCTTCACGAGCTCTCCTGTAGCGCCGGTGGTGTTCGTCGACCGGCGCGGTTCTGACGATCTGTACCGCCTCGCCGTGTTTCGCTCGCAGCCAGAACGCGAGAAACGCGCCGAACTCGGTCGGTGCGAACACGACCGCCCTGCCGAACCGCCGGAGAACCGTCTCCCGGTGCGTTTTACAGATGTTCTTGACCGTTTCTCGAGCCTTCGAACTGTCCGCAACGACGAAAAACGCGTTCCTGAGGACCTCCCGCATGTGTAGACAATCCTACCAATCCGATGCTGAAAAGTGTTTCTTATCTAACTGGAGTTACGTCGTCCGAAGGTTGTCGGTGCTCGGCTCGTACACCTCGCCCTTCTGTTTGAGCTTCTCGATCTCGTGTTCGGCCTTCGACTCGTCCAGTCCGATCTCCGCTGCGCGCTCGAGAACGACGTCGACGGGCGCACCCTCGTCGTACTCCTCTTCGATGTCGCTGATGAGCTGTTTAATGTTCTTGATCCGGTCGCGCTGGGATTTCGAGGTGCCGGCCTCGACGATGTCGGCGTCGAACTCGCCCGTCTCGGGGTCGACCCCGATGTCCTGCAGACAGGAGCGGACGATCTCGATAACGCGCTCCGCGTCGTCGATTTCGACCGTATCCGACAGGCGAACCCGCGCGCTCGCCTCCGAGAGCCGGACCAGCCCCTCGAGTTTGCGAGCCGTCACGGGGACCGGTGCGTCCTCGTCGGTCCCCTTCGAACGCAGATCGACGTAGAAGTCGCGGATCGCCTCGCGGGCCTCCTCGGTCATCCGGGGGTGGCAGTTCTGCTTGGCGTAGGCGATGTACTTCCGGAGGAGTTCGGCGTCGATCGCCGGATCGACCTTCTCGGTCATCTCGTCGATCTCCTCGGTGCTGACCTCGATCGTGTTCATCTCCCGGCGCTGGGTCGTCAGCTCCCCCGCGTAGTTCGTGTTCAGGATGTGCTCTGCGAGGCTCCGGTCTTTCTCCTCGTTGGGCTGGTCGGTCACCGTAAAGATCAGGTCGAACCGGGAGATGAGCGCCGGCTCGAGGTCGATCTGCTCGCCGATCGGTTCGTACTGGTCGAACCGGCCGTACTTGGGGTTCGCCGCGCCGAGAAGCGAACACCGGGACTTGAGGGTGGCGTTGATCCCTGCCTTCGAGACCGAGATCCGCTGTTGCTCGAGGGCTTCGTGCATCGCCGAGCGGTCCTCCGGGCGCATCTTGTCCAGTTCGTCGACGGCGGCGATCCCCTGGTCGGCGAGGACGAGCGCGCCGGCCTCGAGAGTCCACTGCTGGCCGTCGCCGAAGTCGTCGCGAACCGCGGCCGCGGTGAGACCCGCACTCGAGCTCCCCTTCCCGGAGGTGTAGACGGAGCGAGGGGCGATGTTCTGGATGTACCCCAGCATCTGCGATTTTCCGGTTCCCGGATCACCTATCAGCAGCATGTGGAGGTCGCCGCGGATCCTCGAGCCGTCGGGCAGCTGTTTCGTCACGCCCGAGAAGAGCTGGAGGATCATCGCGAGCTTCTCCTGGTCGTAGCCGTAGATCGAGGGGGCGATGGAGGCGACCATCTGCTCGTAGACGTCCGCCTCGTTCGAGATCCGGTAGATCAGCTTTTTGTCCTCGTCGGTGATGTCCATGTCCTCGAACTGCTCCTCGTCGATGTCGACGGAGATTCCCTCCATGTAGAAGTCGAAGATCGGGGATTTCTCCTGCTGGTTGCCCTGTTGTTCGAGCCTGAGGACGCCGACCGCGGAGACGTGATCGCCGGGCGTGACCTCGCCCGTGATGTCGTCTTCGACGTTGACGTCGAGGGCCTGGGGGGTTTCGCCGCCGCGGAGCCCCTCGGGGCTCTCCTGGATGCGGAGCTTCTGTGCGTCGACGAACTCGGACTGGTCGAAGTTCACCCGGAAGGGGCCCTGGCGCTCACACCCCTGGCACTCGTGGGGCTCCTGAAAGTCGCCGGTCGACTGGGGGACCCGGGTCAGGGTGCCACAGAGCTGACACTCGAAGGCCGCCTCCTCGATCTTCGGGCGGACGTCGGTCGCCTTCCGGACGATCCCGTGGACCTGGACCAGCGAGTTCATGTCCCGGGCGCGGATCTCGCGGATCTCCGGCGACTCGGTTTCGGGCAGGTTTCGAATGCGGACGTGGGCCTGCCCGAGACTGACGTCGATCGGCAGGTCGTAGAGCCGGAGCGCCTCCTCGGCGTACCGCTGGAGCTGTTCGGGCTGGTTGATGTAGTCGTCCGCCAGGTCGGGGTCGAACCGGTAGAGATCCTGCCAGTCGACGTACAGCGACCGCTGTTCGTTCGGGTACCGCTGCGCAAGCTGCTTGACCTCGTTGTCGTAGTAGTTGCGGAAGAACTGCTCGAACGCGTCGACGAGTTCGGAATTTCCCGCTTGCGCCATTGCACTGGCATAGGGACCCCAACGGGTATAAACTGTCGTATACCACACCGAAAGTGGTCGTCCGCCCGAGACGCCCTGAAAGTGCAAGTTTATCCACTGATTAGTCAGTTCGCGTCGAAGTTCAGCCGGATTATCGTCTCTTTCAGCCGGCGAACGGTCACCCGCTATAATTCGACGGTCGGTGTAGTGGCGCTCCCGGTGTCCCCCGACACCAGATCCACCATGAGTGCGCTCACCGAATTTGTCATTCCGGCGACGGCGCTCGCGCTCGAGGACGCGTTCAAACGAGCACCCGCGCTCCGGGTCGAACTCGCGCGCACCGTCACGCACGACGAGCGCCTTTCACTGCTCTGGGGCGCGGGCGTCTCCGCCGCGACGGCGACGGCCGCCCTCGAGGCCGATCCGACCGTCGAATCGGTACGCCGACTGTCCGAGGGGCCTCCCGAGACGACCCGGCGGAGCCTGTACACCGTCGACTGGGACGACGGTCCCGGGCCCGTCCTCGAGTCGCTGGCGACGGGCGGTGGAATCCTCGAGGCGACCGCGACCGGCAGTCAGTGGCACGTTACGACGGTGTACCCCGACCACGACGCGATGGCGGCGGCCTACCACTCGTGTGAGGTCCCGCTCGAGGTCCGGTCGGTACGGGACCTCTCAGAGCAGCCGCCGCGGATGAACGGCGAACTCACGGACAGTCAGTACGAGGCGCTGTCCTCCGCCCTCCGGAACAACTTCTACGAGATCCCGCGAGACGTGACGCTCTCGGACCTGGCGAACGAACTCGGCGTCTCCCACCAGGCGGTCTCGGAGCGACTCCGGCGCAGCCACCGGAAGCTGGCGAAAGACGCGGTCGAGGGGGACGGACAGGCAGACAGCGAGCGAACCGGGTAGCACGGATCGGTGCCGACGAACGCCCCGAGGAGCGACCGGCGAATCGCGTCGCCGCCGGGCGATTTTGGACAGAAAACCGGAGCGTTCTCCCGGACCTTATGTACGACCTGACTACGCAGGCTCAGCCCGTTCGTGTCCGTGCCCGGTAGACAGTTTTCCACGGGACACAACGGCCCCGAGCGGCGACGACGTGGGCCGCCCGACCCAATCATGAAAACCAGCATCGAGGTGGAGTACTGGATCGTCGACGACAACGGCGATCTCGTCCCACCCACAACGCTGCTCGACGTCTCCGACCAGGTCGAACCGGAGTTCGTCGAGCCGATGATCGAGATCAAGACGACGCCGTGTGAGTCCGCGACCGAACTCCGCGAGGAGTTCGTCGGTCGCATCCGACGGGTCGTCGACGCGGCTCGCGGAGAGGGAAAGCGGCTCGTCCCGCTGGGAACGCCGCTCCACGCGGCTCCGGCGGAGATCCCGTACCGGGAGAAGACGGGGACCGACCTCCAGCGACAGATCATCGGTCCGTCGTTCGACGACGCGCGGTTCTGTGCGGGCACGCACGTCCACCTCGAGCAGTCGAGCGTCGTCGACCAGCTCAACACGCTGACCGCGCTCGATCCGGCGTTCGCGCTGATCAACAGCTCGTCACACCACCGGGGTGAGCGACTCGCCGCCTGTGCGCGGCCGTACCTCTACCGAAAGAGTTGCTACGAGGCGTTCCCCGATCAGGGACAGCTCTGGCCGTACGTCGGCAGCGTCGACGAGTGGGAGGAGCGCCTCGGGCGGTCGTTCGCGGCGTTCCGGGACGCCGCCCGCGAGCGGGGTGTCGGGGCGGACGCGTTCGACGAGCAGTTCGACCCCTACGACGCGGTCTGGACGCCGGTCCGCCTCCGCGAGTCGTTCCCGACCGTCGAGTGGCGCTCGCCCGACGCCGCCCTGCCGAGTCAGGTGCTCTCGCTGGCGACGGAGATCCGCGCGATCGTCTCGCGCGCCGACGCCCGCGGCACCGTCGTCTCGCCCGACGAGCCCGCCGGCGACCGGGTCCGACTCCCCGACTTCGGGACCGTCGACGAGACGGTGTCGACGGCGATAGAGCACGGGCTCGCGGACTCGAGCGTCACGAACTACCTGCGAGGCGTCGGCCTCAACCCCGACCGGTATCGGCCGCTCGCCGACCGCCTGCCGGACCGACGAGTATCGCGAAACGAGGCCCGACGGCTGCGCCTGCGGGCGGCCGACTGGCTCGAGGCCGACCTCGAGCGAGCCGTCGCCCGTCCCTGAGACGATCCGCCGTCGTCACTCTGCTTTCGGCGTGAGGTCCAGGTCCGTCGAGACGGCGCTGCGCTCGAGCCACTGCGCGCCGGTTCGCAGCGGTTCGGGGATCTCCTCGCCGATCGCACAGGACACCGGCTCCGTCTCACAGGGCGTGTTGAGCGCGAGTTCGATCGTCTGCGAGCCGCCCTCGAACACCGTTGCGCTCGCCGTCGTGAGCTGTTCGAACGCGTACGGCGCCTCCGTGTCGGGCTCGCGGTGACGACAGATCGAGTCGTCGCCGGGCCCGTTCTCGTGATCGCGGGCGACCGTCCACAGGCGGTCGCGGCCGATCCGATCGTCGCCCTCGAGCAGCGCCAGCGCCCGTTCGCGCCGGCGAAGCGAGCTCTCCGCCTCCGGAGACGACGAGTTGACGAAGTGGTTCGTCCGGACCACGAGCGGGCCGTCGTCGGCCGTGATCCGTTCTTCGACCGGATCGACCTCGAGCAGGACTGTGTCGGTCTCGTCGGCGAGAAACAGCGTCTGGGCCGCGAGCCGTCGGACGGGGTAAGACTCGAGGACCGTCCGGGCGTCGGCGACCGTGGCGCACTCCTCGAGCAGGATTCGGATGACGGTGCCGTTTCGGACCCGCTCTTCGGGCTCGACGTCGTCGCGTTCGACGTCGATGTTCGTGTTCGCGGCGACCAGCCCCCGGTCGTTGACGCCCTTGAACAGCATCACCGTGCCGCAGGTGTCGACGGTCAGAAAGCCGCGGTAGTCGCCGATCGCGGGCTGCTGGTAGACCGCCTTCGGCCGGACGCCGCGGCCGGCGATGTCGCGGTTCTTGAGCACGAGCGAGCCGTCCGCGTCGGTGTGTGGCGGGGCGACGAGGACGTTGGTACAGCCGTTCGCCGCCGTGTTTCCGAGCTCGTCACAGAGTTCGGAGAACGCGAAGACGTACACCTCGTAGAGCGCGTCGTCGACGTCGAGGACCTCTTTCATCCCGTCGTAGGCGGCCAGGTGCCTGTCGGGGAGGCTCTGACGGCTCCGCCGGGAGTACTCGAGCAGCGCCTCGAGGTCGACGTCGCGTTCGGTACACAGCTCCCCCAGCGTCGACACCGCCCACTCGAGAACCGCGCGTTCGTCTCGGCCGCGTCGTTTCCCGTGCTCGTAGAACGCCTCGTCCATGGACGCGCTACGGGGGCGACGGGTTTGTAGCCACGGGGCGCTCCTGCCGGGTCACCGGGCGCGACGACGTCGAACCGTCGGCTCGACCCTCTCAGTCGTCCCCGGCGACATCCTGACCGCGACCGATGCCGCGTCCGTGGCCCGGTCCTTCCGATCCGACACCGTCCTCGGAGTCGTAGGCGTCGAACAGCGGGAACGACTCGGTGAACGCGTCCGTCTCGAGCACCGTCGGCTCCTCGAGGTAGCGCCCCTCGTCGAGGAGCGCGTCGTCGTTCAGCCGGAGGTCGGTGTTCAGCCGGCTGGCGAGGTGGTTGAGGTTCCGGGTGTGTTCGGTCGTCGCGTCGGCGCTGCCGAGCAAGACGACGGCGCCGCCGTCGGCGCGGAGTTGCCGGAGCGCGATGATCTCCTCGGTCTCGAGTTCGCGAGCGGGCGCCGAGACGATGACCGCGCGCGGCGTCTCCTCCTCGGCCGGCAACGTCCCCGCGAGGTCGTTGACCTGGCGGAGTCGAAGGCCGACGCCCTCGAGGTACCGCAGGAAGAACTGACAGCGCTCGAGCGAGAGCGAGCCGGCGGCGTTGAACTGACCCTGGCCGCCGGCGATGAAGACGTCGCCGCGGGTGTCGGCGAGGTAGTCGATCAGGTTCGCGAGGAACGGGAAGTTACCGTACTCGCTCGTGTCGGCGAAGCCCTCGCTCTCCTCGTACTGTTCGTGGATGGTGAGCCCGCCGACCGCCGCGATCCGACGCACCTCGTCGACGCCAACGAGCGGGACGTCGTCGTAGGCGACGCCCTCCTCTCCGAGCCGTTGTTCGGCCGTTTCGGACGCGTAGACCGGGACGCGGTTCTCGCTGAGCCGGCCGCCGTTCCGGTCGCGGTCGCTGTAGACGCTGCGGGCGTTCGGCACGAAGAGCGTCTCGACGGGGTCGTTGCGGATCTCCTCGAGGGCGTCGAAGTCCGCGGCCGACCAGATGCCACGGCCGTCCGCGAGGGCCTCCTCCTCGAGGGCCGACCACTCGTCGTGGGTCGAAAAGCCCGACGAGTAGACGCGGGCGTACCCCTTCTCGACCGTTTCGCGGTTGTAGTTCACCGAGAAGTCGCCGGTCTCGAAGCCGGCGTCGAACTCGTCGGGGTCGTAGTACATGTTCATCAGCAGGCGGCCGTAGTTCCCTCGAAGCGGCTCTGCGGGATCGAACGTCATCCTGACGTGACGGCCCTCGAGGTCCGTCTCGCCGGCCTCGGCGTCCCCGGGGGCCATGACCTCGAGGGAGAACTCCGTCGCCTTCGCTCCCCACTCGTAGAGGTGTTCGTCCTCCCACTCGGGGACGCCGAACCACTCCTCGGAGTCGTTCTCGGCGGGCGGCGTCTCGGCGGTGTCGATCCCGATGTGGCGGATCGTATCGCGGTAGCCGAACTCGGAGTCGAACTCGACCTCGAAGGTGTCGCCGTCGAACACCCTGACGACTTTTCCGTAGTACTCCTCGCCGGCTTCGAACTCGATGCCGACCCCCTGGCGATCCTCGAAGAACGCCGCGAGGCCGTCGAACTCGGTCGCGAGCGGGACGTACTCGGGACCGTCGTTCTGGACCTCGTCTTCGACCTGCCCGCCGTTGAAGCGGAACGCGAGGTCGAGTTCCTCGGCGAGGGCGTTCAGGTTCTCGGTGCGGTCGTGGCCGCCGAAGTCGGACTGATCGAACAGGAACAGCGCGCCGCCGTCGGCGACGAACTCGCGGACGGCCTCGAGTTCCGACTCCCAGAAGTCGTACTGCGGCGTCGTGATGACGAGGCCGTCGGCGTCCTCGAGACCGACGTGCCCGGTGCCGTCGCCGACGTACGCCTCGTCGACGGCGGTCGTCGTGAACACGAAGTCACTCCAGCCCGTCGCGTCGTCCTCGACCTGATCGGCGTTGAACCGGAACGCGAGATCGAGTTCCGCGGCGATTTCGTTCAGGTTGTCCGTCTCGTGGTGACCGCCGAACTCGGACTGGTCGTGGAGGAACACCGCGCCGCCGTCGTCAACGAAGTCGACGAGGGCCTCGAGTTCGTCGTCGGTGAACGCCCGCTCCGGCGTCGTGACGACCACCGCGTCCGTCTCGCCGTCGCCGAGCGTCTCGAGGAGGTCGTCGGTCGCCGACACGTCGTACCCCTCGTCTTCGGCCTCGGCGATGAAGTCCGTGAACTGCCCGGCGTCGTAGTACTGGTCGTGGCTCTCGTCCCAGACGACCGTCTCGCCGTCGATCAGGTCGTCCCAGAGCGCGAGGACGAACGCGTCGTTCTCGCCGTGGGAGTTGTCGTCGTCGACCAGTGGGGCGCCGAGGCCGACGACGCTGCCGTCGCGCGAAACGAGCGGAATCCGCTCGTCCTCGCCGTACAGGTACGCGCCGTCGTCGTTCTCGTCGACGTTCGTCGCCGTCTCCTCGGCCCAGACGAGGACGTGCCCGTCGTCGGTGAGCGGGCCGCCGTCGGCGTTGATCTGGGAGGCCGTCGAGTAGAACTCGAGGCCGTCGTAGCCGTCGTCGAACGACTCGAGGGCCGCGAGTTCGTAGCCGTGGGCCTCCGCGTAGTTCTGGAAGGTTCGGTGCCGGGAGAGGTCCCAGTGCTGGTTCTGCGCCTCGCTCCAGAGGACGGTGCTGTCGGGACCCATTAGCTCGTCCCAGACGTTGAGCAGGAACTGCTCGTTTCCGTGGGCGAACCCCCCGCGCTCGTCGCTGACGAACCCCGCCGAACCGACGCCGACCACGTTTTCGTCCCGACTGATCAGCGGAATGCGGTCGTCCTCGTAGAAAACGACGTCGTCCTCGTCGGTCGAGTCGTCCGCGATCATCACGTAGGCGTCCGCCGACGCCCACGCGATGACGTGCTCGTCGTCGGTGAGCGGACCGCCGTCGGCGTCGATCTGAGAGGCCGTCGAGTAAAACGAGAGCGCCTCGAGCGCCGCCTCGTCCGCTTCGGAATCCGCCGCCGAAACGCCCGGAACGCCGGTCGCCAGCCCGCCTGCGGCGACGCCGAGCGCCGACAGAACCGATCGTCGTCGAACCAGGTACTCCCCAGTGGTGGTATCGCCTGCCATGCACTCCAGTTCGGAGTCTCGAATAAAAATCTTGGTAATAGAACTCGTCCGAACTATATAACTGGACAGATACGTAGAGTATTGTCCAGCGAACCAGCGAGCGCGGACAGTACAGGTCACACAAGCGGCGGAGTGGCGGTCGATGTCACCGAGAGCGCGTCGAGACCTCACCGTTCCAGTTCGCCCGATCGAACACCGGCGAGAAACGCCCTCGAGGCCCGAAACAGGACGGCGAGCGCCGCGAGGGCGACGAGCGCACCGAGTGCGATCCGTGTCGGTTGCGATTCAGCGTGTGCGACCGTGATTCCAGCCCAGGCGGCGCCGACGAGCACGCCGGCCGCAGCCACCGCGAACACCAGATACCGCACGAGTGCGATCCGCGGTGACCCGCGCCCGAGCGCGTCGATCCCGCCCAACTGGAGTGCAGCGGCTTCGACGGCCAGTTGCAACCCGAGGACGAGCGAGACTGCGAGGACGAGGATCGAACCGGGGACGGTCGCCAGGGCCTCCAGACCGAGGGTTTCGGCCGCGGCGCCGAGAACCGCAGCGAGAACCGTCGCGACCGGAAAGCCGATCAGGATCACGGCACCGAGGTACGTCGCGGTGGCGGTCACCATGGATCGGCTCGAGACGGACACGTGCGACGGTTCGACCGGCAACCAAATATTCGTTCCGCGATGGGCGGCCCCTCGGCCGGACGTCGCCGGCGCTCCGGTTACGGCCGGACCGCAGACCGCCACGATCTCGACCGAGCCATCGTGAGGGATGACCGTGAACCGGAGTAAGCGAGCGAACCACTTCGGTACGTGCGAGAAGGAATGGCGAAGAAGCGGCGGTTCTTCCTCGAGCGGGCGAGCTGGCACGATGCCCGCTTTGGGAACGGAACGCCGGTCGAAATCAAGAGCACGATGCTCGAGCACTCGAACGGCCAGCCGGGAATTTCGAGGTGTACAAGGCGTATCACGACCGTCTCCGCCGGGCGAACGGCTGGTACTGTTTCGTCGTTTATCGACCACACGGCCGCTCCGGGTGTACGGTTCTGAAAGACCGGATGTGCAAGGCCTCGAGTCTCCCGCTGCTCCGTTGGCATGGGGGCGGCGACCACCGAGACACTGAGCAGGCGAAAATAGCGATTTCGACGTATTCTAGGCGGTTATGGTTCCTCGGTTCTCCGCGTCCAGCGCCTGATTGCCCAGTTCCGTATGAAAAACAGTACCACTGCCGCAACGAGTACAAACAGCATCGCAGCAATCCCGACCATCGTTGTCTGTGGTTTTCCTCCACTCCTAATAAAATCAGACAACCAGCTGCCAAGTCCACCAAGCTTATGATATTGTGTTATAACCTTCAGTAAATGAATTCCCGTCACATCGCAGGTATCGCGATCGGAGTGCTCGCACTGCTTTGCGTTGGTCTCGTTCTTTCGGTTGTATATCCCTTCTCAACGATGGAATCTCAATCAACAAATCCAGCAGAGGATCGGTTTTCCGGGATAGACTCGGATGAGTACAGTATTACTGCGAGCTACGACGGCGAGGGCGGAACTAACATCGAACTCAGGGATGTCAAATCCGCTGATGGTGAGCGATACCATCTGCTCGGAACGGATTCGAACACCTATGAAGAGTACCAGGAACACGAGGGTGCCCCGGTCTATCAGCGTTTCCTCTCCCCTGATCGAACGTACATTGACCACGTAGTCGACCGGGCGAACGACGATGAGAGTCTGCAAATCCTCGAGGAAAAACAGAGCGATGAGACAATTACCTTGATTTTGAAAGAGGAGAGGTCCGGCGTTTACGAGAATAGCGCCACATCGGAGTCGTCAGTATTCATCCGAAGCTTCTTTGTCGCAAGTTATGCTCAGGTTGAGCAGACGGACGAAACTAATACGTACAGACCAGAAAACGGTTGGTACGGCACGTATCGAATTACGAACTCATCCGGTGAAGTGCATGCTGAACCCGATACCAATGTGGTTAGATCCGCAAACGTCTCGTTTGACCTCACGCAATCTGCCGAGTCATATGCAGAGTACCTGGTAGCGACAGTTGTCTCAGATGAGACGGTAACGATCGAGATCATGTACGATGCGGAGACCGAAAATGTCGAAGTCGAAATCCCAGAATGGGCTGAAGAAGCACGTAGCGACCAATAGTCGTTGATTTGATCAGGGCAGCTGAAACGTCTCGTAGTTGTCTCACCCGCCCCACTGCATCAGCACTGACGGGAGCACTTCGGCCTCGAGCGCCAGATGCCCCCATGTCCTGCGGAGATCGTGTGGCCCAACGTACAGCCACCGGTCATCGGTATCGTCCTCAGCGAGTTCCGCAGCTGCACTCCCGACCCACCGTCGAACCGTCCGCGGTGTGCCCTCGAGGACGCGATCGTCGGGCTCGAGTCCCTGCGAGAGAACGCGAACCATTCCGGCGAGCGCCGTGGGCATGGGCGTCTGGCGTTCCTTCTCGCCCGGCATCCGCAGGAACCACTGGCCGGTTTCGTCGCCCTGGTAGACGTCTCGAGGGCGGACGTCGGTCGCTTCGCGAACGCGGCAGCCACAGCGAGCCACGAACGCCAGCGCGACCTGTTTCGTCGGTTCGTCGTCGTACACCGCCAGGAGTCGATCGCGTTCCGTTTCGGTCAGTCGAACTCGTCGACCGTCGGCGGTGTCGTCCGTCCCGAGTTGCACGTTCTGGTTTCGCCACAGACCGGACGTAAAAGGGTCCCGCACGAGCCGATCAGTGGGGATTCGGCGCCGAACGGTGCAGGTTTTGTCCGAGAACCATCGATTCTCAGACAGCAGCCCCTCCCATCTTGAACAGTCATGCCTCTTCGATTATCTCTGAACAGACCGGTATAGAACGTGTGAACTGACTAGAAGTCTAATTCACCCAGTTAATCAAAACTCGATCCCGAATGAAATGTTGGTGGGTATAAGAGGACAGCGAGTGTACACTGCACTCAAACATGAAAGACGTTCATGATAGGTTATACGCTGTCCTATCGAACGCACATCGGCGGCACCTGTTATTTACGTTACTGGAGAACAACCCCCATACAGAGGTACCGAGTGACCTCGACGCACCACCTGACGCTGCCCTCGCTGATGACATGAGCCGTATCAAATATCACCACATTCATCTACCCAAATTAGCCGACAATGGATTTATCGAGTGGAGTCCCGGTACGGACCGCGTCGAACGGGGGCCGCGATTCGACGAAATCAAACCTGCCTTGGAACTGCTGGCTGCACATCACGAGGAACTCCAAAACAGCGAAGTACTCAAAAAGTAATCCTCACTGTCTCACATATCGACGGTGGGAACAGTTCCCTGATCGTTTCAACTCCTGACGGTGCTGGTTAGTCCCCCTCGGATATCGTGGGGTCATCACCTGTCTCCAAGCCCGTCGCCATCAGCCGCCGGGCAATGACGACCAAGCCATTGGTGAAGCCCCTGCCGAACACTGCTCTCTCAGTTTCAGCCGCCTCCGAGGCAGCCTCGTGTACCGAACTGACCAGAATCGTGTTGCGGTCGATCAGGAGCAGCCGGCTGATCGTCGTGTTGTCTGTGCTATCAGTCGGCGTACTGCTCAGCCACTCCAGTTCGGAGACGAATACGTTAGCGTCGGGGAGCGCCTGCTGAACGGCATCATGGAGGCGTTCAGAGACGGCCCCGACGACGACCGTGATGCCCGTCTCCTGGGCCGCTTGGAGGTGCGTGAACAACTCCTCTGTGAGAACCTCTTCACGGCCCACGACGAACACGATCTCCTCTCCAGCCCCATCGATGAGTTGCTGGGTGCGAGTTGCGATCGCCATATGCCCCGTCAGCGCCCAGACCTCGTGTGACACTTCCTCGTCGTCGTCTGCTGGTGCTGGGTCAATCCCTTTGACTGCCTCGACGAGTGTCTCCATCCGTGATTCGTACTCTTGACGCAGTGTCTCGGCCCCCTCATCGATCGGGACGGCCCGAAACTGCTGGGGGTTCGAGTGCTGGATCTCCACGAGTCCTTTCGTTTCCAGCACACGAACCGCATCGTACACACGCGTTCGAGGAACCTCAGAGGTTTCGCTGATCTCTTTGGCCGTTCCCTTCGGCATCCGCGATAAGGCGACGAAGCACTTCGCCTCGTATTCTTTCAGGCCCAGTTGCTGCAGCAATTCGACCGCTCGTTGGTGATTAGATAATTCGTTCATGGGTCCCAACCATGGTACCAGCGTGATCGGTACTCTCTCCGGTGTTGTTTCGGCACGCACAAGAGCGTTCTTGTGAAGCCGATCGATCTCGACTGCGTTCCATACTGACTTCGAGTCGCTCAGTACCTATGAATCCTATTTGAATGCCAGCGATTAGTTTGCACTTACAGCAGAGATAGTGGTAACCAATCCTGGAAAGTCGAATTTATTGGTGTGGAAATCGGAAAATTGGTGGGTATGAGTGCGGATATAACACCTAGCTACTCACCGGTGGCGTCTGTGGTTCCCTCGTCCAACTCGGTAAACTGGAAGTGATTGAACGGTTGCATCTGTCGTCGTTTCATAAGTTCGGAGCTCTCGATTTCGAGCCCCAGCTCGTGGATCGCATCTGAAATACGGGAAATATCGGTCGTACCCGTTGCGACGATCTCGATGTGGACGTTTCGCCGTCCGGTCATCATTTCGCGGACATCAACCACGCCCTGGACGTTCATGACTTCGTTTGTTAACTCCCCCCGTCTGGTTGCCGGGGCGGTACAGACGAAGACCACGCGTAAGGGGAGATTCGCCGCCTCGTAATCGATTTCTGGGTGATACCCCCGGATGACGCCATCAGATTCGAGCTGGTCGATTCGATTGCGAACGGTGCTGGGTGAGACGCCGATCGTCTTACTGATCTCCTGCGCGGTCGTGTTGCGAGCTTCCCGTTGTAGCATGTATAGGATGCCTTTGTCGATTTCGTCCAGTTCTCGGCCCATAGCGCTCCTACGATGCCACGGCCTATGTATCCCGATGCCACCGGTTTAACGCAGAACAGCTAAGCAGTGCTAGTACCAGTGAATTAGTCACCCATATGATCACAGTAAGACTATACCGGACTACTTCGTACGCTCATGTGGCACGGAGTTCAATCGGGTCCCAACCATTGATTCTCCGTGCCACTGCTGTACAACCGCCTCAGTTTCTACACACTTCGAGACGATGGCCGACAGTGAGTCTACTGCATCGAAAAAAGACAACGATGGATCAGTGTTGAGTTCGCAACCAGACTTTGCAAACCGATCGTTCATTCTCGGCGGTGCCAGCTGCTCGGCGAGGCCGTCGACGGTGGCTCCTCCGTCGGTCGCGACCGTCTCCGTGACGTCCCACGCCGTCTCGCCCAGATCGTGCAGCGTCGTCAACAGCAGGTGGTCGGCTTTCGCCTCGAGGCGCGGCGTCGGGTCCTCGTAGAGTTCGACCGGTTCGTCTCGAGGGACCGCATCGACGGCCTCCCTCCTCGTCCTCGCTGTCTCTCTCGACGGGATCGGCACCGCAGTCGCTACAGCGGTAGACCTGCGAACTTCGCTCGCAACAGACCGGGCAGAACGTCACACTGACTCACCCCCAAACCCGGAGGAACTGGAAAGGATATACCAGAAAAGCTTGAAATATAATGCTAGTTTAATGTAGCTCCGGAATAGCTGTCCATGGACATTGACTAGAGGAAGATGTCCAAGCTGTCTTTCCGACCAGAGTGAAGTAGTAGACCGAACACTGGCTAATCCGGGTGTCCGGGTGGATTTTCGATGCAGCGCTTGCGACCACGAATGGGCGGTAACCTTCTGAGATCACCCTTTCGAGACACTACGGTTCACGCCGACTCACCCCCCGAGACGACCTCGAGCGCTCGGCAAACGTCGGCACCGCCGGCCTGCGTTGCAGGGTGGGCTATGGGCGTCCGACTCGGAACGTGATACAGCCGACTCGCGCGGCCGGACTCGAGCGGTTTCGACGTGTCGCGAGGCTCGAGAGCAACCCCTTCGCTTCGGGTCGAGTTCTCAGCTTCTGAAAAACCGCGCTCGGAAGCGACGTGCGGGTCATCGGTCCGTCCCGCCTCCGTCTGTGAGCATGGGCGCGGTTCGGTAGCTCCCGGTCCGCCGCAGTCGTCGCGGACAGTTCCGCCAGTTCCCGGTTTCCGAAACGCCGTCGGCCAGCCGAGTACATCGGCTGTTACAGACCGGACAGCGGAACTCCCGCGACGTCCTGGGCTGTGGGCGCGAGCGGATGCACCGCTCGAGTTCGTCGACGTCGATCTCCCCGAGCAGCTGCTCGAGAGTCGCGCAGACCACCTCCGACGGTCAGCCGGACGGCCAGATCCGGGAACGAAAACCGCCCGGCTGCGAAGGGGGGACGTTCACCTGCTGAACGAACTCCCGGATCACAGCGTCGGTTTCACATCTCGATTCTGCCGATTCCGTCGTCGCGGGCGCGACGGTGCGATCTACGGAAAGGTACGAAACCGGTTGTGTACGGGCACGATGGGATTCGAACCGAACCCAGGCGGTCGGCCTCACTTCGTTCGGCCGCTGCGACTGGTAGGCTTCGAATCCCACGCGTTACGCTGTTCGCTCCTCACCTTCGTTCGTCGCAGAATCACGGGCACGATGGGATTCGAACCACCGGAACTGCGCTCGCTTGCGCTCGCTCGTTCCGTCATTCGAACCCATCTCGTCCGATTGCGGTCGCTCACATCCGTGAGCGACACCCAATACGGGCACGATGGGATTCGAACCCACGACCGTCGGATTAGAAGTCCGACGCTCTATCCGGACTGAGCTACGTGCCCTCGAGTACTCACTCGTCGACCGATCGGCATAAGCGATTGGGATTTCCCGCCTCGAGACACAGTCCTTATGCACGCCTCGCGTGTACCCCGGTACAATGCACGTCATCGGAACCGTGGGGCTACCCGGCAGCGGAAAGGGCGAGGCCGCGACGGTCGCACGCGAGGAGGGCATTCCGGTGGTGACGATGGGCGACGTCGTTCGCCAGGAGACCGCCGACCGCGGCCTCGATCCGACGAAGGATCACGGCACCGTCGCCCAGGCGCTCCGCGAGGAGAACGGACCGGCGGCGATCGCCGAGCGCTCGCTGCCGATGATCGACGACCGCCTCGAGGATCACGACGCCGTCCTGGTCGACGGCATCCGTTCCGGCACCGAGGTCGACGTCTTCTGTGAGCGCTTCGGCGAGGCGTTCACGCTCGTCAGCATCGAGGCGCCGTTCGACGTTCGCGCCGAGCGCATCGACGACCGCGGGCGGGACGTCACGGCCGAGGACGGCGGCGAAGGACTCGAGGCCCGCGACGAGCGCGAGCGCGGGTTCGGGATGGACGACGCGATGGACCGCGCCGACGCCGTCGTCGAGAACACCGACAGCCTCGAGGCGTTCCACGACCGGATTCGAACTATCATCCGAAAGCGCAAGCAGGCACAGCGATGACGGACGTCTACCGCATCACCGCCGAGATCACCGCTCCGGTGTACGACACGGAGGTCACCGCCCGCGTGGCCGACGCCGTCGCGAACGTCTTTCCGAACGCCGACTTAGCGGAGGGCCACGGCGAGATCAGGGGAACGGTACACTCCCTCGAGCACTTCTCCGAACTCCTCCACCGCCAGGAGATCCTCGACACCGCCCGCGGCGAGTTCTTCGGCAACCGGGAGGGGGACACGTTCAGCTTCGCGCTGAAGAAACAGGCCGCCTTCGAGGGGCGGGTGAACTTCGCGGTCGGCGAGACCGACGAACTCGGAGAGATCGCGGTTCGAGTCCGCGTCGACGACCCGGACGTCCCGACCTACATCGACGCCGTCGCCCCCGAGACCGAGGACGGAAAACCGATCGGCGCCTGAGTCGCCGTTCGCTTCTCACACGCAGTCGTCGGCCGCCTCGAGCGCCGCCGCCCCCGCCTCCTCGTGGCGGGCGGCGCCGGTCGGATCGCGCTCGTCGAGCGCGCGGGCCGAGTCGGCGAACTCGAGGGCCGCCTCCTCGAGGTGTACGCTCTGACAGCGGGTCGTCTCCGCGTACGTCCCCACGCCACCCGGCGCGTCCAGCGCGTCGTCCGAGTGCGCCGTCGCCGCTTCGTAGTGGGCCGCCGCCTCGTCGAACGACGCCGCCGCCTCGTCGTATCGCTCCGCCTCGGTTTGCTCCTCGCCCCGCTCGAGACACCGGTGGCCGTCGACGGTCGCCGCGAGCGCCGCCCCGAGGTTCGAGAGCCCGACGACGACCTCGTCGAGCAGCCGAAGGCCCTCCTCGATCGGCTCGAGGTCGACGACGGCGAGTCCCTCGAGACGGTCGCGGTCGAGTTCCGGGAGCGTCTCGAGGGCGGGATCGAGCTCGTCCCGCGCGGTCGCGAACCGCGCGCGGAGGCCGGCGACGGTCGTTTCCGCCGCCTCGAGCCGGCGGGCGTCGATCTCCTCGGAGAGAGCGTCGATCGCGTCCGGGATCGCGTCGTCGGTGACGGCAGCGGTCGTCTCGACGACGCCGGCGAGGACGTCGGCGAACGATCGCAGCGCCGCGACGGCGGCGGCCGTCCCCTCGTCGGTCGCTTCCGCGTCCTCGAGGTGCGTCCGGGCGTCGGCGAGTCGGTCGCGCGGTTCGTCGAACTCGACGGAGACGTTTCCGGTGTCCTCGAGCTCCGTCGCTAGCGGTCGAAGCGCGAGTGCGGCCCGGTTCAGCTGTCCGACGGCGCGCCTGCGGTCGCGGTCGGCCTCGCGGTAGCTGCGGGTCATCTCGACGGTCGGCTCGCGCTGGGTGCCGACGCTCGAGGCGTCCCGGAGCCCGGAGAGATCGTCGAGACAGCCCGCGAGCGCACCGGTGCCGAGTACGGAGAGAGAAGCGAGGTACTGCCGGCGGTTCATGGGGGAGGATTCGTCTAGAGACGTATTACTGTGCTGGAAAATACACTATCTGAGAACGAGGAGGCCGCGGTGCGGAGCCGAAAGACGGCCGCGGGTTAGCCGAACGGACCGCCCATACCGCCACCGCCGCCGCCCTGTTGCATCTGCTGCATCATCCGCTGCATCTCCTTCTCCGAGCCCATGCCCTGGAACTGCTTGATGGTGCGCTCCATCATCTTGAACTGCTGGAGCAGTTCGCGCACTGACTCCTCGTCGGTGCCCGAACCGCGGGCGATGCGCTCGATCTGGCTGGCGCCGATGGCGCGGGGGTACTCCTTTTCGGCGTCGGTCATCGAGTCCATGATGACCTCGAAGGTGCGCATCCGGTCCTGGGTGACGTCCATCGCGTCGTCGGGCAGCTGGTCCTTGATCCCGCCGCCGAAACCGGGGATCATGTCGAGCACCTGATCCAGGGGACCCATGTTGTTCATCGCCTCCATCTGTTTTTGCATATCGTTGAGGGTGAAGTTGCCCTGGAGCATGTCCTCGGGGTCCCAGTCCTCCTCCTCGAGCTGGGTCTGCTCCATCGCGCGCTCGACGCGCTCGGCGAGCTGGCCGAGGTCGCCCATCCCCAGCAGCCGGGAGATGAAGCCGTTGGGCTCGAAGCGCTCGACGTCCTCGACCTCCTCGCCGGTGCCGAGGAAAGCGATCGAGGAGTCGGTCTGATCCACCGCAGTCAGGGCACCGCCACCCTTCGCCGTCCCGTCGAGTTTCGTGATGACGACGCCGTCGATCCCGACGGACTCGTTGAACTGCTGGGCCTGCTCCTTGGCGCCCTGGCCGATCGCCGCGTCGAGTACCAAAAGCGAGGTGTCGGGCTGGACAACACCTTCGATCTCCTCGATCTCGTCGATCAGGTCGTCCTCCAAGGCGTGTCGGCCGGCCGTGTCGACGATGTGGACTTCGGCCTCGCTCGTCGCCTCGAGCCCCTCGCGGGCGATCTGGACCGGATCCTCCGCGTCGGGGTCGCCGTAGAAGTCGACCTCGGCGCGTTCGCACATCTGCTTGGCCTGGTCGTAGGCGCCGGGGCGGAACGTGTCCGTCTGGATCACGGCGGGGCGCAGCCCCTTCGTCGAGAACCACCACGCCATCTTCGCCGCGGAGGTGGTCTTCCCGGACCCCTGGAGGCCCGCGAGCATGATCGTCTGGTCTTCGAGCGGGAGTTCGGTCGACTCGCCGATGAGGGCGACCAGCTCCTCGTAGACGATGCGGAGGACGAAATCGCGCGCCGGCGTCCCGGCGGGCGGCTCCTCCTCGAGGGCTCTCGTCTTGATGTTATCGGAGAGCTCCATGACGAGCGAGACGTCGACGTCGGCCGAGAGCAGCGAGCGCTGGATCTCTTTGACGACCTCCTCGACGTCTTCCTCAGAGATGCGTGACTTTCCGCGAAGTTTATCGAGAGTGCCTCGCAGAGAACTGCCGAGATCGTCGAGTACCATTTGCACGATGTACGGGCCGGCGGCGTTAAAGGCTTTTTCTCGGGCGGTCGTCCGCCCGCGGGACCGAGAGCGATCGTCAACGACCGGCTTCGAGTCCGCGCGGGTCGTCGATCCGCGGACGACGCGGCGCGAAGAAATTGTCAACGTATTTCACTCGAGGGCCGAAACGGGAACGCGATGAGCGGCGACCCCAAGGGCGAGGGCGTCTTCTGGCTCGAGATGCTGTGTCTCCTGTTGGTCCCCCCGGTGGTCATGGGACTCGCCATCGGGGCGCTGAGCGGCGTCGAGGACGGCGCCTGGGGAACGATCATCGGCGGAATCGTGGGCGTCAGCGCCGCGAAGCTCCGCATGGAGGTGCGGGCGATGCGTCGGGCGGACTGACGCGGTGAGGTGACAGTACTTATGGCCGTCATCGTCCCACTGGCGAGTATGCCAGACAAACTCGAAACCTACGGGCGGATCGTCGACGCCGGCGTCGTCGCCGTCATGCGCGGGATCGACCCCGACGACGCGGTTCCCGTCGCGGAGGCGCTGTACGAAGGGGGCGTCGAGGCCCTCGAGATCACCGTCGACGCCCCGCGTGCGACGGAGATGATCGCGGACGTCGACCGCGCGCTCGCCGACACCGACGCGGTCGTCGGCGCGGGGACGGTCCTCGACGAGGCGATGGCCGTCAACGTCATCGAGGCGGGCGCGGACTACCTGCTCGCGCCCCACTTCGATCGGGGAATGGTCGAGGCCTGCAACCGCTACGGGAAGGTCGCCATACCGGGCGTCGCGACGCCCACCGAGGCCGTTCGGGCCGCGGAGGCGGGCGCGGACATGCTGAAGGTGTTTCCCGCCTCGGATCTCGGGCCGGGCTACATCAGCGCGATCCAGGGGCCGCTGGGTCAGCTCCCCATCGTCGCCACCGGCGGCGTCAGCCCCGACAACGTCGCCGACTTCTTCGCGGCCGGCGCGGCCGCCGTCGGCGCGGGCTCCGCGATGATCGACTACGACGCCATCGACCGCGGCGACATGGCGGGGGTCCGTGAGCACGCCGCGACGTTCGCCGAGGCCGTCGACGAGGCGCGGTCCTGAACCCACCGGAAAACGCGACCAGCCCTTTTTCCAATCAGTTTCGTCGGGAAACGAACGAAAGCGACGTGCTTCGTCGGCCGCTACCCCGAGGTAAATACGTCGCGAGAACGGCCGATTATCCTCGAAATCCGAAACGCGGTTCGTGCCGCCACGGCGCGTTAGACCCCTGCATACGGCGTGTTCAACCGTCTCACGGAACGGTTATTAATTTCCGTGAAGACAACTTTTATAGTGCTTGGACAGACGTTTCAAATTCTGGCAAACAAACACCGCCGTCGGTTACTCACGGAGTTGTTACACTCGCGTGGCGACGGGAGCATCTGCGTTCCCGAAGAAGTCGTCGACGAGGAGCAGACGCTCGAGAACGCGGACGTGGCGCTCCGTCACCAACACCTGCCGCTCCTCGAGGAGGCGCAGTTCGTCCGCTGGAACACGGACACGCAGACGGTCGAGCGGGGGGCGAAGTTCGACGAGATCTGCCCGCTCCTCACGCTGCTCACGGCCAATTCGCAGACGCTCCCCGGCGAGTGGGTCTGAGCGCCGGGAAAGAGACACGGCGGTGAGGTAGAGCGGATCTCGACGGCCCAGCCCGATTTATACTACCGCCCGTGGTCGGTTCGCTGAACCCATGACCGATTTCGACATCATCGTTCTCGGCGGCGGCTCCGGCTCGCAGGTCGCCACCGCGGCCGCCGAAGAGGGGCTCGAGGCCGTCGTCGTCGAACCCGGGCCGCTCGGCGGCGCCTGCGTCACCCGGGGCTGTGTCCCCTCGAAGGCGCTGATCCACCGCGCCGACGTGCTCGAGGAGATCCGCGGCGCCGAACGGTTCGGCATCGACGCCGCGGTGAGGGGAATCGACTACGCCGCGATCACCGACGCCATCCACGACACCGTCTACGAGAAGGCCGACGCGCAGGCCGAGAGCCTCGAGGAGAACGAGCACGTCACGCTCTACCGGGGAGCGGGACGGTTCCTCGACGACGAGACGGTCCTCGTCGAGCGCGAGGACGACGAGGACGTGGAGATCCGTGGCAAGACGATCGTCGTCGCCGTCGGCTCGAGGCCCGTCGAGCCGCCGATCGACGGCCTCGAGGCGGTCGACTACTACACGAGCGACGACGTCCTGTATCTCGACGACCCGCCCGAGAGCCTGCTGGTCGTCGGCGGCGGGTACATCGGCGCGGAGATGGGATACTTCTTCGACGCGGTCGGCACCGCGGTCACGATGGTCGGCCGCAGCGACCGGCTGCTCCCTCGCGAGGACGAGGCTGCGAGCGAGGCGGTGACCGACGCGCTCGCCGAACGGTTCGACGTCCACGCCGGCCACGAGGTGACGGCGGTTTCCGAGCGAGACGGCGGGATCGCCGCCGTCGTGGAATCCGACGACGAGACGATCGAACTGACCGCCGATGCGCTGCTTCTCGCGACCGGGAGACGGCCGAATACCGACACCCTCGACCTCGAGAACGCCGGGATCGACACCGACGACGGCGGCGCCGTCGACGTCGACGAGTTCTGCAAGACCAGCGCCGACGGCGTCTGGGCGCTCGGCGACGTCATCGGCGCCCAGCCGTACAAACACGCCGCCGACTACGAGGCGCGCTGCGTGACGGTAAACGTCCTCGAGGACACCCAGCAGGCCGTCGACTACGACGCGGTGCCCCACGCGGTGTTCACGAGGCCGCGGGTCGCGAGCGTCGGCCGGACGGAAGAAGAACTGGCCGAGGAGGGCCTCGAGTACGAGGCGGCGACGGTGAGCTACGACGCGGCGCCGCTGGGGCTGCTCCTCGAGAGCGACGGCTTCGTGAAAGTGCTCGCCGAACCCGACGGCGGCGAAATCCTCGGCTGTCACGTCGTCGGACCCGAGGCGCCGACGCTGATCCAGGAGGTCGTCGTCGCGATGGAGCGGGCCGGCGGCCGGGTCGACGATGTCGTCGCCGCCGTTCACGTCCACCCGGCGCTCTCGGAGGTGATACTGGCGGCGTTCGACGAGCTCTCTACGCGACCGTACTCGACGGCCCCGGACTGGCGGGACGTCGGCGAGTGACGGGCGACGGGTCGATCGCTTGCGAGCGATGGGCGGGCGTTTTTCCCGCTCATTGTGGACGATGGGCAGGACGGACTTCAGTCCGAACACACCAGACAATGTCCGACGACGAGCCATCCACCGACGACGGAGTACCGCGAGAGAACTCGACTGCCGACCGGCCGGCGGCGACCGACGGCGGATCGGAGTCCGGAACCAGCGGCAACGAGGTCGACGAGAACAGCAAACGGGACCAGCTCGAGGAGGTGACCGAAAACCCCGAGGGCGAGGAGCTGACGACCGACCACGGCGTCAAGGTCACCGACACGGACAACTCCCTGAAGGCGGGCGAGCGCGGCCCGACGATCATGGAGGACTTCCACTTCCGGGAGAAGATGACCCAGTTCGACCACGAGTCGATCCCGGAACGGGTCGTCCACGCCCGCGGCACCGGCGCCCACGGCTACTTCCAGCCCTACGAGGATCCCGATCTCGGCGACGAATACGACGATCTCGAGGAGGTGACCAAGGCGAAGGTGCTGACCGATTCCGACCAGAAGACGCCCGTTTTCGTTCGGTTCTCGACGGTCGTCGGCTCGCGGGGCTCGTCCGACACCGTCCGGGACGTCCGCGGGTTCGCGACGAAGTTCTACACCGAGGAGGGCAACTGGGACCTCGTCGGGAACAATATGCCGCCCTTCTTCATCCAGGACGCGATGGACTTCCCGGACCTGGTTCACGCGATCAAGCCCGAGCCCGATAACGCGATTCCGCAGGCCTCGGCGGCCCACGACACGTTCTGGGACTTCGCCTCGCTGAAACCGGAGACCACGCACATGCTCATGTGGGTGCTCTCCGGACGAGCCCTCCCGCGAGCCTACCGCATGATGCAGGGCTTCGGCGTCCACACCTTCCGGCTGGTCAACGACGACGGCGAGTCGGTGTTCGTCAAGTTCCACTGGACGCCCAAGCTCGGGGTCAACCAGCTCGTCTGGGACGAGACCACGAAGCTCTGGGGGAAGAGTTCGGACTTCAACCGGAAGGGACTCTACGACGTCATCGAGGAGGGGTACGACCCCGAGTGGGAGCTCGGAATTCAGATCTTCGACGAGGAGCGGGCCGAGGAGTTCGACTTCGACGTGCTCGACCCGACGAAGATCGTTCCCGAGACCGAGGTTCCGGTGCGGCCGATCGGAAAGATGGTGCTCAACGAGACCCCCGACAACTTCTTCGCCGAGGTCGAACAGGTCGCGTTCCACCCCGGCAACGTCGTCCCCGGCATCGACTTCTCGAACGACCCGCTCCTCCAGGGCCGGCTGTTCTCCTACCAGGACACCCAGCTCAACCGCTTCGGGAGCGCCAACTGGGACGAGATTCCGATCAACCGCCCGATCGCCGAGCGCCACAACAACCAGCGCGCCGGCTTCATGCGCCAGGAGATCAACGAGGGGAAGGTATCCTACAAGCCGAACTCGATCGGCGACGACGACCCACAGGAGGTCCCCGAGGAGGAGGGCGGCTACGAACACTACGCCGAGAAGGTAGACGGAAAGAAGATCCGCAACCGCAGCGAGAGCTTCGAGGACCACTTCACGCAGGCGCGGCTGTTCTGGAATTCGATGAGCGAACCCGAAAAGCAGAACATCGTCGACGCCGCCCACTTCGAACTCGGCAAGGTCGGTCGCATGGAGATCCGCGAGCGGATGGTGTACGACCTGTTCAACAACGTCGACCACGAGTTCGCCAAACGCGTCGCCGAGGGGATCGGGGTCGAACCGCCCGAGGAACCCGGCGACCAGCTGCCGGATCACGACCGGGAGGATCCGTCGCTCAGCATGGAGAACCGGACGCCGGACACGATCGAAACCCGCAAGATCGCGGTGTTGCTCGACGACGGCTTCGACGACGACCACGTCTCGAAACTCCAGTCGGCGCTCGAGGATGAAGGCGCTCGAGTCAAGATCATCTCGAAGGTCCTCGGCGAGAAGTCGGGCGCCGACGGCGAGACGGTCGACCCCGACCAGCAC
Organism: Natrononativus amylolyticus; assembly: GCF_024362525.1. Classification (GTDB taxonomy): domain Archaea; phylum Halobacteriota; class Halobacteria; order Halobacteriales; family Natrialbaceae; genus Natrononativus; species Natrononativus amylolyticus. The sequence goes on from NZ_CP101458.1 coordinate 2,850,214, forward strand.
CACGTCGCGGCGGCCTCGGTCGCCTTCGACGCGGTCGTCGTCCCCGGCGGGAGCGAGAGCGTCGACGCGATGGGCGGGCAGGGCACTCCGAAACACTTCGTCGCGGAGGCGTTCAAGCACTACAAGCCGGTCGCCGCCCTCGGCGAGGGCGTGGACCTGCTCGAGGCCGTCGAGCTACCGGGCGTCGACCTCTCCGACGGCGACTTGGTCTCGGATCAGGGCGTCGTGACGAGTCGGGACGGCGAGGACCTCGAGTCGTTCCTCGAGGCGTTCGTCGACGCGGTCGCCGCCCACCGCCACTGGGAGCGCGAGCCGGCGGAAGTGCCCGCGTAGCTCGCCGAGACACCTCGGTTTCCGACGTCGCTGACGGCTCGAAAACGGTCGGTACCGGCCCGAAGCCGCTAGCGGGACTCGAGTCCGACGCCCTCCGCCAGCAGCTCGTGCGAACGCAGCGCGCTCTCGTGGTCCGGCGTGACGTGCTGGATCATCACCTCGTCGACGCCGACGCGGTCGGCCAGTTGCTCGAGCAATCCCGCGAGGGTCTCCGGGCTGCCGGAGATCGCCCGCGGCCACTCGTCGGCGTCGAGTCGAACGGGCGTCGGCTCGGGAACGCCGCCGAGTTCGTCGATCGCCTCCTCGACGGAGGGTGTCGAGCCGACGATTCCCCGCTGGAGCCGCTGGAACGACGCCTCGGCGACCGCGCGCAGCCGCGCCGCCGCCTCGTCAGTTTCAGCGCAGACGGCGTTCACCGCGACGATTCCGTGGGGGTCGGCGGCCCCGCCCGCAGACGCCGAGGGGGAAAACGCCTCGCGATAGGTCTCGACGGAGTGGGCGGCGAACTGCGGCCGGATGAACGCCGCGAAGCAGTACCGCAGCCCGAGGTCGGCCGCGATCTCGGCGCTCGAGGGACTCGAGCCGAGCAGCCAGGGGACCGGCGGGGAGTCGCTCGAGCGCGGGATCTCGAGGTCGGCGTAGGCGTGACCCTCCGAAAACTCGTCGTAGAGGTGGCTGACGACCGCCTCCACCTTCTCTGCGTGGTCCTCGTCGGGGTTCTCGACGTATCGGTCGGTCTCGAGGGCGCTGTCGGATGCAGGCGAGCCGTTCGCCCGTCCCAACCCCGCGTCGATCCGGCCGGGGGCGAGGCCGTCGAGCGCCCCAAAGATTTCGGCGACCTTGAACGGGCTGTAGTGGTTGAGCAGGACGGCACCCGAACCGAGCCGGATCGAGTCCGTTTCGGCGGCGAGGTGGCCGAGCAGCACCTCGGGCGTCGTCCCGGCGAGTCGGCTCGCCATCCCGTGGTGTTCGGCCACCCAGAAGCGGGTGTAGCCGAGCCGCTCGGCCTGTCGTGCGGCCTCGACGGTGTTGGCGTACGCCTCCGTCGCGCTGGCGCCGTCGGGAACCGGCGAGAGGTCGACGACTGAGAGTTCCATGCTCGAGTTCGGCGACTGCGAGGGATAACGGTTAGGCCCCCGGCGATTCGTCCGGAGCTAACAGGATCGTGCCTGATAGCGCGATGGGTTACCACTCTCGAGCCAGATACTCCTCGAGCCGGCTGAACACCACGTGGTGATCCGCCTGGAGGTCGTCGAGCGGCGACTCGTAGCCGGCCTCGTTGAACCACTCGAACATCACGGCGTACTCCTCGCCCTGGCTCTCCTCGACCTCGTCGATAGAGAGGTGCTGCGCTCGCACTTCCGTCCCGAGAACGTCGGCGAAGCGCACCGCCATCGACCGCAGCGTGAGTTCGTCGCTCGCGAGTTCGTACGCCTCGCCCAGGTGCCGGTCGGGGTCGGCGAACACAGACGCGACGAACGCGCCCAGGTTCTCGATGTCGAGCACCTGCAGCGGCTCGCGGGGCTCGAGGCCCATCGCCAGCGTGCCGTCTTCGATCGACTCCCGGAAGCCCTCGAAGTTCTGCATGAAGAACACGGGGCGGACGACCGTCGCGGGGAGCCCCAGGTCGTCGATTCGCTCCTCGAGTTCCCACTTGGAGTCGAAGTGGGAGATGCCGGTGTCGCGCTCGGCTCCCCCCACAGAGGAGAAGACGAGGTGGTCGATTCCGACCTCGTCGGCGAGTTCGAGGACGTTCGTGCCCTGGGAGACCTCGCCGTCGTAGCCGTGCTCCCAGAAGTTGGTGACCAGGAAGACGCCGTCGGCCTGTTCGACCAGCGGCTCGAGGCTGTTCTTCTCGGCGAGGTCCGCCTGGACGACTTCCGCGCCTCTCTCGGCGAGTTCGTGCGCTTCGGGCTTGTTCTGATCGCGGGTGAGCGCGAGGACCTCGACGTCGCGCTCGAGGAGTGCGTACGCGACCGAGCCACCCTGGGTGCCGGTCGAACCGGTAACGAGGACAGTGTCTGCGGACATAGCGGGACACCTACCAGCGGGAGCCACAAGAAGCTGATACCCTCGAGTGCAGCGGGGGTCACTCGAAGCACTCGAGTGCCTCGCCTTCGAAACGTGGGTCCGGCTCGAATTCGGGGTCTGGAGAGGCGCGGTCGCTCTCCGCCCTGAGGACGACCCGGTCGTCGACGGAGTACGTGACTCGCGTCTCCCACTCGTCGCCAGCAGATTGGGAGCCGTCGTCGTGGTGGATGGCGCTTGCGATATCGTAGACGAGCGAGACGACGACGCGTTCCTCGCCGTTTCCAACCGCACCGACTTGCGCCGCGGTGGGTTCGAATCCGAACCCGGCGGCGTCCTCTCGGTGGTAGTCGACGAACGCGTTTCGGCGGTGAGCCTCCTCGTACCGCGTCACGTACTCGAGGACGTCCTCGTGCGAGAGCGATGCGGGCGGCTCGGGATACTCGAGCGGCGGTATCGCCTCGTCGTCGGCCGGGGCCGACGGCGGTTCCGGCGGCGTTACCGGGCAATCGTAGGTGAATTCGACCGACGACTCGAGCGGCGGCTCGGAGGCGGTATCGAACTCCGGCGGCGTCGCGTACTCGGTCTCGGGCGTCGCGTTCGCCCGGGAGGGGTCGTCGTCGGATTCGATACTCGAGACGCAGCCGGCGACGCCGACGGACGCGAGTGTCACGAGGAGGGCGCGACGAGAGGGGGGACGGGACATACGTTACCACCGTTCCGCCGCGAGAAAAGGTTCAGGGGATCGAACGGTTTCGATCAGTCGTTTTCCTCGAGCAGCCGGTCGATCATCTCGTCGGGGTCGAAGCGCTCGATGTCGTCGTAGCCCTGGCCGACGCCGAGGAACAGAATGGGTTTGCCGGTGACGTGGGCCACGGAGATGGCGGCCCCGCCGTTCGAGTCGGCGTCGGCTTTCGTCAGGATCGCGCCGTCGATCGACGCGGCCTCGTCGAACTCGCGGGCGCGGTTGACGGCGTCCTGGCCCGCGACGGCCTCGTCGACGAACAGCGTCATGTCGGGACCGACGACCCGGTCGATCTTCTCGAGCTGGTCCATCAGCCCCTCGTTGGTGTGCAGGCGGCCGGCGGTGTCGCCGAGGACGACGTCGACGTCGTTGGCCTCGGCGTACTCGACGGCGTCGTACAGCACCGCGGCGGGGTCGCCGCCCTGCTGGTGGGTGATAAGCTTCGTGTCGAGCGCCTTCGCGTGCTCTGCGATCTGCTCGTTGGCGCCCGCGCGGTAGGTGTCGCCGTTGGCCATCACGCACGAGTAACCGCGCTCCTCGAAGTAGCGGCTGAGTTTGGCGATGCTCGTCGTCTTCCCGACGCCGTTGACGCCGGTGAAGACGATCACCAGCGGTTTGTCCTCGACCGCGATCCGCTCGTCGAAGTCGAACTGGCCGACGCTGATCACGTCGTAGATCGCGTCGCGCAGCGCCTCCTCGACGACCGCGCCGGTCGAGGTGGTGAACGTCCGGGTCTCGCCGACCAGTTCGTCGCGGATATTGTCGAGGATCTCCTCTGCGACGCCCATCTCGACGTCGCTCGAGAGCAGGGCCATCTCGAGTTCGTGTAACGGCCCCTCGAGGTCCTCCTCCTCGATGACGAACTTCCCGCGGACCATCGACTTGGCCTTCCGGCCGAAGCCGATCGAGTTGCCGTCGTCGTCCGCGTCTTCATCGGGCCCCTCGTCGGGCTCGAAGTCGGCCGCCGGTCGGTCCTCCTCGAGCGCTGGATCGGGGTCCACCTCGTGGGACTCGAGGTCGGCTTCCGTATCGTCGACCGTCGCACCCGACTCCTCGGGCGTCGTCGCGACCTCGTCGGGGTCGGTCGTCGAGGGGCGGTCGGCCCCGTCGGGTCGCTTCGGGTCGACCGGCTCGCCGTCGATCGCCTCCGCGTCTGACTCGAGTCCGTCGGGTTCGAGCGCCTCGTCGGTCGCCTCCGCGGCGTCCGGTTCGCCGTCCTCGAGTTCCTCCTCGTCGACCTCCTCGACGTTCTCCTCGGCCGCCTCCTCGGCGTCTTCGCGGAAGCTGCCGAGTTTCTCCTTCAGGTTGTCGAACATCGTCTCCCCCTACTCGTCGGGATTCTGCTGGCCCTGCATCTGCTGCATCTGCTGTTGCATCGCCTGCTGCTGGAGCTGCTGGGCTTTCCCCTCGAGCTGTGCGCTCTCGGCCTCGAGGTCGGCGATCTGGTCGGTGAGTTCCTCGATGTCGTCGTCGAGGCGCTCCTTCTTGTTCTCGAGGGCGGAGACGGCGCCCTCCCGTTCGAACTCCGCGGCGTAGTCGGCGCCGAGTTCGACGATCGCCTCGTCGATGTCCTCGATCTCGGCGCGGACGTAGGCGCCGCCACCGAGGGGGACCTGGACGACCGAGCCGGTCTCGAGTTGCTCGAGAGCGGTGATCGCCTCGTCGACCTCGCCCTGCTCGGTGCGGACGGCCTCGACGCTGGTCTCGAGGGCCTCGATCTGCTCCTGAAGTTCCTGGAGCTGCTGTGAGAGTTCCTGGAGTTCCTGCTGGCTTGCGCTCATGACTAGGTCTGGGTCAGGCAGTCGGAAGAATCTTCCCTTCTATCGAAGTCGGCGGTCGGAGCGACGAATCGGGTTGTGAGCGACGAACCTCGAGCTTCGAGGGTGAACCGCGTGACCGGCCCGCGCGAGCCAAATCGGTTTTGCTCGCGCGACCGTACTATGTTTCCAATGAGCGAACTCGAGCCGTCCGAACTGCTGCCCAGCGACCGAATGCAGCGCCAGGTTCTCGAGGGTGAGGTGACCCAGATCCACCGCGGCCACCGGTACGCCGAGCAGGGCGACACGTTCACCATCGAGGGGACCGCCTTCGAGGTGACCGACGTCACCGAGCGCACCCTCGGCGACCTGACCGACGCGGACGCGCAGGCGGAGGGGATGGAGAACCTCGAGGCGTACGAGCGGCTGCTCGAGCGCGCCCACGAGAGCTTCGAGTGGGACGACGACAGCGAGGTCGTCCGCCACCGGTTCGAACGGCGCGAGTAGTCCGGCGACTCGAGCGGCCGACACCGAGAGCCGGGGCTCGACGCGAGAAAAGACGAGAACCGCAGTCGCGTACCGGCGTTACTCGAGGTAGCCCAGCGCGTCCTCGATCCGGCCGAGTTCGGGGCCGGTGGTGTCGTTGCCGACGACGTAGCCCGCGTCGTTTGCGACCAGTCCCGACCCCACGAGGGGCGCGCCGTAGTTGATCGTCCCGACGTCGGCCCGCACGTCGAGGACCTCCTCGAGGGCGTCGAGTTCGCCGTCGGTCGCTTTCGGATGGCAGAGCACGCCCCGGTTGGTCGCCACGGCGGCCGTGCCGACGGTGCGGACGCCGCCGAGGTCGCCCCGCTCGACGGGGACCTCGAGGGCGTCCTTGACGATCCGGACCGCCTCGCGCGAGAGGTCCGCGTGGACGTACGCCCCGTAGTCGTTCGCGAGGACGACGTTGCCGGCGGCGTTGATGCTGCCCGGCAGCTCCGTGACGGGAACGTCGACGGCCTCCTCGAGGCGCTCGCGCTCGTACTCGAGGACGCGACTGCTGACGAGGAGGCCGTTCTCGTTGCCCGTCGCGAGCGCGCCGACGGTCGAGGAGCCGCCGACGGTCGTTCCGACGGCGGACACCTCGAGTTCGTCGGCGAACGCCTCGACGACCTCGTCGTCGGCGTCCGGCCGGACGAGCACGCACGAGTCCGTCGCGCGGGCGAAGACGCCGATGTATGCCGATCCGGCGAATGCGGCGCGAAGCACCGTTAGTCGGCGACCTCGGCCTCGACGACCGACTCGCCCTCCTCGTCGAAGCGGGCGGCCCGCACGCGGAGCTTCCGCGGCGGGTTCGCTCGCCCTTCGGACCAGACGGTCTCGTTAATCGAGGGGTCGAGTCGGATGGCGTCCTCGTCGACGGCGAACTGTTTCGCGAGGTGGGCGCGGACGATCTTCATCGCCGCGTTCGCGGCCTCGTGGTTTGCGCCCTTCTTGACGTCGCGGAGGGGAACGGTGACGACGCGCTCCTCGAAATCACTGGCACTCATGATTACTCGTCAGTGTCGTTGCGCCGCCAGTTGCGTCGCTTCGGGTTTCGCTGGACGTTCATGTCGGTCTTCAGCATGACCCACGCGGGAACGCGGCTGTTCTGGTTCTCGAGGTGGGCCAGGCGCTTCTTCTTGGCCTTCGATTTCTTACCCATAGTGGCCGGAGGTAGCCCGCGCTGGCTTAAAATCTTGTCCATCTCGAGGAACCGCCGTGAAACCGCTCTCCGGCGCCGTAGCGGCCGGTCGGCCGGTTTCGGGTCGCGGCCTACGCGTACCAGGCGATCGTCGTCGCCCGGTGGCGGGTGTCGTAGGCGTCGAGCCCCTCGCCCGTGAGCCGTCGCACCCGCAGGTCGTCGTACAGCGTCGAGTGGGTGTAATCGAGGAACGTGACGGGGACGACCAGCTCGTCGTCCTCGCGGAGCGCGCTCGCGAGGATCGTGTAAACGTGCTTGTGGCGGTCGTCCTTGACGAACCCCCCGACGACCGGCGCCGTCTGCTCGAGGGCGGGAACCGCCTGGAGCGCGTCGACCGACCGGCGGGTGAGCTCGTAACAGAACAGCCCGGTGTCCTCGCCCGCGAGCATTGCCTCGAACGACGTCTCGGACTCGAAGCGCGAACGGAGATCCCGCGCCCCGAACAGCACGTTGTCCTCGACCGAGCCGGCGACGTAGCGCGGGACGTCGTAGCTGGTGTGCTCGCGGAACCCCTCGACGAGCCCCTCGGCGACCGCCATCGGATCGCGCGGGTCCGCCCCCGAGAACGCCTCGACGGTCGACGGCTCGGCCGACCGGTACCCCCGCAGCGCCGAGACGGTGTGCGGGCGCGCGTCGCCCGCCGAAACCCGCTCGAAGAAGGCCGGGTAGCTGTCGTAGACGAAGCGGACGTCGCCCGCCTCGAGCGCCGACAGGTCCGCGACGAGCTCCTCGAGGGGGCCGTCCGCCAGTCCGAGGTCGTCGTCGACGACCGCCGCATCGGCGGGGTCGGCCGTCGCCCACTCGAGGTTGGCGACGGACTCGTCTGTCTCGCGGTCGACCGCCGAGACGGCGCCGTCGCGCTGGAGGAGTCGGTGCGAGTCGAGCGTGGCGACGTCCTCGCCGGCGGGACCGAGGCGCTGGGCGACCAGCGGGTCGAGATCCTGACGGGTGAGGTTCGTGCCGGTGAACCGATCGTAACCGAGGACGACGTTGTAGATCGCGGTCCCGCCGCCGAGGGCGGTTCCGCCGCCGACGGCGCCGGCCAGCAGCTGTCGGCGCGTCAGATCGGTGTCCATTCAGGTCGACTGATTGGTTCCCGGAACGAAATGTGTTTCGTCGCACCAGCGGCTCGCCGAAATCCGTCCGACGGCTCACTCGAGACGGAACCGCTCGAGCGTCGAGTACACCGGCCCCTCGTCGGTGAGGGTGCTCTCGGTGAGTCGCACCTCCTCGACGCGGAACGCGCCGATCGTCGGCTCGCGCTCGCGAACCCGCTCCTGGACGAGCTCCTTCCCGTCGGCGTGTTCCATCCGGGCGAGGGTGACGTGCGGGGTGAACTCGTGGGTTTCGGGATCGAACCCCATCTCGACCGTGCGGTCCTCGAGCGCCTCGTGGAGCCGCGTCAGCTCGTCGCCGCCGGCCTCGAAGCCGGCCCAGAGCACGCTGATGTACTCGAGGCTCGGGAACACGCCGAGGCCGCCGACGCGGGCGGTGAACGGGTCGACGTCCGCCTCGGCGACGCCCGCGGCGAGTTCGCGTTTCAGCTCTGGAAGTCGGGTCTCGGAGACGTCACCCAGGAATTTGAGGGTGACGTGGGCCTGGCCGGCATCGGTGAAGTTCAGCCCCTCCGCCGCCGAGAGCGTGTCCTGGACGTCGCCGACCGCGTCCGTGAGTTCGTCGGGGAGGTCGACGCTGACGAACAGTCGCATGAGCGAGGGTTCGACGGCCCCTCGCTTGAAGCTGTGGCCGGCGGCCCCCTCGAGTCGGGACGCAGCCCTTAACAGTCGTCGCTGCGAAGAACTGACAATGACTGATCGCGAGGACGACGCGGACCGCCGTCACCGGTTCTCCGAGGGTGCCGGCTTCGAGGAGTCCTACGAGGAGTTCGACCTCGACCCGCCGGAACTCGACGTCGACCCCTCGCGGGTCGACCCCGTCGACTCCCGGGTTCTCACGGACTTACTCGACGAGCACAACGTCGGCAGCGACGACGTCGACGCCGAGGAACTGCTCGACGTCGGGCTGAACTACATGGGGATCAACCGCTTCGAGCAGGCCACCGAGGCGTTCGAGCGCGCCGCCCGGTTCGCCGACGACGACGGCGTCGCCCAGGAGGCCTGGGTGAACAAGGGCGTCGCCCACGCCGAACTCGAGGAGTACGACGAGGCGATCGGCGCCCACCGGGAGGCGCTGCGGATCGACGACGAGAGCGAGCACGCCGCCAGCGCCGAGACGAACCTGGCCTACGCGCTCTGGGAGTTCGGCGAGACCGCCCAGGCCCTGGAGCACGCCGAACGGGCCGTCGAACTCGACGAGCGGTTCCCTCAGGCGTGGTACAACCGGGCCTTCTTCCTCTCCGAGCGCGGCCTCGCCGAAGAGGCGCTCAACTGCATCGACAACGCCATTCGGCTGGGCCAACGAGACGCGACGGTGCTAGAGGAGAAGGCGCGCATTCTCGAGGAACTCGGCGAGTACGACGAGGCCGACGAGATCGCCGAGGAGGCGAACGAACTGCGCGAGCGGGCCGAAGAGCGACTCGTCGAGGAGCGCGAGCAACGCCAGCACCAGCGGGAGTGACGAGTATGAGCGCGACCGATTCTCGACTCCTGGTCACCGAACGCGAGACCCCCGAAGGGCTGTTAGTCGCCCTCTGTGACGACGACGTCCTCGGGCAGACCTTCGAGAGCGGCGAGTTCTCGCTGACGGTCACCGAGGAGTTCTACGGCGGCGAGACCGTCGACGAGACCGCGGCCGTCGACAGCTTACAGCGGGCGGCCGTCGCCAACATCGTCGGGACGCGGGCTGTGGACCTCGCGATCGAAGCCGACATCGTCGACGAGGCGAACGTCCTCGAGATCGGCTCGACGGTACACGCACAGTTCCTGCGGATGGGCTGAGTCGAGCGAACGGGAGAAGTGCCCTTTTCCGCGGCTGCGGGTCGCGAGGAGAAACGCGGGGGCCGTTCGAGTGCCGGGCACAGGACTTTGGCGCTCGTTACCGTGGTACTCAGAAACGCGCGGCGCGTTGGTGATTCGAACGATGGAGAGCGTCAACCCGGCAACCGGCGAGGTATTCGAAACGTACGACGACCACACCGGCGGCGACCTCGAGACGATCCTCGACGACGCGGTTTCGGCCACGGAGTCGTGGGCCGAGACGGGGATCACGGAGCGCCAGCAGCTGCTCGAGCGGGCGGGCGAGATCCTCCGCGACCGGGAGGACGAGTACGCCGAACTGATCAGCCGCGAGATGGGCAAGCCGGTCGACGAGTCCCACGCAGAGCTCGAGAAGTGCGCGTGGGTCTGCGATTACTACGCCGAGCGAGCGGGCGAGTTTCTCGCGGACCGGGCGGTCGGCAGCGAGGCGAACGCCCGGACGTTCGTCTCCTACGAGCCGCTGGGGGTCGTCCTCGCGGTGATGCCCTGGAACTTCCCGTTCTGGCAGGTGTTTCGCTTCGCCGCGCCCCACCTCACCGCCGGCAACGTCGGCCTGCTCAAGCACGCCTCGAACGTCCCGGGCTGCGCGCTCGCGATCGAGGAGGTGTTCCGCGACGCCGGCTACTCCGACGGCGTCTTCTCGACGCTGCTGGTCGGTTCCGACGCGATGGAAGACGTGGTTCGGGACGACCGCCTCGACGCGGTGACCCTGACGGGAAGCGAAGGGGCCGGGCGAGCCATCGCCGAACAGGCCGGCAACGAACTGAAGAAGCACGTCCTCGAACTCGGCGGGAGCGACCCGTTCGTCGTCCTCGAGGACGCGGACCTCGAGGCGGCGGCCCGTACCGGCGTCGCCGCCCGAACGATCAACTCGGGGCAGTCCTGCATCGCGGCCAAGCGGTTCGTCGTGGTCGACGACGTCTTCGAGGAGTTCCTCGAGCGGTTCGTCTCGGAGATGGAGTCCCTCGAGGTGGGCGACCCGCTGGAATCCGGGGTCGAGATCGGCCCGCAGGCTCGCGAGGATCTCATGGAGGACGTCCACGAGCAGGTCGAGGCGAGCGTCGAGGCGGGGGCGACCCTCGAGTGCGGCGGCGAACCGCTGGATCGCGACGGCTGGTACTACCCGCCGACGGTGCTCGCCGAGCCGCCCCTCGACAGCCCCGCAGCCGAGGAGGAGGTGTTCGGCCCGGCTGCGGCGGTCTTCCGCGCCGCGGACGAGGCGGAGGCGATCGAGATAGCGAACGACACCCGCTACGGACTGGGCGGGTCGATCTGGACCGACGATCTCGAGCGCGGGGAGCGACTCGCCCGCGAGATCGAGGCCGGCTGCGTGTTCGTCAACGAGCTCGTGAAGTCCGACCCCCGGCTGCCGTTCGGCGGCGTGAAGGCGTCGGGCTACGGCCGCGAACTCGCTCGGGAGGGGATTCGCGAGTTCGTCAACCGGAAGACCGTCTGGGTGCAGTCGGCGGGCGAGGACGACGACGTCGTCGCGACGGAGTGAGGGGGAGATCACCGATGCCAACAGCCGCCGATCTGCTCGTCGACTGCCTCGACGCCGAGGGGGTCGAGTACGTCTTCGGCCTGCCGGGCGAAGAGATCGAGGAGCTGCTGTTCTCGCTCCGGGATTCGCCGATCGAGTTCGTTCCGACCCGCCACGAGCAGGGGGCGGCGTTCATGGCCGACGTGCACGGTCGGCTGACCGGCGACGCGGGCGTCTGCCTCGCGACGCTGGGCCCCGGCGCGACGAACCTCATCACGGGCGTCGCCGACGCCCAACTCGACAAGAGCCCGCTCGTCGCGATCACCGGACAGGGCGGTCGCGAGCGCCTGCACAAGGAGAGCCACCAGGCGCTCGACGTCGTCCGCGTCTTCGAACCCGTGGTCGAGTGGAACGCCCAGATCACGGACCCGGAGATCGTCCCCGAGTCGGTGCGAAAGGCGTTCAAGCTCGCGGAGTACGAGAAGCCGGGCGCGACCCACCTCGAGTTCCCCGAGGACGTCGCCCGCGAGGGAATCGACGCCGAGCCGATCGCCGTCCGCGATCAGGTGCGCCGCCCGGATCCGGACGACGAGTCGGTCGAGCGGGCCGCGGCGCTGATCGCGGACGCCGAGCGACCGATCGTCCTCGCGGGCAACGGCGCGGTTCGGACCCGCGCGGCCGACAGCATCCGGGCCCTCGTCGACCGACTCGAGATTCCCGTCGTCGCGACGTACATGGGCAAGGGCGCGATCTCCGACCGCGACCCGGCCTCCCTGATGACGCTCGATTCGGGCCCGAACGACGAGGCCGCCCGGGCGATCGAGCGGGCCGATTGCGTCGTCGCGGTCGGCTACGACATCGCCGAGCACGACCCCGAAGGGTGGAACCCGGACCTCGAGAAGGCGATCGTCCACGTCGACGCCGAACCCGCGGAGGTGTACCGCCACTACAACCCCGACGTGGAGATCGTGGCGGACGTCGGCGCGGCGCTGGGAGCGATCGACGACCGGCTGTCGTCGGACGCCTGCTCGCTGTGGTGTCGCGAGCTGCACGACCGCCTGCTCGAGTCGGCGACGGAACCGCCGGACGAAGACGACCCGATCACGGTTCGAAACGCACTTCCCCTGCTGCGCGACGCGATGGCCGACGAGGACGTGCTCGTCTCCGACGTCGGCAGCCACAAGATGGCGATCGCGCAGTCGTTTCCGGCCTACGAGCCGAACACCTGCGTGATCTCGAACGGACTGGCGAGCATGGGGATCGCCGTTCCGGGCGCGCTCGCGGCCGACCTCGCGGTCGACGCGAACGTCGTCGCGGGGACCGGCGACGGCGGCTTCCTGATGAACGCCGCGGAGATCGAGACCGCGACGCGGCTCGGCTGCGGGTTCACGATCGTCGTGTTCAACGACGACGACTACGGCCTCATCTCCGAGCAACAGGTCGCACACCGCGGCGAGCACGCCGGAACGACGCTCTCGAACCCCGATCTCGTTGGTTTCGCCGAGAGCTTCGGCATCGAGGCTCGCCGGCCCCGCACCTGGGAGGAGGTCGAGCGAGCGTTTTCGGAGGCGATCCCGTCGGACGAACTGACGCTGATCGAGCTCCGGCTCGAGGATTAGGTGAGAACCGCCTCGAGTGCGAAAGCGAGATGCTGCGGCTGCTTCGAGCCTCGCCGTGGATCGGCGGATCGCGCCTCAGAGATCGGTCTTCGTGAATCGGTAGTAGCCGATCGCGACCGGAACGACGAGCCAGAACAGCAGGACGACGATCCCGAACCAGTCCTGGAGGTAGAACGGTGCCTCGCCCGGATAGCGCTCGGCAGGGGTCATCGTGGCCGCCTCGAAGTCCTCGAGGCCGTACTGGAAGGCAAACGGGAAGACCTCACCCTCGATGACGCCGTTCGCCACGGTCGTGTAGGCCGACATGGGGTTGAACTGATCGACGACGAGGTACCACGTCGCGGGTTCGACCGGCGGCCCCTCGTCGTAGATGAGGTAGTACGGACCGGCCGTGACGAGTTCCCAGAGCGCGACGAACAGCATGTAGACGCCGACGACGAGCGCCATGGACTTCCCCCGGGTCGAGACGCCCGCGGAGGCGCCGACCGCCAGGCCGGCGAAGGTGGCCCCGAACAGCAGCGTGAGCGCGGCGAACCCGAGCCAGTCGACGAGCGGCACGGAGCCGAAAAAGACCGCTCCCAACACGAGGGCGAGAGCGAACGCGAGCAGGATCGCCGTGGCCACGACCGCCACCCGGCCGATCAGTTTGCCGACGACGACATCGGTCCGGTTCGGCGGCAGGCCGAGCAGGAGTTTGATGCTGCCCGACCGGCGCTCGCCGACGACGGCCATGTAGCCCGCAATGAGCGCGGCGATCGGAACGATCGTCTGGAGCGGGAAGCCGAGAAAGCCGAGCACCTCGGCGGCTCCGGCGTCGGGGTCGACGTACCAGATCGCCGTGTACCCGACCGCGACGATGCCGACGAGCAGCGTCACCAGCCCCCAGAGCAGCTTCGACCGGCCGGCGTCCTCGAAGTCCTTGCGGGCGACGGTAACGATCTGCGAGCTCATCTCGGCACCTCCGCGTCCGCGACCACGGTATCTGCTGCGTTCGTCGGCCCGTCGGCGTCCCCGTCGCCGTTCGTCAGCGCCGTGAACAGCGACTCGAGCGAGACGTCGTCGATCCGCACGTCGAGAACGCTCGAGCCCGCGTCGTCGAGCGCGATCACGACTCCCGCCTTCGCGGCCGGACCGGCGACCGCGCACTCGAGGACGTGGTCCGCAGCGGTGACGTCGGTGACGCCCGAAACCGCGGCGGCGGTCTCGCGGTAGTCGGCGGCGGAACCGGCGAGCGTCAGTTCCACCGTCGCGCCGCCGCCGACCGACTCGCGCAGCCCTTCGATGGTGTCGACGGCGACGAGTTCGCCATCGTTGAGGACGCCGACGCGGTCACAGACCGCCTCGACGTGCTCTAAGATGTGACTCGAGAAAAACACCGTCGTCCCCCGATCGGCCTCGGCGCGGACGAGTTCCTGCATCTCGCGGATGCCGAGCGGGTCGAGCCCCGAAGAGGGCTCGTCCATGATGAGCAGGTCGGGGTCACCGACGAGCGCCATCCCCGTTGCGAGGCGCTGGCGCATCCCCTTCGAGTAGCCGCCTGCAGGTCGGGCGGCGTCCTCGGGTTCCAGACCCACCCGTTCGAGAATCGCGTCCGGGTCGTCGTCGGCGTCTTTGGTTTCGATCGCGAACTCGAGGTGGCGACGTCCCGAGAGCCGCGGGTAGACGTCGAACCCCTCCGGAAGCACGCCGACCCGGCGGCTGATTTCGTCGGGTTCGGCCTGCGCGTTGTGGCCGAGGACCGTCGCCGACCCCGCCGTCGGCCTGACGAAATCGAGCAGCATGTTGATCGTCGTCGACTTTCCCGCCCCGTTGGGTCCGAGAAAGCCGAACACTTCCCCGCGCTCGATCTCGAGATCGAGTCCCGATACCGCCGTTACGTCGCCGTAGCGCTTGACCAATCCAGTCGTTCGTATCGCAGTCATCGGTGAATCGGTGACCGTCAGGTCACGGCCGTTGTCAGAACACTCCGGATAGCTGTACAATAATACTTGGTATTCTGCCGACAAAACCGCGAGCGGAATACCATCCGATACTCCGGCGAGATCGAGGGGATCGGTTCCGTAGCCAATCACCTATGGATTTTTGGTGTGTGCGGGGCTTGCAGTAGCCATGAACTTGTCACCCACTGACGCGCTGGATCAACTCCGGCAGCCGGAGTACACTGGGGAGAATCGCTGTATCCCGTGTACCGCCGTCAACGCCGTCATCGCCGCCGTCATCGCCGGTTTCGTGGCAATCGTCTCGCCACCACTCGGCGTTCTTGCCCTCGTCCTCTCGGCGGCAGCGATCTACCTTCGGGGCTATCTCGTTCCCGGAACCCCCTCGCTGACCAAGCAGTACTTCCCGGACTGGCTGCTCGCAAAGTTCGACAAGGGCCCCGCCGTCGCCGGGATGCCGGAGATGGACGACTCCCACGGCCCCGACCCGCTCCACGAGCGGGAGGGCGCCCTCGACCCCGAGCGGACGCTGCTCGAGAGCGGCGTGGTCGAGCCCTGCGCGACCGAGGACGACCTCTGTCTGGCCGACGGCGTCCGCGAGGAGTGGCGCGCGCGGATCGCCGGCCGACGCGGCGGCGACCGCCGCCAGCAGGTCGCCGACTTCCTCGAGTCCGAGCCCGACGCCGTCGAGGTGACGACGACCGACGACCACGTCGTCGTCCGCCACAACGGCCGTCTCGCGGCCCGCTGGGAGTCCGACGCGGCCCTGCTCGCGGACCTGGGTGGGATGGACCTGCTCGCCACTCACGTCCCGAGCTGGGAGCAGTTCGACCTCGAGGACCGCAGCCAGGTCGTCAACGGGCTCCGGGCGTTCGTCGAGGACTGTCCGACCTGCGACGGCACCGTCTCGATCGACGAAGAGACCGTCGAGTCCTGCTGTCGCTCCCACGAGGTGTACGCCGTCACCTGCGAGGAGTGCGGAGCGCGCGTACTCGAGGTCGCCCAGTAGCGGGCCGGTCCGCGAGCGGCCGGCTTCTGCGATAGCCCGACGATCGGCCGTTCGTTACCCCCGGTTCGGGCAGTGCCGACCGAAGGAGTGTTTTGTGTCGAACCCCTGCTAGACGCCAATGAGCCAGCAGGACCTCGAGCCACTCGACGTCGAGGCGATCCGCGCGGAGTATCCGATCCTCGAACGGGAGTTCAGCGTTGCGTCTCCGACGCAACGAGCAGACGGCGAAGCCGTCGACGACGGATCGCAGCTCGTCTACCTCGACAACGCGGCGACGACCCAGACGCCCGATCCGGTGGTCGACGCGATGAGCGACTACTACCGCGAGTCCAACTCGAACGTCCACCGGGGGATCCACCACCTGAGTCAGGAGGCCTCGATTGCCTACGAGGAGGCCCACGACTGCGTCGCCGAGTTCATCGGCGCCGACGGCCGCGAGGAGATCGTCTTCACCAAGAACACCACCGAAGCCGAGAACCTGGTCGCCTACTCGTGGGGACTGAACGAGCTCGGCCCCGGCGACGAGGTCGTGCTCACCGAGATGGAACACCACGCCTCGCTGGTCACCTGGCAGCAGATCGCCAAACGGACGGGTGCCGACTGCAAGTATATCGAGATCGACGAAACCGGGCGTCTGGACATGGACCACGCCCGCGAGTGCATCACCGACGACACCGCCATCGTCTCGGCGGTCCACGTCTCGAACGCCCTCGGCACGGTCAACCCCGTCTCCGAGCTGGTCGACCTCGCCCACGACCACGACGCGCTGGCGTTCATCGACGGTGCACAGGCCGTCCCCAACCGCCCGGTGGACGTCGCCGACATCGGCGCCGACTTCTACGCCTTCTCGGGCCACAAGATGGCCGGTCCGACCGGCATCGGCGTCCTCTACGGCAAACGACACCTGTTCGAGGAGCTCGAGCCCTACCTCTACGGCGGCGGCATGATCCGGAAGGTCACCTTCGAGGACTCCACCTGGGCCGACCTCCCCTGGAAGTTCGAACCCGGCACGCCACCGATCGCCGAAGCGGTCGGCCTCCACGCGGCGGTGGACTATCTCGAGGAGATCGGCATGGAGCGCATCCGTGAGCACGAAGAGATGCTCGCGACCTACGCCTACGAGCAACTCGACGCAGAGGGCGACGTCGAACTCTACGGTCCCGAACCCGGCCCCGACCGCGGCGGCCTCGTCGGCTTCAACCTCGAGTCCGTCCACGCCCACGACCTGGCCTCGATCATGAACGACCACGCGGTCGCCATCCGCGCCGGCGACCACTGCACACAGCCGCTGCACGACAAGCTGGGCGTGGCGGCGTCGGCTCGAGCCTCCTTCTACGTCTACAACACTCGAGAGGAGGTCGACGAGCTGGTCGCGGCCATCGATGACGCGCGTCAGCTGTTTGCCTGACGCGCGAGGACCTCGAGTGTCGAGGAGACGCGACCGACGCCGCGAGAACGGACGCGAACGCAGAACCGGCGTTTCCGAACGGATACACGATTCGCAGCCTGCGCCGATCCGGCGGAGCATGGGCGACGGTCACGGAGATCCGGACCACGCCGGACTCCCCCATCACGTCGAACTGCCTCCCGCCGACCTCGAGGCGTCCGGACCCGCCCGGACCCGACGGGGATCGAAGTCGAGGTGGTCGGTCCCGAACGACGGCGGTCGTCGCCCGAAACTCGGCGGAGAACGCGCGACCCGGTACGGCGTCACGGGTTCACGAACTGACCGAAGTTATTATTCAGATGCCACGTCTCTCACAGGGTATGAGCGAGCCGTCAGAGGAAGGAATCCCGCCCGCGGAGGCGTTCTCGGTGCTCGGAGACGAGACGCGGGTCGCCATCGTCCGGGCGCTCGGCGAAACGCCGGGCGAGGCGCTGTCGTTCTCGGAACTGCGCGAGCGCGTCGGCGCCCGCGACAGCGGGGGGTTCAACTACCACCTGAACAAACTCGTCGGCTCCTTCGTCCGTCGTACCGACGACGGCTACGAGCTTTCCTACGCCGGCGTTCGGGTCGTCGGCGCGATTCTGGCCGGGGAGTACACCAGGCGCGGCTCCGCGGGCACCTTCGAACTCGAGTCCGACTGTACCGTCTGTGAGACGCCGCTTTCGGCGACCTACGAGGACGAACGCGTGACGATCCGGTGTGTGGCGTGCGACGAACTGCGCTCGCGGTTCGGATTTCCGCCCGGCGGGTTCGAGAACCGAACCGTCGACGAACTCACAGACGGCTTCGACCGCTGGCTCACTAACGTGATGTCGCTCATCGCCAGCGGCTTCTGTTTCAACTGCGCCGGGAAGACGAGCGGGCGGTTGACCGGCGACGTGGAGCACTTCGGCGACCGGCCGGTCGGCGTCGAGTTCATCTGCGAGCGGTGCGGCGACCAGGCGACGCTGTCGGTCAACTCGTACCTGCTGTTACAGCCGGCAGTGGTCGCGTTCCACTACGAGCACGGCATCGACGTCGACGAGGCGTACGTCTGGAACCTCGAGTACGTGCTCGATGCCGACGTCACGGTGCTCTCGGAGGAGCCCTGGCGGGTCAACTCGGCGCTCGAGCTCGAGGGTGACCGCCTCGAACTCGTCCTCGAAGAAGACCTGTCGGTCTCGATAGCGGACTAACAGAACCGTCGTTCGGTTCGCCGCCCGGCAGAAATGTCGTTCTGCAATCATATATGGGGCCGGCAGCCGTCGTCAGCCTATGCGACAACTGCTTCGGAATCCTGCGTTTTGTCGGCTGTTCTCGGGTCGACTCGTCACGAACGCGGGCGACAGCCTCTACTACGTCGCGGCGATGTGGCTCGTCTACGACCTCTCGGGATCGACGTTCTACACGGGGCTCGCGGGTGCGCTGACGCTCGCGCCCCAGGCGTTCCAGTTCCTCGTCGGTCCGCTGGTCGATCGGTGGTCGCTCCGCGCCATCCTCGTTCGAACCCAGGTGGCGCAGGGAGTACTGGTGCTCGCGATTCCGGTCGCCGCGTGGACCGGCTCGCTGTCGGTCGGAGTCGTCCTGCTCGTGATGCCGTTGCTCTCGATGCTCAACCAGTTCGTCTACCCGGCCCAGAGCGCCGCCCTCCCGCGAATCGTCGACGAGGAGGAACTCGTCGAAGCCAACTCGGCGTTCTCGTTCGCCTATCAGGGCGTCGACATGGTGTTCGTCGCGCTCGGCGGAATCCTGGTTGCGGTCGTCGGGGCGGTTTCGCTGTTCGTGGTCGATTCCCTGACGTTCGCCATCGCGGCGGTGATCTTCGCCGGTATTCGGCTCCCGCCCACCGACGGCGGTACGGAGAGCGACGGTACGGCGAAGGGTAAATCGGTGGCCGCGGACTACCGCCGGAAACTCTCGGAGGGCGTCGGCTACGTCAGGGGGTCGGTTCTCGTCCCGATTCTCGCCGCCTCCGTCGTCGTCAACTTCACGATCGGGGCGGCGATGGCGGTTCTCCCCGCGTTCGCGGACCTCCGCGGCGGGCCGGAAGCGTACGGAACGCTGCTCGCGGCCGTACTCGCCGGAATTCTGCTCGGTGCGCTCGTCGCGTCGCCACTGAAGCGGTTCGGCCTCGGACGGCTCAGCGTGGTCGGCTTCGCCGTCAGCGGACTCTGCTGGTTCGCCGCCATCTCTGCCCCGTCGATACGCGCGACCGCCGTACTGTTCTGTCTCGCCTGGATTCCCGTCGGCGTGACGAACGTGATCTTCGCCGCGATGGCACAGACGATCGTTCCCGACGGACTGCTGGGACGCGTGATGTCGCTCGTCGCGAGCGCCTCCGCGGCGGCCCAGCCCGTCGGGTCGCTGCTCGGCGGCATCGCCGGAGAAGCGGTCGGCAGTACGCTCGTCATTTCCGCCGTCGGTGCCGGGTTCTGTGCGCTCACGCTCGTCTACCTCGGACATCCGATGCTTCGGGAACTGCCGGCGATCGAGGAGATCGAACCCGAGCGGTACGGCCTGGGTCATCCGGCGGACTGACCGTCCTCGAGCCCGACGGAGCGGCTCCGAAGACGCCTCGGCGGATGCGATAACGGCCGCAAACAGCCGCTCCCCGTCATCTCGCAGGCGCACACCGGGGACTTATCAGTGAGAAGGCACTAGCCTCGCGTGCCGAGGTGAGAGCTATGACAGAGACAGTGCTCGGATACCCGGATCGCGATCCGGATCCGCTGACGACGCTGGTCGAGGTTCTCACTGCGGCGACCCGGTATGACTTCGCGCTCGCGGTCATACCGCTGGCGTTCGTGGTTGCGGTGGTCGCCGCGACCGCGTTGAACCTGACGGTGATCCAGGCGCTCGTGCCGGCCGCCGTCATCGGGATCATCGTGATCGTCGACGCGTGCTACCTGAATCCGCCGGTCGAGCCGGATTCGGAATAGTACGCAAACCACACCCGTTCATCGGACCCGACAGCTCGAGCGGCGGCGCTCCGTCGGTGTCCATCCCCTGCGGCGGTCGGAACCCTTTTTGGACGAGCGACCCTACGAGAGGCGTAATGGGACTCGGCTCCGATATGTACCGACAGCAGATCCTCGACCACTACAAGAACCCGCGTAACTACGGGGAACTCGAGGATCCGACGTTCAGCCACGTCGGCGAGAACCCGATGTGCGGCGACGAGATCCGCATGGATGTCCGCCTGGCCGAGGACGAGGAGACGATCGAGCGGGTCGCCTTCTCCGGCGACGGCTGTGCGATCAGCCAGGCCTCCGCCAGCCTGCTCTCGCTCGAACTCGAGGGGAAGACCGTCGACGAGTTACTCGAGATGGACCGCGACGATATCGTCGACATGCTCGGCGTCGACATCTCGCCGATGCGGATCAAGTGCGCCGTCCTCGGCGAGAAGGTCGCCCAGGACGGGGCGAAGATCTACCAGGGCGAACTCGAGAGGGAGAAGACGACGACTGAGGACTGATATCGTCTCGCGTTCTTTGCAGCAGCGCGGGACGGGCTTTCGCGGGCTCTGTCGAAACCCTCGCTGGGAAACACGACTAGTGAGTAGCGCAAGGCTGGATAGATACCCCACCGAAGTCACGCCCTCCGATTCGACGATGCGCTGTCGTGCTGGCCCGGCGTGCTGTCGACCCGAAAAGAACTGCGTATAGAGCGTGAATGCCCGGGTTAAAACGAGTGTTCTCGATTCGTCGTGTTCGGATCAGTTACTCTTTCGAGATGAAATCGACGTCCCGAAACTCGAACCTGGCCCCACCAGTAGCACTCTCCGACACCGTACACGTCCAGCCGTACACGTCGGCCAACTCCCGGACGAACGCAAGTCCTAATCCGGTTCCGCCTTCGTCTGATGCCGTCGTGAATCCCGTTTCAAACACGGTGTCTCGGTCCTCACTCGGGATACCACATCCATCGTCCGCCACGTGAAATCCGTTCGGCGTGTTCCCTACCTGAACAGTGACGTCTGTGCCTCCGTGCTGGACCGCATTTTCGAAGAGATTTCTGAACAGATGTCGGAGGTACGTCTTGTCTCCTCGTATCTCGCCGTCGATCTCGAACTGGAGCGTTGCATCAGGTGCGTCCACCTCGCGCCAGGCGTCCCATGCCGCATCCGCGAGCGACACTAAATTCCGTTCACCAGCCGACGTCTGTCCGTGCGTCAAGACCAGCAGCACGTCGATCATGTTCTCGATGCGATCGAACGCTTCGACGACGTAGTCCACCGCTTGCGGGGCCGTCTCAGCCGGCAACTGCTGGCTGTAAATCTGGCCGATCGTGACCGGGTTCCGCAGTTCGTGGGCGATCATGCTGGCCAGACTCTCGAGGCGCTCGTTCGACTCCTCGAGATTGCCGATTGTCTCCTCGAGCTTCCACTCGCGTTGGCGGCGTTCGAGTTCGTACTTCACCCACTGTCCCATCAAGTGGTGGAACGTCCGTTCGATGTCCGAAAACCCGTCATCTCGCGGTTCGGTCGAAACGAACCAGAACGTTCGGTCGACGTCACTCTCTATTTCAAGGTACGTCCCGAGGTACGACCGCACGCCGAACTCGTCATAGCACAGTCTGCCCTCGAACCCGTCGCTCACAGGATCCGTAATCGGACAGGTCCCCCCAGTACTCGCAGGCACACTGCAGTACGTTTCAGAGAGTGGATACGGTTCGCCTGGGACGAGGTGTTCGTGCTCCCCGTTCATGACCTCGACCTCGAACCGATCACTCGCCGGCTCAGCGATGGCGATACCGCCGAGTTCCATGTCGAACCGTTCACAGCCAAGATCGAATACGGCCTGGAGCTTCTCCTCGAACGCCCGATCGGGGTCGGATGTGATCTGGTACAATCTCCGCTGGGCCCGTTCCCATTCCCTCCGTTCGCTCGTGTCGCGAACCACTGCGAGCAGGACCGGACGGCCGTTATGCTCCATCCGAGACGCGGAGATCTCTGTCGGAATTGTGCCCCCCTCTTTGGTTCGACACGTGAGTTCGTCTATCCATCCAGTGCCGTCCGCGAACACCTCCTCGGCGAATTCTCTGAACTCGTCGAGCTCGTCGGGGTGGACGTCGGAGGGGCTGAGGGTCAGCAATTCGTCGTGCGTGTAGCCGAGCATCTCGGTTGCGGCCGGGTTCGCGTCGACAAACTCGTCTGCCTCAGGGTCGACGATGAGGATGGCGTCGTGGCTGCTCTCGAAGACTCGCTCGAGGAACGCTTGTCGTTCCTTCAACTCAGTCTTCACCTCGGTTCGCTCCCGCAGCGTCTGCATCATTCGGTCGACCTTCGTCTCGACCTCCTCGGAGTCGAAGAACTTCTCGGGTGGTGTGTAATAGGTGTTCTGCGAGACGGTGTTGTCGGCGATAATGTGAGGGTGGGTCTTGATAACGTCGTGGATGATCGCTGTCGGGAACCGGTCTCGGCTGTACTGGCACATGACAACGTAGTCTTCGTCCTGGTAGAGCGGATTGAGCACGGCCTCGTACTCGACTAGCTCGTCGGCGCTCGTGTCCCCGTCCAGTGCCCACGTCATCTCCGCGGCCGCTCTGAGTCCCGTGTAGCCACCCTCGTCTTTCGCCTGTTCGAGTGACTCTTCCCAGAACGCGAGCATCGCGGTCCGATCGAACTCACCGGTTCGGCGGTACGTGTCCGCTGGCGTGAGGACAGAGAGCGCACCCGATTCGAGAACGGAGTCGACGTCGATACCGTAGTCCTGCATCGCCGAGAGGACGTCTTCCGTAGAATTGTCGTCGGCGACGTACAGACAACGCTCGCCACGTTCGAGGCCCTGAGAGATGAACGGGATAGCAGATGCAAATTGGTCTTCGTGGCTCTCGTAAATGAGTGCGAAATGATCGTTTGAATGCCTGTGGTCGTCGGAAGGTTCGACCGGTCCACGAAACTCCGGGCTCTGACGCAGCGCCTCTAGTCCGCTCTCACGGCCTAGTACTCTCCGCTGGTTGTTCCGGCCATCTTCCTTACTCATTAAAAAGTAGATACCTAGTGGAAGTCCTTAACATTGGTCATTAGCAGGTCAGGTGACACCATCTCGCTGTCTCCCGTCAGTGATAGGCGGAAACTCGAGGCCGATCCGTCTCGATAGGCCGGCAGTCAGCGAGTCGATTCCTAGGGCGGCGACTCCGCGTGCGATTTGGGGTCGTCCGACGTCATGTAGACTTCGAGAACGCCGTTCTTGAACCAGGCTTGACTCATCTCGGGCGACTCCCACGGAAGGTCGACGCGTCCGACGACGGTGCCGGTCTTGCTGATGACGAGTTCGTTCGTTTTCGGGTTAACGCCGACGGAGAGATCGTCTTTGCTCGCGCCGGGAATATCGGCGATGACCATGAACTCCCCGTCGGCGAGACGAGTGTCGATCAAACAGTCGTCGGACGCGGATGGGCTCGCCCGTTTCGTCCGCGTCCGATTCGCACGTTCTGCGCGCTGCTTTCGGCTCGTCCGCTTCCCGGTGCGAGACGGGCGCGGTCGAACGCGTCGACTCGAGGACGACGCACCGCCCGCGTCGTCTTCGACGAGTTTCCCCAGTCCGTCCGACAGCGATTGCAACCCCGCCTGAAGCGAGGCCTCGAGGGCGGCGCCGAGGCTTGTTCCCTTGCGGTGGCCGCCGGGCGGGGCGTTCGCCGCTTCACTGGTCTCCCGGTCGGTGTCGTCTTCGTCGCTCATGAACGTTCGTCCCTCCGTTCTACCGTGTCGAATGATGGCATCTACCAAGATAAAGCTCCGGATTCACTACTTTTTGTGATTCATCACTGGAGATATCTACCGAAAGGGACTGTACGGCGTTTCGGTGACGACGTCGATGGGGCACGTCCGACAGAGGGAAAGCCGGCTTCGAGCGCCTACAGCGTCTCCTTGTACGCCTCGAGCGTCTCCTCGACGTCCTCTTCCGTGTGCCCGTAGCTGACGAACTGGGACTCGAACTGGTTTTGCGAGAGGAAGATTCCCTGCGCTTTCATCTGTCCCCAGAAGACCCGGCGCCAGCGTTCCGTCTCGGCTTGCTTGACGTCGGCGGCGTTCTTCGGGCAGTACTCGTAGCGCGGGCAGTCGGGGTTCTGCGTACAACCGGCAGAACACTGGCCCTCGAGTTCCCCGCTGCCGGGACCCTCCCGCGTGAAGATCACCTTGAACATGCTGTCCGTGCCGACGACGGTGTAGCTGGGGGCCTGGTCCGCGAGAATGTCCGTCAGCCCCGCCCGAAGCCGCTCGCCCAGCCCGTTGACGTGGTCGTAAACGTCGTTTTCGGCGGCGAATTTCAGGGTCTCGAGGCCCGCCGCCATCGTCACGGGGTGGCCGGAGAAGGTGCCGGCCTGGAAGACGTCGCCGGCGGGCGCGAAGCCCTCGACGATCTCCGCGCGGCCGCCGATCGCGCCGACGGGGAACCCGCCGCCGACGATCTTGCCGAAGGTGGTGAGGTCGGGGGTGACGCCGAACTCGCGCTGGGCGCAGCCGAGGCCGCCGACGCGGAAGCCGGTGATCACCTCGTCGAAGATCAGGAGCGAGCCGTGTTCGGCGGTGATCTCCCGCAGGAACTCGTGGTAGCCGTCGATCGGGTGGACGATGCCGTAGTTCGCCAGGATCGGCTCGACGAGCACTCCTGCGATGTCGTCGCCGTGTTCGTCGAACGCCTCTCGAATCGCGGCCTCGTCGTTGAACGGCACCGGGATCGTGTGCTCGGCAAAGGACTGCGGGATGCCCGCCGAGGAGGGTGAGCGGCTCTCGAGGTCGCCCTCCACTAACGTCGACTCCTGGGCGCCGTGGTAGCCCCCCTGCATGACGACGATCTTGTTCCGTCCGGTGTGACCGCGGGCCAGGCGCACCGCCGAGACGGTGGCCTCGGTGCCCGAGTTCACGAACCGGATCTTCTCGACGCTCTCGACGTGGCGGGCGACGAACTCCGCGAGGTCGACCTCGACCTCCGTGGGGGTGCCGTACATCGGCCCCTCGCTCGTCGCCCGCTGGATCGCCGCCGTCACCGGTTCGGGGAGGTCGTGACCCAGCAGCAGCGGCCCGAGTCCCATCACCCAGTCGACGTAGCGGTTGCCGTCGGCGTCGACGACGTGGCCGCCCTCTCCCTTCCGGACGAAGAACGGGTAGGGTTCGATCGCGGCTCGAACCGCGGAGTTGACCCCGCCCGGCATCACCGACAACGCCCGGTCGTACAGCGCGCGTGACTGCTCGTCGTTCATGGCCGGGTGGTTGGAGGTGGGACGACAAAGGAGTACCGAGGTTCGATGGCGAGCAGGTTCGGGGTTGCCGTGTTTCAGAGGCGGTCGGCGACGTCCTCCGCGAAGTAGGTGAGGATCAGATCCGCGCCCGCCCGCTTGATCGAGAGCAGCGACTCGAGCGCCGTCGACTCGAGATCCAGCCACCCTTTCTCGGCCGCGGCGTGGAGCATCGCGTACTCTCCCGAGACGTTGTAGGCGGCGATCGGATGGTCGAACTCGCGGCGAAGGTCGCTCACGATATCGAGGTAGGGGAGGGCGGGTTTGACCATCAGCACGTCCGCGCCCTCCTCGACGTCGAGAGAAACCTCGCGAAGCGCCTCGCGGCGGTTCGCCGGGTCCATCTGGTAGTGGCGCCGGTCCCCGAAGGCGGGGGCGCCGTCGGCGGCGTCGCGGAACGGGCCGTAGAAGGCGCTCCGGTACTTCGCCGCGTAGCTCATCACCGGAACGTGCTCGTACCCCTCGCGGTCGAGCGCCTCCCGAATGACGCCGACCATGCCGTCCATCATGCCCGAGGGCGCCACCATGTCCGCCCCTGCGGCCGCGTGAGAGGTGACGATCCGCTCGAGAGCCGTCAGGGTCGCGTCGTTGTCCACCGTCACGGTGGCCTCGCGGTCGGCGGGGTCGCGTTCCGCGCCGCGGGCGGCGTGATCGTGTGCCGTCTCGAGACCCGCTTCCAGGGGACCGCAGTGGCCGTGGTCCGTGTACTCACAGAGGCAGACGTCCGTGATGACGTAGGCGTCGGTCTCGCCCGTGATTCGACGAGTGGCCTCCTGGATCACGCCGTCGTCGGCCCAGGCGCGGCTCCCCCCGGGGTCCTTCGACCCGGGGATACCGAACAGCATCACCGCCCCCACGCCGGTCTCGAGTACCTCCTCGACGCGGGTCACCGCCTCCTCGACGGGCACCCGCTCGTGGCCGGGCATCGACTCGATCGGAATTCGCTCGTCGGTCGTCGCGTCGACAAACACCGGTGCGATGAGGTCCGACGGCTCGAGGCTCGTCTCGCTGACGAGCCCCCGGATGCGGTCCTGGCGGAGCCGGCGGGGTCGGTGGGTGAGGTCCATACCGGCACTATCGAGGGAACGGGCAAAAGCGGTGCGCTCGAGGCGCGAGTCGACGGGGACGGGCGACGGGTCGATCGGTGGACGGCGAGGCGGTTACCGCAACCGGTCCGCGACCGACGAGGTGAACTCCGTCCGGGTGTCGCTCTCCCAGAGCTGTCTGGCCTTCGGGACGATCCCCTCCCGGAAGTACAGAAAGAGGACGATCAACAGCGCGCCGAAGACGGCGGTGCGCCACTGGCCGGCCTCCTGGAGGCGTTCGTTGAGGTAGATGATCACGCCGGCGCCGACGACCGGGCCGTACATCGTTCGCATCCCGCCGAGGACGAGCATGATCAACACCAGCACGTCGACGGCGGCGAACTCGAACATCGACGGGACGATGTAGCGCTCGGACTGGGCGTACAGCGGCCCGACGAGGCCGATGATCGCCGCGCCGGCGAAGCCGGCGACCGTCTTGTAGCGGACGACGTCGATGCCGACGGATTCGGCGGCGACCTCGTCCTGGCGGATCGCTTTGAACGCCAGCCCGTACTTCGAGGCCATCAGGACGCGGTAGAGGACGAGCGTGGCGGCCAGGAAGACGAGCAGCACGTAGTAGAGCGCGACGAACGGGTTCCAGTTCAGCGTCTCGGTGAGAAACGTGACCTCGAGGCCCGTGAAGGCGAAGCCGGTGTTGCCGCCGGTGATGTCCCGCGCGCCGACGAAGAACTGCGTGAGCGCGAGCTGGAGGCTGAGCGTCAGGATCGCGATGACGATCACGGTCATCCCCCGCCGCGCGGAGACGTAGCTCACGAGCAACCCGAGGGCGCCGGCGGCGAGTCCGCCGACGGGCCACACGAGCCAGGCGGAGACGCCCAGACTCTCGGCCAGCAGCGCGGTCGTGTAGGCGCCGATTCCCGCCAGCGCGCCGACGAACAGGAACAGCTGGTCGGTGTGACCGAAGACGAGGTTGAGCGCGACGGTGAGAATCGCGAACACCAGGAAGATGACCAGCAGGCGCGCCTGGTAGGTCATCCCCGCCTCGACGACGAACAGGGGTAACAGCGCGAGCGCACCCACGACCAGCGCGACGTCGCCGAACGACCGAACCCGATCGAGGGGGCCGCTCGAGTCGGCTCGCTCCGGCTCGCTCATCGTTCCTCCGGACGAGTGTCACGTTCGACTGAGGGAGTGGTGAGTGTCATGATCAGGCGATTTCGTTCGGTCGCAACACGAGTACGCCGACCGCCACGGCGAACAGGATCACCATCGAGACGTAGGCGCCGATGAAGTAGTTCCCGAAAGTGATCACGAGACCGAGCAACAGCCCCGCGGCGACGGTACCCTCGATGTTTCGCACGCCGCCGACGATCGAGACGATGATACCGAAGATCGTGAACTCGAAGGCGTCGCCGGGACCGACCGCCGACTGCAGGCTCCAGAGCAGTCCCGCGATCCCCGCGAGTACGACGCTGAGCACGAAGATGAGCGTCCGAATCCGGCGCGGGTTGATCCCACAGAGCAGCGCCCCGGTCTCGTCCTGGAAGACGGTTCGGGTCGCCTTGCCGAGGTAGGTCTTCCGGAGGAAGACGAACAGCGCGAACAGGACGACGCTCGCGACCGCGACCACGAGCAGCGTCGAACCGCGCACGCTCACCCCGGCGACCGACTGCGACGGGACACCGTGGGGCAGCGAGTAGCCGAGCGGGTAGTAGACGTACAGCAGGCCGTCGAGGAAGATGGCCAGTCCCAGCGTCGTGAAGATACCGAGCAGGATCCGATCTTCCCCCTCCGAGCGGTAGACGCTCGAGAGCAGCGCCCGGTCGACGCCGAGGCCGAGGCCGGCGACGGCGGCGACGCCCACGACCGCCGCGAGCGCCGTGTGGGGCACCATCGGCAGCACGACGATGCCGGCGACGACGGCGATCACCGAGAACACGCCAAGCGAGAGGTTCAACACGTTCCCCAGGCCGAATACGAGGGTGATCCCCGCGCCGAGGAGCGCGAACAGCAACCCGCGAGCCACTCCGTCGACCGCCACCTCGAGGAGTGTTATCACAGCCATTGGTCTTTCTTACCATTCACCCTGCTCCGTTTATACTTTTCCGAACCCGTACGAGGCGGCAGCGTACGGTCACGCGGAGACGGCGGGGGGAGGGTGAACCGACCGTCTCGCTCGACGGTCGCGACGGCGGGGGCCGAGCCAAGTTATTTAGTGGTGGGAAGCAACCGGTGAGCCATGTTAACTGTCTCCGAGGTCACGAAAACCTTCGGAGGACTCACCGCGGTCGACGACGTGAGCTTCACGCTCGAGTCCGAGGAGCTGGTCGGGCTCATCGGCCCGAACGGCGCGGGGAAGACCACGCTGTTCAACGCGATCAACGGCATCTCGCCGCCGGATGCCGGAACGGTGCGGTTCGACGGCACCTCGATCACGGGGTTGAAACCGAACCAGATCTGTCACCGCGGGCTCGTCCGAACGTTCCAGATCGTCCGCACGTTCAACGAGTCCACCGTCCTCGAGAACGTCCTGACCGGCGCCGTCTTCGGGTCTGGTGCCGACCGGTCGATTCCCGAGGCCAGGGAGCACGCCCGGAAGTTCGTCTCCTTCGTCGGTCTCGAGGAGTTCGAAGGGACCGACGCGCGCCACCTCACGATGGCCCAGCGAAAGCACGTCGAACTCGCCCGGGGGCTGGCGGCCGACCCGAAACTCCTGATGCTCGACGAGATCGGCAGCGGCCTCACCCCCCAGGAGATCGACGAACTCACGGCGACGATCGTCCGCATCCGCGACGAACTCGGCATTTCGGTGCTGTGGATCGAGCACGTCGTCGAGGCGATCATGGGGAACACCGACCGCGTTCTGGTGCTCAACGAGGGCTCGCTCATCGCGGAGGGGACGCCCGCCGAGATCCAGGAGAACGACCGCGTCGCACAGGCGTACCTCGGTGATTCGGAGTGAGCGACGCTCCGGCGGTCCGCGTCGAGGAGGTGAACGTCTCCTACGGGGACCTCCAGGTTCTCTGGGACGTCTCGATGGAGCTCACCGAGGACGACCGGGTCGTCGCACTGATCGGCCCGAACGGTGCGGGAAAGACGACGCTGCTGAAGACGCTCTCGGGGCTGCTCGCCGTCGACTCCGGACGGATCGACCTGTTCGGACGGGACGCCACCGCGCTCTCACCCGACCGGATCGTCGACCTCGGGTTCGTCCACGTTCCCGAGGAGCGAAACCTGTTTACCGAGATGACCGTCGTCGAGAACCTCGAGATGGGCGCCTTTCGCCATCGAGACGAGTTCGAGGCCACCCTCGGGGAAGTGTTCGAGCTGTTTCCGATCCTCGAGGAGCGACACGACCAACACGCCGGCACGCTCAGCGGGGGCGAACAGCAGATGCTCGCGATCGGTCGCGGGCTGATGGCTCAGCCGACGGTGCTGGCGCTCGACGAGCTGTCGGTGGGACTCGCGCCGAAACTCGTCGCGCGCGTCTTCGAGAAGGTCGAGGAGATCAGCGAGGAGACGACGGTGTTGCTCACCGAACAGCACGTTCACGAGGCGCTCGGCCTCGCCGACCGGGCCTACCTGCTCGAGAACGGGCGCATCACGCTCGAGGACTCCGCGGACGCGCTCCTCGAGAGCGATCGGGTGACGGAGGCCTACCTGCGAGACTGAGGGTCGAACGGAACCGAGCCAGCGGTCAGGGCGAGTCCTCGACGAGCGGTTCGACGATCTCCGCATCCATCGGCTCGCTGCGGAACTCCTCCTCGAGGTGGAACTCGCCGTCGGGGTAGTAGTCCGGGCCGTCGGGCTGGAGGGTGCTGAAGATCGCCCTGACACCGTCGATCTCGCCCCACTCGTTGTACCGCAGCGGTTCGGCGAACAGCGTCTCGAGTTCGATCTCCCGGATCGCGGTCGCGATCTCCGTCGGGTCAGTCGAGTCGGCCTCCTCGATCGCGGTCGCGATCAGCTGGCCGGCGACGTAGCCGTACCCCTCGTGGGTATCCATGCGATCGTCGCGCGCGTCGGCGAACCGCTCGGCGACGTCGGCGAACCGGTCGCCGAAGACGTCCGTCACGTGCAGGTGCGCGAACGTCTCGCCGGTTTCGCCGAGGCCCTCGTGGAGCACGCGCGGCGGCAGTCCGGCCCCCGTGGTGAGTTCGTGCTCGAGGCCGATCTCGCGGGCTTGCGTGTGGATCGAGATCGAACCCGGCGGGTGGCCAGTCGCGACAAGCAGGTCGATGTCATCGGGCAGGTCCCGCAGGAACGGCGTGAAGTCGCTCTCGCCGAGCGGCGTGACTTCGATCGAGACGTCGACGTCGGGAAAGAACCGCTCGATCTGCTCTTCGACCGTCACCCCCCACTCGTAGTCGGCGACGATCGCGCCGACGCTCTCGTACCCCCGCTCCTCGATCAGGTCGGCCTGGGGCTGGAGGTCCATCGGCGCCGGAAGCGACCCCATCCGGAACGTATACCGCGACTCCTTCGTGTGGATCCGGTGGGTTCCCGCCATGTGGAGGACCATCGGGACCTCCATCTCCTCGGCCGTGATTCCGGTCCGGATACCGACGTCGCTCGAGACGGGACCCGTCATCGCAACGGCCCCCTCCTCCTCGACGAACCGCCGGAAGACCGTATCCGCCTCGCCGGCGTCGCTCTCGGTGTCGGTACCGACGATCTCGAGGTCGCGGTCGAGCACCCCGCCGTCGTCGTTGATCTCCTCGATCGCGAACTCCAGACCCGCCTCGTGTGCGGCGCCCCAGGGGGCGAAGTCGCCGGACAGCGGTTGCAGCGAACCGATAACGATCGGGCCGTCGCCGTCGTCGCCGTCGTCCTCGCTGAGACAGCCGGCGACCAGCCCGGTCGCCGCCGCACCCGCACCCGCGAGAACGGTTCGCCGGTCGAGCGCGTCGGCCCGCCGTCCCCCAGACGTGTTGTATGGCATCGAGTGTCACATTGCTGCAACTCGAAAAAAGCCTTCCGGTGGCGTCGGCCATCAGCCCCGGCCGACGGGCAGGTGCGACCGGCTTACTCGTCTGCCTGCCGGCGTTCGACGACGACGAGGTCCTTTCGGGAGTGGACGAGGTCGCCGTCCTCGTTCGTCGCCTCGAGTGCGAACGTCACGAGCCCCCGCTCGTCGTTCCAGCGGTCTTTCTCGGCGACCGAGACGCCGACCGTCAGGCGATCGCCGGGACCGACGGGCTCGTGCCAGCGGAGGTCGTCGACCCCCATCGCGGCGACGATGGCGACCTCGTGGAGCACCGACTCCGCGAGGGGGCGCATACACATCGCCGCCGTGTGCCAGCCGCTCGCGATCAGCCCGTCGAAGTTCCGCCTCGCCGCCTCACTGTCGACGTGAAACGGCTGGGGGTCGTACCGCCGAGCGAACTCGAGGATCTCCTCTTCCGTGACCTCGACGGTGCCCGGCTCCCACGACCGGCCGACCTCGAGGTCCTCGAAGTACTGCAGCTCGGACATGATCACTCGTAGAGCCGATTTGCGACGACGAGCCGGTTGATCTCGTTGGTCCCGTCGTAGATCTGGGTACCCTTCGCCTCGCGCATGTAGCGCTCGAGGGGGTAGTCCTCGGAGTACCCCCGCGCACCGTGGACCTGGACCGCCTCGGTGGCGATCTCCATCGCGGCGTCGGTGGCGAACGTCTTCGCCATCGCCGCCTCCTGTGTGATCCGCTCGCCCCGATCCCGGCCGTCGGCCGCCGAGAGGGTCAACAGGCGGGCTGCCTCGGTTCGAGCGGCCATGTCCGCGAGTTTGAAGCCGACCCCCTGGAACTCCCGGATCGGCTTGCCGAACTGCTCGCGCTCGCCGGCGAACTCGCGGCTGGCCTCGAAGGCCCCCTGGGCGATGCCGACGCCCTGGGCGGCGGTGCCGAGTCGACCGATGTCGAGGCCCTCCATGATGTACCGGAACCCCCGTCCCTCCTCGCCGACCAGGTTCTCGGCGGGCACTCGGAGGCCGTCGAACCGCAACTCGCTCTCGACGGCGGTGTCGCCCTCCATGCAGGGAATGTTCCGGACGACCGCGAACCCCTCACGCTCGCGGGGGTTCGGGACGCCGATGAGGCTGATTCCCTCGTGGCCCTCCCCGCCGGTTCTGGCGACCACGAGCAGGAAGTCGGCGACTGCGCCGTGGGTCGTCCAGATCTTGTGGCCGTCGATCACCCACTCGCCGCCCTCGTTTTTAGCTGTGGTCTCGAGGTTCGCGGCGTCGCTACCGGCTTCTGGCTCGGTGAGCGCGAACGCCGGAATCCACTCCCCGCGGCAGATCCGCGCCAGCCACGCCTCGCGCTGGCGGTCGGTGCCGAACTCGTAGATTGGATAGCCCACGAGCCCGCAGGCGATGTTGACCGCGCCGGCGGTGAGCTTCCAGGTGCGAGCGAGTTCCTCGACGGTGATCGCGAACGAGCGGTAGTCCGCGCCGCCGCCGTCGACGTCCTCGGGGAAGGGGACCCCCGTGAAGCCAGCCTCGCCGATCAGTCGAACGAGATCGACGGGAAACTCCCCCTCGCGCTCGTAGCGGTCGATTTCGGATTCGATCGTCCCCTCACAGAACTCGCGAACCTCCTCGCGGTGGGCCTCGTGGCGCTCCTCGAGTTCGAAGCGCTCGGTCATAGCGCACCGGGATCGTGGTCGTCGTCCGGCCCGGCCGGATCGATCACGGCGAAGCCCTCCATCTCGATCAGCGCGTCCTCCTTGAAGAAGCCGCTCACCTCGAACAGCGCCATCGCGGGGTACTCCTCGACGTAGTCGGCGAAGATCTCACCGATTTCCTCCAGGTTGTCGCGGTAGGCATCGCGATCCGCGACGAAG
Source organism: Natrononativus amylolyticus (assembly GCF_024362525.1). Taxonomy (GTDB): domain Archaea; phylum Halobacteriota; class Halobacteria; order Halobacteriales; family Natrialbaceae; genus Natrononativus; species Natrononativus amylolyticus. The sequence goes on from NZ_CP101458.1 coordinate 2,883,321, forward strand.
ACGTTCAGCTTGACGATGTCCGCACTCGAGCCGCCGGCCTCCTCGACGACCGCCGCGAGGTTCGCCATCACCTGTTCGAACTGGCTGACGAGGTCGCCCGGGGCGACGATGTCGCCGTCGGGGCCCGACGCGTCCTGGCCGGCGAGAAAGAGCAACTCGCCGTTCTCGACGGTGAGGCCGTGGTTGAACCCCTTCGGGGGTGCGAGTTCCTCCGGCGTGACGATCTGCTTGCGCATGGGTCACACGTCGAAAGCGGCGGTAAAGAAGCTACGCCTCGTCGGGGCGATTCGACTCGCAGGAACCGCCCGAATCGGCCGGTCGAACCAGCCACCGCGGGTGGGACTGAAAGGGGACTGGCGCTCTCGCGGTGTTCTCACTGGCAGCCAAGCACTCGTCTGCAGACCGCGCTCCGGCGAAACACGCTTTGCCCCGGCGCGTGATCGAGAACTGTCATGCGCAATCCAGTGTTCGCTCGAGAGCCACGGAGGAACCCATGCCAGTAACCGACGCCGACCTCGAGGGCCAGGTCGCCGTCGTCACCGGCGGCACCAGGGGAATCGGCCTCGCGATCTCCCGCACCCTCGCCGCCGCGGGGGCCGACGTGGTGCCGGTGTCGCGCACCGAGGCAGACGTCGAGGCGGCCGTCGAGGACGTCCGCGAGGCGGGCGGCGAGTCGCTGGTCGCGCCGACGGACGTGACGGACGCCGACGACGTGGCCGCCCTCTTCGAACGCGTCGTCGACGAGCTCGGCGGTGTCGACGTGCTCGTGAACAACGCGGGGATCAACCCGCTCGAGGGGATGGGCACCCCCGAGACCGTCGATCCCGAAGCGTTCGAGCGGGTCGTCGAGGTGAACCTCGAGGGGGCCTTCGCCTGCACGAACGCCGCGGGGGAGTACCTGCTCGAGGGCGGCGGTGCGGTCGTCAACGTCGCGAGCACGGCCGGCCTCGTGGGGATCAAGCGCCAGCACGGCTACGTCGCCTCGAAACACGGCCTCGTCGGGCTCACCAAGAGCGCCGCGCTCGACTGGGCCCCGGACGTCCGGGTCAACGCGGTCGCGCCGGGGTACGTCGACACGGAGCTGACCGAGCCAGTGCAGGAAAACGAGGAGCTGTACGAGCGGCTGCTCGAGCGCACGCCCGCCGGTCGGTTCGCCGATCCCGAGGAGGTGGCGAGCGCGGTGGCGTTTCTCTCGAGCGAGATGGCCTCGTTCGTCACGGGAGAGTGTCTGGTGGTCGACGGCGGGTGGACGACCCAGTGACCGGTAGAGCGGGGGTTCAGTTTCGTCATTTCAGATACAGGTGTGAAAGTCACGGTGAGTACAGGGATCTCAGGTATCGTTTCGCACCCCGCTTCGACGGGCCGAGTAGACGGTGACCAGCGAGTTGCCCACCTGGTTCGATTTTGGGTATAGATAGGACTGGCAGACAGTGCAGAGGCGGTGATCAATGAGCGTCCCTGCAGCCGCCTGCACTCTCGTTATTCCCCGGCGCAGGCTATACCGCTCGGAGTCCATTATGAGTGATACACCATCGAACAGACGATCAGAGCGAGATACCATCCAGTGTGGGCACTGAGACCGAGACCAATCGTGATACGCTGAACACGGACGTAATGCAGTGGCTGAGCGCGCTCGTCGCGCTGGTCGGGCTGTGGCTCGTCGCCTCGCCCTTCGTCTTCGAAGCGACGGAGACGGCCGTATGGAACAATACTATGGTCGGGACGGCGATCTTCCTGCTCGCCGGGTACAACTTCTACCGCCTCTCGAAAGATCAGCTGGCAAGCGTCGGTATCGCGTCGCTGGCCGTCCTGCTCGGGCTGTGGGCGGTCATCTCACCGTACGTCATCGAGATGGGCAGCGACCAACTGGCGACGAGTACCCTCGTCGCCGGGCTGGTTATTGCGGCGATTTCCGCCTATAACGCCTACGCGAACGGGAAGGCCGACGCGCCAGCCCACGGCCGTGCTCGTGCCTAACTCAGTCAGTGATTCCCGTTTAGGTTTCTCGAACACACCGTCGTCCGAACGAGTTACGGAATAAGTAGCCCGCCCCGTGGCGGAGATGCGTAACCGTTCCATCCGCACGCGGACGTTGCACGGATAACCCTGACGCGGGATCAGCTCTCACGTCACGCATCCGCCCTCCCCCTCGAGTCGACGAAACGACTACAACGGGCCGCGGTGACGGCGGCACATGGTCAACGCAGGGTTCTCGATCGAGGACGGGATCGCGCGGATCGAACTCCAGCGCCCGGAGGCGCTGAACGCGGTCGACATGCCGACCAAACGGGAGATCATCGACCGCGTGCAGGCGTACAAGACGGACGACGACGTCCGCGTCGTCGTCTTCCAGAGCGAAGGGGAAACGTTCTGTGCCGGCGGCGACGTCAAGGAGGCCAGGGAGCGGGAGTACGCCCTCGAGCCCTTCACCGAGAGCTGGAACGAGCTGTTCGAGGCGATGATGGGACTCGGCAAACCCACCGTCGCGCGGATCGACGGCTACACCCTCGGCGGCGGCTTCGACCTCATGCTTCACACGGACATCCCGATCGCCGCAGAAGACGCCCAGTTGGGCCAGCCCGAGGTGGGGCTGGGGATCGTGAACCACTTCTCGCCGCCGATGCTCCAGGCCAAGGTCGGCCTGACGAAGACGCTGGACATGATGCTGACGGGCGAAACGATCAGCGGCGAGGAGGCCGACCGGCGGGGTCTCGTCGCCCGCAGCGTGCCGAGTGAGGATCTGGACGACGAGGTCGACGCCGTGGCAGAATCGCTCGCCGCGAAGAGCCCGCGGGTGCTCCGCAAGCTCAAAGACGGCATCTACGCCACCGCGGAGATGTCGCCCCGCGCGGGGCGGTCGTACCTCGAGGCGGTGTCGCTCGAGGCTGCCCGTGAGGATCCCGACTACGAGGAGGGCGTCTCGGCCCAACTCGAGGACCGCGAGCCGGAGTGGGAGTGACCCGGTCCCGGATGGCAGTCTATCGCTCACCGGCGGGGAGACGGGCGCTCGAGGAAGCCTACGCCGCCGCCCTCGAGACCCTCGAGATCGACGTCGACGAACGGTACGTCGAGACGCGCCACGGTGAGACCCACGTCCTCCTGGCGGGACCGGAGAACGGCGCGCCCGTCGTCGTCTTCCATGGCGGCAACGCCACGAACCCGCTGACGCTCGAGTGGTACAGCGGGCTCGCCGACACCCGCCGGCTGATCGCGCCGGATACGATCGGACAGCCGGGGTACAGCGCGGAGGCGCGGGTCGACCCCGCCGGCAACGGCTACGGCGAGTGGGTCGTCGACCTCCTCGAGGCGTTCGACCTCCGATCGGCCCCGATGATCGGCACGTCCTACGGCGGGGGCATCGTCCTCCGAGCGGCGGCGGTCGCACCGAAGCGAGTCGACCGCGCCGCGCTGGTCGTCCCGGCGGGGTTCGGAACCGGGCCGCTCGCGTCGATGCTGTCGGTCGTCGTCCCCGCGGTACTGTACCGGGTTCTCGGCTCCGAACGGCTGCTGGATCGCACGCTGGCGGCGATGGTCACGCAGCCGACCCCGGAGCCGATCGTTCGAGAGACGGTCGCCGCCTCGCTCCGGCACGTGAGCCTCGAGCGGGAGTTTCCGAGCGCAACCGCCGACGAACTCCGCGAGTTCACCGCACCGGTTGCGTTGTACGTCGCCGAGGACGATCCGTTCTTCCCGCCCGAGACGGTCGCCCCTCGCGCCCGCTCCCGGCTGCCCGGACTCACGAAGGAAGCGGTGTTGGCCGGGGAGAAGCATCTCCTCTCACCAACGGCTCGAGAAACAGTTACAGCGTCTATCGCCTCGTTCTTCGACGAGTGAGCGGCGCAGACGCGAGATGGAGAGCGCTACCGACGGGCGGTTCGAACCGGGTCGCGAGGCTCGAGCCTCAGGCGAAGAGCAACAGCGCAGGTATCGCGAGCAACAGGACGGCGAGCACCGTGAAAACGTGTCGCCACGTCCCGTACGGCGGCTCCTCGGTATCCCCGTGTCGTCGGGCCCGTTCGTACCCGCCCCACGCCCCAGCGACGATCGCCAGCACCGCGAGCGGGGCGGCCGCGAACATGACGAAACTCCATCCAACCAGGGTCGCGAACGCCCAGAAGCCGACGACGGTCCCGGTGATCCCGCCGCCCAGGAGCGCGTCCGTCGGCAGTCGCAACCACCCGCCCAGCAGCGCCGCTCCCAGCGCGATCACCGCGATCCAGGCGGACGGGAGAACGAGCGAGAGCGTCCCTCCGACAGTGCTGGTGGAATACACTGCCGTCAGTGCGTACAGCGATCCTGCCGGGACGACCGCCCCGAAACCGAACGCGATCCCGAACAGGACGAGATCCGGACTGTCGTCCATACTGAACGTCGTTCCGACACGATCAAATAGCTGTCGTCAGTCAGGAATCGGGTCGACGGACCGTCTCACGCGATCGAATCGGTTCACTACTTCATCGTTTCGCCCGGTCGAATCGGCTCGGCTACTCCGGCACGAGTCGCACGAGCGGCGCGTCGGCGTCGTCCACCAGCACGTAGAGGTCGCCCGTTTCGGGGTCGACCTCGACGTCCCGAACTCGCCAGCCGCGCTCTTCGAGCAGCGGCTCTTCTTCCTCGACGTCGATCTCTCCGGGCTCGGTGCCCTCGACGCTGAACCGGCCGAGGTACTCCCCGGCGAGGTTGCCGACGAACAGGTCGCCCGCCCAGTCGGGGAAGGCGTCGCCGTCGTAGAAGGTCATCCCCGCGGGCGGGAACCCGCCGGTGTTGCACTCCCAGTAGTAGACCGGCGGGATCGTCTCCTCGAGTTCGTCGGGATCCTCGCCGACGGGGTCGTCGGTGCCGTACTCACAACCGTAGGCCGCGATCGGCCAGCCGTAGTTGCCCCCCGCCTCGATGACGTTGAGCTCGTCGCCGTCCTCCTCGCCGTGTTCTGACTGCCAGATCGCCCCCGTCTCCGGGTGGACCGTCATCCCCTGGGCGTTCCGGTGGCCGTAGCTGTAGATCGCGTCCTGGGCGTCCTCCTCCCCGACGAACGGGTTGTCCTCCGGGACCGAGCCGTCGGGCTCGAGGCGCAACGTCTTGCCGAGTTCGTTCGTCAGGTCCTGCGAGAGGTGGTCCGGGCCGAAGTCCTTGCGCTGGCGGTCGCCGGTCGTCACGTAGAGGGAGCCGTCCTCGCCGAAGACCGCCCGCGAGCCGTAGTGGCCGTCGCCGTCCAGGAACGGCTCGGCGACGAACAGCTCCTCGAACTCCGCGAGTTCCGGCGCCCCGGGATCGAGCCGTCCCCTGCCGACGTAGGTGGTCGACTCGCCCTCGTCGTTCGCGGCGGCGTAGGTCAGGTAGACCCACGGCTCCTCGTCGAACTCGGGGTGAAGGGCGACGTCGAGCAGGCCGCCCTGGCCCTCCGCGTACACCTCGGGGACGCCGTCGACCTGCCGGACGTCCTCTCCCCCGCGGTCGAGCAGGGTCAGCCGTCCCTCGAGTTCGGTGAGCAAAATCCCGTCCCCGTCGGGGAGAAACGTGATCCCCCAGGGGCTGTCGAACCCCTCGGCGACCGTCTCGAGGGCGGCCCCCTCGAGGTCGTCCTCCTGGGTCAGCCCTGCGAGACAGCCGGCGGCTGCGAGGGTGCCGACGGCGGCACCGGTTCGGACGAACGTTCGTCGGTCGAGGGAGGGAGGTGTCATGGGTAGAGGGCGTGGTACCGTGTGTGGTGTAGACGTCACTCACGACGGGATCGCACTTAGATACCGGGCCTGAAATCGTGAGGCGGTCGCCGCGGACACCGAGCGGCCATCGCAGCCTCACGCGAGCGGTCCGAGACCCTTTCGATCGGTTCAGCCCGCTACTCCCGCTCGCGCTCGCGGAGCTTCGCCCGCTGGATCTTCCCCGTCTCCGTCGTCGGGAGATCGGTCACGTACTCGATCGCGCGAGGGTACTTGTACGGGGCGATGCGCTCTTTGACGTGGTCCTGGAGCGCCTCGGTGAGCTCGGCGCCCGGATCGACGCCCTCCTCGGGCACGACGAACGCCTTGACGAGCTGGCCTCGCTCGTCGTCGGGGACGCCGATGACGGCCGTCTGGTACACCTCCTCGCGCTCGAGCAGGGTGTCCTCGACCTCTGGCCCCGGAACGTTGTAGCCGCCGGTGATGATCAGGTCGTCCCGGCGGGACTTGTACTCGAAGCGACCGTCCTCGCGGTGGACGAAGATGTCGCCGGGGATGCTCCAGCCGTCGTGGCTGTTCTCGCGCTGCTTCTCGGGCCGGTTCCAGTAGGTGACGCCCGTGGGGCCACGCACCAGAAGGATGCCGGGCTCGCCCCGGTCGAGTTCCTCGTAGGTGTCGGGGTCGACGACCTTGCACTCGTAGCCGGGGACGGGGAAGCCGGTCGCCGTCGGGTCGATCTCGTCGTCGTGGCGGTGGCTGATGAAGATGTGGAGCATCTCCGTCGAGCCGATGCCGTCGAGCGGCTCGACCCCCAGGCTGTCGACCACGTCCTGGTACGTGCTCGGCGGGAGCGGCTCGCCCGCGCTCACCGCCCGGCGCAGCGAGGAGAGGTCGTACTCCGCGATCAGGTCCTCGTGCTCGGCGAGCATCTGGTTGTACGCGGTCGGGATCGACGCCAGGATCGACACCTCGTCCTCCTGGATCGCGTCGAGCAGCTTCTTCGGGGTGGGGTCCTGGATGATCCGGGTCGTGGCGCCGAACCGGAGCGGGAAGGCGACCAGCATCCCGTAGCCGAACGTGAAGGCGATCGGCGCGTTGCTCGTAAACACGTCCGAGGGCTCGGGCTCAAGGCAGTAGCGGGCGTAGGTGTCCGTGATCGCCATCATCTGGCGGTGTGTGTGGACCGTCCCCTTCGGTTTCCCGGTGGTGCCACTGGTGTAGGCGATCATCACCAGATCGTCGCGGTGGGTGTCGGGCTCGGCGAGGTCCGTACTCGCCCCCGCCAGCAGGTCGTCGTAGGAGTGGTGGTCGTGGTCGATCCCGTTGTCCTCGACGACGACGATCTCCTCGAGCCCGTCGAGGCCGTGTTCCTCGCGGGCGATCTCGAGTTCGTCGAGCAGGTCGTCGTAGACGACGGCGTAGGAGGCACCCGAATTCTCGACGACGTAGCTGATCTCGTTCGCTCGCAGGAGCTTCATCGACGGGACGGTGATCGCGCCGATCTTCTGGACCGCGAGACAGGTGACGACGTACTCCGGTCGATTGGGAAACCGGACGAACACCCGATCGCCGGCGTCGGCGCCGAGCTCGAGGAGGGCGTTGGCGACCCCGTTGACCCGCTGGCGGAGCTCCTCGTACGTCAGCGTCTCCTCGTCTGCAATCACCGCCGGCTCCTCACCCCGGCCGGCCTCGACCTGCCGATCGACCATCTCGTAGGCCGCGTTCAACCGTTCCGGGTAGTGTACCTCGGGAACCGCGTGAAAGTACGTCGGCTGTACGTCCTCGTCGGGGAGGTTCTCGGTCGGAACGGTGTCCTGCATGTATGGTACTCGCTACTATGGCTCACGGGTATAGTTCTACCGTCGGAACGCCCCCGTCCGGTGGCCTCCCTCCGCCGTTTACTGTCTACAATAGTCGCTCCATGGACACGATCGTCGGTGGGTGCAGATGTAGAGAGAGAGTCGCCGAAAGAGTACGTCAGAAGACCGAGTTATACACTGACGGAACGAGGTGTGACGTTGCCGCCGTGGGGGACAGAATCGTACCGGAGTCGGCAGCGGGCGACTCCTTCGTACACCGTGCCATGGTATGGCGGAGCGTAGGTTTATCTATCGCGCCGGACATGTTCGACGCATGTCTCACGGCGACTTCGAAGGATACGGCGGGCGGCACGTACCGGAGCCACTCGAGGAACCGCTAGAGCAACTGGCGAACGCCTACGACGAGATCGGCAAGAGCGACGAGTTCCAGGCCGAGTTTCGCGACCACCTCGCGGAGTACGCCGGTCGACCGACTTCGCTGTACCACGCGAAGAACCTGAGCGAGCCCTACGACGCCGAAATCTACCTCAAGCGCGAGGACCTGCTCCACGGCGGCGCACACAAGATCAACAACTGCCTGGGCCAGGCCTTGCTCGCGAAGAAGGCCGGTCGAGAGCGACTGATCGCCGAGACCGGGGCCGGCCAGCACGGCACCGCGACCGCGATGGTCGGCGCGCTGTTCGGTCTCAAGACCGAGATCTACATGGGAAAGAAGGACGTCGAGCGCCAGAAGATGAACGTCTTCCGGATGCGCCTGATGGGCGCCGAGGTCAACGAGGTGACCCGCGGCGGCGAGGGGCTGGCCGACGCCGTCGACGCCGCCCTCGAGGACCTCGTCGAGAACGTCGAGGACACCCACTACCTCGTCGGGAGTGTCGTCGGCCCCGACCCGTTCCCGCGGATGGTCCGTGACTTCCAGTCCGTCATCGGCGAGGAGGCCCGCGAGCAGTTCATCGACCGAACCGGCGGATTGCCCGACGCGGCGGTCGCCTGTGTTGGCGGCGGCTCGAACGCGATGGGGCTCTTTCACGCCTTCCGCGACGACGAGGAGGTCGCCCTCTACGGGGCGGAAGGCGGCGGCGAGGGGGCGGACTCGAGTCGCCACGCCGCCCCGCTGGCAGCCGGCAACGACGACGTCATTCACGGAATGAAGACCCGCGTGATCGACGAAGACGTCGAGGTCCACTCCGTCTCCGCCGGACTCGACTACCCCGGCGTCGGCCCCGAGCACGCCATGTTCCGCGAGATCGGTCGCTGCGAGTACACCGGCGTCACCGACGACGAGGCGCTGGCGGCGTTCCGGAAGCTGAGCGAGACGGAGGGGATCATCCCGGCGCTCGAGTCGAGCCACGGCGTCGCCCGCGGGCTCCAGCTCGCAGATGAGGGAGAGCACGACACGATCCTCGTCAACCTCTCCGGTCGCGGCGACAAGGACATGGAGACCGCGGCGGAGCTGTTCTCCTTCGAGTAGTGCAGCCGCGAGGCGCTACCGCCTTACTCCTCCTGCAGCGTTTCCCCGTCGACGACGCGTCCGGCGAACAGCGGCGTCTCCGTCGGCCGATCCAGGACGAAAAAGAGGAACGGGCGATCGACGGTGAGTTCGACGCGATCCGGCGGCGCGCTCTCTTCCATCACCACGGCGGTCGCCGCCGCGGCCTCCGTCCCCAGTTCGTCGACCTCGACGAAGCTCTGGTGGATAATCTCGGAGATGACGAGCCCGTTATCGCCCTCGGTCATTCCCGAGAAATCCGCGTCGCCGAACGCCCGCTCCATCCCGAGTTCTCGCATCGTTTCGACCAGGCTGAACTTCGACTCGATGTCGAACGTCGGCATCGCGAGCTCCACCTCCGGGCGGGAGGTTTCGCCGAGCAGCGTCGCGAGCCGGTCGACCGAGAACGCCGCTTCGAACGCGTCGAACTCGCCCGCTGCGGGGAGGACGATCACCATGCTCGTGTCGTCGTTCGCGTAGGGCAGTTCGACCAGCTGGTGACCGCCGATCTCGGCGTACGGTACCTCGATCGACTGGTGCATCATCTCGACCTCGGTTTCCTCGCCATCGAGGCCAGTGAACGGCGCCGGCTCCGTATCCTCCTCGGAAAACGGGTACTTCCACATCGCCTCGAAGTAGATCGCGTTCGTCAGCACGAGTCTCGTGGAGGCGTCGATCGACCCCCCGGGAAGGAGGTCCTCGATCCGGTCGTTCGTCCGCTCTTCGACCCACTCGTTGATCCGCTCGCGGGCCTCCTCGGGCGAGCCCGAAAAGTCGACGAGTCGCATCCCGGCGCCGTAGTAGGCCTCGAGTAGCTCCAGAAATGCCTCGTCGAAATCGACCCCCTCCTCGCCCCACGTCGAGTTGGCCGTCGAGAGCTGGAAGGCGGGGCCGTCGTGGCCCTCGCCGGTCGGGTCGTCGACGTCCTCGCCGTCTTCGTTACGCCGGGCGAACTCGGCCTCGAGCGCGCCGAAGGCGGGGTGGAGGTCGTCGCCCTCGAGTTCGTACCGGAGCGCGTCGGCCATCTCCGCGGCGGTGTCGCCGCGGGCGCCCGCGTAGGTCATCGCCAGCGCGACCGAGACGCTGTACGGCGAGCAAAAGAGGTTGTCGTCGGGCTCCTGTTCGCGTAGCTGCGCGAGCAGGTCGAAGGAGAGCTCGAGGTTGCCTCGCACCTGCTCGGCCAGGGCGGTCTCGTCGATTTCGGGATCGGTGGCGAGCTCGAGCTGGGGGAAGTCGGGGACGTCGTACCCGTCGAAGCCGTTTCCGTCGCTCGAGCCGGCTGCGGAGTCGTCGTCATCGGCGTGGTCGTCACCGGGGTCGTCAGAGCCGGTATCGTCGTCCGCGGGGTCGTCACTGAGACAGCCGGCTGCGCCAGCGAGGAGCGCGCCGGTCAGCGCGAGCACGGTTCGTCTGTCGGAGGGCATAGTAGACCAGCGGACGGCCACGGATAAACGCTTTCGGCAGGGTGAAATCGCCGTTTGAGCTTTGGTCGGCGGGAATTCGCCTGGAAGGTCTCGTCGAAACCCTTGGCCAGTGATAGCTTTCGAGGGTCGTGCTGACTAGACAGCGCGAATGTATCACGGGTTGAAAGTTGATCTGCGAAGGGGAGTGATCGGTCAGTACAGGGATACAATTATCGGTGTTCATTTCCCGGTCGTTCCTGATGCTCGGTTCCAAAAAACTTCTTCAGTGCCAGTGTTGTTCCGGCGTATGACGCCGCCAAGACACCTGCGAGGAACAACACTCCGAAAAATACAGTGTAACTGAACAGAACTTCAAATACCATATCTAACAGGTGTATTTAGCTAATAAAAAGTGTTCTGACTGTCAAGTTCGCACATATAGTGAGCAGGTGGTCCACTGATTTCGGCGTGAAACAACCGAAGTTGTCGTGCTGCACTCATGCTCTGAGTCGATCACGCCCGTTCTGACAGCAGTTCGGTAGTTCGTTGCGTCTCTACTGAATAGATAGCGCGAATGGTGCACAAGGTTCTGGTTGATTTGCGACGGTGGAGATCGCTCAGGCTAAGCAGTCACCGAAACGATAACCTATCTCCTGATAAATATCAAAAACGCATCCACACTATAGCATCTATCCATCACGGTGGACCGCTGTGGCTCTAGCCTGGAGTGGGGTAGAACAGACCGACTTCCGCAACCGGTAGAAGTAAACCAATTCTGGTGACATAGAATAATCAATGAGCCTTGACGGACGACACTCCATAAACGAGGTGATCGGAGAAGTCACCCGAGGGTTGGTTCCGGCTATCACCGCAAACGAGATTCAACAACGCGTTTGCGAGGAGTTCGTAGCATCGGAGTTGTACTCCTTTGTGTGGATTGGGCGCTATAATCCGGAGAAAGAGGAGATTATTCCGGCAGCCTCCGCCGGGTTTGCAGAGAAGACGCTCAATGAGGTTCCCGCCAAAGAGGAACCACCTCCACAGGAACTGGCAAACGAGGTAGTGCGCACACGGGAGGTCGCGGTTAGACAGAATCTCATTGACGACCCTCCTTGTGAGGATTGGCGCGACCACGCCCGCAAACAAGACTACCAAACCTGCGCGGCCATCCCCCTCGTGTACGAAAAGACGCTATACGGTGTCTTGCAGCTGGCAACTACCCGGTCGCAAGGATTTGGGACGGCCGAGCGAGAATCGCTCGCAGAGTTAGGAGTAACGATCGCGTACGCCGTCGAGACTGCGGAGTCGCACGCGAATACTGATAGCACCGACCGCAAGGAAGCGGAGACAGAGCTGACGGGAGTGACCCCTGAGCCTGAACAGGAGCGGCGGCTCTACGAGACTATTATCTCAAGTACTCCCGACCTTGTGTACGCGTTCGATCTCGACTATCGCTTCATATTCGCCAACGAGGCGCTGCTGGAAATGTGGGGTCAGACCTTCGAAGAGTCCATAGGAAAGACCCTGCGGGAAATTGGCTACGAGCCGTGGCACGCGGAGATGCACGAACGCGAGATTGACCACGTTGTAGAGACAAAAGAACCCATCCGCGGCGAGGTAGGGTTCGAGCATGCCGAACTCGGTCGCCGAATCTACGACTATATCTTTGCACCGGTACTCAACGACGAGGGGGAAGTCGAAGCCATCGCCGGGACAACGCGTGATATAACCGAGCGCAAGGAGGCCGAGGAGGCACTTCAGAAAAGCGAGGAGCGATTCCGAGCGTTGCTCGACGCCAGCTCGGACGTCGTGTATCGCATGAGCCACGATTGGAGCCAAATGCAATACCTCGAGGGGCAGGACTTCATCGCCAATATACAGGAACCGACCAGTGATTGGCTTGAGAAATACATTCACCCGGATGACCGGGAGCGTGTCACGGAGGCCATCGACGAAGCGATTCGAACCAAGAGCACCTTCGAGCTGGAACACCGGGTAGACCAGGTCGATGGAACTGTTGGCTGGACGTTCTCACGTGCGGTACCGATGCTAGACGATGGCGGAAACATCGTTGAATGGATCGGTATGGCGAGCGACATCACCGAAGAGAAGAATCGCGAACGCGACCTCGAACGGGCGCTCGACCTGCTCGAGAAAACCGAGCTCATCGCCGACGTTGGCGGCTGGGAGATCGACCCGGACACGATGGACGTGTTCTGGACCGACCACATCTTCGATCTCCTGGAGGTACCTGACGACGAGGAACCGCCGCTGGAGGAAGCGCTCGACATGTACCACGAGGACGACCAGCCGGTCGTCGAGGGCGCCGTCGAGAACGCGCTCGACTCGGGCGAGCCCTTCGACGTAGAGGTGCGGATCCGGACGGCCAGCGACGAGATCCGCTGGCTCCGGCTGCAGGGCGTTCCGGAGATCGATGACGGTGACACCGTGTCGTTCCGCGGAGCGGCCCAGGACATCACCGAGCAGGTTGAGCGCGAACGAAAACTCGAGGAGACGATCGACCAACTCGAGGAGTCGAACGAGCGCCTCGAGAGTCTGGCCAGCATGATCGCCCACGAACTGCGGAACCCGGTCGCAATCGGCCAGATTTACAGCCAGCGGTTGCCGGCTGAGACGGCTCCGGAGGCCGTTGACTACGTCGTCGAAGCGTTCGACCGGATCGAGAATATCGTTGACGTCCTGCTGGTCTTAACGCACGGACGCGAGACCGTTGGTGAACGGACCCCGGTATCGCTTGTAAACGTAGTTCAGGACGCCTGGGATGAAGTGGACGCACCCGATGCAACACTCCACGTCGATATCGACGGCGAGATACGAGGGGACCAGACGTACCTCCAGCACCTGTTCAGAAATCTCCTCGAAAATGCAGTTCAACATGGTGGCGCGGACGTCACCGTTCAGGTGGGGGGTGGATCGAACGAGTTCTTCGTGGCGGACGATGGATCCGGGATCCCGGCTGAAAACCGAGATGACGTGTTTAAATCCGGGTTCACTACGACAGCCGATGAAGGTGGGACCGGGTTGGGGCTGGCGTTCGTCAGAGAGTTGGCCGATCTGTACGGGTGGTCGTGTGCAGTGTCGGAGAGCGCAGCCGGTGGCGCGCGGATCGAATTTCAGGACGTCGATTTCGTCTCGGCGGGGTAACCGGTCAGCATGCGACGAATTGCGGAATCTCGTTATGGCTAGAGGACCCCCACCCTCCGTTCATCACGTCTGCCAGCCACTGGGCAGGCCAATTACGGAGATTCGAAGAGAAAGCCTCGCCGTTCACGGCGGGGATGAATCCGACAATAGAGCAGTAAACTACGAAAAGTAGTATGCTGAATAGAGGGCGCGAATGTGGCACGGATTGAGGAGCGATCAACGCGGAAGGTCGAACGCTCAGTACAGAGCATGGATGCAGCAGCACCCTCTCTCTTCGGTACTTGAAGAAGTAGCTTACAGATTATCGGTGGGGAGACTCGCACGAATCGATTGGCAGAGAGCGGGTTCTACTCCACTATTCCGATAGCCTGCGGCGAGGTTGACGTCTACGGCCCAGAACTGGTCTTCGTCATCTTTGACAAAATCGACACCAACGCCTCGGATATCGAGCCGGTTGACGAGGCGACGCAGACGGCGCGCGAGCATCGGTCTGGGGCGCACCTGATTCAGGAACCGTTTGGGGCCATAGAGTTTCGAAGTCACACGCTTGACCGCCGTCTGGACTCGCGTTCCATTATCGACAGCGTAGTACTTGTAATCGACAGGGTCCGTAGCGATCAGTTCTTGATAGAAGCCTCCCTCGCCGTTCAGTTCGACGTCACCATCCCAGATGTAGTAGGGTTTTGCGACGTACTCGAATTTGGGTTTCTCGAAGGTCATTTGGGGAGTGCGGAACCCGACCGCCTCGAGTGCCCGGAGTCCGATTAGCCGGGAACTTAACGCAACCGTCGCGATGAGGTTGTTCCACAGGGGCGTCCCCGTTCGCCGTGCAAACCTGAGCGCGGGGAGATTGTGCGGAAACACCTGCTTGTTAACGAGCAGAGCGACATCGTCGATATGACCTGGAGAAAGTTCGGATCGCGGATCGAAGAACTGAACCTCATGTCCCGCGCCTCTAAGGCATCTAGCGATGGCAGTGAACACCGGCTGATCGTCATCACAGAGAATCCCAATCAGATCCGCGTCAGTTGTATCCATCGATAGCAGGTGTACGTGTGCCAGAGAGTATAATGCTGTGATACAGTCCAGAACCACCGGGTTCGAACGCCCGACCGATGGCAGTAGTGGCAGATCCCCACAGCGTGCAAAGTATGCGTCCTGTACTGACCAATCACTACCGTCGCAAATCGAGTCGAATTTCGTGCGACATTCGCACGTGTAGTGAGCGGATGGTTCACTGCTTTCGGCGTGAAACAAACGGGGGTGTCGTGCTACATTCGTGCCTGTATTCAGCAGGTCCGTTTTGTCAGGTGATGAGGGTTCCAACAGCGCCGCCTCGAAAGGTTATGGCTTGCCACGTCGTAACACACGTCATGTGTCACGCACTCGACGACATCGAGTTCCTCGTCGCCTCGAACCACCGCGTCGGCGTCCTCGAGGCGCTGAGCGAACGCCCTCGCGACCGGAACGACCTGCGAGAGGCGACGGGCGCGTCGTCGCCGACGATGGGGCGGGTTCTCGGCGACTTCCAGGACCGCCACTGGATCGAACGGGAGGGGCGAACGTACCGGCTGACCGCACTCGGCGAGTTCGTCGCGGACCGACTGGCGGCGTTCGTCGATTCGATGGCGGCCGAGCGCCGACTCCGCGAGGTCTGGCCGTGGCTTCCCCACGACGCCCCCGGGTTCAGCCTCGAGCTGGTGGTCGACGCGGAGGTTTCGTACCCCGGGCCCGGCTACCCGTACGAACCGATCGAGCGCGATCGTCAGCTGCTCGAGGCCGCAGAGCGGATACGAGGGTTCGGCATGGCGATGGTGAAGTCGAGCGCCCTCGAGGCCTACTTCGATCGCATCCTCGACGGGCTGGAGTGCGAGTTCATCTACCCGCCCGAGGTGTTCGAGGCGCTCCTGGCCTGGAACGCGGAGACGATCGCCGAAGCGGTGGCTCGAGATAACTACGCCGTCCTGCTATCCGAGAAACTCCCGAACAGCGAGTGGTGCGGGATCTGTCTCTCCGACGAGCGTCTCAGCATCTGCTGCTTCGAACCCGACACCGGCGCGTTGCGCGCGATCGTCGACACGGACGACCCGGAGGCGTGCGGGTGGGGCGAGTCGATCTACGAGCGGTACCGAGCGCGCGCTCGACCGCTCGAGGAGGCGGACGACCTCGTCTCGACGGGATCGCCCCCGTGACCCGCCGACGTCGGCCCCCGCTTTCACGCCGTGAAATATTTCACTAGACAGTTACAACTCCGCGCGCGGCGTCGGTTTTCGTAGTGAAGTACCATGAGCGATCAGGCACGTCAACTGTCGGGCTGGCAACTAGAAGAGAACGCCGCGGAGGCGTACGAACGATACTTCGTTCCGGCCATTTTCGCCCCGTGGGCCGAACGGCTCGTCGAGGCCGCCGGTCCGCGCGAGGGAGATCGCGTCCTCGACGTCGCCTGCGGAACCGGCGTCGTAGCTCGATCCACCGTCTCGCGGGTCGGCGAGGGCGGATCCGTAGTCGGACTCGACGTGAACGAGGGGATGCTCGCCGTCGCGGAGAAGACCGCTGCGGACGTTCGGCCCCCGATCGAGTGGCGACGGGGGGACGCGACGGATCTGCCCTTTTCGGAGGGGAGCTTCGACGTCGTCTGTTGCCAGCAGGCGCTCCAGTTCTTCGACGATCCGGCCGCCGCGCTCGAGGAGATGCGCCGCGTCCTCGTTCCGGGCGGGCGCCTGGCGCTCAGCGTCTGGCGGCCGCTCGAGTACAACCCCGGTTACGTCGTACTGGTCGAGGCGCTAGAACGGCACGTCGGCGACGAGGCCGGGGCGATGATGCGCTCGCCGTTCCCCGAATGGGGGATCGCCGACCTCCGGGAAATCGTCTCCGAGGCAGGGTTCGACGCCGGGACGATCACCGTCCAGGTCGGATCGGTGCGGTACCCCTCGATCGAAGAGTTCGTGCGCCGGGAAGTCGCGAGTTCGCCGCTGGCCGCGCAGCTCGCCGACGAAGCCGTTCGAGAGCCGCTCGTCCGCGAGGTGGAGGGCGCGCTCGAGGAGTACGCCGACGACGAGGGCGTCGTCTCACCCATGGAGTCGTACGTCGTCACCGCCGGCCGGTAGCGCCGGATCCACGGAGCACCCCGGGTCGGCGGTTGTTCGTCAGGGCGCCCGCTCACCCGAGTGCCGCCCGCATCCGCTCTGCGAGGTCGTCCATCGCCGCGTCGGCCGCCTCGACGGCGTCCGTGAGGCTCAGAAAGCCGTGGGCCAGCGACGGGTAGTGAGCGTGGTGGACGGGAACGCCGTCGGCCTCGAGTCGCTCTGCGTACGCGGCACCCTCGTCGCGGAGCACGTCGTGACCGCCCGTGAGCACCGTCGCCGGGGCAACCCCGGAACAATCCGGCGCGCGCAGCACCGCCGTGAAGGGGTTCGCCGCGTCGACCGGGCTCCGGAGGTACTGGTTCCAGAACCAGCGCATATCGGCCTCGGTGAGCAGCGGCCCGTCGCCGTGCTCGCGGTAGGAATCGGTGTCGAAGGCGCGGTCGGTGATCGGATACAGCAGGAACTGGCCCGCGAGCGGGATCGTCCCGTCGGGACCGTCCGGGCGCACCCGCAGCGCCGTCGCGGCTGCCAGGTTGCCGCCGGCGCTGGTGCCAGCGACGGCGAGGCGATCGGGGTCGCCGCCGAGGCTGTCGGCGTACTCTGCGGCCCACTCGAGGGCCGCGTGGGCGTCGTCGAGGGGTGCGGGAAACGGGTGCTCGGGCGCGAGGTGGTAGTCGACCGAGCAGACCAGACTCCCCGATCGCGCGGCGATCTCCCGGCAGATGTCGTCGGCCGAGTCCAGCGTGCCGAGGGTCCAGCCGCCGCCGTGGTAGAACACGACCGTCGGCGGGTTCTCGACGTCGGGGCGGTAGGCCCGGATCGGGATCGGCCCCCCGGGGCCGTCGATCTTCAGGTCCCGCACGGATCGCATCTCGGGGCCGCCGCCCGCCGAAAAGACCTCGTCTTCGACCCGGCGGGCGCTCTCGACGGCCATCGCGTGCCAGGGCGGCACGCCCGCCGCCTGGATCTCCTCGACGACCGCTGCAAGCTGTGGATCGAGTTCGTCGCTCGCGTCTGCCATACCCCCACGCTCGTCCCAGGGGGAGGTTAATCCACCGGCAGGCGGGCGGTCGGGCCTCGAGCGGCGCGCACGGTCGGTGGGCGAACGGCAACCGACCGCCCGTAGTACGAGGCGGTCGCGCCGAAACGTTCGTGTAGATTCCCCGTGAGGGTCGCACATGGACTCGAGTACGGGCGAGGACGGGGCGACGGAGCGCGATCACCGGACCGGTGCCGACTACGCCCGCGAGCGCGACGAGGCGGACCCGCTCGCGGCCTTTCGGGGTCGGTTCGACGTCCCCGACGCCCACTACATGGACGGCAACTCGCTGGGGCCGGTCTCCGACGCGGCGGTGGCGAGCCTCGAGCGGGCGGTCGAGGAGTGGCGCGAACTCGCCATCCGCGGGTGGACCGACGCGGAGCCGCCGTGGTTCTACTACGGCGAGCGGCTCGGCGACGAGCTGGCGCCGCTCGTGGGAGCCCGCGAGGACGAGGTCGTCGTCGGCAACTCGACGACGGTCAACATCCACACGCTGATCGGCACCTTCCTCGACGCGCTCGAGCGCGGCGAGGTCGGCGAGACGGACGCTCGCGCCGTCTTAGTCAACGACCTCGACTTCCCGACCGACCACTACGCGATCCGCGCCCAGCTGCGCCAGCGCGGGCTCGACCCGGACGAGCACTGCCACCTCGTCGAGAGCCGCGACGGCCGGACGATCGAAACCGACGATATCGTCGCGGCGATGGACGAGGAGGACGTCGGCATCGTCTTCATGCCGTCGGTGCTCTACCGCAGCGGCCAGCTACTCGACGTCGAGCGGATCACCGAGGCGGCCCACGAGCGGGGCATCCTCGCGGGGTTCGACCTCGCCCACTCGATCGGCGCGGTTCCGCACGAGCTCTCTGCGGTGGGCGTCGACTTCGCGGTCTGGTGTAGCTACAAGTACATGAACGCCGGACCGGGCGCTATTGCGGGCCTCTACGTCAACGAGGATCACTTCGGGCTCACGCCCGCGCTGGCGGGCTGGTGGGGCCACCACAAGGAGACGCAGTTCGAACTGAACCTCGAGTACACGCCCGCCGAGACCGCTGGCGCCTGGCAGATCGGTACGATTCCGGTGCTCTCCGCGGCGCCGCTCGAGGGTGCGATCGAGATCACCCGCGAGGCCGGCATCGAGGCGATCCGCGAGAAGTCACTCGAACTGACCTCCTACCTCATTAGCCTCACCGACGAGCACCTGGCCGATCGCGGCGTTTCCGTCGGGACGCCGCGGGAACCGGAGCGGCGGGGCGGCCACGTCGCCCTCGAGCACGCCGACGCCTACCGGATCAGCCAGGCGCTGCGCGACCGGGGGATCGTCGTCGACTTCCGGCCGCCGAACGTGATCCGGGTCTGCCCGGCCCCGCTGTACACCGGCTACCGCGACGTCCGCGAGGTCGTCGACGCGGTCGCGGAGATCGTCGACGAGGCGGAGTACGAGGAGTACGAGCGCCAGGGAGACGGCGTCACGTAGGTCCCCCGACCGGACGGACAGCTCGTCGGATCGAGGGGACGCCTTATCGACCGAGCGGGCGCGTCGCTCGAGGCGTCTTTCAGGGTCGGCGAGGGACCCCCAACCGATTTAGTCCGGACCGGTGTAGGGCGTTCGATGACCACCCCACTCCGCCGACGCGAGTTTCTCGCGGGAAGCGGCGGCGTCGGACTCGCGGGCGTCGCCGGCTGTCTCGAGGCGGCGGAAGACGGTCCCGGGGCGGCGGACGACGGAGCCGTCGAACACCCGAGCGCCGACGCCGCGGCGATCGTCTCCCAGCACCGCCTCGCTACCGACGCGGGACTCGAAGTGCTCGAGGGGGGCGGGACGGCAGCCGACGCCGCCGTCGCCGTCGCCTGTGCGCTCAGCGTCGTCGAACCCTGGTTCTCCTCCGCGCTGGGCGGTGGCACCTGGGCGCTGTACTACGACGCCGAGGTCGAGGAGGTGACCAGCGTCGACGGCGTCGGCCCCGTCGGCGCCGAGGCGACGGTCGAGGACTTCGAAGAGCGGGCGGGCGACGACGGCATCCACCAGGCGATCGTCCCCGGCGCCTGGGACGGCTGGATGCTGTGGCTCGAGCGCTACGGCGCCCTCGACCTCGCGGAGGTGCTGGCGCCGGCGATCGACCTCGGCCGGGAGGGGTATCCCATCAGTCCGGAGATGGCGGGCTGGCTCGATCGAGGGGCCGACGAGATCGGCGATCGGTCGGCCGCGGCGGCGATCTACGCGCCCAACGGCGAGTTCCTCGAGGAGGGCGACACCGTCTACCAGCGCGAGATGGCCGACACGTTCGAGTCGCTCGCCGAGGTCTACGCCGACCGCCTGGACGAGGGCGAGAGCGAGGCGATCCAGGCGGCGCGGGACCACTTCTACCGCGGGCCGATCGCCGACGCGATCGTCGAGTACGCCGACGAGCACGGCGGCTATCTCACCCGCGAGGACTTCCGGGGGTTCGAGGCGGAGATCGTCGAGCCGATCTCGATCGAGTACGGCGACGTGGAGGTGTACCAGAACCCGCCGAACAGCCAGGGGATCACCCAACTCCTGGCGCTGAACAAGCTGGCGGCCCACGACTTCTCCGGGCTCGAGTCCGACGACGCCGACGCCGTCCACGCCCAGGTCGAGGCGATCAAGCTCGCCTTCGCGGACCGCTATCACCACGTGGGCGACCCGGATCGGGTCGACGTCCCTGTCGACGAGCTGCTCTCCGAGGAGTACGCGGCGAGCCAGCGCGACCGGATCGAGATGGACGAGGCGCGGGAGTGGCCGATCGACTCCGGGATCGAGAGCACCGACGCCGACCACACAACCACGTTTCACGTCGTCGACGGGAACGGCAACGCGGCGGCGGTGACGACCAGCTTGGGCGCGCAGTTCCTCGTCATCGGCGACACCGGTATCCACATCAACAACCGGATGCGGATGCTCGCGGTCGATGAGGGCAATCCCAACCGACTCACCCCCGGTTACAAGGTGCGTCACACGTCGAACCCCTACATGGCGCTGCGCGACGGGCGACCGTACGTTCTGGGCGGGAACACCGGCGTCGACACCCAGCCCCAGGGCCAGACCCAGCAGTTCCTCCACGTCGTCGAGTTCGGCCTCGACGCCCAGGAAGCGATCGACCACCCGCGGTTCGTCAGCACCGCGTTCCCCTCCACGCAGTACCCATACGAGTACGAGAACACCGTGCAGGTGGAGTCCGACTACCCGTCGGCGCTGATCGAGGAACTCGAGAACCGCGGCCACGACGTCGAGGAGGGGGGCTCGTTCGGCTCGGCGACGATGATCGTCGTCGACGAGGACGGAGACCGCGTGCAGGTCGGCGCCGAACCGCGGATCTCCACCGCCGAGGGACGAGTTTCGCCGCCGGACGAGGGGTAACGCGCCACCGTTCGTTCTCGCGGAACCCTCGCGCTCACACCTTGTGAGTGCCCGTCTCGTCCTCCATCTCGCCGAGGAACGACATGTAGTCGGTGCCGCCGGTGCCGGTCGTCTCGCCGGTCACCGCCCGGATGTACTGGATGACCTGGCCGAAGTGGACCAGCCGGAACGTCTGGAGCGCCTCGATACAGCGGTTGAACGCGGCCGAAAGTTCGTCGTCGCCCTGTGCCGCGACGTAGGGGCGGACGTCGACGTCCGCGTCGAACGCCTCGACGACCGAGCGGTGTTTCTCGGGCATGTACGTCCGCATATCCAGCAGTTTTTCGATCAGTTCCGTCGTCTCGTGTTCGATCCCGAGAGTGGCGTCGATCGACGGCAACGCGCAGCTCTGGGCGCCGGAACCGCCGCGGTAGGTCTGTGCGCCCTCGAGTTCGCCGACGCCCTCGTACACCAGCTCGTCGAAGCCGTTGTAGTAGGGGCGGTACTCGGTGGCGAACGCGGTCGGCTCGTTCTCCTCGGTCATCCGGCGCATGATCGATGTCTGGCGCTCGAGGGAGTCGGCGATCGTCTCGAGGGCCGCCTCGAGAGCGGTCGGGTCGTCTCCACGAATCGCCGCCTGGGCGCGGGCGCAGGCGACCAGCGCCGGTCCGGCCGCGGCCTCGATGGCGACGTGGACGACCACGAACCAGCGTTCGTCCGCGAGGTCGGTGAACTGCTGGACGGTCTCTAAATTCCCGAGGACGAGTCCCCCGTCGGGGTCGCGGCGGCGAAAGTTGTGCAGACAGAGCAGGTCGTACGAGAGGATCGGCTTCCGGCCGAGGCGCCTCGAACTGCGGTACAGCGGAACGGCCACGCCGGCGGGCAGCCGGTCGACGGGGTCGGCACCGATCCGGTTGACGTAGCCGCTCGCGAGGAAGCCGGAGAGCAGGCAGAGCCGGACGGTCTCGCGGTCGGAGAGCCCCTCGAGCAGCCCGTCGGGCGGCGTCTCGAGATCCTCGACGAGCGGTCGCAGTTCGCCCTCGGCGAGCAGCGACGGGAGCCGCTCGCCGAACTCGTCGAGGCGACGGAGGTACGCGTCCACGGCGCCGTCGCCGGCGGGCTCGAACCGCGTGAGCGGGTCCTCTTCGGGAAGAAAGCCACGCCGCTCGTCGATCCCGTACGCAGAGAGAACCGCCCCGCTCGTGTGATCCATTACCACGGCGTACGGCCCCGACGCTCTTCAAACTTATCTCGCTCCGGACACATCAGTGAACAAAGATGGTCGTCGACGGGAGTTTCTGCGACCGAGTGTGAGGAGTCGTCCTCGAGGCGCCAGAACTCCGTTCCAGTGCGCTTTCGGACTCGTTCGCCGCTGCTGTTGTACGGTCGGAGGCGTGGAAACGCGCGGCCGCAACCTCGAATAACCGACAGGTATACGGCAATCCCTCACAAGGGTCAGAGTAACATGCAGGTCGGAATCGGGTTGCCGAACACGCTCGAAGGCGCGGATCGGGAGCTGCTCCTGACGTGGGCCCGACGGGCAGACGAGGGACCGTTTACGAGCCTCGGCGTGTTCGATCGACTGCTGTATCGGAGCACCGAACCGCTGTCGACGCTCGCCGTCTGCGCCGGCGTCACCGAGGAAATTCGACTCGCGACCTCGATCGTCGCGGGGCCGCTGCGAAACGACGCGCTGCTGGCGAAGGAGGCGGCGACGATCGACGCGCTCTCCGGCGGGCGACTCACGCTCGGACTCGCACTCGGGGCGCGCCGGGACGACTACGAGGCCGCCGGCGTCGACTACGGCAGTCGCGGCCGGCGGTTCTCGAGGCAGCTCTCGGAACTCCGTTCGTACTGGGAGGACGACGAGATGGGGCCGGAGCCGGTCCAGGATGGCGGCCCGCAACTGCTCGTCGGCGGCGACAGCGACCCGACCTTCCAGCGCGTTGGGCGGTACGCCGACGGCTACATTCACGGCGGCGGTCCGCCGCGGGCGTTCGAGAAACAGGCCAATCAGGCACGTGCGGCCTGGCAGGAGTCGGGCCGCCCCGGCGGCCCCGACCTCTGGGGCCACGGCTACGTCGCGCTGGGCGAGGAGGCCGCCGAGCGCGGTCGGGAGTACCTGCTCGACTACTACGCGTTCACCGGCCCCTTCGCCGAGCGGATCGCCGAGGGGTTGTTGACGACCCCCCAGGAGGTGCTCCAGTGTATCCGTGGGTACGCCGACGCGGGCTGTGACGAACTCATCCTCTTCCCGACCGTCGCCGACGAGGAACAGTACGACCGACTCGAGACCGTGATCGAAAACGAGTGGGGGTGATACGATGGAGATCGCTGTCGTCGGCGGCGGGCCGGGCGGACTGTACGCGAGCCTCCTGCTCAAGAAGGAACACCCCGACTGGGAGATCACCGTCTACGAGCGCGACCCCGTCGACAACACCTACGGCTGGGGCGTCGTCTTCTCGGACGCCACGCTCTCGAACCTTCGCGAAGCGGACACCGAGAGCCACGAGCGGATCACCGACGCCTTCGTCCGGTGGGACCCCATCGACGTCCACTACGACGACGAGCGCTTTCGCTGCGGTGGCCACGGCTTCGCCGGCATCATGCGCGCGGATCTCCTGGGCATTCTCCAGGATCGCTGTCGGGAGGTCGGCGTCAACCTGCGCCACGAGGTGGCGATCGACGACCCCGAGGAACTGGCGGCCGAGGTCGACCTGCTGATCGGCGCCGACGGCCTCAACAGCACGGTCCGCGAGCACTACGAAGACGGCTTCAAACCCTCCGTCGAGATGGGCAACGCGAAGTTCGCCTGGTTCGGCACCGAGAAGCCGTTCGACGTCTTCACGTTCGTCTTCCGGGAGAACGAACACGGCCTCTGGCGGGTCCACGCCTACCCCGGCCGCAAGAGCACGTTCATCGTCGAGTGCACCGAGGAGACCTGGCGCAACGCCGGCATGGACGAGAAAGACGAGGAGACCGCGCTCGCGTACTTCGAGGAGCTCTTCTCGGATCACCTCGAGGGCCACGCCCTCGAGAGCAAGCTCTACGCCTGGCGGAACTTCCCCGTCGTCTCCTGTCGGACCTGGTCGCTCGGAGACGACGTCGCCCTCGTCGGCGACGCCGCCCACACCGCGCATTTCTCGATCGGATCGGGAACCAAACTCGCGATGGAGGACGCCATCGCCGTCCTCGAGGGCGTCCGGGAACACGGCACCGACGGCGGGGCGGCGCTCAACTGGTACGAGAAGGAACGGCGGCCGCGCGTCGAGGGGCTCCAGGAGGCCGCAGAGCGGAGCCAGCGCTACTTCGAGAACGTCGAGCGCTACTGGCACCTCGAGCCCCGGCGGTTCGCGTTCAACCTGCTCACCCGGAGCGGCCGGATCTCGTATGAAAGCCTCAAGGTGCGCGACGTCGAGTTCGCCGACGAGTACGACCGCTGGTTCCAGCACGCGCTGGCGGCGAACCCCGGCACCGACGCGGTCCCCGTCGCCGCGAAACCGCCGCTGTTCCAGCCCCTCGAGTTGCGCGAGCTGACGGTCGAGAATCGCCTGACGCTGACCCGCCCGCCCGCCCACTCCGCGAGCGACGGCACCCCCTCGGAGAGCTATCTCGAGGGGCTGGCCGAGCAGGGCGAGCGCGGGCCGGGGCTGGTGCTAACCGACCCGGTCGCCGTCTCCCCCGAGGGGCGCATCTCGCCGGGAACGCCGGGGCTGTACGAGGAGACCCACGCCGACGTCTGGGGCGACCTCGTCGCCGACCTCCGCGACGGGACCGACGCGGCCGTCGGCGTCCAGCTGTTTCACGCCGGGCGGCGAGGATCGATGCGACCGCGAGCCCACGGGCTCGACCGGCCGCTCCCCGCCGAGGAGGGGTGGGAGCTGTTCGCCCCCTCCGCGAAATCCTATACGCCCGGTGGGCGCACGCCGACGGCGATGGACGGCGACGACTGCGAGCGGATCCGCGAGGCGTTCGTCCGGTCGGCGGAGCTGGCCGAGGCGGCAGGTTTCGACTACGTTCAGCTTCACGCCGGCCACGGCTACCTGCTCTCGTCGTTCCTCTCGCCGCTCACGAACGAGCGCGACGACGAGTACGGCGGCGACCTCGAGACCCGCGCTCGCTACCCCCTCTCCGTGTTCGACGCCGTCCGGGAGGCGTGGCCCGACGAAAAGCCGCTGGGGACGGCGCTGCAGGCGACCGACTGGAACCTCAGCGGACTGAAGACGAGCGACTCGAGGCGGGTCGCGGAGATGCTGGCTGACCGGGAGTGTGACCTCCTCTCGGTCGTCGCCGGCCAGGCGACGTTCAAGGAGCGCCCGCGGTACGATCCGACCGTCCTCGCGGACTTCACGGAGGCGTTCAGAAACGAGGTACAGATCCCGGTGCTGTCGACGAACTACGTGACGACCTACGACGAAGTGAACACGCTCGTCGGCGCCGGGCGGGCCGATCTCTGTACGTTCAGCCGGTGACGGTGGCGGGGTCGGTCGTCCGGTCCGCCTGCACCGGGCACCGCCGCAGGCGCGACGAGTCGCAGAATTTGCCGACGCATAGGAGTCCTTTTCACCCCGCCAGACGCAGTGAGTACCATGCTCGATTACGTCTCGCTCGAGGGCGACCTCGAGGAAGAAGAGCGGCTGATCCGGGATACGGCTCGCGAGTTCGTCGACGAACGGGTGCGCCCCGATATCGGCGACCACTACGAGAACGGCACCTTCCCCACCGACCTCATCCCCGAGATGGGCGAGATGGGGTTCTATGCACCCAATCTCGAGGGTTACGGCTCGCCAGGCGTTTCCGAGACCGCCTACGGGTTGTTGATGCAGGAACTCGAGGCCTGCGACTCCGGATTGCGGTCGATGGCCTCCGTGCAGGGTGCCCTCGTGATGTACCCGATCCACGCCTACGGCAGCGAAGACCAGAAGGAGGAGTGGCTGCCGAAACTGGGCGAGGGCGAGGCGGTGGGCTGTTTCGGCCTCACGGAGCCCCAGCACGGTTCGAACCCCTCGGGGATGGAAACGCACGCCGAGCGCGACGCGGATGGCTTCGTGCTCAACGGCTCGAAAACGTGGATCACCAACTCCCCGATTTCGGACGTCGCGGTGGTGTGGGCGCGGGACCGCTCCGCCGACGATAACCCGGTTCGAGGCTTCCTCGTCGAGACCGACCGCGACGGCGTCAGCACGAACAAGATCGACGAGAAACTCTCGCTGCGCGCCTCCATCACCGGCGAGATCGGTCTCAACGACGTCCGCGTGCCCGAGGAGAACGTTCTTCCCGGTGTGGAGGGGATGAAGGGGCCGCTCTCCTGTTTAACGCAGGCGCGCTACGGCATCGCCTGGGGTGCGGTGGGTGCGGCTCGAGACTGCTTCGAGGAAGCCCGCCAGTACGCCAAAGACCGAGAGCAGTTCGGCGGGCCGATCGGCCGGTTCCAGCTCCAGCAGGACAAACTCGCGGAGATGGCGACCCAGATCACCCTCGCACAGCTGCTGGCGTACCGCCTCGCGGAACTCAAAGAGCGCGGCGACCTCCGGCCCCAGCACGTCTCGATGGCCAAACGCAACAACGTCCGGATGGCTCGCGACCAGTCGCGCGTCGCCCGCGAGATGCTCGGCGGCAACGGCATCACGACGGATTACTCGCCGATGCGCCACATGGCCAACATGGAAACCGTCTACACCTACGAGGGCACCCACGACATCCACACGCTGGTGCTCGGCCAGGATCTGACGGGGATCGCCGCCTACGAATAAGACTGGAGGCGGCCCGTCCGCCGTTACGTGCTCAGTCGAGTCGAAGCGACTCGAGTCCCGCCTCGATCGCGTCGTCCCAGTCCGACGAGCCGCGAACGTCGCTCGGCGGTCTGGGCGGCTTCGGCTCCGCGGGGCGTGGAGCCAGCGAGCGCTGCCACCACTGCACGTCGTGCCACTCGCCGTTTTTGTAGCCGACCTTCCGGTAGACGCCGACGGGTTCGAACCCCATCGACCGGTGGAACTCGACGCTCGCCGGGTTGGGGAGCGCCGTCCCGGCGTAGACGTTGTAGTAGCCCTGGAGCTCCAGGGCTGCGAACAGCGATTCGTACAGCGCCCGTCCGACGCCCCGGCGGTGGTACCGGTCGTCGACGTACACCGACGAGTCGACCGACCACCGGTACGCGTCCCGCGTCCGGTGCGGACCGGCGTAGGCGAACCCGATCACGTCGGCGTCGTGCTCGCAGACGAGCCACGGATGGCGCGCCTCTGTCCGCTCGATTCGCCGCTCGATCTCCGAACCGCTCGGCGGCCGCTCTTCGAACGAAACCGCCGTCTCCCGGACGGAGGGTTCGTAGATGCGCGCGACTGCGCCGGCGTCGCCGTGAGCCGCAGGGCGTATGTCGGGCATGAGCCGTCGTACGGCGCTCGGGCGAATATCCCTTCTCCCGTCTACGCCACCGAGTCGATCGCGTCGAACGCCTCCCGAACGCCCTCGAGCCCTCGCCCCGCCGACAGCGCACACACCAGCAGAAGCCGCGCCTTCCACGCCGGCAGGTCGCCCCCACCGATGGCACCCGCCTCGAGCAGCGTCTGCGCCCCGCCACCGCCGCCGTAGACGCCCGCGGTGGTGCCGGCGTGACACCGCGAGGTGAGCACCACTGGCACCCCGCTGTCGAGGGCGGACTCGAGCGCCCCGCCCAGTTCGGCCGTCGCGTTCCCCAGGCCGGTTCCGGCGAGAACGAAGCCGTCGACGCCGGCCTCGAGTCCCGACTCGACCTGCCGGCCGTCGACGCCCGCCGCGTTCGTGACGATCTCGACGCGAACGCCGGCGCCGACGGCCGCACCCTCGATCCGCGGCGCGTACCGCCCCGGCTCCCGGAGGAAGCGCAGTCCGTTCGTCGTCAGTTCGGCGATCGGCCCCGTCTCCGGGGACTGAAAGGTCTCGAGGCGGCTCGTGTGGCCCTTCACGACCCAGCGGGCGGCGTGGACGGTGTCGTTGAACGCGAGGTAGCTCCCGCCGTCGTCCCGAAACCGCTCGTGGGCGGCGGTGCGAACCGCCAGCGTGAGGTTGGTGGGGCCGTCGGTCCCCGGCTGGTCGAACGACCGCTGGGCGCCGGTGAAGACGACCGGCAGCGGGAGGTCGCGGGCGAGTTCGGCGAGGAACGCCGATTCCGCCATCGTATCGGTCCCGTGGGTGACGACCACCCCGTCGACGCCATCGTCCGCGGCGCAGTCGACCGCCTCGAGCAGGTCGGCGGCGTGCTCGAGGGTCAGCTGGAAGCCCGACACCTGGCAGACGTCCTCGACCTCGATCGTCGCGAACTCGTCGATCTCCGGGATCGTCTCGAGGAGGTCGTCGCCGGCCTTCGAGGGCGTCTTCCCCTCGCTGGCGTCGTCGCCGCCGGTGCTCGCGATCGTTCCGCCGGTGGTCAGGATCCGCACGCGTGGCTGCATACCCCGATGGTCGACTCGAGGGAAAGTAGTCCCCCGTGGTTCGGTAAACCGGTACGGTTATCTCGCCGGCTTCCGTCGGACTGACACGTTCTCTTTCCCGGCCGGAGCGGTGGCGCCGTGCTGTCGGTTCCGGCCGGTCGCCGCACGTGACGCGGCGAATCACCATGACCAGAGACGTACGCACGATCCTCGAGTCGACCGCCGCGGAGTACGAGCTCCGGGGCGAGCTACACGCGGTCCCGCCACACGCCGTTTACGAGGCGGTCGTCGACGGCCAGCGGGCGGTCTGTAAGCTCGCGCGCGGCCCCGAGGCCGATCCGGCGACCGAAGCCCGAGTTATGGAGCGCGTCCGCCGGGAGACGTCGGTTCCCGTGCCGGAGGTGCTCGATGTCGGTCCCGACTGGTTCCTCGCCGCCTGGCACGACGGCGTCCCCGACGAGCCGACGGTCGGCGCCGAGCGCGCCCGTACGATGGGTGCCGGACTGGCGACGGTCCACCGCGAGACGACTTTCGAGGCGGCGGGCCACTTCACCACCGGCGGGACGGGAGGACTCGTCCTCGAGTCCCGCGAGAGCTGGCCCGAAACCCTCCGCGCGCTGGTCGCCGACTGCCGGCGATTCCTCGAGCCCTACGGCTACGCCGGGGTGGCCGAGGAGGTGAGCGCGTTCCTCCGGGAGCGCCCCGACGCGCTCGCGGGCGCGGGCGAACCGGTGCTGATCCACGGCAACTACCTGCGAGAACACGTCGGCGTGGCGGGCGGAGAAGTCACCTGCGTGATCGACTTCGAGCACGCGATGGCCGGCGACGGCGAGTACGACTACTGGGCGACGGCGCTGCCGACGTTCGTCGGGGCGAACGCCCCCGGCGGCGACCTCGGGCGGCGGGCGTTCCGCGAGGGCTACGAGTCCGTCAGGCGGCTTCCCGACGGGTTCGATCGCCGATCCGGCGTCTACCGTGTCGTCCTCGGCGTGACCTACCTCCGCTCGCTGTACCTCCAGGGGCAGTGGGAGCGGCCGGCGGCGGATCGCCGCGCCGAGTCGTTCGCCGGGAACATCCGGAAGCGCCTCGAGAGGCTTCGGGGCCGCGGGTAGTCGGCTGATCGGCGGAGTGAACTGCCGGCCGAACGGCCGAGGAGCGAGTCGTGACCGCCGAGAACGCGGTCTCGCGTGCCGGTATCAACACCCTCTTTGACGGGACGGGCCGAGCCTCGAGCGAGTCGTCGACGACGACCGGACTACTCGATGCGCTGGCGCTACCGGGACACCGTTCTCGCGCTGTGTACGCTCGCGTTCTTCGCGACCATGGTCGCACGGTTAGCGATCAGTCCGGTGGTGCCGGCGATCGAGGACGAGTTCGCCGTCTCGAGTACGGTCGTCGGCGTCGCCATGACCGGCCTCTGGATGAGCTACTTCCTCTCGCAGTTCCCGAGCGGCGTGCTCGCCGACCGCTACGGGGAGCGGCTGATCGTCCTGATCGCCATCGGGGGGACCGCGGTCTCGAGTCTCCTCATCGCGATCTCACCGGTGTTCGCCGCCTTCGTCCTCGCGACCGTGTTGCTGGGAGCGCTCGCCGGGTTACACTA
This sequence comes from Natrononativus amylolyticus, assembly GCF_024362525.1. GTDB lineage: Archaea > Halobacteriota > Halobacteria > Halobacteriales > Natrialbaceae > Natrononativus > Natrononativus amylolyticus. Next base: position 2,913,347 of record NZ_CP101458.1, read on the forward strand.
CAGCGTCGCCACGACGCTGTTGACGCGCACGTACGACGACATCGGAACCGCGATCGGCGTTCACAACGGCGGCGGGCCGGCGGCCGGCCTCGTCGCTCCGGTCGTCGCGGCCTGGATCGGGGTTCGCTACGGCTGGCGTCCCGCCGTCGCGATCGGCGCGGTGCTGGCCGTACCGATCTTCGTCCTGTTCGCCTGGCGGGTCCGACCGACCGAGCCTCGTCGGCCGGACCAGCCGATGCGCGAGCGGTTCGAATTCGAGGCGCTCGTCGACCTCCTGGCCCGGCCGAAGATCGCCTTCACGGTGTGTCTCGCGGTGCTCGCGGCGTTCGTCTGGCAGGGAACGGCGACGTTCATGCCGACCTTTCTCATCGAACACCGGGGCCAGTCGGGAACGACCGCGGGCGTCGTCTTCGGCCTCTACTTCCTCGTCCAGGGTATCATGCAGATCGTCGTCGGTGCGGCTTCCGACCGGTACGGCCGGGAGCTGTCGACCGCCGGCTGTATGATCCTCGGGGCGGCTGGGCTCGCGCTGTTGATCGTCGTCCCCGGCTGGCTCGCGGTGGCCGTCGCGGTGGTGTGTCTCGGAACGGGACTCGGCTGGGGGGCGGCGCTGTTGCCGCGCTTCATGGACGAACTCTCGGAAGCCGAGCGCGGCGCGGGGTTCGGTCTCGTTCGAACGGTGTACGGCGTCGTCGGCGCGCTCGGCTCGGTGGGGACCGGACTGCTCGCGGATCTGTTCGGCTGGGACGTCTCCTTCGCCGTCCTCGCCGGGTTGCTGGCGCTGGTGTTCTGTGCGCTCGCGGTCAACCGGCTGTTCGGACTCGGCTACTGACCGTCCTCCCGGCGCGTCGGCGGCGTACAGCTCACGACGCGGCCGAACAGGTCGCGGTTTCCGGCGACCGCGTGGTAGCCGCCCTCGCGGATGCGGTCCCGCTTGGGCACGCGCTGGAACGCCAGCGCGAGGTAGCGGGCGGGCGTGTCGAATCGGGCGATCGCCTGCTCGAGACCCTCGCCACAGGAGTAGACGGCGTCCTGGGTGAGCAGGTGCGAACAGTCCTCGTAGTCGTCGGGCAGGCGCGCCAGCTGGTCCGGCGTGAGGTCGGAGAAGCCGACGACCTCGAACTCGCCGCGAGCGGCCGCGTAGCGAACGCACCAGGTGCAGAAGCCGCAGTCGTCGTCGTACACCAGTCGCGGACGGGCCTCCGTCTGATCGCTCATATCCGCCCCGAAGGCGGCCGGAAAGAAAAATCCAGCAGTCCTGGCGTCGCCTCGAGCCGCCGGCGAGCGGGGTGGTGTCGCTCGGGCCGCGCGAGTGAACTGCGCGCCCGCGGCGGGTTCCGGCGATGCGTACTTTTAAGGTCGCGTCCCGCATCGTCTCTGCTAGCAATGGCCATAGATCCGCAGTTCCACGAGAACCGAGAGAAAGTCGGCGAGGAGAACGGCGTTGCCGTCTGGGGGCCGGTCGACGAGCCCGAACAACTCGGCATCCACGGCACCCACGTCGCCGTCGACTACGACCTGTGTATCGCCGACGGCGCCTGCCTCGAGGACTGCCCGGTCGACGTCTTCACCTGGGTCGATACGCCCGGCCACCCCGAGAGCGAGCGGAAGGCCGAGCCGACCCACGAGGCCCAGTGTATCGACTGCATGCTCTGCGTCGACGTCTGTCCGGTCGACGCGATCGACGTCGACGCCGGCCGGACGGCCTGATACCGGACCGGTTCGTCCCGACCCGCATTCACCAGCGGCTCCCTGCGGGAAGCCAGTCGAAAGAAAACGAGAGACATCGTTACTCGGCGCGGTCGACGTCGACGCGCTCTTTGAGCGTCTCGAGGTCGTCAGCCTCGGCGAGTTCCTGTAACCGCTCGCGGAAGTGCTCCTCGCAGAGACCGACCTTGAGTCCGTCGGTCTCGGCGGCGAACGCAGCTTCGCGGTCACAGTAGTGACAGTTCATGGGCGACCGTACGGAGCCAGACGCATTGAACCCTCCGCTATCGACGCGTCTGTCCGCTATCACGGAAGCAGGAGGTGGCGGTACTCCTCCTTCGAGAGCCCGGCGACGCCCAGGCGGTCGTCGTGGGCGTCGCTGCCACCCGTCGCCAGCAGCCCGTGGTCGTCGATGGCGCGTTCGACCGGCTCGAGGTCGACCTCGCGGCCGTAGGGGTAGTGGAGTTCGACGGCGTCACAGTCGGCCGCCAGCGCCAGCGCCGCCCCCGTATCCGCGTAGCGCAGCGGGTGGGCGAGCGAGACGAGCGTGCAGTGGTCGGCGAGCAGCGCCCGCCCGTACTCGAAGAAGGGAATCTCGCGGGGGACGAAACACGGCCCGTCGTTGCCGATGAGGTGTGCGAAGGCGTCCTCGTAGTCGTAGTCGGTGCCGGGGTGGGCGTCGATCGCTCGCGCGACGTGCGGGCGGCCGAAACCGGTGTCGACGGCGAGGTCGAGGTCGATCCCGAGTCGCTCCTCGACGGCGTCGACGATAGCTTGTCCGCGCTCGCGGCGGTTTCGCTGAATCTCCGAGAAGGCGGCCTCGAGTTCGGGGCCCGGGTCGACGCCGTAGCCGAGCAGGTCGACGCGCAACCCGCTCTCGGCCTCGACGCGCAACTCGACGCCGTGGACGATCGTGACGCCGTCGCGCTCGAGCACCGGCTCGTCGAACGGCTGGAGCCGGTCGTGGTCGGTGAGCGCGACGACGGAGACGTCCGCCAGCCGGGCGGCGTCGGGAACGGCCTCGAGCTCGAGGCTCCCGTCCGAGCGCGTAGTGTGGACGTGCAGATCCGCGTAGGGCATACCCTACCGGACTGGACTGGACAGTAAAGCCGTTTCTCAACGCCGTCGTTCACCCCTGGTAATGCTATCGACCTGCATCACGTCTCGGCGCCGCGAGCGGGCCGTGCTACTAGGCCCTCTAGGGCGTACAAGGAGTACCCGTCCCCCCGGGGTTGTTTATAGATAATGTTTATAATTATCGTTCACGCTGTTTCGGTTGCGATGTACATGACCGACGCCGACGCGCTCGTCGAATCGCACGCGTATCCGGCGACCACACAGGAGTTGATCGACGCCTACGGGGACCGAACCCTCGAGTTGCCCAACGGCTCCGAGACGATCGGCGACGTCCTCGCGCGCCTCGGGGCAGAGACGTTCGAATCGCCGGAAGAAGCCCAGTTCGCGATCTACTCGGCGGTGAGCCGCAAGGCGATCGGCCGCGTCGGGTACAGCGACCGCGACCCGACGCCGCTCGGCAGTCCGTACGCGCCCGACGCGGTGTCGTTCTAGGGCGCCGCCGTCGCGACCGCTCAAACGACTGTAAACTCGTCTCCGGCACACCCGCGAACCGTCCCGCGGTCGCACCAGGAAACCGGTACAGCAGCCGTCTCAGCCGAGAAACTCGAGGGCGCCGTCGAGTGCGAGGGGGACCGACCCCTTCCGGTAGCCCTCGACGCGGCCGTCCGGGCGGGCGCGGTAGACGACTGCCGGTCGGTGACGCACGTCCGGCTGTTCGCCGCGAACGGCGGCCCAGGCGTCGTCCTGGAAGCTCGAGCAGTCGACGAAGAGGACGGCGCCGCCGCCGTGATTCGCCAACTGCCCGCTCGTTTTCGTCTCGGCGGTGTCGCGGACGGCCGCGACGGGCCCGTTCGCGGCGCGGTTGGCCGGCGGCTGTGGTCGAGTGACCTCGACGAGAACGTTCGTAGTGTCGTCTTCCGCCCGGTAGTCGAGGGAGTGGCCCGTCGTCACCTCGATCTCGGGGGTGATCTCGTAGCCCGCGTCCGTGAGAAGCTTCGCCGCGATGAACTCGGCCATCGCGGCGCTCATTCGGACCCGGTCGACGTGGTTGCTGGTGCCGAGCTTGCCGGACATCACGTGGCGGTACCGATCCAGGGTGCCGGTCGCGAGAAACGACTCGAAAAAGCGGGTGGTCTCTCGCCGACCGGCGTCGGGAAAGCCCGCGGCGTGCTCTCTGAAAAAGGAGCGCGTCGACTCCCGGCCGTCCTTGGACATGAACACCGGCAGGAAAAACCAGGAGAGGTGCGGATAGTCGGCGAGCCACGGGTCCTCCTCGTGGAGGGTCGCGAGCAGTTCGCGCTGGGCCCACCGCGAGACGTGGTAGGGGACCTCCCCCCAGCCGAACTTGTCGGTCTTCCACAGCGACGACGGCGTTTCGGTGTTGCCCATCCAGTAGGCCTCGTCGTCGCGGCGGGCGAACAGCGCGAGGTCGCCGTTCGCCATCTCGAAGCGGTGCGTCTCCCAGCCGCCGTTGGTCGAAAAGCGGGGGGCGACGGCTCGAGCGCCGATGTTGTTCCGGAGCGGTTGCAGTATCTGCTGGCGAACCCGCTGCTCGCTCCAGTGCTGGGGCGAGTAACGGAAGCGAAGCGGCCGTGCCACGCCGACCTGTAGGGGTCGCGGCCGGATACGTGTTGTCCTCTCCCCGGTAGTCGATGTGTACAACCGTTACATTGATATGCGACAACTGCCAAGCTATGGGTGTACTTACCATGTCAATGGGTGCCTACGACGAGGATGAGCACGAGCGCCGTGAGCAACAGGCCTCGAGGGTGGACGCGGACTTCGACGACGAGCGAACCGTCTATCACGGGAAGATCGAGTACGACTCCGGCGAGTCGGCGGAAGCGCTGTTGAACAAGTTCGAGGAGATGAAGTCGAACTAGCGCCGAACGGACGGGTCGGCTGTGACGGCTCGCCGCTGGAGGACGACCGAGAGCGTCGCGACCGCGACGACGGCGAGGACGTGGCCGGACAGCGCCGCGACCAGCAGCGGCCGGTCGACGACGAACGGAACCAGCAGGAGCTGTACCGCCGCGAAACGGACGTTCATCGCGTCGACGCGCGCGTACCGCGCGGTCGTCTCGGCGTCGAACCCGTAGTCGAGCGCCCGCCAGAGCCCGGCGACGGTCGCCCACCAGCAGGTGCCGATCCGGTAGACGACGTCCCAGCAGACCAACAGGAGGACGAACACCGCGACCGGCGGCGGCTCCGACCCGAGCAGGCTCGAGAGCAGCGACTCCCCGCCGGTCTGGGGGTCGTAGACGAACAGGTAGGTGACGAAGGCGACGAACGTGAGCACGCCGAGGACGACCTCGATACTCGAGCCGAACAGCAGCCGCTGGTACGCCGGCGGCGTCGGCAGCGCCCGCACCGCCCGGCTGTACTCGAGCATGAGCCAGCTACCCGCGGCGGCGACGACGACCGCCGCGGTTCCCGCGAGCACGGCGCTCCAGAGGCCGTAGCGCCAGGCGACGACCACCACCGCCAGCTCGAAGCCGAGCAGCTGGACGGCGACCGCGAGCCGGTCCGAGACGTCGATCCCCGGCAGCGCCCCGACGATGCTCTCGTACACCCACGTCTCGCCGTACTCGGGGCGCATCACTCCGCGCCCGGCTCGGGCGCCTCGAGCGAGACGTCACCCCAGCCGGTCTGGTCCTCGAGGGCCGCCGAGATCGCGTCCTCGATCGGCGTCAGCTCGACGGGAACGAGCCCCTCGATGCGGTCGTCGGTGACGACCACCTCGTTGGTCATCCCCTCGAGCAGCGACGGGACGAGCCGGCCGCCGATGAACCCGGTCGCACCCGTCACCAGCACGTTCATACCTCGAGTACGGCGATTACCGGTTTAACTGGTCGCCTTGTACTCGATCTCGGTGCGGCCCCTCGGTCAGTCCGTCCCCTCCTCGAGGGCGTCCCAGCCCGGCGTCGGCGGGGCGCCACGGGCGTCCTCGACCACCGCGCCGAGATCCGGATCGGGCCGCGTTCCGCGTTCGGCGCGCTCCGCCCACTCACGGATCGCCCGCCCGGCCCAGGAGTCGGCCTCGAGAACCCGCGCTCTGGCGCGGTCGTAGTGGGGCTCCGAGATCGCGAGGGTGCCGGGACTCGAGGCGGCGGCCACCGCGACGAACTCGGCGCGGTCGGCCGCCGTGAGTTCGCCCGCGGCCGAACGGGCGACCGCGCCCTCGAGGTCGGCGGGGCGGGGGTGACAGAAGAGCTTCTGACCGAGCGCCTGCGGGCCGAGCAACAGTCCGCCGACGGCCGCGGGCTCGTCGTCGACCAGCCGCTCGCCGCCGAACCGGGCTTCGACGCGTTCGCACTCGGTCTCCTGCTCGAGCGCGAGGTTGTGAGACGGGTACTCCGCGCACTCGGCAGGGTACAGCTCGTCGCCGTGGATCCGACACTGGAGCGTCTCCGGGTCGAGAAAGACGCAGGCGGGAAGCCAGGCCGGCTCGACGCCGAACGGCGCGACCGGCTTCGTCGGCTTGCGGAGGCCGACGAAGAAGGCGGGGCGGCCGGCGACCGCGGCGACGGCGTGGCCGTCGATCTCGACGCCCTCCTCCGGGTTCGCGGCCTCCCAGAGCCGGGGGACGAGCGCGTCGCCGTAACCGGCCTCGAGGAACGACCGCACCTCGTCTCGGGCGAGCGGGACCAGGTTGTAGACGTCGTCAAGCGGGGCCCGCGGGCCCCGTCGCTCGTGTTCGATCGCCTCGCTGTCCTCGAGCAGCGGCCGCCAGTCGATACAACAGCCCGCACAGCCAGCGCAGTTCACCTCCATGATCGTCTCGACGGCGGCCGACGGCATATACACCTGGCTACACTCCAGTCATCGGTGGCGTGGACTGACCCGCCGTCCGAACGCGTCTCGCGACCACTCCCGGCACCCGAGCGGTGAATCCATCACGGCCAGGTACGATACTCGAGTCCGGGGGAACGACTTTGACCGCGCGCGACCGAGAGTCGCCATGGGTCAGGACTCCTGTGACGGCTGCGGCCGCGCGGTCTCGGTGACGGGCGGGATCGCCAACCTCTGGACGTTCGGCGAGGGCAGCGAGGGAACCGCGATGGTCCTCGAGTTCGACGGCGAGGAGCGCGACGCAGCGGAGCCGTCGAGGTATCTGCTCTGTTACCCCTGTATCGAGGCGCTGCCCGACAACCCGGTCCCCGCGGACGTCGACGCGCTCGAGGCCGTCGACGAGGAGACCTCGCGACTCGAGCGGTAGCGGGGGTGAAAACCGAGCGGGGAACGGAAGGGGTGGGATTCGAACGCCACGAGGCCGGATGGCCTCCACGGCGCCGGGTTGGCGCCGCGGTGCTCTTCCGCTGAGCGACCCTTCCTCACTCGAGTCCGTCGGGCGGGTTCGTATTCGTAATCGGCCGCCTACCAGCGGGTAGGGAGTGGTTTCGGGTCGGTCGAGGCAGTGTTGAGGACTACGGACCGGCACCACCGGCCCGCTTCGACGCACTCCGTGTCGCATCACGCTCATTGCGGGCGAAAAACACGGCGACAGTATTCGCGTACACGGACTGCCGCGACTACCGAGGGATTCTCAGCGTTCGGCCTCACTCCATAGCTTTTAGGGCTCGGCCGCCCCCTGCTGTGAACAGTGAACCCCGAGCGGATCTTCGACGCCTTCCCCGCCCCCAGCTACCGCGGCACCCAGGAGCGAGCGCTCGCCGACATCCGCGACGCCTTCCTCGAGGGAAACGACGTCGTCCTCGTCCGCGCGCCGACCGGCAGCGGCAAGTCCCTGCTGGCGCGGGCGGTCGCCGGCTGCGCCCGTAGTGCGGAGGAGGCCGAGCCCAGCGAGGCCTCGGGCGCGTACTACACCACCCCGCAGGTCTCCCAGCTCGACGACGTCGCGGGTGACGCCCTCTTACAGGACCTCAACATCATCCGCGGGAAGTCGAACTACACCTGCATCCTCCCCGGCGAACTCGACACGCCGGTCAACCAGGCCCCCTGCGTCCGCGAGCGGGGGTACGACTGCGCGGTGCAACACCGCTGTCCGTACTTCTCGGATCGGGCGATCGCCTCGAACCGCGAGATCGCGGCGATGACGCTGGCGTACTTCATGCAGACCGCCGGCAGCGAGGTGTTCCGGAAACGGGACGTCGTCGTCATCGACGAGGCCCACGGGCTCGCCGAGTGGGCCGAAATGTACGCCACTATTCAACTGGGACCGCGGACGGTGCCGTTCTGGGACGAGTTGCGGGTGCCCCAGGTCGAAAGCGTCGAGCGGGCCGCCCGCTACGCCGAGAGCCTCGCGGGGACCTGCGAGCGCCGTAAGGACGACCTGCTCGCGACCGACCAGCTCTCGCCCGCCGAGGTCCGCGAGCGCGACCGCCTCCAGGAGCTGATCGGCGAACTCGACTGGTTCGTCTCCGACTACCGCGATCCGGAGAGTCCGACGACGTGGCTGGTCGACCAGTCGGAGCCGGCGGGGACTCGAGGCGCAAGCGCGGACGACGACGGTGACGACGAGGACGAACTGGGCGGCCCCCTCACCATCAAACCGATGAACCCCGAGCGCTACCTCCACCACACCGTCTGGGACCGGGGGAACACGTTCGCGCTGCTCTCGGCGACTATTCTGAACAAGGAGGCGTTCTGCCGGCACGTCGGCCTCGAGCCGAGCCGGGTCGCCCTCGTCGACGTCGCCCACACGTTTCCCGTCGAGAACCGGCCGCTGTACGACGTCACCCAGGGGAAAATGACCTTCGAGCACCGCTCGGAAACGGTGCCGAAGATCGCCCGGACGATCGTTCGGATCATGCAGAACCACCCCGACGAGAAGGGGTTGATCCACGCCCACTCCTACGACATTCAGGAGCAGCTAGCGAGCCTGCTCGCCGACTTCGGCGTCGGCGACCGCGTTCGAACCCACACGCGCGACGACCGCGACGCCGACCTCGAGGCCTGGAAGGCCAGTTCGGGCGCAGACGTGTTCGTCTCCGTCAAGATGGAGGAAGCCCTCGACCTCAAGGGCGACCTCTGTCGCTGGCAGGTGCTGTGTAAGGCGCCGTTTCTCAACACGAGCGACTCCCGCGTCGCTCACCGCCTCGAGGAGGGACAGTGGGCGTGGTACTACCGCGCCGCCTTGCGCACCGTGATCCAGGCCTGCGGCCGGGTGATTCGGGCGCCTGACGACTACGGGGCGACCTACCTCGCGGACTCGAGCCTGCTCGACCTGTTCGAGCGCGCCCGAACCGACATGCCCGACTGGTTTTCCGCGCAGGTCGACCGACTCTCCGAGCCGGAGCTGCCGGCGTTCGATCCGGCGACGGCGGCCGAGAGCGCTCGAGGAGGAGGCCGCGGGTTCGACCGGCGGCGAAACAGCTCCGGCGGGTCCGGCGCCGACGGCTCGGCGTCCGGAACCTCGAGGCGCCGCCGGGGCCGGTCGTCGCGCTCGAGTCCGCTCGCGGACGTCTGGGACACCGACGGATAACGAGTGGAGGCGGCGACGGCGACCGGCCGGACTGTCAGAGGCACTGAAAGTAGCGACGGCGCGCGGTGAGACAGTCGCCGTCTCCGCATACGACAGTAGGAAATCGACCGTCAACTATCTACTCCCCGGGACCTGTTGCACGGTGTGAAACAGCGGATCAGCGGTCGACACGGTCCGGTCGACCGACCAGCTCCTCCGCGGGGCGGGCGTCGTCCGCGTACCGGCAGTACCGGGTTCGCGCCCACGATCGGAGCCGGTCGTCGGTGCTGTCGACGACCGCGAGCAGCCGTCCCTCCTCGTAGGCGCCGAGAAAGACGTGCTCGCCGTAGAGCGTGATCCCCATCGACGGCTCCGCGGCGGCGACGGAGAGCTCGTACCCCTCGAGGGCGATCGACTCCCGCAGTTTCTCCGGGTACTGCTCGCGCACCGCCCGGAACGCCTCCTCGCCGACGACGAGCGCCGTCGGCGTTCCGCCGAACACGATCGGCGCGTGGGCGGTCATGAACTGCCGGCTGACGATCGGCGTCACGCCGCGGAGGCGGTCACCATCGACCGCCTCGAGCCTGTCGACGTACCACTCGAGCGGGCGCTGCGGGTTCCCCTCCGTCGCCGTCTCGACGGCGGCGGTTTCGAGCCAGGAGAGGCCGATCTCACCCTCGAGCGGCGCGTCGAGTTCGGAGAGAACCGGCTCGACGCGCTCGAGCGTTCGAAATCGCGTTCGCGCGGTGCGGTAGACGTCGAGGGCGAGCGCGCCCGCTCCGGTCGCCGTGTAGCCGCCGTCGACCCGCCGAGCCCAGTTCCGGTCGACGAGCTCCGACAGCGTGCGGTGGACGGTCGTCCGCGATACCCCCGTGTGGTCGACAAGCTCCGAGGGCTGTGCGACGACCGTCGTGAGCCGCTCGAGGATCGACACTCGAACGGGCGAGCCGGAGAGGAAGGCGAGTTCGGTGTCCGTCACGCCAGTCATAGCGGGAGATCACTCGAGCGGAATAAATCGTTGTATACTCCGACCTGCCGCGGCGCCCGTCGGTGGCGGCGACGGATCGCCGGAAGCCGAGTCAGTCGGCTTCGGGTCCGGGCGCGCGACCGAAGCCGTTCCGGCGGTCAGAACATGTACATTGCGCCCCAGGCGACCATCGACGACATCATCAGGAACGCAAAGAGCAGCGCGATGAGCTGGTTCTTGTCCATCGGATTCGGGTTGTCGGGCGGGAAGTATGAATGTTCGGAGGGTTACTCGACCCGGACGTCCACGACGACGTGTGCGACGCCCGCGCTGTGGCTCTTGACCCGGCGCCGGTCGAGCACCTCGACCGACCGGCCCGTCCCCTCGACCGCGTCCTCGAGTCGCGCGAGCGGGCGCGCCCACAGCCGCGACTCGGGGGTCGCCTCGTGGTAGTGGATCACGCCGCCCGAACGGAGGGCCTCGAGGGCCGCCGGGAGGAACTCGCGGGCCTCGTCCGTGCGGTGACCCCGATCGTCGCCGTCCGCGCTCCCGTAGTACCCCATCACGACGCGGTCGGCGTCGATCTCGCCCGCGAGGTCACGACAGTCGCTCATGTACGCGTCCACGCGGTCGGTGACGTCGTTGAGCACGGCGTTCTCGAGGAGGTAGCGAAACGCCGTCGGGTTGATCTCGGTCGCCGTCACCGCCGCCCCGGCGCGAGCCATCGGGAGGGTGAAGTAACCGATGCCCGCGAACATGTCGAACACCCGCTCGTCGGGGGAGACCACGTCTCCCATCCGGGCGCGCTCGGCCTGATTGCCCGGCGAGAACATCACTTCCGTCGGGTCCAGACCGTACCGGGTGCCGTGTTCGACGTGGACCGTCTCGGTGGTCGTCGACCCCGCCAGGTGGCGCGTCCGCGGACGGCGGTAGGTGCCCGCCTCGCCCGCGTTCTCGATCCCCTCGTCCGCGAGGACGGTCTCGGCCTCCCCGTGGAGGTCGAGCAGGGCGTCGCCGAGTTCGCGGGCCCGCTCGTCGGAGAGCGCGTCGGGGACCGAGACCAGGACGACCGAGCCGACCACCGCCCACGACGAGGGCGCCGCCTCGAGGTCGGCGTCGCTCCACCCCCGCGCTGCGAGGTACCCCTCGAGGTCGCGGCTCCGGCGGTCGGGATCGAGCTGGCGAACGACCTCGAGCACCCGCGTCTCCCGTGGCGGGTCGCTGATCGGGAGCGCGACGGTGTCGGAGCCGTACTCCCGGACGTGTCTCGAGTCGTCGTAGACGCCCTCCGCCCGGAGCGCGGCGATCGCCGTCTCCGAGTGGGGCTTCTCGACGACGGCGGCCAGCGGCGGGTCGTCCGCAGTCGGCGACAGCTCGGTCACACCAGCGTCGTCCTCCCCGTCCTCGCGGCCGTCACTCATCGTCGGGCAGGATGTGCAGCCCGGCGCGGCTTTTCAGCACGGGAACGGTGTCGGCGTCGGGGTCGAAGTAGTCCGGCCGGGCGACCGTCTTCGCCCGGTAGGTCTCGGGATCGAGCACCTGGACGGCGCGGTCGTCCTCGACCGTGACGACGGTCGTCTCGACGGCGTCCTCGCGCTCGCCGAGCTTTCGCGCCGGCGGGGAGTTCCCCTCCTCGTAGCTCGCCTCGTAGCGGTCGCCGGTCGTCAGCCGAGTTCCCTTGAGGTTGCCGCGGGCGCTGCGGACGAGGATCGGGCCGTCGGTGTCGGCGTCGTCCTCGAGGGCGATCACGTCGCCGGGGGTGTACGGCGGCAGGCGGACGGCGAACGTCACGCGGTAGACGCCGTTGCCGTCCTCGTCCTCCGTGACGAGCGTCTCGGCGTCGGTGACGGTACCGCCGAACTCCTCGACCATCTTGTTCGCGATCTTCTTGCCGATCTTGTTGGTCGAGAGCTTGATGTCGAGGCCGTCCGCCGTCTCGGTGGTTTCGGTGACGAACGCGTTCCGGTCGCCGGTCGCCTCCATCTCGGCGACGACCCGGTTCGCGATCGTCTTCGCGCGCTCGACTTCCTCGGCGGTCGGTGTGCGGTCTTCCGCGCGGATCTGGACGATGCTGGCGTAGTAGTCGCCGGCGATCCGCCCGCAGCGGGTACACGTCTGGCGGGCGATCCGCACCGGCACCGTCACCTGCTCTTCGACCGGCGTGGCGCCCGCGAGGTCGCCCGCCGCGTCGACCTCCGACGGCCGCTCGACGACGCCGGTGAAGTAACAGTGCATCCTGATCGTGTTCGGGTCGATCTGCTCGGGTTCGACCTGCCAGGCCACGTCCTCGACGTCGACGTGGACGGACAGCGCCTCGCTCACCTCGTCGATCGCGACGTCGGTGTAGTCGTCCGCGCCCACGTCGACCCACCGGTTGCCCCGGTAGACGGCGCCACACTGGGCGCAGACCCGGACGTCGATCCGGTCGGGAGCGTCGACGAACTCGAAGTCCTCGAAGTAGCAGGCGTCGCAGAGGTCGACCTCGGCGCCGGGTCGAAGCGGGTCGGCAGCGTGCCCGCCGGCACGTTCAGCAGCGTGCCCGCCGGCACGTTCGTCGCTCGCCGCCCGCTCGGGAACGGGGTCGCCACAGCGGGGACAGAACGCACGCGAGTCAGTCATCGTCCACACTTTGTGACTGATCGAGTTAAGCGACGCGTTCCACCCGAAACGGAGGGCGAGAAACGTGTCGAGTGGTCTCACAGTCTGAGAACTCCACGCGAAACCAGGGGGTCGACAGCGTGCGCATCCACCGCCGCAGCCGGCCGCCACGGCGCGATGTCGGGCGGTCAGGCGACGACGACCGACGGCGCCACTCGAGCCGGAACGAACCGCTCGCGGTCCCGCGAGCGGGGGCGATTGCGGTCGCCGTCGCGTGGCGGTCAGCCGGTCGTCAGACGCGTCCGGCGTACGCCCCGTCAGACGGTCCCCCGTCGTGCGAACTCCATGCGAAACGAGGGGGTTGTCGAGTCCCGGCCGGCGGGACGGTCGGGGTCGGAGTCGCCACCGGAGGTGACAGGCATCGGCGAGATTTATCCCGCCGGGGCGCCTCGAGTCGAGTATGGACTGGCAACCGGACTGGGGGCTTCGCGGGCGAATGGTCCTCACGATGTTTCTGTTGTTCGCGGTGTATCTGGCGTTCGTCGTCGTGCTGGTCGAGGCGTTCGGCGGCAGCCTGTTTCTCGTCGCCCTCCTGCTGGGGAGTTTCTCGCTGGTACAGTTCTTCTTCAGCGATCGGCTGACCCTGTGGAGCATGGGTGCGAAAGAAGTCGAAGAGAGCGAGTACCCCCAGTTGCACGCCGCGGTCGACCGGCTGGCTCAGCAGGCCGACCTCCCGAAGCCGACGGTCGCGGTCGTCGACTCGAAGGTGCCGAACGCCTTCGCGACGGGGCGCTCGCCGAGCAACGCCGCCGTCGCGGTGACGACCGGCCTCCTGCGGACCCTGGATCGGGACGAACTCGACGGCGTCCTGGCACACGAACTCGCCCACGTCAAGAACCGCGACGTGGCCGTGATGACCATCGCCTCCTTCCTCTCGACGGTCGCGTTCCTGATCGTCCGCTTCGGTTCGCGAACGATGTTCTACACCGGCGGCCGAAGCCGCGGTGGAAAGGGCGCGGCCGGTATCCTGGTCGCCATCCTCGTCTCGCTGCTGGTCTGGATCATCAGCTACGTTCTGATTCGGGCGCTCTCGCGCTACCGGGAGTTCGCCGCCGATCGGGGCGCCGCGGCGATCACGGGCAACCCGAGCGCGCTCGCCTCCGCGCTCATGAAGATCTCCGGCGAGATCGAGAAAGTGCCCGACAAGGACCTCCGCGAGGAGGCCGAGATGAACGCCTTCTTCATCATCCCGCTGAAGTCGGGGGTCGTCGGTCGGCTGTTCTCGACGCACCCGCCGACCGAGCGGCGGATCGAGGCCCTGCGCGACATCGAGCGGGAGATGGCGGTGTCGTAGATCGGACTTCCCTGTCACCCCCGCCGGTTAACCGCGTCCGCGTCGTAGCGTACCGGATGGTGAGAGCGTTCACGCTGGTTACCTGCGCCGCCGGTACGTCCGGCGACGCCTGCGCCGGACTCCGGGACGTCGACGCCGTCCGCGAGGCCCACGTGGTCGCGGGCGAGTTCGACGTGGTCGCCGAACTCGAGGCGCCTACCGTTCACGCGCTGTTGCAAACCGTCACCGGCGAGATCCGGTCGCGCGAGGACGTCGGAACGACGCGTACGTACGTCTGCCAGGACAGCTAGGACGAAATGGAACAGTTCTAAGGGATCGACCCCGTCATTCGAGACATGGGATTACTGGACGGACTCCGCGCCGTCCTCGGGGTGCGCGCGGAATCAGACGCCAAACGCGACGCCGACCCCGACGACCTCTTCGGGATGAGCACCGCCTACCTCACGATGGAAGCCGAACTGGGCTACGACTCCGTCGACTCGGGCGCGCTCTGTTTCGCCGGCGTCGACTCGCGGAGCTTCCGGGAGGCGGTCGCGGAGGTCGAGGCCATCCTCGAGGCGGGCCGCGAGGACACCGGCACCGACTTCGCGGTCACCGAGGACGACCACGGCTACCACTGGGTCGTCCTCGAGGAGAGCGATCCCGAGGACCTCATCACCAGCATGCACTTCGCCGTCGACACGTTCATCGAGCACGGCTACGGCTCGCGGCTGCTCGCGGCCGTGTTCGGCTACCGGTCGAACGACGGCCCCGCGTACTGGATCTACTCCTTCCGCCGCGGGGCGTTCTACCCGTTCGCCCCCAGACCGGGCCGCGAACGCGACGCGAGCGCGGAGTTCAAACTCGAGTCCGTCCTCGACGGCGAACTCGACGTCGAGTCCGAGAAGGACCACTGGTACCCGCTGTGGCCGAGCGAGGACGGTCGGCACCCGTGGGAGTGACGGCCCGGGGACGGCCCCTCGGCCATCGGCTCGAGGTGGCCGCGGTCGACCGCCGCGGCCGCCGCCGGATGTCGGGGCTGTTATCCCGGTCGTCGTCCTACCGCGAGCCGTGACCGGGTGGAACCAGTTCAGGGGCGACGGGCGGAACTCGGGGCGACGTTCGGAGCTCGAGGGACCGGAACGCCTCGAGACGGCGTGGACCGCCGACCCGGCCGGTGCGATTCGGACCGACCCCGTCCTCGACCGCGCGGCGGTCTACGTGGGCACCGATCGCGCGCTGTACGCGTTCGGCCGCAAGGACGGCCACCGCCGCTGGGTGCTCGAGCGCCTCGAGTCCGCCCCCGTGACGCCGGTCGTCACCCGCGACCGCTGTTTCGTCGCGACGACCGGCGGCGCCGTCTTCGCGCTCGAGGCGACGACCGGCGACCGGCTGTGGGAGACCGCGCTGGCGGGCGACCTCGACCCCGACGCTGCGCTCACCGTCGCCGACGACCTCCTCGTCGTCGGAACCTCGGCGGGGGTGACGGCGCTCGAGACCACGACCGGCGACGAGCGGTGGTCGCGGGAGGCGACCGGCGGCGTCGTCGGCTCGCCGGCGGTCGACGACGGACGCGTCTACGTGGGGACGACGGAGCAGGTCGTTCACGCCTACGACCTTGACGGCGAGGGAGACGAGAGCGAGGAGCGAGTCGACGCGGGCCCGGCGGCTGAGCCGGGAACGGACGAAGCGACGTCCCGCGGCGCGCTCGACGCCTCGAAGTCCATCAGTCTGGACGCGATGGCGCAGGAGGAGGAGACGGACTCGAGTGACGCACGCTGGACGGCACCGATCAACGGGACGATCGTCGACGCCCCGACGGTCGACGGGGGGCGGGTGTACGTCGCCGACGACGCGGGGCGGCTGTTCTCCCTCGACGGCGAGACCGGCCAGACCTACTTCACCTACGAGACCGACGGCGCGTTCACCGCGGCGCCGACGGTCGTCGGCGACGCCGCGTTCGTCGCCGGCGACGACAACTACGTCCACATCGTCGAGACGAGCTTCGGCACCCGCAAACTCCGCGGCTGGCTGTTTTCGAAGAAGGGGATCGCACTCGACAGCGCGATTCGGGCGAACCCGGTCGTCGCCGGCGACGTCCTCTGTGCCAGCGACGCGGACGGAACGATGTACGGAATCGACGTCGCCGACCCCGACTTCGAGTGGCAGTTCGGCCTCGAGAGCCCCGCCACGTCTACGCCCGCGGTCGCGGAGGGGCGGCTGTACGTCGGCTGTGCGGACGACCGGCTGTACTGTCTCTCCTGGGTCGAAACCCCCGACAGGCGGTAGCCGACGACCGCGAACGCCGGTCTTCGAGCGAGGTGCCGTCTCCGACCCGCGCGCTCGCTCGTCCCGTCTTCGTACCTAAACGTCAGGATCACGTTCACGATCGCACGCCTGCCGTCCCGCACTTTCACTTTCACTCCCCTGTTAACGAGGGTTTATGAGGTGTCCGGCGCAACGATCAGTCATGGCAGACGTAGACCTCGAGACGCTCCCCGGCGTTGGACCGGCAACCGCGGACAAACTCGCAGACGCTGGCTACGACTCCTACCAGAGTCTGGCCGTCGCCTCACCCTCCGAGCTGTCGAACACCGCCGACGTCGGCGAGTCGACGGCGAGCGACATCGTCCGCGCGGCCCGCGACGCCGCGGACATCGGCGGCTTCGAGACCGGCTCGACCGTCCTCGAGCGACGAAATCAGATCGGCAAGCTCTCCTGGCACATCGACGAGGTCGACGACCTCCTCGGCGGCGGCGTCGAGACCCAGTCGATCACCGAAGTGTACGGCGAGTTCGGCTCCGGGAAGTCCCAGGTCACCCACCAGATGGCCGTCAACGTCCAGCTCCCCCGCGAGGTCGGCGGCCTCCACGGCAGCGTCATCTTCATCGACTCCGAGGACACGTTCCGCCCCGAGCGGATCGACGACATGGTCCGCGGGCTCTCCGACGAGGCGATCGAGGCCGCCCTCGAGGACCGCGAGATCGAGGGCAGCCCCGGCGACGAGGACGCGGTAGACGAACTCATCGCCGACGTCCTGGAGAAGATCCACGTCGCGAAGGCGTTCAACTCGAACCACCAGATGCTGCTGGCCGAGAAGGCGAAGGAGATCGCAAGCGAGCACGAGGACAGCGAGTATCCCGTCCGGCTGCTCTGTGTCGACTCGCTGACCGCCCACTTCCGCGCGGAGTACGTCGGGCGGGGCAACCTCGCGAACCGCCAGCAGAAGCTCAACAAGCACCTCCACGACATCGACAAGGTCGGTAACCTCTACAACGCCGCCGTCATCGTCACGAACCAGGTCTCCTCGAACCCCGACGCCTTCTTCGGCGACCCGACGAAGCCGATCGGCGGCAACATCCTCGGCCACAAGTCTACGTTCCGGATCTACCTTCGCAAGTCCAAGGGCGACAAGCGGATCGTCAAACTGGTCGACGCGCCGAACCTCGCCGACGGCGAGGCCGTGATGCGTGTCCAGGACGGCGGTCTGAAACCGGAGTAGGGCTCGAGGCCCCACCCACTTGCTCGCCCGGTCGAAGCCGGCACATGTCGGGACCAGCTATAACCCGCTGTCGAGTGGAGGGCGAGACGCATGTGCGCTAGCTTCACCGACGACGACGAGGGAAAGCCCGTCGTAAACGCAAACGGCGAGCGGATCGGAATGATCGAGGCGGTCGAGGGCGGAATGGTGCACGTCGACCCGGATCCGGGCGTCACCGACACGATCAAGTCGAAACTCGGTTGGGGTGACGCGGACGAGGAGACCTACACGCTCGAGGAGGAGAACGTCGAGTCGATCACCGACGACGAAGTGCAGTTGCGCCAGCTTTGAGCCGTCGGCGAACACGAACTCTCGTTCTTTTCGAGCCACCAGACACCCGCTGCGGACGACCAGATCCCGGCTCCGTTCCGAGTTGGCGCCTCGAGGGGGCCGAGACTCGAGCGGCAGACGTATCCCGGATGCTCCGGTAGTTCTCCGCACGTGATGAGTCAGGGGGAGCGGACGAGCGAGGGAGGCGAGACGTGGGCCCGTCTCGCCGAGCGGCTGTGTTTTCTGTATCCGCCGGTGCTCGGCGTCGGCGCGATCGGCGTGGTCCGCGAACTCGATCCCGGCGTACCGGGGCTCCAGTGGGGGCTGGTACTGTTCGGGACCTTCGGTTACACGCTACTGAGCCTCGGGCTGGCGGTCGCGCTGTTTCTCGACGCGCGCCGGGTCCGCTCGAGGAGCGAGTGGGCGCCGAGTCCGTGGCTCAACGCCCTGTTCGCACTCCTGTTGGCACCCGTGGCGGGCGTGAGCTATCTGTATCGGCGCCACCGACGGTTTTCGACCCCCGCCGGCTGGCACGGTTGGTGGCTCGTCATCGCGCTCTCGCTCGGAACGACGGTTTTCGCCATCGCGGGCGCGATCGTCGCGGTTATCCTCCAGATTCCGGGGCTGCTGGCGACGGTCGTCGGGATCGCCGGCGCGATCGCCGTCGGCACGTTTCCGATCGCGATCCACCAGGACGCCGCCTACGTCAGCGCGCGCGGGGGCGCCTGGCAGCCGAACCCGGCGGGCTACCTCGGACTGGCGTTTCTCAGCCTGTTCGTCCCCGTTCTCCAGCCGGTGCTGGCCGGCTACTACCTGTTGCGCCGACGACGGGCCTCGAGGCGGTGGCCCTGACCCCGCGGCGCGTAAGCGTGCGCTTTTAATCGCGCCGGCGCCGACTGTCGCCCATGAGATCACGCGGGACGTTGCGACTGGCGACGCGGGGGTCGGCGCTGGCGCGGCGACAGGCCGCCCTCGTCAGGGAGGAACTCGAGAACCGTCGCTACGAGGTCGAACTCGTCACCGTCGAGACCACCGGCGATCAGATCAGAGACGAGCTGATCCACCGACTGGGGAAGACGGGGGCGTTCGTCCGCGAACTCGACGAGCGGGTCCTCGAGGGGGAACTCGACGGCGCGATCCACTCGATGAAGGACATGCCGACCGAGCAGCCCGAGGAACTGGTGACCGCCGCCGTTCCCGAGCGCGGGCGACCGGGCGACCTGCTGATCACGCCCGACGGGACGACCCTCGAGGAGCTTCCCGAGGGTGCGGTCGTCGGCACCTCGAGCCTGCGTCGGCGCGCCCAGCTGCTCGCCCGGCGGCCGGACCTCGAGATCGAGCCGCTGCGGGGCAACGTCGACACGCGACTCGAGAAACTGCTCGCGCCGCACCTCCAGGAAGAACGCCAGGAGCGCCGCGAGGACGAGCGCAATCGAGACGAGGACGACTACAAGCCGGCCTACGACGACGACCGCGGCGTCGACGACTGGTTCGATGGGCTCTCGGAACTCGAGAAGGGGGCACTCGGCCGCGAGGTCGACACCGAGTACGACGCGATCGTGCTGGCGGCGGCGGGGGTCGAACGCAGCGGCCTCGACCACCACGTCGACTTCCAGCCGCTGCCGACGACCGAGTTCGCGCCCGCGCCGGGGCAAGGCGCGCTCGCGGTGACCGCCGCCGACGGCGAGACCGCCCGCGAGATCAACGAGGCGATCGACCACCCCCGAAGCCGCGTCGAGACGACCGTCGAACGGACGGTGCTCGCGGAACTCGGCGGCGGCTGCATCGCGCCGATCGGCGTCTACGCGGTCGTCCAGGGCGAGTACGTCCACGCGACCGTTCAGGTGTTCGACCGCGACGGCGGGGAGTCGGTGGTCGCCTCGCGGGACCTGCCCGTGACGAGCCACGCGGCCGCCGCCCGCGAGTTCGCGGGCGAGCTGGCGGATCGCGGGGCCGCGACGTTGATCGAGGCCGCACGGCGAGGCGCGGACGAGGGCGACGAACCCGACCGCGAGGACGAGACGGACGGCGGCGGTTCGAGCGGAGGACGATGAAATGGCCGGCACCGTCTACCTCGTCGGCAGCGGCCCCGGCGACCCCGAGCTGTTGACCGTGAAGGCCAAACGGCTGCTCGAGGAAGCCGACGTCGTCCTCCACGACAAACTCCCCGGCCCGGAGATCATCGACCTGCTTCCCGCAGATCGCAGCGAGGACGTCGGCAAGCGCGCCGGCGGCGAACGCACCCCGCAACCGGAGATCAACGAGCGGCTGGTCGAGCTTGCTGCGGACGGGAAAAACGTGGTTCGGCTGAAGGGCGGCGACTCCTTCGTCTTCGGCCGCGGCGGCGAGGAAGCGGAGTACCTGGCCGACCACGGGGTTCCCTTCGAGGTCGTCCCCGGCGTCACCTCTCCCATCGCCGCCCCCGCCGTCGCCGGAATTCCCGTTACGCACCGCGATCACGCCTCCTCGGTCTCGTTCGTCACGGGCCACGAGGACCCGACGAAGGCGGAGTCGGCGATCGACTGGGAAGCCCTCGCCGCCACTGGCGGAACGATCGTCGTCCTGATGGGCGTCGGCCGACTGCCCGACTACACCGCGGCGCTGGCCGAGGCCGGAATGGCACCCGAAACCCCCGTGGCGCTGATCGAGCGGGGCACCTGGCCCGACCAGCGGGTCGCCACGGGCACCCTCGAGACCATCGTCGACGGCCGCGACGAGGCCGGAATCGAGCCGCCGGCGGTGACCGTCATCGGCGACGTCGCGGGGACGAGAGCGCGCGTGCTCGAGTTTCTCGAGAACGGGGCCGGGGCCGACGACCGAACCGAACCGACCGCGGACGACGGGGTGTGAGCGGATGCGAGACCTCTCCGTCGCCGTCTTCCGGCCCGACGACGAACGCCTCGCGGACGCGGTCGAACTGATCGACTCGCTGGGCGCGACGCCGGTTCCCGATCCGATGCTGGCCGTCGAGCCCACCGGCGCCGCCCCCCGCGAGGACGCCGACTACGTCGTGCTGACGAGCAAAACCGGCGCGGAGCTCGTCGCCGAGGCGGCGTGGAATCCCGGCGAGGCGACCGTCTGCGTCATCGGCCCGAAGACGGGCGACGCCGTCCGCGAGGCGGGCTACGCGGTCGATATCGTTCCCGGGGAGTACACCTCGAGCGGGCTCGTCGCCACACTCGAGAGCGAGGTCGGCGGCGCCCGCGTGGAGGTCGCTCGCAGCGACCACGGCAGTCCGGTGTTGCTCGAGGGGCTCGCGGCAGCCGGGGCGTACGTCCACGAGACGGTGCTCTACCGGCTCGTCCGCCCCGAGGGCAGCGGCGAGTCGGCCGAGCGGGCCGCCGCCGGCGAGCTCGACGCCGCCTGCTTCACCTCGTCGCTGACCGTCGAGCACTTCCTCGAGGCCGCCGCCGCCCGCGGCGTGTGCGAAACGGCGGTCGCGGGGCTCGAAGACGCGACCGTCGGCGTCATCGGCGAGCCGACGCGGGAGACCGCGACCGCCCGCGGAATCGACGTCGACCTCGTCGCGAGCGAGGCGACGTTCGAGACGCTGGCCTGCGAGACCGTCGAGGCGGCGGCACCGACCTACCGCGACTGACGCGGCGACCGGTCCAGTTTCGGCTGACAGTTCAGGACAGGAGGTTTATCCCTGAAGCCGCCCCACTCTCGAGCGATGGCAGGGCCGGTTCCCGAACTCGAGGACAGAGCGGTCGCGTGTGCGGACCACCTCCGCGGCTGCGACCGCGTACTGCTCGCCTCCCACATCGACGCCGACGGGCTGACCAGCGCGGCGGTCGCCGCGAGCGCCCTCGAGCGGGCACAGATCCCCTTCGAGACGGTCTTCGAGAAACAGCTCGACGAGGAGGCGATCGCCGGGATCGCGGCCACCGAGTACGACACCGTCCTCTTTACGGACTTCGGGAGCGGCCAGCTCGACGTCATCGGCGAACACGAGGCCGCTGGCGCGTTCACCCCCGTGATCGCCGACCACCACCAGCCCGCGGAGACGGACACCGACTACCACCTCAACCCGCTACTATTCGGGATCAACGGCGCTTCCGAACTCTCGGGGGCGGGTGCAAGCTACGTCCTCGCACGCGCCCTCGAGGACGACGGGGTCGACAACCGGGATCTCGCCGCGCTCGCCGTCGTCGGCGCGGTCGGCGACATGCAGGCCTCCGGCGGCGAACTCCACGGCGCGAACGCGAAGATCGTCGCCGAGGGCGAGGCCGCGGGCGTCCTCGAGACCGCGACCGATCTCGCGCTCTACGGGAAGCAGACCCGGCCGCTGCCGAAGCTGCTCGAGTACGCCACCGACGTCGACATTCCCGGAATTTCGAACGACACGAACGGCTCGCTGCGGTTTCTCGACGGGCTGGACCTCGAGTTGAAGCGCGACGGCGAGTGGCGTCGGTGGGCCGAACTGACGAGCGAGGAGAAGCAACTGGTCGCGAGCGCGCTGGTCAAACGGGCTGTCTCGCGGGGCGTCCCCGCCGGCAAGATCGACGGCCTCGTCGGCACCGCCTACGTGCTCAGCGACGAACCCGTCGGAACCGAACTCCGCGACGCCAGCGAGTTCTCGACGCTGCTCAACGCCACCGCCCGGTACGAGCGCGCCGACGTCGGCCTCGGCGTCTGTCTCGGCGACCGGGAGGGTGCCCTGAAACGCGCCCGCCAGCTCCTGGCCGACCACCGCCGGAACCTCTCTGCGGGGATCTCGCTCGTCACGGAGGAGGGTGTCACCCACGAGGAACACCTCCAGTGGTTCCACGCGGGCGACCGCATCCGTGAGACCATCGTCGGCATCGTCGCCGGCATGGCCGTCGGCAACGACGGCATCAGCCGCGGAAAACCGATCGTCGCCTTCGCCGAGAAGAACGACGAGGAGGTCAAAGTGTCCGCCCGCGGTACTCACAGCCTCGTCCGCGACGGACTCGACCTCTCGGCCGTGCTGGGCGAGGCCGCACGAGAAGTCGGCGGCGACGGCGGCGGTCACGACGTCGCGGCAGGGGCGACGGTGCCGAAGGGAGCAGAGGAGCAGTTTCTCGAGTACGCCGACGAACTCCTCGGCGACCAGCTCACCTAGTGCGATCCATCGACGCCGGCACCGTCGGCACGAGCGGCGCCCGCGAGGTCAGCATGTAGGCGGACTTCCGGATCGCCCCCTTCGTGTACTGGACGGTGCTCTTGTGGACCGGCGTGCGCTTACCCCGGATCTGAGTGCGGCCCTCGAGGATCGCGTCGACGAGGTCGTCGCCGTCGATCTCGGCTTTCGATCCGCCGTTCGCGGGTGAGACGAGGATCTCCGTGTACGCCCGGCCAACGTTCGGGAGGTAGTGGGCGTCGCTGGCGCCGATCTCCGGATAGCCGCGCCGGCGGGCGAACGTCCGCGCCCGTCGGTTCCGGTAGCCGGTGAACAGCATCGAGTTGTACGCCTCGATCGCGTCGGCGTCCCTGATGTGTTTCTTGCGGACGCCGTGGCGACTGCGCTGGAACGGGTGCGGAACGATCGCGATGCCTCCGAGTTCACGCACGCGCTCGACGGTTTTCGTGAACGGCCGGCCGGGGTCGGGACGCTCCTCGACGCCGATCGCGAGCAGGTGGCCGTGGCGCGTCGAGACCTCGACGCCGGGAATGCCGACGAGCCCGTACTCCGGGGCGATTCTCGCGGCGCGCAGCGACTCGCGGATCTCGTCGTGATCGGTGATGACGACGCCGTCGAGCCCGATGTCCGCCGCGTGCTCCAGAATCAGCTCGATCGGCTCGTGGCCGTCGTACGAGTCGTCGGAGTGGACGTGAAAATCGATGGCGAACGGGATCTGAGACGTCATAGATACACCATCAGAGGGCTGATTACCCACAATACCTCGCAGATCCGCATAAACACTGCGCTGCGAAACAACCGCTGGGCCGATTTCCGTATTCCCGCATGAAGTTTATCCACGGATCGGACTGGAAACTGGGGAGGCGGTCGAAAGCGGCCGCTCCGGTTCGGAACGGCCTCACGAGACGGGCCAGCGCTACGGGCGACCCGGGGCGTTCGGAAATTCCGGGCGACGACCGGCGAGCCTCAGTTCGAATGTTCCTCAGGAACCGAGTCTGTCAGGTCCACCCGCTCGAGCGGATCGAGGCAGGCCTGTTTCGAGCGAACGGGTGACCTCGAGCGTGTTGCCGACGAACGGGACGTCACCGACGAGAGTGGATCGAACGGAACGGCGACAGGAAGTATATCCTATAATGGTATACGGAATCTCGGGCTTGCTGGCCGCACTCGAGGCGGTCGTGTCGCGACTCAGGAGAGCGGCGAACAGATGTCCGAGATCAGTCCGTCGACGCCGAGCGAGCGGAGTCGCGCCGCCTCGCTCGAGCGGGTGATGGTCCAGGGCTCGACGCGGAGGCCGCGGTCGTGGGCCCGCTCGACGAGATCCGTTCTGAGACAGAGTTCGAATCGCGGATGGATCGCAACGCAGTCCAGTTCGGCGGCGGTAGTCAGCCACTGGTCGACGCGCATCCGGGGGTAGATCGGCACCGACGTTCGAGCGACGACGGCTCGAAACCGGCGACCGAGCCAGGGCTCTCGCAGAATCAGCGCCGACTCGCGGCCCGTTTCGCGGACCTCCCGGAGAATCGACGGCGAGAACGACGAGAGCAACGCGTCCCGGTCGAACGCGGCGAGGAGTTCGTCGACGTCGCTCGCGATCCCCTCGACTTTGAGATCGAGCACGAGTCCGACCGACGCCGGCACCGTCTCGAGCACCTCCTCGAGCGTCGGAACCGGCTCGCCGGTCTCGAGGACCGACAGCGAGCGAAGCTCCTCGAGGGAGCGGTCGGCGACCGCACCGGTCCCATCGGTAACGCGGTCGACGGTGGCGTCGTGAATCACGACGATCTCTCCCGAGGACGCTCGCCGGAGATCGACCTCGATCGCGTCGGCTACCGCGGGCGCGCGGTCGACGGCCTCGAGCGTGTTCTCCGGGAGTTCGGCCGCACAGCCCCGGTGGCCGATCACCCGTGGATCGGTGGACGCGCGCTCGGCCGGCGACGAGACGGTGAACGCGGTCGTCCCGGCCCCGAGGACGCACGCGACGGGAAAGTTCCGGAGGAACGTCCGCCTCGTGTACCGGTCCATACGGTCGCTACTCGCCGAACCCGGATAAGCGTCGTCGCCGGTCGGTCTCGAGCCAGTCCCGTAAATATATAGTGCTATATAGTAAGATATAGGGGTACGTACGATAGTGAAAAATACGCACACAGCGGGGACCAGTAGTGAACAGCAATCGAACGAGTCGCACGAACGGGGGGACAGCACGGAGCGGGCGCGCGATCGGCGGCGCCATCGTCGATCTCGACGGAACCGTCTATCGGGGTGAGCGGCCGATCGGCGGCGCCCGCGACGGCATCGAGTCGATACGCGCAGCCGGCGTCGACGTCCTGTTCCTCACGAACAAACCGGTCGAGCGGCGACGAACCTACGTCGACGCGCTTCGAGCCGCCGGCATCGACGTCTCCCGGCCGGCGGTGGTGACGTCCGCGGTGATCACGGCAGACTACCTCGCTGCGACCCACGCCGACGATCCGATCTACGTCGTCGGCGAGGCGCCGCTGGTCGACGAGCTGTCCGAGGCGGGACTCGAGGTGACGTCGACGCCCGCCGAGGCCGGCGTCGTCCTCGCGTCGATGGACCGCTCGTTCGAGTACGGCGTCCTCGAGGACGTTCTCGAGGCGTTCGAGAACGAGCCGGCGTTTTACGCGACCAACCCCGATCGGACCTGTCCCGTCGAGGGCGGCGAGATCCCCGACGCCGGCGCGATGATCGGCGCGATCGAGGGGCTGGTCGGGCGCGAACTCGACGCCGTGCTCGGCAAGCCCTCGCCGATCGCCGTCGAGACGGCCTCCGAACGGCTCGGAGTCCCGCCCGAGGAGTGTCTGGTCGTAGGCGACCGCCTCGAGACCGACATCGAGATGGGCGCTCGAGCGGGGATGACGACGGCGCTCGTGCTCTCGGGGGTGTCAAGCCGCGAGGACCTCGAGCGCGCTGCGGTGACGCCCGACTACGTCCTCGAGGACCTCAGCGAGCTCGCGTCGGTGATCGACCGATGATCGAGTTCGACCCGCTCGCACACACCGACGAGGAGGTGTTCAGGCTCGTCCTGGCGACGCTGCTCGGGATGTTTCTGGGTCTCGAGCGCGAGTGGTCACAGAAGTCCGCGGGGATCCGGACGTTCGCGCTGATCAGCCTGCTCGCGGCGGTGTTCACGATCGTCGACCACGACGGGCTGGTGTTGATCGGCGGACTGTTGATCATCGCTCACGCCGTGTTGCTCGCCGTCCAGAGCTTCATCGAGGAGGAGATCGACGGCCTCTCGCTGACGACGTCGGTCTCGATGCTCGTCGCCTACAGCATCGGTGCGCTCGTCGCCCACGGCTTCCTCATCGAGTCGGTGACGGTTGCGGTGCTGTCGTCGCTGCTGCTCGTCCTCAAGCGCGAACTCCACGAGTTCGCCTGGGGACTCTCCCGCGAGGAGGTCCGCAGCGCCGTCGAGTTCGTGATCCTGGCGTTCGTCATCTATCCGCTGTTGCCCACCGAACCCGTCGATCCCTGGGGGGCGATCGAGCCGCGGCTGGTCTGGTCGCTGGTCATCGCGATCAGCGCGATCGGCTTCGTCAACTACGTGCTCGTCAAGAAGTACCAGGGGCGGGGAATCGCCGTCACCGGCTTCTTCGGCGGACTGGTGAACTCGACGGCGGTCGTCGCCGAAATGGGGAAACGCGCCACGAACCAGCCCGGCCTGCTGGGACTCGCCGTCAGCGCGATTCTGCTCGCGAACGCGGCGATGGCGGTCCGTAACGCCGTGATCGTCGTCACTTTCGTTCCGGAGGCGGCGGTCGTCATCGGCGCGCCGCTCGGCGCGATCGCGCTCACCGGCGTCGGCGTCGCCGTCTGGAAGAGCGACTGGGACGCGAGCGTCGACACCGAACTCGACTCGCCGTTCAGCCTCCGGAACGCGCTCACGTTCGGGGCGCTGTTCCTCCTGGTGCTGGTGCTCTCGATCGGGGCGGAGAACACGTTCGGCGCCGGCGGGTTCATCGCGACGACGTTCCTCGCGGGGCTGGTCTCGAGTGGCACCGCGACGGCGACCGCGGTGACGCTCATGAGTTCCGGCGAGATCACCTACGAGACGGCCGTCGCGGGCGTTATCGCGGGAACGGCGGCGAGCATCCTGGTCAAGACCGTCTTCGCCGCGAGCATCTCTCGAGAGCTCGTTCGACCCGTTCTGTTCTGGAACCTGCTGCTGATCGGCGTGGGCGCTCTCGTCGGGGCACCGCTTCTCCTGAGCTGAACCCGTGTCAATATAAACGACAGTATCTCCTTCATACTGATGGTGCCGTAACCGCTGATAAACAATTACCATGTCTCACGGTTTCGGACGTGTCAATCAGAAGTTATTGGCACGGAGATCCACAATTATAAATAACATAAATGATAATCGGTTCTGTATGCCCGGGATGCACTCACGGCGAACGATGCTCAAAGGGACGGGTGCGGCGACGGTGGCTGCACTCGCAGGTTGCCTCGGAAACGGTGACGACGGCGAAGCCGGCGACGACGTCGACGAGCCCGACGACGACGTGCTGTCGGTCTGGCACGCGATGGGGGGAGGGTCGGGGGACCTTCTCAACGACATGGTCGAGCGCTTCGACGGCGCGGAGACCGAATCGGAGTACCAGGGCAGCTACGAGGACATCCTCAACAGCCTGTTCGGTGCGATCGAAGCCGGCCAGATGCCGGAGGTCGTGATGATCGACAGCCTCCACAACCAACAGGTCCTCGACACGGAGGCCACCCAGTCCGCCGAAGGACTCCTGCCGGAGGACTACCCGATCGACGACCTCGTCGGCGCCGTCCAGGACTTCTTCGTCGTCGACGGCGACCTCCACTCGATGCCGTTCAACAACTCGAACGCCATCCTTTACTACAACAAGGACGCCTACGAGGAGGCCGGCCTCGACCCCGAGGAGCCGCCGGCGACCCTCGAGGAAGTCCGCGAACACTCAGAGGCGCTGGTCGAATCCGGTGCGACGAACTACGGGATCACCTGGCCGAACCACGTCTGGTTCGTCGAGACGTGGTACTCGCTGGCAGACGAGTTGATCCTCGACAACGAGAACGGCCACGACGGCTCGCCGACGACGATGCACGCCGACACCGACTTCGCCCACGACCTCTGGACGTGGTGGCAGGAGATGTACGAGGACGATCTCTACCTCAACCCGGGGATCGAAGCCTGGAGCGAGGCCCGGAGCGCGTTCCTCACCGGCGACGTCGGCATCAAACTCGACTCGACGGCGGCCGTCGAGGCGACCGTCTCGGGCGCCGAGGGCGACGTCGACGAGGACGAGGTCGACGAAGACGACGTCGACACGTTCGAACTCGGCACCGGCTTCTACCCGTCGCCGACCGAAGACCGCACCGGCGTCGTCATCGGCGGCGCCTCGCTGTGGGTCAGCAACGAGATGAGCGACGAGCGCGCCGAGGAGGTCGGCGAACTGCTCGCGTACCTGGGCTCCGTCGAGAACCAGATCGAGTGGCATCAGGGCAGCGGCTACTACCCGATCCGCGAGGAAGCCATCGATCAGCTCGAAGAGGAAGGCTGGTTCGAAGAGCAGCCCCACTACGCGACGGCGTTCGACCAGCTCCTCGAGTCCGAGACGACGCCCGCGACGCTGCGGATGCTCGTCGGACCGGCCCGCGAGGTCCAGTTGCGCATTCAGGAGTCCTCACAGGACATCTTCTCCGGCGCCGTCAGCGTCGAGGACGGCCTCGAGGAGATGATGTCGGACGTCGAGGAGGAACTCGAGCGCTACGACCGCGTCGCGAACCAGTAACAGCGGCTTCGCGTTCGTTTTCATTATGACACGAGAAATATACAACCGGTCCTGGCTGGCGTATCTGCTGTTGTTGCCGACGTTAGTCGTCTCGGTCGTCTTCCTCTACTATCCGGCGATCCAGGCCGCTCACCTGAGCCTGTACGAGACGCTCCAGTTCGGAACGGTCCGGCTGTGGACCGGCCTCGGCAACTACCAGCACCTGCTCACCTCGAGTGACTACCACAGCAGTATCGGCGTCACGGTCCTGTTCTCGCTGATCGTGATCTTCGGCGTGATGGCGCTCTCGCTCGTGATCTCGTATCTGATCTACGAGGTCAGCGTGGGACAGTCGTCGTACCTGATCGCGGCGATCTGGCCGTACGCGCTGCCGCCCGCCGTCGCGGGAATCGTCTTCTTCTACATCATCCACCCCAGCCTCGGGGTGCTCACGACGCCGATCGAGGCGCTCTTCGGCGTGAACGTCGACTGGTTTACTAACGGCACGCAGGCGTTCATCATCGTCACCGTCGCGGTGATCTGGAAGCAGATCGGGTACAACGTGATCTTCATGATCGCGGCGCTGAACAACGTTCCCGACACGCTCGGCGAGGTCGCCGACCTCGACGGCGTCGGAAAGTTCAAGCGACTCGTGCGGGTGTACACGCCGCTGATCTCGCCGACGCTGATCTTCCTGATCGTCATGAATACGATCTACGCGTTCTTCCACACGTTCGCGTTCATCGACATCCTGACCCAGGGCGGTCCCGGCGGGGCGACGAACATCATGATCTACGACCTGTACCGCAACGCCTTCGAGTTCAACAACCACGGACTGGCCTCGGCCCAATCGGTGATCCTGTTCTTCGTCGTCGGGATCCTGATGTACGCCCAGTTGCGCCTCTCCGACCGCTACGCACACTACGGGTGAACACACGTGAGCACACAAACACAATCCGAAACGGGATCCGACGGAACCTCGAGCGGCGACACGGCCTCCGGATTCGTCGCGAACTGGGACCTGGATCGACTGTTCATGCACGGCACGCTCGGGTTCATCGTGTTCGTGATGGCGTTCCCGATCCTGATCGCGGCCATCGTCAGCACCCAGGAGGTCGGCATCGTCGCCAGCTTCGGCGACCTGATGCCGGGCAGTCACCTGTTCGAGAACTACCAGACGGTGATGACCGACTACAACTTCGGCGTCTACCTGCTGAACTCGTTTATCATGTCGATCGTCATCGTCGTCGGCAAGCTCGCCATCTCGCTGCTCGCGGCGCTGGCGATCGTCTACTACGACTTCCCGTTCAAGAACCTGATGTTCTTCGTGATCCTCTTTACGCTCATGCTGCCGGTGCCGGTCAGGTTCGTCCCGCTCTTTAACATCGTGACGGACCTGGGCTGGTACAACAGCATGCTCGCGCTCACCATCCCCTATCTCGCGAGCGCGACGACGGTCTTCTTGCTGCGCCAGCACTTCTACTCGATCCCCGAGTCGATCGTCGAGCAGGCGAAACTCGACGGCATCGGCCCGTTCAAGTTCCTCTTTTACGTGTTGATCCCGATGTCGAAGGGGATGCTCGCCGGCGTCTCCGTCATCATGTTCATCTACGCCTGGAACCAGTACCTCTGGCCGCTCGTGATCATCGACTCCCAGAGCCAGCAGGTGACCCAGGTCGGGATCACCCTGCTCCAGGGAGACATCCAGGCCGGCGAACTGCAGTGGTCGATCGTGATGGCCGGTGCGATCATCACGCTCATCCCGCCGCTGCTCGCGCTGATCGCCTTCAGAAAACCGCTCCTCGAGACGTTCGGGGTCCAACAGAAGTAACCATGACGAACATAACACTCGACAGCATCACGAAAGAGTTCGACGACGTAACGGCAGTGAACTCGATCGACCTCGAGGTCGAAGACGGCGAGTTTCTCGTCCTCGTCGGCCCCTCCGGCTGTGGGAAGTCGACGACGCTCCGCATGCTCGCCGGCTTAGAGGGCGTCACCGACGGCCGGCTCGTCGCCGGCGGGCGGGAGATCACCCACCTCGAGCCCAAAGAGCGCAACGTCGCGATGGTGTTCCAGAACTACGCGCTCTACCCGCACATGAGCGCGAAGCGGAACATGACCTTCGGCATGAAGTCCGCCGGCGACTACACCGACGAGGAGATCGAACAGCGGGTCACGGAGGCCGCGGCGATCCTCGACATCGAGGACCTCCTCGAGCGTAAACCCAAGGCGCTCTCCGGCGGGGAGCGCCAGCGGGTCGCCATCGGGCGGGCGCTGGTCAGGGACCCGGACTACCTGCTGATGGACGAGCCGCTGTCGAACCTCGACGCGAAGCTCCGCATCCAGATGCGCGCCGAACTCAGCCAGCTCCACGACGAACTCGGGACGACGACGGTGTACGTCACCCACGACCAGACCGAGGCGATGACCCTCGGCGACCGCGTCGCGGTGATGAACGACGGACAGATCCAGCAGGTCGCCCGCCCGCAGGAGCTGTACGACTACCCGGCGAACCGGTTCGTCGCGGAGTTCATCGGCAGCCCCGCGATGAACGCCATCCCGGTCCGGCTCAGCGCGACCGGCGAGGGGACCGTCGCGACGAACGACGACGTTCGCATCGGGCTTCCGGAAACCGACGACCTCGCGGGTCTCGACGAGCGCGAAGCGATCCTCGGCATCAGACCGGAGGACATGCGCCAGGGGGCCGACACCGCGGACAACCGGATCGACGCCACCGTCGAGGTCACCGAGCCCCTCGGCGATCGAATGCTCCTGCACGGACGGGTGAACGGCGAGATCGTCAAGTTCCAGATCGGCGCCCGATCGAGCCTCGAGCCGGGCGCGTCCGTCAGCTTCGGCGCGGACCTCGAGCGCCTCCACCTCTTCGATCCGCAAACCGGTGTGGCGCTGTACCACGCCGACCGGCAGGTCGCCCCGCAAGACGCACCGGAGGCAACCCAACAGTAACCGGCGGTCACCGCCAAGAGAGACGCTCACGCCACATGATGTCCGTACGAGACCGCATCGAGCGACGACTGCGAAGCACAGCAGCCGACGGCCTCTTTCGCGACCGATCCGCGCTCAGCCCCCTCTCCTACGAGCCCGCCGTCTACGCCCGCGGCCCCGTCATCGAGGAGGTCCTGGACGCGCTCGAGCCGGTGTTCTCGGGGTCGGTGCCGCCGACGGCCTACGTCTGGGGGCCGAAGGGCGCCGGGAAGTCGACGGTCGTGACGGAGGTCGTCGGACAGCTCCGGCGACTCGGCGGCACCGGAGACACCCTCTACACGACGACCAGGGCGAACCAGCGGCCGGTGCCGGCCGTCGCCTACGTCGACTGCCGGCGGGCGAACACCGAGTTCGCCTTCTACCAGCGGGCGCTCGCGGCGCTGGTCGGCGACGAGTCGGTCCCCGACCACGGCGTCAGCACGCTCGACCTCCGCGCACGGCTCCGGAAACGGGTGCGCGCGGAGCCGACCGTCGTCGTCGTCGACCACCTCGGAGGCGAGACGTGTCCGTCGGGCGCGGTCGTCGAGGAGTGGGTCTCGGCGACGGCCGCCTCGCTCTCGTGGGTCGGCGTCGGCCGTCGACGGCCGTCGAACGTCGACGTCGCCTTCGAGTCGACCGTCGAGATCCCCGCCTACGAACCGCACGCGCTCGTCGACGTGCTCTCGACGCGGGCGACCGCCGGGCTGGCGCGAGGGGCGGTCAGTCACGGCCACCTCCGGTCGCTGGCGGAGTCGGCGGCGGGCGACGCACACGACGCGCTGGCGGCGCTGTACGCCGGCGCGCTCGCCGCGGAGGCCGACGGGCGGACGACGCTCACCGACGCGGACGTCGACGCCGGGCTGGCGGCCGTCCCGGAGGAGTCGGTCTCGCTGCACCGGCTGTTCGCGCTCCGACAGAACCGCCAGGAGCTTCTCGTGCACGTCCTCGAGACACCTCTGGAGGGGACGGAGACCGTCGACGACGTCGCCGAGTCGCTGGCGGCTCGACCGGGCGTCGGCCTCGAGCGGTCGACGATCACCCGACTGCTGTACGAACTGGCCGACAGCGGAATCGTCCGTCGGGTCAGCTGCGACCGGCCGGCCGGGAGCGGGCGACCGCCGAGTCGGCTCGAGCCGCAGTTTCCGACGCCGGTGTTCCGCGAGCTGTACGCTCGTAACCACTGAGACGGTCCGTCGGAACCGCTTACCGGCGGTCACGATACCGCATCCGGTAGGGGACTCCGACGGGGCGTCCGAACTACCGCGGTGCCTGCTGTCGTCGTTCTGGCAGGCGATTTTCGAGCGAAACCCGCCGGAGCGCGGCCTCGATCTCCATCGGGTCGCACAGCTCCTCGACGCCGTCGTGGATGCGGGACATACACTCGAGGAGTCCCTCGAGGGCGGCCCCGCGGGTCGTCACGCGGCCGATGGATTCGCTGACAGAGAGCTCGCCGACGCGGTGGCGGTAGCGAAGCTCCCAGCAGTGACCGAGGCCGAGCCCCGGATGCGCGTGATCGCCGGCCCTGCGGGCGGCGATCAGTTCGATCGACGGCCGGCTGCGACGGTAGGCGTACCGCTCGTCGCAGACCTCGGCCGGCCCCCAGCCGGGCGGGAGTGCCTCGCGCGGGATGGGGGAGTGATCGGCGGACATGTAGATGGGGAGTCGCCTCTCGCCGGGGTGTCCGTTCGGCTTGCGAACTCAGCTTACATTTGTAGGAGGGCATAGCGTTTCAGCCGAACGGACGATAGTAACGACTGAAACGGTTTACACACGGCTCCCGAGTGATCTGTGCGAGCAAGCGTACACTGGCATAGCGAGAGTATCGGTCGGCGGGCGAACCGGTGATCCGCCCGATTTTTGTGCCCGCTGCGCCTCGACTCTGGTATGACCGACTTCGATCCCGAGAAGTTCGAGGACAAGTACGTCCACTACTTTCCGGAGCTCCAGCAGGCCTACAAGAACGCGTTCAACCGGATGAACGACCGCTACGACTCCGAACTCGTCCACGCGATCGACCAGCAGGTGTTGAACGAGAGCGAGCCGTTCTACGACGAGGAGACGGGGTTCTACGTCGAACTCCCCGACGACCCGTACGACCGGCTCACCGGCGTCATCGTCGAGGAGGAGAAGTTCGAGGCGGTTCTCGAGACTCACGTCGAGACGATCGAGACGGAACTCGAGCGCGTGTTCCGCGTCTGAGCGACCGCTGGCCGGTCCGGTAGCTCGGCGGACCGACCCCGTTCGACGGAACCTTTAGGGAGGCTGACCCCCAACGTCGGGATATGAGTACGGATGCCCAGAACGACGGCGACGACTTAGAGGAGCGCGTCGCGAACTTCCTGCGACGGAACTTCCCGCAGATCCAGATGCACGGCGGCAGCGCGGCCATCCAGGACATCGACCGCGAGACGGGCGAGGTCCACATCCAGCTCGGCGGCGCCTGCAGCGGCTGTGGGATCTCCCCGATGACGATCCAGGCGATCAAGAGCCGGATGGTCAAGGAGATTCCCGAGATCACCAAGGTTCACGCCGGCACCGGTATGGACGGCGGCGCCGGCGGCGGTATGAGCCCGTCGTTCCCCGGCGAAACCGTCGACGACGGCGAAGAGGACGAAGGCCCGCAGGCACCGTTCTGAAACCGGGATTTCAGCGCCGCGGTCGCAGTTTTCGCTCGCGCTCCCAGCTTCGAACGAGCGCCGCGAGCGTACGGTTCGTCGGCGCCTCGAGCCCGCGCGCTCGTGCCCGGTCGACGACGTACCCGCTGATCGCGTCGACTTCGGTCCGGCGACCGGCCAGCACGTCCTGCAGCATCGACGAGGTGTTCGCCGCAGTCGCCGAGGCGACCGACTCGAGCGCCGCGAGCGCCTCGCGGTTCGACAGCCGGACGTCGTGGGCGCGGGCGGTTCGGGCCGCCTCGCGGGTCGCCGCCCGCGAGAGCTCTCGGGCGGGGGACTCGAGGACGGCGCCGTTGTCGACCCGCGCGAGCGCCGTCACCGGATTGATGCCGGCGTTGACCGC
The DNA here is from genome assembly GCF_024362525.1 of Natrononativus amylolyticus. Classification (GTDB taxonomy): domain Archaea; phylum Halobacteriota; class Halobacteria; order Halobacteriales; family Natrialbaceae; genus Natrononativus; species Natrononativus amylolyticus. Next base: position 2,948,136 of record NZ_CP101458.1, read on the forward strand.
GAGTTTCTCCCACAGCTTTCGCGGCATCGAACGCGAGACGGTCGTCTCGAGACCCGCCTCGGAGAACGCCGCCCCGACGCGGTCGGCGACGGGCGAGACACCGCCCTCGCGGGGTCCGAGGACGACCTCGCCGCGGCCCGTACACGTCACCCGCCCCGGTTCGGCCAGGACCGCCCCGTAGGTCGCCGTCCCCGCGAGCACCGGGGCCTCGAGGTGACGGGCCAGCGTCTCCTCGTTACCCATCCCGTTTTGCAGCGAGCAGACGGCGTCGACCGACCCGGTCGCGAGCGCCCGGGCGGCGTCGGCGGTGTCAAACGACTTGACCGTGACGACCGCGAGGTCGGCCTCGAGGCCGGTTCCGTCGGTCGTCGCCGTCACGTCCGCGGTTTCCTCGAGGTCGCCGTCGATCGCCAGTCCGCACTCGCGAGTCGTGCGGGCGTGCTCCTCGCGGGCGACGAGCGTGACGTCGTGTTCGCGCGCGAGCAGTCCCCCGAGGAGACTCCCCAGACTGCCCGCCCCGAAGACGGCGATCTCCATGGCTCGTCTCGGTGCGCTCGGCTCAAAACGGTTGTCGTCGTCGGCTCAGTCCTCGGTCCAGTAGTAGATCTGCTCGCGGTCCGCGCCGCAGTTGGGACAGGTATCTGGAATGTCGTGATCGAGTTTACCCATCTCGCCGCACTCCCAGCACCGCCACATGAGTTCGGCCTCGCCGAATGCCTGGCCCGATCGGACGTGTTCGACGCTCATCCCCTCGAGTCCCTCCCGAAGGGTGACGTAGAAGCCGTCCTCGTCGAAGCCGCGAATCCGGCCGATTCGAGTGCCGTCCTCGGCGTACACTTCTGTCCCGAACCCGAGACGGGTCGTGTCGTCGACCATGAGAAGTCGACACCGCCGAGAAGTATAAAGCCAGACGGCCGTCACACGTATCAAGAATCCCGAATTTCGGCGGGAGGAGAACGCGCGTCACATGAAGTCCTCGATCCCGCTCTGTTTGTTTTTATCGTTCTCGAAGATGCTCTCGAGGGAGGCCTCGAGCACCTCGAGGCGCTGTTTGGTGTAGTCCCGGCAGCCGTACTCCTCGGCGACCTCGATGGCGGTTTGCATGTACTTGTTCACCGACCCCTGGTGGACGGTGAGGTTCACCCGGCCGCCACACTCCCGGCAGACCTCGGTGAGCGGCATCCGGCGGAACTTCTCCCCGCAGTCGAGACAGCGCGTTTCCTGGCGCGAAAAGGCCCGCAGGTTCCCGATCAGGTCGGGCAGGAAGTGGTACTCGATCACCCGTTCGGCGACGTCGGTCTCGTCGACGGCCTCGAGCTTGCGGGCGATCTCGAGTTGGGCGTCCATCTTGTCCATCATCGAGCCCAGCGTCTTGTACGCCGAGAGGTCCGGCCCCATCGCGATGTCGGTGGTGTCGTGGGTGTGGGCGAAGCCGGTGTACTCCTCGTCCGTACCGAGGGTGTCTTCGGCGATCTCGATCTCGACCGCGCCGGCGTCTGCGAGCTCGAGGGTCGCGAGATAGAACTCGCGGGGGTACTGCGAGACGACGTCGATGTTGTGGGCCTCGTCGTCGATCTCGGAGGGGTCGATTCGGGAGGACATTACCAATGGCGCGTCCATGCGCCCGCCACGCTTGTCGGGGAGGAAGCTGCGACTGAAGTTGAGGAGACCGTCCATGAGCAGCATGACGCAGTCTTCGTCGCCGTCGCACTGCTTTTGAGACGTGTTGTTCGCGATGAGCGAGTGCGTCTCAGAAACGGTAAGGCAGTAGACCGAATCGACGGACGACTCGACGTACTCGACCGTCGAGATCGGTTCAACGAGATACGATCCACTGCCCCCGTCGAAGATGCGTCGCCCACGTGGAACGATTTCGTCAACGCGTGACCGCAAGCGGTCGTCCTTTCGAGTGAGGTGGAATCCGACGGCCTCGGCGAACTGACTCGCGTCCTCGGACGAGATCTCGAGGACGTAGGACGGCGCGGTCATCGACGGGTCGTCGATCTCGTAGTACTCGGGGAATTTCTCGCAAAGTGGGACAGGATCGGTGCGCGTGATTCGACCGCAGATCCCGAGCCGATTCAACAACGCGAGTACGTCCTCTTTGAGCTCGTCGCTGACCGTCGTCGCCGAAACCAGGAGCGCGTTCGCATCGACGCCTCCGTCTCCGCTGAAGTACCCTCGGAGATAGGCGGCGACGACGGCGTCCGATGCGTCGAAGATCTGCTGTGGAACCCGTTTCGTCTCCGCGAAAATCCCCGCGTCGAGTACCGTATCGAAGAACACGCGCAGGAGTCGTCCCGAAACGGTCACTTTCGCGTCGTTTTCGTGATACGGTTCGACGCCGAATTCCTCCCGGAGGGCGTCGATGTAGAATTCCCGGGCTTCGGCCTCGGTTCCGCAGATCGTCGTTTGATGGATCGTCCCTTTCGGCGTCTCCTGTTCGCGTGCGAACCCTTCTGCAGCATAGTAGCCGAGAGCCGTCGAGACGCGCTCGTTGAGTTCGATCAGTCGATCGATCTCGGTCCGGTCGTGGCGCATTCCGAGACGCGCGTCGTCCGGAACGAACTCGAGGAACTCCCGACGGCAATCGAACAACTCGAGGAGGAGGTCCGCGGGGAAACCCTCCCGGTAGAGGTAGTTGCTGAACGTTTTCTTGCCGAGTCCGAAGTACTCGGCCGTACTCGCAAGTGGATAGAACTGACCCTCCCACTCGCCGCCGAACCGTTCCTCGAAGAGCTCGTACAACCGCTCCTTGTCGAGTCCTTTGATCATCAACCGAGACGAATCGACGGCTTCGGCTTCGAGGAACTCCTCGAGCAGGTCGAAGACGCGAGGACCATCGTTGCCCACGATATCGAGCACCTCAGGGACAACGGCGTAGTCAGCCGTCGTGAGAGCAGCAGCTCGTTTCGACCGCAGTTCCCCGTCCTCGTAGACGTGGACCTCGTGGTCAGGGGTGAGCGTGATCTCGCGACCGCTTCGTGTCTCGAGCCGAACGAGGTGGTTCGGTGCGGGGTGTTTCGAGACCGCTTCGACCGGCTGATGCGTGAGCGCCCCCGCCTCGTCGATCGACGGAACGATTACGTCCCCTGCCAGTTCCTGTACGAGCGTCCCGAAGTCGTCTCGGTCGGGGTCGTCCAGTCGCTCTTCGACGAGTTTTTCGATCGGTTCGTGGTGCCACTCGTTCGCTTCGTCACGGTACCAGACCTTCGTGTCCGGATGGAAGCAGTTCCGGCGTTTCGCGGCGTGAAAGAACGGATGCGCGTATCCGACTGCGGCGCTCGTAAAACCAATCACTCTCCCGACAGTTGCCGCCGACGTGTGGGGTGCCATCCCGAACACCAGTTCGCCCACGAGGTCCTGGCGGTCCTCGAGTTCGTAGAAGGGCTCGAGGCCGTAGTACTGCACCAGCAGGTCGTCGATGAAGTCGGCGGTCTGCATCATGTGCTGGGCGGCGCCGTCCGAGAGGACGATGTCCTGCACTCTCAGCTCGACCAGCTGGTCCTCGTGCGTGAGCGGGTCGCCGTGGACGTCTTCCTCGTAGCCGAGCGCCTGGAGCTGGCCGGCGTCGACGTCGAGTTCGCTCGCCCGAACCGACGTGACGGGGAGGTCGGTCATGTCGTAGCGGACGGTGCCGTCTTTGAACGTGCTCACGTCGTGTTTCGCCCGGAGAATCCCCTTCTCCATCGGTTCGGGGATCTTGGTCGTCGAGGTGAGTCCCTTCACCCCTTTGACGATCTCGAAGGCGTTCTCCCGTTCGCCGACCGACTCGAGCGCCCCGCGGTACACCTCGTTTACGTCGACCTCGCGCACCTCGACGCAGGTCGCCTCGACCTCGCAGCGCGAACACTCGACGCGACCGGCTTCGTCGGGGTCGACGACCTGCTCGCAGTCGGGACAGCGGTAGTCGGGAACCGTTCGCTCGCCGCAGTCGGGACAGCGGTTCTTGAACGTCTCCTCCCCGCAAGACTCACACCGCGTGCGGCCGATCTGGACCTCGACGACCCCCGGCGTGTCCGACATCGTCTCGGCGTGTTTGCCCGCCTTGGCGACGTCGCGCTGGGCGCCGCCGGCCTCACCGATCGGGAACAAGGTGTGGACCGGGGGGCTGAGGTCCCGGCGCTCGGATTTCTCGGGGCGGCCCATCCGATTGCCCACCCGCGTCGGCGCCCGCTCGCGAACCGCGAAGGGGGCGACCTCGTTGACCGCCTCGATCGCGTTCTCGCCCTCCGCCTCGAGGCCCCAGGTTCGCGCGCGTTCTGAGAGGTCGACGTCGTTCCACGTCCGCTCGAGTTCTTCTGTAAGGCCCAGCGTCCGAACGAACGGCAGCGAGTCGTCGACCTCGATCCGGTCCGGTCGCTGGCGGTGTTCGATCACGATCGTCTCGAGGGCTGCAGCGGTTTCGTCCTCGGGTTCGAGGACGAGCGTCTCGCCCTCGAGTTCGCCTCGAGTGACGGCCTCGGCCAGTCCGCAGAACGCCTCGACGGAGAGGTCGTGCCACTGGTAGGTGTATTTCGGGTGCAGCGGCGCGTCGTACTCGAAGGCCCACTCGAGCGCCCGTTCGGCGCTCGGGTCCTCGAGGTCGATTCGCGGGTCGTCCTCGAGGGCCTGGGCGTCGGCGCCGGCGGCGTCCAGGTCCTGGATCCACCACTCGGGGACGTAGGAGGCGGGGGCGAGCGGGTGGTTGTTCTCGACGAACTCGCCGTAGTTGACCAGGTACTCGCCGGCGTCGAGGATCTTCTCGACGCCGTTTCGGACCTCGAGGGCCTCCTCGGGGTCGTCGATCCGGCGGACGTCGCCGTTGGCGAGTTTCACCGTCGGCCCCTCGATGGAGTCGACGGGAATGATCCCGTGAGCCTTGCCGGGCCGTTCGGTCTTGATCTGGGTGCCGGTCGCGAGGAAGTCGTCGACGAGGTGCATCGTCGCGGGGTGGATGCCGCCGGTCGCGAAGCCGTGGTTGCGCGCCCGGCCGTAGCGGAGTCGGAAGCCGCCCTCGGCGCTCGGATGTGAGAACACCGGCCGGCCGGCGATGAGGTCCCGCAGGAACTTCGTCGAGGGTTTCGCCCGGACCGGGCCGTCGGGTTCGTCGTTCGCTTCGACGTCGTCACCGTCGTCTTCGGCCTCGGCGCCGTCACCTTCGCCTGCCGGTTCGTCGCCCTCGGCAGTTTCGGCTCCCGATTCGTCGCCGTAGGTTCCGTCGATCAGGTCCTGGAGCCACGGCCAGTCGATTTCCTCGAGCTGGGAGGTGTAGCGCTGAATCTTGGGCGCTTTCAGGGCGATCCCCTCGGCGAGCACGAGACACATCCCGCCGCGGGCGGAGTTGGTGTCGACGCGCTCGAGATCCCGAAAGCCCGAGACCTCCTCGTCGCCGGTGGCCTCCCCGTCGAGCATGATCGGGAGGTGTTTGGCGATGAACTTCGTCTCCGTATCCTTCGGGGAGTACTGCAGTCCGGTCTCGCTGTCGTACAGCGCAACCTCCTCGGCGTAGCGTTCTACCTCCTCGCTTCTGGCCTCGTACTGGTCGAGGCCAACGAGCGCGCGGGTGTAGTCGGCGACGAGCACCGACAGCGCCTGGGCGGTCCCGCCCGCGGATCGGATCGGCCCGGCGTAGTAGACGTTGACGAACTCGCTGCCGTCGTCGTTTTGCAGAAACTCGACCTTGTCGATCCCCTCGATGGGGGCCGCGACGACCCCCTCGGTGAGCAGGGCGACCGCCGTTCGAACGGCGCCCTCGACCTTTCCGGCTTTCGTCTCGTAGTCGCCGACGGTTCCCTCCGCGAAGTCCTCTGCGAGCGCGAGCGCGGCCTCCTCGCGACTCATCCGCCCCTCGAGTTCGCGCACCCGTTCGGCGACGCCCTCGATGCCGAGGATGTTCTCGACGCGGTCGGCCATGTCCTGGGCGACGGGAATCTCGACTTCGGGTTCGGGGTCGTCGCCGCGGCGCTTCGCCGTCTGGGCGACCTCGAGGGCGTCGTCGAGTTGGGATTCCAGCCGCTCGAAGTAGCGCTGGTCGGCCTCCCGCATGCTACAGCCAGAGGTCGAGGTCGGTGGTCTCGTCGTGCTCCCGCTCGAGGGACTCCGCGAAGACCCGCAGGTGAGCCTCGCCCGCCCACACCGTCGCGGCGTCGAGGTGCCCCGCGAGCGTCTCGCCGTCGGGCCGCGAGAGGACGGCGTGGGTGTGGGCGAAGCGCTCCTCCCCCAGCCACGAAATATTGCCGACGCAGCTCGCCACCTCGAGCGGTTCGTCGAGTTCGATCGGGTAGTACTCGAGGTCGTCCTGGTCGTAGAACCAGAGTTCGGCGTCCTGGACGGCGCCGAGGGCCGTAAACCAGCCCGCGTCGGCGTCGACCTCGGCAGCGAGCGCCTCGATCTCGGCGCGCCAGTCTGCGCCGGTCTCGAGGCGAGCGACGTACTCCGACTCGGTTTCGACCGCCTGATAGTTCATACCGATCACCTGTATCCCCGAGTGGAAAAAGGTAATCGGTCGCGCGCCAGCCGACAACACACGTCACTTTAGTAAACTCTTCGAGAGGTTTTGTGATAGTACTTAAATTTACCGTCTCCGAAACTGACTTTCATGAGAAAATGAGGCGTGTCAACACACGGTTTGCGGCTAAATTGCAGCCGATACCAAAACATATATAGAGGTATCTGTGTCCCGTTATGCTAGAATGGCACGGAAGCAATTCGACATCACGCGGCGGAACCTGCTCGCGTCGGGTGCAGCAGTTTCGGCCGCAGCCATCGCAGGGTGTATTGGGGGAGAGAACGGTGAGACCGACGACGGTGCCGACGACGCCGACCCAGGTGGGAACGGCGATTCCGCGGTGTTCCACTTCACGCAGGAACAGTCCCGTGCGGAAGACTTCGACCCGGTCATCGCGAACGACGCCTACAGCGCCCAGGTGTACGGGCTCGTCTTCGACGGGCTGTACGAGTGGGGCGAGGGCCTCGAACTCGAGCCGAAGGTCGCGACGGGCGAACCGGACGTCGAGGACGACGGTCGCCGGTTCATGTTCGAGATCCACGAGGGGATCGAGTTCCACAACGGCGACGAGCTGACCGCCTCGGACGTCGCCCACTCGTTCCTCGCACCCGTCGAGGAGGAGACGGAGAACGCCGCCTCCTACGACATGATCGAGTCGGCCGAACCGATCGACGACTACCAGCTCGAGGTCAACTTAGAGGAGCCGTACGGTCCGTTCGAGCTGCAGACGATGGCCGTGACGATCTCCCCGGAGGAGGCGCGGACCGACGACCGCGACGCGTTCAACACCGACCCGATCGGCTCCGGTCCGTACACCTTCGAGGACTTCTCGGAGAACGAGTACGTCGAACTCGAGCGCTGGGACGACTACTGGGACGACGAGATGGAGGAGCCGAACATCGAGAGCGTCACCTTCGTCGCCCACGACGACGACGCCGGCCGCATCAGCGACATCCGCGCCGGTGAAACCGACGCGATCGCCGGCATCCCGAACGACGACTGGGACGTGCTGGAAGGCGAGGACAACGTCGAGGTCCACCGCGCGGAGAGCCCGTCGTACATGTACCTGGCGTTCAACTGTAACGAGGGCGGGACGACCGATCCGGACGTCCGTCGCGCCATCGCCCACTCCTTCGACATGGAGTCTTTCGTCAACGAGCACGCCGAGCACACGGCCGATCCGATGACGAACCCGATCCCGCCGACGGTCAACGAGGTCTGGGGCTTCCCGGAGGACGAGTACGGCGAGATGCTACCCGAGTACGACCCCGAGGAGGCGGAGGCACTCCTCGACGAGTCCGATGCCGTCGACGACGACTGGGAGCCCATCATCATCACGCCCGAAGGCATCCGCGCCTCGCTGGCCGAGCGGATCGCGACTCGTCTGGGCGAGATCGGCTACGGCGCCGAGGTCAACGTTCTCGACTTCGGCCAGCTCGTCGAGACCTACAACACGGGCGACGCCGACGACTACGAGATGTACCTGCTGGGCTGGACCGGCGGCCCCGACCCCGACTTCTACCTCTACTCGCTGTTCCACGAGAGTCAGGCCGGGGTCAACCAGGGTCACTTCTACGAGGGCAGCGACGGCTTCCACGACGCGATCGCCGAAGGGCGAACGACCGCCGACCAGGACGAGCGCTACGAGATCTACGAGCCCGTCATCGAGGAGATCGTCGAAGAGCTGCCCGCGCTGGCGGCGTTCACCCAGCACAACACGATGGCCTCCGGCGACCACGTCGAGGGCCTCGAGGTCCACCCGAACGTCCAGACGAACCCGAACCTGATCTCCTACCACACGAACGTTTCGCTCCAGTAGCCGAGCGGGAACGTTCGTCTGTTCTTTCGGCGGTGAGACAGCTACCAAACGAAAAGCGCTATAACGTCACGCATGACAGACCCACATTAGCACGTAAGAGATGGGATTACTTCGATACACGATCTACCGGCTGATCCAGACGATTCCCGTCCTGATCGGCATCTCCATCATCACGTTTCTCCTGGCGAACCTGGGGCCGGGCGACCCCGTTCGCCTCATGCTCCAGGGGGTGGAGCACGACGAGGAGATGATCCGGACGATCGAACAGCGGTACGGCCTCGACAGACCGTTACACGAACGGTATATCACATATATGGCGGGCGTAGTGCAGGGTGACCTCGGACATAGCATCCACCGAAACCGGTCGGTGTCCGACCTGGTCCTCCACCGCGCCGGACCGACGCTGTTCCTGGTCCTCTCCGCGTACGCGTTCGCCCTCGCGACCGCGATTCCGCTGGGAATCATCGCCGCGAAGCGGCGCAACGAACCGACCGACCACGTCTCGCGGATCGTCGCCCTCATCGGCGTCAGCACCCCGTCGTTCTGGATCGGCATCATGCTGATTCTGATCTTCGCGGTCACGCTCGGCGTGTTGCCTTCGAGCGGGCTCGTCTACCCGTGGCGGCCGCCGGACTCCTACGGCTACAGCAACCACCTCGAGCTCTGGTATCACTCGCTGCGGTACCTGCTGTTGCCGATGATCGCGCTCGGCACGCTCCAGATGGCGACGCTGATGCGCGTCGAGCGGACCCAGATGATCGAGTCGCTCCAGGGCGAGTACGTCAAACTCGCCCGCGCCTACGGCGTTCCGGAGCGGACGATCCTCCGCAAGCACGCGTTTCAGGTGGCACAGCTGCCGATCATCACGATCGTCGGGCTCAACCTATCGACGGCGATCGGCGGCGCCGTCCTCATCGAGATGGTGTTCAACATCAACGGGATGGGGCGGCTGTTCATCGAGGCGATCGCGCAGAACGACTATCAGGTCGTGATGGGGCTGACGATGGTACTCGGAACGCTGTTCGTCATCGGCGTCGTCATCACCGACATCGCGTACGCGTACATCGATCCACGAGTGACCTATGGGGAGGAGGAGTGACCGATGGCAGTAAGTGAATCACAGGCCGAAAGCCGCTCGGGGTCCGACTCCGAGCTCGGAGACGAGGAGGTAGAGGCGCGCGTCGGGTGGCGGTACACCCTCGCGAAAGTCAGACGGGACACCACGGCGAGGTGGGGGTTCTACGTCATCGCGTTCGTCCTGCTGGTCGCGGCGTACGCGACGATCGACAGCAACCTCTCGCGGCTCACCTTCGATGCGGTGTCGGATTACGCCATCGCCGAGGCGCTCCCGATCTTCGACCATCCGACGCAGATCCCCCCACCGGGCGAGGGAGAGTCCCACGTCCCGCCGGCGTTCCACCCCGATGGGACGCTCTCACACCCGCTGGGGACCGATCCGGACGGCCGTGACTACTTCACGCGGATCGTCTACGGGACCCAGGTATCGGTGTCCGTTGGACTCATCGCGACCTCGATCGGCCTCGTCGGCGGGACGATCGTCGGCTCCGTCGCCGGCTACTACGGCGGCTGGGTCGACGACGTCCTGATGCGCGCCGTCGAGACGCTGTACGCGATCCCCGCGCTCATCCTGATCATCGTCTTCATCGAGTTCGCCGGCAGCCCGAACATGTGGTACGCCGCCATCGGCGTCGCGATCACGTTCATCCCGGTGTTCGCCCGGATCATACGCAGCCGGGTGTTGAGCGTCCGCGAGATGGACTACATCGAAGCGGCACGCGCCTCGGGGGTGAAGGATCGCCACATCATCCTCAGACACATCGTCCCGAACAGCTTCGCGCCGGTGATGGTGTACGCCACCCTCCAGATCGGGGTGACGATCCTCATCGTCGCGGGGCTGTCGTTCCTCGGCTACGGCGCACAGCCGCCGACGCCCGACTGGGGACAGATGCTGAACGTCTCACACGGCTACATGCACTCGAACGTCTGGCTCTCGATCTGGCCAGGGCTGGCGATCATGATCGCCATCATGGGGTTCAACCTGTTCGGTGACGGCTTGCAAGACGCACTCGACCCCCGGATCGACGACTAACAATGAGTTCCGAACCACTTCTTCGCGTCAGAGATCTGAAGACGCAGTTCTTCACAGAGGCAGGAACCGTTCGCGCAGTCGACGGCATCTCCTTCGACGTCCACGAAGGCGAGATCGTCGGCCTCGTCGGTGAAAGCGGCGCCGGCAAGAGCGTCGCCTCAATGAGCCTGCTGCGGCTCATCGACAACCCCGGCGAGATCGTCGGCGGCGAAATAACGTACAAGGGAGAGACCATCTTCGGCCTCGAGGAAGGCCCCGACGGCAAACTTCGCGAGCGCGACGATATGCTGTCGAACACGGAGATGCGCGACCGGATCCGTGGCCGCGAGATCGCCGTCATCTTCCAGGACCCGATGGAGTCGCTGAACCCGGTGTTCACCGTCGGCGGCCAGTTACGGGAGTTCATCGAACTCAACCGCGGCATGGGGAAAGAGGAGGCCAAGGCGGAGGCGGTCCACATGCTCCGGGAGGTCGGGATCCCCGACCCCGAGAAGCGCTACGAGGAGTATCCCCACCAGTTCTCCGGCGGGATGCGCCAGCGCGTGCTGATCGCGATGGCGCTGGCCTGCGAGCCGAACCTCATCATCGCCGACGAGCCGACCACGGCGCTCGACGTCACCGTCGAGGGACAGATTCTGGACCTGGTCGACGACCTCCAGGCGAAGTACGACACGAGCTTCATCTGGGTCACCCACGACATGGGCGTCGTCGCCGAGATCTGTGATCGCGTGAACGTGATGTACCTCGGCGAGATCGTCGAACAGGCGCCCGTCGACGAGCTATTCTACGACACGAAACACCCGTACACGAAGGCGCTGTTGAACTCGATGCCCCGTCCCGATCGGACCGTCGGCGACCTGGAGCCGATCAGGGGCGTGATGCCCGAAGCGATCAACCCGCCGTCGGGCTGTCGGTTCCACCCGCGCTGTCCCGACGCCAGGGAGGTCTGCCAGCAGGTCCACCCCGAAGCGAAGCAGGTCGCCACGGCCGACGGCTACCCACACCGGGCGGCCTGTGTCAAACACGAGGAGTTCGACGTCGGCTACGACACGAGCGAACCGCTCGAGGAGGAGCCACAGCTAACGGCCAAGCCCGGCAGCGGGGGTGAGGGCAGTGAGTAGCCAGATCGGCTCCGAGATGGAGGGCGAGCAGATTCGAGACGGCGAGCCGCTGGTCGAGATCGACGGCCTCAAAAAGTACTTCACCCAGGACTCGGGGCTGCTCGCCGGCATCAACTTCGAACCGGGCCAATTCCCGCCGATCAGCACGGGCCAGCAGTACGTCAAGGCGGTCGACGACGTCAGCTTCGACATCCGGAAGGGCGAAACGCTCGGACTGGTCGGCGAATCCGGCTGCGGCAAGAGTACGCTCGGCCGGACGATCCTGCGACTGCTCGAGCCGACGGAGGGAACGATCAACTTCAAGGGGACCGATCTCGCCGACATGAGCGGCGAGGACCTCCGGCAGAAGCGCTCTGAGATCCAGATGATCTTCCAGGATCCCCAGTCCTCGCTCGATCCGCGGCTGAAAGTCGGCCAGATCATCGAGGAGCCGATGCGAGCCCACGGGATGCTCGACGACGAGGGCCGGGAGGCGCGAGCCAAGGAACTGCTCGAGAAGGTCGGGCTCGACCCCCACCACTACAACCGGTATCCACACGCCTTCTCGGGAGGCCAGCGCCAGCGGGTGAACCTCGCGCGGGCGCTGTCGGTCAACCCCGACTTCATCGTCTGCGACGAGCCCGTTTCCGCCCTGGACGTCTCCATCCAGGCGCAGGTGATGAACACGATGGAGGAACTCCAGGAGGAGTTCGGGCTCACCTACCTCTTCATCGCCCACGACCTCTCGGTGATCCGCCACATCTCCGACCGGGTCGCGGTGATGTACCTCGGCAACATCGTCGAACTCGCCGACAAGGAGGAGCTGTTCGAGAACCCACAGCATCCCTACACGCGGGCACTACTCGAGTCGATCCCGGTGCCGGATCCGCGCCAGGAGGGCGTCCGCGGCGTCCTCGAGGGCGAGGTGCCGAGCCCGCTCGATCCGCCGTCGGGCTGTCGGTTCCGCACCCGGTGTCCGCGCCTGATCGCCCCCGACAGCTACGAGTGGACCGAGACGACCTGGGAGAACACCCGGACGTTCATGCGCGCGGTCAAGCGTCGCACGCTCGAGCCGGCGCCGGCGCCCGAACTGCGATCGCAGTACTTCGCCGACGGCGAGCCCGACGGCGAGGCCGGCCGGATCGTCACCGAGGCGCTCGAACTCGCCTCGAGTCCCGGCGGCAACGAGGCCGACGAGGAGCGGACCGAGCGCATGGAGGAGGCGACGGAGCTGTTGCTCGATGCCTTCGCCAGGGAGAGCATCTGCGCCCAGGAGCGGCCACACTACGAGCTCGAACCCGAGTACGGCGATAGCCGCCACCTGGCGGCCTGTCACCTCCATCGGTAGGCGCGGGGCGCGCCCGCCGACTCACGACCGAATCGTGATCGTCGTCGAGTCCGTAGGCCGGTAGCGGTCGTCGTGGGTGGCGATAAACACCGAAATCTCGTGGTCGCCGGGATCGGGTAACACCCACCGATGATCACGTCCGGTTCGCTCGAACCGCCCGTTCCAGACGAACGAGACCTGTTTTCGCTCGCCACCCTGAAACACAAACGACGAGGGGACCGGCCTGGTGTAGCGACGCTGGTCGCTGGCCTCGAGTTCGCCGTCGACGGTCCACCCCCACAGGCGGTGTTTCGGCGTCGGAATCTCGACGCCGACCGGGAGCCGGTTCTTGAAGTCGACGGTGACGTCGACCGGCTCGCCCCGGTCGTACACCTCGCGGTCGGTTCGAACCGACACCGAGACGGCCCGGCGGGCGATCGGTCGCGGGACGAACTTGCCGAGAAACTTCGAGACGGGACCGCGCGTCTCGTCGAAGCCGAGTTCGTCAGTGGTACCGGGTCGCGATTGAGGACCGACCATCGGAGGCGAGTTGCGGATCGAGAAGTATATACCGTTCGCTGTGCGGGAAGCGACGGCTGTAGTAGCCACTGAAAGTCAGTAGACACCTGCGAGCGCGTGTCCATCGTTTCAGTCGTGACTATCGGAGAACGTGAGCGACGGTGGTCAACACCAGGCAGAGAGCGTCGGCGCGTCGTCGGCGTGCATCGAGAGCCACGCGTCGTCCGCGGCGATGTCCGCGATGATGTACGCCTCGCTGTGGCCGTCGGAGTCGATCGAGCTGACGACCGTCCCGCGGGAGTCGTGTGGTCTCGACACCATGCGTGTAGTTCACAATCACTCGAGTATAAACCCGTCGAACCGGTCCGACGGCGAGAACGAGTCGACGACCGACGTCGAGGGCGACCGGTCTCCACAGGGCACCGCGCGGGCCGCGCGAAACACTGGGTTTATACACATTTTGGCCGTACGGATGGACCATGAACGTTGCCGATGCGATGACCCCCCGCTCGGAGGTCGTAACCGTCGAGCTTCCGGGGACGCGAACCGACGTCCTCGAGTACCTGCAGGAACGGTCGTTTTCGTCCGTTCCGGTCGTCAAACCGACCGACGAGGGAACCGAATACCGGGGGCTCGTCTCTCGGGACGTACTGATCGAACAGCCCGACGAAGACCAGCTGGTTATGCTGATGGAGGAGGTGCCGACGACCACGACCGGGACGCCCCTCGAGGAGGTCGCGAAACTGATGGCCGAGGAGGGCGCGCGCCGCGTTCCCGTCGTCGATAGCGCGGAACGGAGTTCCGCCGACCGTTCGGACGGCTCGTCGCCGTCCGAAGACGGGGAGTTCGAGGGGATCGTCACCGTGACCGACGTGATCCACGCGATCGCGACCGGCGACCAGGAGACCGACGGCACCGTCGGCTCGTACGCGAGTCGGGACGTCAACACGACCTACGAGGGCGCGCCGCTGCCCGTCGCCGAGCGCGAACTCTCCTACGCGAACGTTCCCTACACCGTCGCGCTGGACGACGACGGCCGGATGAGCGGCGTGCTCACCGAGGTGGACATCATCGACGTCGCCCGCATCGTCGAGGGAGAAGAGGAGACCGGCGACAACTTCCCGGATCAGGACTCCGAGTGGTCCTGGGAGGGCATCAAAGGCGTCGGGAGCCGGTACCTGCCGACGCGGGACATCGAGATTCCCGGCGAACCCGTCTCCGAGTTCATGAGTTCGGACGTGATTTCGGTGACCACGCGAAAGCCGGTTCAGGAGGCCGCCCAGCTGATGATCAGCAACGACATCGAGCAGATCCCGATGGTCTCGGGCGACCAGCTGGCCGGCATCGTCCGCGACGTCGACCTGCTGGAGGCGCTGTATGAGTGAGGGCGTCAGCGGGAAGCTCACCGAACTCGCCAAGCGCCGGGGCTACTTCTTCCAGTCCGCGAGCGCCTACGGCGGCGTCGGCGGCTTCTACACGTTCGGCCCGCAGGGCGCGGCGCTGAAGGGCAACGTCGAGAGCGCCTGGCGAGAGCGCTTCGCGCTCGAGGAGGGGAACATGGAGATCGACGCGCCGACGATCATGCCCGAACCCGTCTTCGAGGCCTCTGGCCACCTCGACACCTTCGACGACATGCTCGTCGAGTGTCCGGAGTGCGGTGAGAGCCATCGCGCGGACCACATCGTCGAGGACAACACGAAGTACGAGGACGCAGAGAGCCTGCCGATCGCGGAGGTCGAGGAGATAGTCGCCGAGTACGAACTCGTCTGTCCCGCCTGTGGCGCCGGCCTGGCGGGGCAGGCGATCGAGGACTTCAACCTGATGTTCGCGACGAACATCGGTCCCGGCGACTCCCAGCCGGGCTACCTGCGCCCGGAGACCGCACAGGGCATTTTCGTCGAGTTCGCCCGCCTGAAAGAGTACGCCCGGAACACGCTGCCGTTCGGCGTCACTCAGATCGGCCGCGCGTACAGAAACGAGATCAGTCCCCGCCGATCGATCATCCGCACCCGGGAGTTCACCCAGGCCGAACTCGAGTACTTCATCGACCCCGAGGAGGACGAACCGGACCTCGCGGCGGTCGAGGACGTCATGGTGCCGCTGTATCCCGTCGACGAGCAGCAAGCGGACGACGGGAGTGCGATCGAGACGACCATCGGCGAGGCGGTCGACGAGGGGATCATCACCGACGCCTGGGTGGCCTACTACCTCGGCGTCGCAGCCGAGTGGTACGAATCGGTCGGCGTCGACATGAACCGCTTCCGGTACCGCCAGCACCTCGCCGGCGAGCGCGCCCACTATGCCGCCGACTGCTGGGACGCCGAGAGCGAGATTGACAGTAACTGGATCGAGATCGCCGGCTTCGCCAACCGGACCGACTACGACCTCTCGAAACACCAGGCCCACTCCGACGAGCGCTTGACGGTGTTCAAGCAGTACGACGAACCGAAAACCGTCGAGCGCGCGACCGTCGATCCCGACATGAGCTACCTCGGGCCGGAGTTCGGCGGCGACGCGGGGGCAGTCGTCGACGCCCTCGAGACCCTGGCCGAGCGCGACCGGGCCGCGTTCGAGAGCGACAGCGTCGAGATCGAACTCGAGGGAGAAGCCCACGAGATCCCCGCCGAGAAGACCGGCTTTTCGGTCGAGGAACAGACGGAAGCGGGCGAACACATCGTCCCGCACGTCATCGAACCTTCCTTCGGCGTCGACCGGCTCGTCTACACCGTGCTCCACCACGCCTACCGCGAGGACGAGGTCGACGGCGAGGCCCGGACCTACCTCGAACTCGAGCCCGAGGTCGCCCCCACCTTCGTCGGCGTCTTCCCGCTCCAGAGCGACGACGCACTCGAGGCGACCGCTCGCGAGGTCGCCGCCTCGCTGCGGGCGGCCGGTCTCTCGGTGAGCTACGACGACTCGGGGAACATCGGCCGGCGCTACCGTCGCCAGGACGAAATCGGCACGCCGTTTTGCGTGACCGTCGACTACGAGACGATCGAAGAAACGGACGACGGCGGGACGGTGACGGTCCGCGAGCGCGACTCGACGGCCCAGACGCGACTGTCGGTCGAGGAGCTCCCGGAGACGCTGTCGGCACTCCGGGCGGGCACGCTCGCGTTCGAGGAGTTACTCGAGGGCGTTCCGACGAACTGAAGGTATCGTCCCGTGAGGGTTCACGGGATGGCCGACGAACTCAAGCGACGGCTGGTCCACGCCAGCGGATCGGGACTCGTGGCGCTGTTCTTGCTCGCACGGTACCTCGAGTTCCCGCTTTCGTGGGGCCGATTCCAGGTCCTGATGTTCCTGCTCTCGCTGGGCGTGATCGCCCTCGAGTTCCTCCGGCTGCGGGTGGGACTCGAGTGGTGGATCTACGAGAAGCTCACCCGCGAGTACGAACAGGACCAGTTCGCCGGCTACGGCTACTACATGGTGAGCATGACCGTCGTCGTGTTGCTCTTCGACCCCGAGATCGCCCTCCCCGCGATGTTGATGCTCGCGCTGGGCGATCCGATCAGCGGCGCACTCTCGGACGACACCCTGCGGCGGGTCAAGAGTCCGACGGTGCTCGCCGCGACGTTCGGGGTCATGCTGGTGCTCGCGCTGCCGTTCCTGCCGCCGGCCGCAGCGGTCGCCGCTGCCCTGGGCGCGACGCTCGCCGACGGGGTCAAGGTGATGTACGGCGACTTCGTCCTCGACGACAACCTGACGATTCCGATCTACGCCGCCGTGCTGGCGTACCTGGTCCTCGCGTTCCTTCCCGTCTAGCCGGTTCGTTCTACTATACGGTGATGTTTTACGGAGATTTCCGATCCTATCATGCTAGGTGTGAACATTAGGTGCGGTGGGTGAGCACACCCAGGCGACTCATGCTGGAGAACCTTCGGCTGGATCGGCGGCGATTCGTACAGGCGAGCGGACTGGCGGTCCTCGCGGGGATGGCGACGGGGTCCGGACAGGCCGTGACCGACGGCGGGGAGACCACGACGCAGGTCGACCCCGGCGACGCGTTCGATCAGATCGATCGGGCGGCGATCAGCGTCTTCGCTCGCGACGTAGAGACCGGCGACGTGATCTCGAGTCACGACCCCCAGATGCCGGTGCCGCCGGCGTCGACGACCAAGCTGCTGACGACGGCGGCCGCCTTCGACGAACTCGGCCCCGACTACCGCTTCGAGACGACCGTCGGCGTCGTCGGCGAGCGACGAAACGACGGCGTCGTCGAGTCGCTGGGCGTCGTCGCCCGCGGCGACCCGGATATGACCGAAGACGACCTGCGCGAGCTCGCGGCGGCCGTCGCCGACAGCGGCATTCGACGGGTCACCGACCGCCTCGTCGTCGACGTCTCCGCGTTCGACGACGGCGAGTACCCGCCGGCGTGGACCCTCGGCGACGCGACCTCCTCGTACGCCCCGAAGAGTTCGGCGTTCGTCGTCAACCACAACGAAGTCGACGTCACCGCCTCCCGCGACGGCGACAGCTGCGAGTTCGACGTCTCCCTCGAGCCCCACTGGGACGGAATCGACGTCGACGTGGACCTCGAGTGCGTCGACGAGGACCGGTTCGTCACCATCGGCACGTCCGAACACTGGCGGAACACCGTCGAGATCGGCGGTCGGATGATTCCCGACGACGTGGCGACCGCTTCGGTCCCCATCGGAACCCCCAACGAGTACGCGGCGAACGTCTTCGCGAACGCGCTCGAGGACGAGGGGGTCTCCGTCACGCCGGGTGGCGGCGCCGAACCCGAGATCGAGATCAGTCACGAGTCGGTCGATCTCGCGGAAACGGTGGCAACCCACGAGTCCCGAACGCTCGCGGAGGTAGCGGAGGGGTTCAACTTCTGGTCGTACAACATGGTCGGCGAGAACATCGCCCGGACGGTTGCCTACGAGCGCGAGGGGCTGGGCACGTGGGCTACCTGGGAGTCGTATCTCGACGAGCGGCTCCGAAACGCGGGCGCGGAGACGCCCCGGATCCGCGACGGCTCCGGCCTCTCGAGACACGACCTCGCCTCCGCTCACGACGTCGTCTCGATGATCGAGTGGGGCATCGACCAGGAGTGGGGAGAGACGTTCCGCGAGTCGATGGCGGTCGCCGGCGAGGACGGGACGGTTCGGAACCGTCTGGGCGACGTCGATGCGACGATCAGGGCCAAGAGCGGCTCGCTCACGGGCGTCACCTGTCTCGCGGGCGTCATCGAAGACGGCGGCGAGCCGGTGGCGACGTACGCGGTGCTCGCGGCGAACCTCACCGGCGAGCGCGCCGTCGGCGCCTCGCCGCGGGTCGACGACCTGGTGGCGATGATCGCCGAGGCGGCGACCTGATTTCCCGCTGTCGGCGGCGCCGACGCGACGAGCCGCCGACGGATAGGCGACGTGAACGTTCAATAGTCGGCCGACGAAACCACCACTATGAAGCGCGTTTTCGACCGACCGGCTGACGACCTCTGGTGTACGCTGCTCGAGTTTTTCGTGGTCGGGTTCGTCGGTCTACGCCGTCGTGAGTTCCTTCGGTTTCTGACCGGGAGGTTGACGCGGCAACCGACTAGGCGTTCAGCCGCCAGAGTTCGAAGTTGAGCACGGCGGCGAACGTCACCCATGCGAGATAGGGGACGAGCAGGAGGGCCGCCCGTCGGTCGACCCGCCGGAACGCGAGGATCGTCGCTACCAGCAACAGCCAGAGGACGGCGATGATCCCGAAGGCGACGAGCAGTTCCTGGAAGGTGAAGAACGCGGGCGTCCAGACGACGTTGAAGACCATCTGTGCGGCGAACAGTCCGATCGCCGGCCGCCGTCCGGGGCCGTCGCTCCGCCAGACGAGCCAGAGGGCGATCCCCATCAGGGTGAACAGGAGCGTCCAGACAATTGGAAAGGCGATTTCGGGTGGGTAGAACGCCGGCTTCTCGAGGCTTCGAAACCAGGCCGTATCCGGCGAGGAGAGCAGACCGGGAGCGCCCCCGACGACGTTGATCAGGACGACGAAGGCGGCGGCTCGAGCGAGTTCGCCCCACTCTGGCCACCCTCGGGCGGCGGTGTCGGTAGCCATAGGGTGGGTACGTCTCGAGCGGACAAACCGCTGGTGCCGACACTGTTCGTTCACGCGAGATCGGTCGTGCGCGCCCGAACATCGGGACGACTACTTTCACCGCGGTACACCAATCCTTATCCACGATGGCGGCGAAACGGTGGCAATGGCCGTTCCGGACGATCCGCCCGCGATCGAGCACCCGCTGCTCGAGTCGAACTTCCTCGAGCGCCGCCTCTACCAGCTGAAACTCGCCGGCACCGCGGCGAACGACCACACACTGGTCTGCCTGCCGACGGGGCTGGGAAAGACGACGGTGAGCCTGCTGGTGACCGCAAGACGGCTCGAGGAAGTGGGTGGAAAGTCGCTGATGCTCGCGCCGACGAAGCCGCTGGTCGCCCAGCACGCGGACTTCTACCGCGAAGCGCTCGCGATACCCGACGAGGAGATCGTCGTCTTCACGGGCGACGTCAGCCCCGACGACCGGGCCGCCCTCTGGGAGGAGTCGACGGTGATCATGGCGACCCCGCAGGTGATCGAGAACGACCTCGTCGGCTCGCGGGTTTCCCTCGCCGGCGTGACTCACATCACCTTCGACGAGTGCCACCGCGCCACCGGCGACTACGCCTACAACTACATCGCAGAACGCTACCACGCCGACGCGAGCCAGCCGCTCGTGACCGGCATGTCGGCGTCGCCCGGCGGCGACGAGGAGGCGATCCTCGAGGTCTGTGAGAACCTCGGGCTGCGAGAGGTCGAGGTGATGACCGAGGAGGACGCCGACGTCGCGGAGTTCACCCACGACACGGACGTCGAGTGGGAACGGATCGATCTCCCGGAGGAGGTCCTCGAGATCCGCGACGGGCTGAACGAGGTGATCAGCGACAGGCTCGAGAAGCTCAAGGAACTCGGCGTCGCGCGGTCGACCCAGCCCGACCAGTCCCAGAAGGACCTGAACCGGATGCGCGCCGAACTCCAGAAACTGATCAACAACGATCAGTCGGAGGGGTACAAAGGGATGTCCGTCCACGCGGAGGTGATGAAGCTCCGCCAGGCGGTGACGCTGGTCGAAACCCAGAGCGTCGAGGCGGTCCGGCGGTACTTCGAGCGCCAGCGAAACCAGGCCCGCACCTCGGGCGCCTCGAAGGCGAGCCAGCGGCTGGTGAGCGATCCAAGAGTCCGGGAGGCGATGCGAAAGGCCGAATCGTTCGATCAGCTCCACCCGAAGTACCGCAAGACGCGGATGCTGCTGGCGGAGACGCTGGGGCTCGAGGGCGGCGAGCGCGTCATCGTCTTCACCGAATCGCGAGACACGGCGGAGGCGCTGACGGAGTTTCTGAACACCAGCTTCGACGCCAAGCGGTTCGTGGGCCAGGGCGACCGGGAGGGGAGCGACGGGATGACCCAGAACCAGCAACAGGAGGTGCTCGACCAGTTCCGCGCCGGCGAGTTCGAGGTGCTCGTCTCCACCTCGGTCGCCGAGGAGGGACTGGACGTACCGGAGGTCGACCTCGTGCTGTTCTACGAGCCCGTTCCCACCGCCATCCGTTCGATCCAGCGCAAGGGACGGACGGGGCGACAGTCGGAGGGGCGCGTCGTCGTCCTGATGGCCGAGGACACCCGCGACGAGGCCTACTTCTGGATCTCCCGCCGGCGCGAGAAGGAGATGGAGAGCGAACTCCGAGAACTGAAGGGGATGGCCGAGGATCTCGAGTCCGAACTCGACGACGCCCAGCAGTCCCTCGAGACGTACACCACCGGGGCGAAAGTGGAGTCGAACGGCGGAAAACCCGGCGACGGCGAGGGGGGTTCCAGTGGAAGCGAGGGGGGTCGAGAACAGCCCGGTCTACAGAAGTTCGCGGGTGCGGAGGCCGCGGACGGAGAGACGACGGAGGAGGTCGAAACTCACGAGCCCAGCGCCGACGGCGACGGAATCGAGATCGTCGCCGACCAGCGCGAGATGGACGCCACCATCGCCCGCGAACTCTCGAAACGGGAGGGAATCGAGATTCGCCTCGAGACCCTCGACGTCGGCGACTACGTGCTCTCCGACCGCGTGGTCGTCGAGCGCAAGTCGGTGGCGGACTTCGTCGACTCGCTGGTCGGCGGCGAGCGCTCGATCTTCGAGCAGGTGGGCGCGATGTCGCGAGGCTACTCCCGCCCGATCGTGATCGTCGAGGGCGAGGGGCTGTACGAACAGCGCGACATCCACCCGAACGCGATCAGGGGGGCGCTCTCGAGTCTGGCCGTCGACTTCGGCGCGAGCGTCCTCCGAACGGAAAGCGAGGCGGACACGACCGAACTGCTGGCGGTGATCGCCGGACGAGAACAGGACGTCTCGAGTCGCGAGGTGTCGGTCCACGGCGAGAAGGGAGCGAAAACCCTGAGCGAGCAACAGGAGTACGTCGTGAGCGCGATCGCCGAGATCGGTCCGGTCACCGCCCGGTCGCTGCTTTCCGAGTTCGGCGACGTCGAATCGGTGATGATCGCGAGCGAGGAGGAGCTACAGGAGGCCGACGGTGTCGGGCAGGTAACTGCAGAGCGGATACGCGAGGTCATCGGCAGCGCGTACACGCCGTCGGCCAACTGAGAGATGCCAACAGCTAAGATGGTCGTGAGCGGATAGGTTACCAACGTGCGTTCTACGGCCTCGACGCTCGCGACGCGGATGAAACGGAACTTCGAACAGTCGATTGCGATAGATACGCGGACGCTGGCCGTCTTCCGCGTGTTCGTGGGGCTGCTCGTACTCGCCGACCTGGTGCTCCGGTCGCGGAACTTCTCGTACTTCTACAGTGAGGACGGCGTCGCCCCGCAGTCGCTGGCGGAGTCGATGACGCCGGACAACGCGTTCTCGTTTTACTACTTCACGACCGATTCGACGCTGATCGCGGCGCTGATGGTGATCCAGGCGCTCATCGCGATACAGCTCATCCTCGGCTACAAGACGACGATCGCGACGCTCCTGTCGTTCCTGTTCGTGATCTCGCTCGATCACCACAACCCGCTCGTGTTGAGCTACGCCGACACGCTGTTCCGGCTGTTGCTGTTCTGGGCGATCTTCCTCCCGCTGGGCGAACGGTGGTCGATCGACGCGCTCCACGCCGACTGGGAGCCGCGAACGCAGGTCGCGTCGATCGCCTCGGCGCTGATACTGTGTCAGATGGTCGCCATGTACTTCGTCAACGCCTACCACAAGTCGATGGACCCGCTGTGGACCGGCGGCGAGGCAACCCCCCTCATCATGGGGCTCGACAACACGACGTTCCTCCTCGGGGAGTTCATGCGGAACTTCCCGACGCTACTGCAGTTCGGGGGGTTGACCTGGTACTACATGCTCTGGTTCTCGTGGCTGCTCATCTTCCTGCCTGGGCGGTGGCGGATGCTCCTCGTCGGGATGTTCATGGTCGCCCACGCGTCGTTCGCGATCACGGTCCGTATCGGCGCGTTCCCGTACGTCGCCCTCGCCGGCGTCATGCTGTTCCTGCAGACGCAGTTCTGGATCGACCTCCGGACGGTCGGCCGGTACCTCGGCGTCGACGAACGGGAGTTCAGAACTCGCCTCGAGGGGCTGAGACGAGTGGGGAGGTACTTCCCGCGGGTTCGGCCGTACGACCGACGGCGAAAGCAGGCGGGTGCGTACCTGCACAGTATCGGCATCGGCGCGGTCGTGATCGCGCTCGTCATGTTCACGCTGCTCTCGTACGCGCCGGTCGGCGGCGTCGACGAGAGACAGACCGAGCCGCAACAGGAGATCGAAGACGTCGCCGACCGGTTCAACATCGATCAGCCGACGTGGAGCATCTTCGCCCCGACGCCCCGGACGACGGATCGGTACTACGTCTTCCCGGCACAGACCGCAGACGGGGAGGTGATCGACGTCTACAACGAGCGGGAGATGACTTACGACAGGCCGGGCAAGGAACTCCAGAAGCAGTTCGGAACCTACCGCGAGCGGTTCTACATGAACAGCGTCAGGCGGGCCGGGTTCGACGGGCAGGCGTCGGTGCTCAAGGCCGAGTACCTCTGTACCACGTGGGCCGACGAGAACGACGTCGAACTCACGCACGTCAACATGTACCAGGTCAGAGAGAACGTGACGATGGACACCATCGACACGCCCGAGGACCGGGACCGGTACATCAACATCATCTACCAGCACGGCTGCGGCGACAACGAGCCGATCGATATCGCGCCGCCGGAGTGACAGTCCGGAGACTCAGCGCTCGAGCGTCGCCAGCGCGGCGGCCGCCTCGCGTGCCGCCTCGAGACACTCCCGCGCGTAGCGCGGATCGTCCGTCTCGGCGGCCGCCCGCGCGAACCGCTCGAGCGCCCGCACGAGAGAGGCGCGGGCACCCTCGAGGTCGCCCGGAGCGTCGGACGGCCCGGTAACCGATAGCCCGTCGCCCGGCAATTCGCTCGCCGACTCCGGCGACGGCGCGGACTCGACGCGGCGCTCGTGATCGCGCGACGGCGCGGTCGGCGGTCGTGCCCGTGATCTCTCCTCACGGTCGGCGGTCTCCCCGGAGGGGACCGCCGGCGTGTTCTCGGTCGAGTCGTCGTCGGCAGCCGCGTCGGACGCCGCCGGTCCCTCGGTCGACGCCTCCTCGTCGGCGGGTTCGGTCTCCGAGTCGGCCTCGAGGCCCGTCCCCTCGACGCCCTCGGGGCCGCCGTGACAGGACGGGCAGAACGTCGTTCCGTTCTGTCGAAAGAGCGGATCTCCGCAGGTGTTGCAGTGGGTGTTCGTCATCGTCGCACCCTTGAGCAGGAGGTCGCTCATCCGCTGGGTGGCCTCCCGGTCGGCCTTGTCGCGTTCGTACTTCTCTCGAAGCTTCTCGCGCTCGGCTTCCTTGTCGAAGTCGCTCATACGTTCGTAGAGGTCGCGGGAGATGGAAAAAGCTACGACCCGCCGCCGCTCCGGGCGGGACTACTCGAGAACCGCTCGCTCGAGGGTCGTGACCGCCTCGGCGGGCGTCTCCGCGGTCTCGAGGCCGGGCAGTTCGTGGGTGTCGAGGCCGACGACCGGCCGGCCGTACGCCTGTGCGAACCCGATCTCGGAGAGCGTTCCCGGGCCGCCCGACAGCGCGATCACCCCGTCGCCGTTGAGCGGCACGAGCGCGTTCCTGGCGTGGCCCATCCCGGTCGCGATCGCCGTCTCGACGTACGGGTTGGCGTCGGCTCTCGAGGCCGTCGGCAGAATGCCGATCGTCTCGCTCCCCTCGGCGGCCGCGCCGCGACAGACCGCCTCCATCGTCCCGCCGAGACCGCCGCAAACGACCGCGTGTCCGCGACGGCCCAGTTCCCGTCCGACCTCGGTGGCCGTCGCCGTCTCCTCGTCCGTGATCGTGCCGCCGCCGATGACGCTGACTCGCATGCGAGCGCCTACGGGGGCGCGGCTGGTGATTCGATCGGTTGCCTCCCGCGGAGGTTCGACATCTGTCGATCCCGACCTCGTCAGTTCGTGCGAATTTACGCCTTTCGACGGATTTAACGCGAGGGACGGCGGATTCGTACGTGGTATGACGAAAGTGAGCGTGGTCGGCGCGGCTGGAACGGTCGGGGCCGCGGCGGGCTACAACATCGCACTGCGGGGGATCGCCGACGAACTCGTCTTCGTGGACATTCCGGACAAGGAAGACGACACGATCGGGCAGGCCGCGGACGTGAACCACGGGGCCGCCTACGACTCGAACACGGTGGTCCGACAGGGCGGCTACGAGGACACCGCCGGCTCGGACGTCGTCGTTATCACGGCCGGCATCCCGCGCCAGCCCGGCCAGACCCGGATCGACCTCGCGGGGGACAACGCGCCGATCATGGAGGACATCGGCTCCTCGATCGCCGAACACAACGACGACTTCGTGACGATCACGACCTCGAACCCGGTCGACCTGCTCAACCGCCACCTCTACGAGACCGGCGACCGCGCCCGCGAGAAGGTAATCGGCTTCGGCGGCCGACTCGACTCCGCGCGCTTTCGGTACGTCATCGCCCAGCGCTACGGCGCCCCCGTCCGGAACGTCGAGGCGACGATCCTCGGCGAACACGGCGACGCGCAGGTTCCGGTCTTCTCGAAGGTTCGGGTCAACGGCCAGGACCTCGAGTTCACCGACGAGGAGAAATCGGAGATTTTAGAGGAGCTCAAGACCTCGGCGATGAACGTCATCGAGAAGAAAGGCGCCACCGAGTGGGGGCCGGCGACCGGCGTCGCCCACATGACCGAGGCGGTCCTCCGGGACACCGGCGAGGTGCTGCCCGCGAGCGTGAAACTCGAGGGCGAGTACGGTCACGAGAACACCGCGTTCGGCGTTCCCGTCAAACTCGGCGCGAACGGCGTCGAGGAGATCGTCGACTGGGAGCTCTCGGAGTTCGAGCGCGACCAGCTCGGCGAGGCCGCGGAGAAACTCGAAGAGCAGTACGAGAAGATCTCGTAGTCGTCGGCGACGGGGCGACCGAGTTTTTTGCCGTCACCGGAGTGCGCCGCAACGCGCGCCGGACCCCGGCGGTTACCGGCGCTCGGCGAGTTCGGACGCCGACGGGAGCTTCTCGAGGTCCAGGTTTCGACCGGAGATCGGGAGCGCGACCGTCTTCCCGACCAGTTCGTCGGCCAGCTGGCGCATCGCCGCGACGCTCGCGGCCGAGGCGCCCTCCGCGACGATCGTGTCTCGAGCGAGCAGATCGCGGATCGCCCGACGGAGCGACGACTCACTGACGAGCCGGAAGTCGTCGAGGTGCGCCCCGAGGAGCGCCGTCGTCAGCGCGAACGGAGTGCGGGTCGCCATCCCCTCTGCGAACGTCTCCATCCGGTCGTGGGGCGTGAGGTCGCCTTCGGCCCAGGCGCGGTGCATCGCGGGGGCGGCCTCCGACTGGGCGCCGATCACGGTCGCGTCGGCGAGCGCCCCCGTCGTCAGACAGTAGCCCGCGGCGCTCGAGCCGCCGCCGACGGGACAGAACACGTAGTCGACGTCCGGGAGGTCCTCGACGACCTCGAGGCCCGCCGTTCCGACGCCGGCGACGAGGGCGGGTTCGTTCGCCGAGTGAACGTACCGGTAGCCCTCCTCGGCGGCGAGCGCCTCCGCCCGCGTCCGGGCGTCGTCGAACTCCGACCCCGAGAACAGCACCGCCGCGCCGAGGCGCTCCATCGCGGTCACCTTGGTCCGGTTCGCGCCCTCCGGAACGACGATCGTCACCGGAATCTCGAAGGTCCGGCCGGCGTAGGCGATCGACTGGCCGTGGTTGCCCGTGCTCGCGGCGATCACGCCCGGCTCGGAGAACGAGTCGTCCAGCTGTGAGAGGAGATTCACCCCGCCCCGGACCTTGAACGCGCCCGTCGGCAGCGTGTCCTCGCGTTTCAGGTAGACGTCGGCGTCGAACTCGGCCGAGAGTGGCTCGCTCCGGACGAGCGGCGTTCGCGGCAAGTGCCCCTCGATCCGACGACGGGCCCGGTAGACGTCGCCGGTGGTGGGCGGCGTCAGATCGTGGTAGGGGAAGATCGTCGTCTCGTCGGGCGAGTCGACCGGTTCGTACTTCGCGGTCATAGACGAGGCCACGACCGGCGGTTACTAAGCAGTTGGTGAGCGGGTGAGTCCTGTCGCGTCGGCGGACCGCGGCTCTCGGCCTCCCTCAGGGAATTAACTGCTCGCCGTCGTCGTCGTAGATGGTGATCGCGTCGACGGGACAGGTCCGGGCGGCGAACTTCGCGTCGAGTTCGGCGCCTTCGGGCACCTCGCGGACGAAGATTCCGTCCTCGACCTCTTCTGCGTCCTCGAGCACCGCCTTCCCCGCCGACTTGTCCTTGCTGAACGCCTCCCACTCGGCGACGCACTGGTACATCCCGATGCAGGTGTCCTCGTCGAACTCGACTCTCATACGCGAAGGTTCGAACCATCCGCGTAAATCCCTGACGGAGCCGTGGTGTGACACGCTCGAGTCCGCTCTTCGAACTGCCACCAGCTTCTCGGCCCGTACATCCACCTGCGGAGTGGACCGGTGTGGGAAACACGTTGCAACGAGAGGCGACCGGAACCGGTATGTGTCGGCGCTTCGAACTTGTCGCGTAAGAGACGTGTCACCGCCCTGGAAACGGTCGCAGACGGCGTTCGTCGGCGTCATCCTCGCGAACCTCGCGTCACTGGCCGCGATCTGGTGGTACGGCTGGCAGGCCCACGCCCTCCTGCTCGTCTACTGGCTCGAGACCGGCGTGGTCGGCGCGATCTACGTGGCGAAAATCCGGCGCGCCGAGGGGACCGACCCCGCAGCGATTCGGTCGCTGACGGGGATCGACGGCGAACCGGCCGAATCGTACGTCGGGAAAGCGAACCGGGAGATCGCGGACGCGTTCGTCTCGAGTTACGTCGGCGTCTGGGTCGGCGCAGGGGTGATCCTCGCCCTCCTCCCGCTGGCCGAAGAGCTGGCGCTCGAGCCCGCGAGTCCGGACGTCGTCGCCCTCGCTGCCGTCAGTCTCGTCGGCTACCACCTCCTCTCCTACCGGTACGAGTACGTCGGCGACCGGGAGTACGAACGCCGCGGACCGGTGTCGCTGGCGGTCGAACCCGCACCCCGGTTCTGGGTTCTCATGCTGACGATTATCTTTGGCCTGGGCGCAGCCGACCTGACCCGGAGTCCGATGGGGGCGATCGTCGTGCTGGCGTTCTTCAAGACGTGCGCCGAGCTGGTGATCCACAGGCGCGAGCGCAAACGTGCGATAGCGGTGGCGTCCGGGTCCCGCGAGACGACAGTTTAAACCGCCGGACGACCCAATCACGGGTAATGAACGTCGAGGGGCTCTCGGGGCTCCCAACCGGGGCCGTCGAGCACTTCCGGGAGGAGGGAATCGAGGAGCTGTATCCGCCGCAGGCCGAGGCTGTCGAGTCGGGAATCCTCGAGGGCGAAAACCTCGTCGCCGCCGTCCCCACCGCGAGCGGAAAGACGATGATCGCTGCCCTCTCGATGCTGTCGGCCGTCGAGCGCGGCGGGAAGGCGCTGTACATCGTCCCGCTGCGGGCGCTGGCGAGCGAGAAGAAGGCCGAGTTCGACGCCTACGAGGAGTTCGGCGTGACGACCGGCATCGCCACCGGCAACTACGAGTCGACGAGCGAGTGGCTCGCGACGAAGGATATCATCGTCGCCACCAGCGAGAAGGTCGACTCGCTCGTGCGAAACGGCGCCGACTGGCTCTCGGATCTCACCTGCGTCGTCGCCGACGAGGTCCACCTGATCGACGACCGAGGGAGGGGGCCGACCCTCGAGGTCACCCTCGCCAAACTCCGAAAGCTCACGCCCGGCCTCCAGATCGTCGCCCTCTCCGCGACCGTGGGAAACGCCAGCGAGATCGCCGACTGGCTCGAGGCCGACCTCCTCGACACTGACTGGCGCCCGATCGAACTCCAGACCGGCGTCCACTACGGCAACGCGCTCAACTTCGACGACGGCAGTACGAGGGAGGTGCCGGTCGAGGGATCGGAGAAC